>NC_012489.1:3974540-4636964 GCF_000010305.1 Gemmatimonas aurantiaca T-27 | reverse complement strand
GTCAATCGACCGGGCTTCGGCTGGACATGTCTAATCGTTCGCCCCTCTGGCCGATACGTGTTCGCAAGCAAGTGGAGGGGTTGGTGGGCAACTCGTTGTCAGAGATACATTTGGCGAGCGGGACCCCTTGACCGGACGCTACCGGGCGGGGTAAGTTCCGAGGCTATTTCCGTCACCACGTCAATCCGTTTCCGTCAGAGTTTGTCATGGGCAAGCCCACTTATCGTCCGCGCAACACGCGTCGTATCCGCAAGCATGGTTTCCGTGCGCGCATGGAGACGAAGTGGGGTCGCGAAGTCCTCGCTCGCCGCCGCCGTAAGGGGCGCAAGCAGCTGACCGTCAAGCTCCCGTCGAAGTACGCGGGCGCCTGATTCCCGCTCCTTCCCGCGCGCGCAGCGACTGACGCGCGGGCCGGAGCTTGAGCGGGTTCGACTGGAAGGGAAGCGAGTGCGCAGCGCGTCCATGGAGGCGCGTACCACTGCTTCCCTTCTTGCATTTGCCCGCGTGGGGTTTGTGGTGCCGCGCTACAAGCACTCGGCCGTCGCACGCAATCGCCTGAAACGGCGGCTGCGTGAGCTCGTACGGTTGTATGTGCTGCCGACCGCTCCTGCCTGTGACGTGGTGCTTCGCGTCGTGCCCTCCGCCTACGATCGCCCGTTCGAGGCGCTGCGTGAGGAAGTGCAGCAGCTCGCCGCGCGGCTCGCGCGCCTGCATGTGGTGCCTCCGCATGGCGCACCGCCGCATGGCGCACCGTCACCACCGGCATGAGCACCAGGCGTATGGATATCCGTACATGGCCGCGCACGCTGCTGGTCTTGCTCGTTCGCGGATATCAGCTCACACTCTCGCCCATCTTCGGGGGAGCGTGCCGGTATTATCCTTCCTGCTCAGCGTACGCCATCGAAGCGTTGGAAAAACACGGCGCGCTCCGAGGTGGATGGTTGGCCATGCGACGCATTGCGCGGTGTCATCCGTTCCGCCCTGGCGGATTTGATCCGGTGCCCTGAGCACTTCTCTCTCAGCTATATCATGGAACCACGCCGCATCGCCCTCGCCGTCGTTCTGATGGCCGCGGTCCTGATTCTGACGCCGTACCTGTTCCCAACCGCGAAGCCGGTGCCGGGCAGCATGGCCGTCGCCGGTGACTCACTGGCCGCCGACTCACTGCGTGATTCGGTCGCGGCGGCGGCGGCACGGGTCAGCGGAAGCCCCATTGCACCGGTCGCTGGTGCCACGCCCGCCGATTCAGCGGCGCTGTTGGCCACACCGGTACAGTTGTCGGTGGATACCACGGTCGTGAAGACCGCATCGGCCGACTACCGCACCACGAACCAGGGCGCGGCCCTCGTCGGGGCCACGATGACGCGCTATCAGGCGCTGTCCAATCGTGGACGCACGAAGGAAGGTTCCGTGGAGCTCGCCGGACCGGGCGATCGCTTGCTGAGCTTCCGCCTCGTCGTGCCCGGTGACACCATCGCACTCGACAAGCAGATCTTTCGGACCGCCGAGAGCAGCAACAACGGCGTGAGCACGGTGCGCTACGAAACCGAACTGGCCGCCGTGGCCGGCACGCCACGTCAGGTCTCGATCAGCTACTCGTTCCAGCCCGACAGCTACCATGTGGCGGTTGCGGCGGCGGTGACCGGCGTTCCGGAGACCAGCTTCCTGCTCGTGGATCTGCCGCGTGGCTTCCGCAGCTCGGAAGCCGATTCGGTGGAAGATCAGAATCACCTCGCGTACGCCTACAAGCCCGAGTTGAGCAGCGCGAAGGGGGTCACGTTCCGCTCACTCGATCCGGGTGAGCGTCGCATCGAACCGGGTCCGCTCACGTGGGCCGTGGCGAAGAACAAGTACTTCATGCTCGGCGTGCTCACCCCGAAGGGCGGCACGCCGTTCCTGGAAGCGAACTTCACGGGTGGGCCGCGCGTTGCCAAAGCCGCGACGCGTGGTGAAGCCACGCTGGTCATGCCGCTCAAGGCCGGCAACGTGGCGTTCGAAGCGTATGTGGGCCCGCAGGAGTTCAAGCGCCTCGTCGCCATGGGCCGCGAATTCGAAACGTCGAATCCCTACGGTGGCTGGATCCAGGGCATCGTGCAGCCGTTTGCCACGATGGTCATCACGCTGCTGCTGTGGATGAAGAAGACGCTTGGTGTCTCCTACGGCTGGATCCTCGTGATCTTCGGTGTGGCCGTGCGCATCATCCTGTGGCCGCTCAATCAGCGGGCCATGCGCAGCTCGATGCAGATGCAGCGCATTCAGCCGGAACTGCAGGCCATTCAGGCGCGTCACAAGGGCGACCCGCAGAAGCTGCAGGCGGCCATGATGCAGGTGTACAAGGAACACGGCATGAGCCCATTCAGCTCGTTGTCGGGCTGCCTGCCGATGCTCATTCCGCTGCCGGTGTTCTTCGCGCTGTTCTTCGTGTTCCAGAACACCATCGAATTCCGCGGCGTGTCGTTCCTGTGGTTCCCCGACATCTCCGTGAAGGACCCGTACTACATCATCCCGATTCTCGTGGCCATCACGGCACTGGTGTTGTCGTGGCTGGGCATGCGCGGCATCAAGGCCAACGAGCAGCAGAAGATGATGATGTACCTGATGCCGGCGATGATGCTGATCTTCTTCGTGAACATGGCGTCGGGTCTGAACCTGTACTACTTCATTCAGAACCTCGCGTCGCTGCCGCAGCAGTGGCTCATTTCGCGCGAGCGCAGCAAGGCTGCGCCGCTCGTGCGGGGATAGCGGCGCATGCAGCATGCGCCGGCGGCGGTGATCGCTGGGGGTGACGACACCATCGTTGCCCTGGCCACCCCGCCCGGACGTGGGGCGGTCGCCCTGGTGCGACTCTCGGGGGCGCGAGCGGTGGATATCGCTCGCGCCCTCGGTGCGTACGACACCGGCCAACCCGAGGCCCGCCACGCGTTGCGCGCCGTGCTGCACGATCCGGTGAGCCGAGAGCCGCTGGACGAAGTGCTGGTGACCTGGTTTGCCCCGCCGCGTTCGTACACAGGGGAAATGACCGTGGAGATCACGACGCATGGTGGCCACATCGCGCCTATGCGTGTGCAGGCGGCATGTATTGCGGCGGGTGCGCGGCCGGCACTCCCGGGGGAGTTCACGCGCCGCGCGGTGCTCAACGGGCGTCTCGACCTGCTGCAGGCCGAGGCCGTGGCCGACATCATCGATGCGCGCACATCGGCCATGCAGCAGCAGGCGCTGACCCAACTCGATGGCGGCCTGTCGCGGCGTTTGCTGGCGCTGCGGGAAGAGGTGGTGCACCTCGAAGCGCTCATCGCCTACGACATCGACTTTCCCGAAGAGGACGATGGTCCGATCGCCGCCTCGCGCATCACCGACGCGGGCGAGCGGCTGGTGAGCTCACTGGACGCGCTGTTGCGTACTGCGCCCGCCGGTACGATGGTGCGCGACGGGGCCCTCGTGGTGCTCGCGGGACCGCCCAACGCCGGGAAGTCGTCGCTGTTCAATGCACTGCTGGGTCAATCACGCGCCATCGTCACGCCCATTGCGGGCACCACGCGTGATGCCATTGAAGCGCTGCTCGATCGCACGCCGTGGCCACTGCGTCTGGTGGACACCGCTGGATTGCGCGACACCACCGATCCCATCGAACAGCTCGGCATCGAGGTGAGCCGCCGCTATCTGGCGCAGGCGCAGGTGGTGCTGGCGTGTGGTGACGATATGGAAAGCGTGGTGCAGACCATCGAGGCGTTGGCACCCCATACCGCCGCATCGGTGCTGGCCGTGCACACCAAGTGGGATCTCATCGGACCGGAAACCACATGGGTGAACATCCATCTGGTGAGTGCCGAAAGCGGCGAGGGCCTCACATCGCTGCTGCAGGCGATCGACACGGCGTTGGGGGCAACGGCGGTGGTGAGCGCGTCAAACGATGCCGTGATCACGCGAGAGCGTCATCGGGCGGGGCTCACGAACGCGCGAGATGAAGTGCGTGCGTTCCTGGATGCCTGGACGAGTGGTGCATTGCCGGCGCCTGTTGCCGCCGTACATCTGTTCACCGCGCGTGAGGCACTGAGTGATCTGATCGGCACCATCGATACGGACGATGTACTCGATCGGGTCTTCCGGGACTTCTGCATCGGCAAGTAGTGCGTCACCCAACTCGTGTCACCGATACTGTGATACAGCGCACGAACCAGTGCACAACAACACCGCCGATCGCGGCAATCAGCTCACGACGGTGAGTCGCGGGCGCTCCATCATCGGTTCGGCCGCGGCGGCCAGTTCTTCAGCACTGGCGCGCACCGACCAGGAATAGCCGCGCGCATTGATCGCCGATTCCACGAGGCGTGCGCCCAGGAAATACCCGGCGCGCTCAGGGAGCACGACTCGGTCGACGGTGCGGGCCTCGTCGCTCATGCCACCCGACAGATACCGCAGGCGTAAGCCGAGCGCGGCACGGTCGAAGTCACGGGTGGCGGCGCGATGGAGCACGGGCTCGATTTCCCGCGTGCGGGCATACTGGCGTCGCGCGAACCCGAAATACTCCCAGGTGGCGTGACCGGGGCTGACGGCGCGCGAGACTTGCACGGCGAGCCCTTCGTTCATCAGCAGCTCACGCAGTGGCGCCTGCCGTCCGGTTTCCCAATACGAATAGTACCCACCGGCGTCCAGCACGATGTCGCGCATCATGCTGCGACTGCTCGGCGACGTGTATCGCACGACATGGGCGATTTCGTGCGCCAGCCAGAGGGGAATCAACTCTGGATCGAGCCCCAGCCCCTGCGTGTCGGGGTTGGCGACACCGGTGAAGTGCTCGAGGCACACAAAGGCGACACCACGGCCGTTCACCACCAATTCCCCGGCGTTGGCCGCGCCGACGCCTACCATGAGCACGATGTCGTAGCTGACATCGATATCGAGCAGGGTGCGGACCTTCTCTTCGGTGCTGCGTGCCAGGGCAACGATGTCCGTGTTGGCGAGCAGCGCGAGCAGATCGCTGCGGTCGGCGGCCACGGTGGCGCGCACCACTTCTTCGAAGTGGGGGCCGGAGGGCTCGAGGACATAGTTGTCCCAGTACGCCGACAGGAGCGCACGATGGCGCTCGAAATACGCAAGATACGCCGCATGGCGATCAGCGGCGTCGAGTACGGCGAGAAAATCGGGAACGAGATTGATCAACATCAACGACCCGGACTCGGGAAGCCGGCGCGATCGTGGAACACCGCGTACCACTCGCCGCACACACGCATGAAGAGACGCGGCAAGATAGCCCGCCAGAGAGTCGACAACAAGGCACGATTCCGCCGTCGGGATTTGTACGGAGCCGCTTGACGTTCAACTCACCCCGGGTTGCTGCCGACACTCAGAATCGAAGCAGGAACCCGGACTCGCCCCGACCATGACAACGCTCAATCTTATTGAACTCACCTGCCCCGTCTGCGCCAGCGACTTTCGCTCCCAGACGGTTGTGGCGACGAACGGACATGGCGGCAAGCGCACCGACTTCCACGAGCGTGCGAGCGGCATGCAGCCATTGCCGTACTTCGTACATCTGTGCACACAATGTGGTTACGCTGGTGTCACCCGCGATTTTGATGACGATGTGGCACTGAGCGACCTGCTGCGCGAGCAGGTGTGGGATGATCTGGCCCCCACGCTGCACGAGGCCAGTCCGTCTGGCTCACTCAAGTACGAACACGCGGCGAAGGTGGCCGAATGGCAGGGCAACGATCCACGCTATCTGGCAGACCTCTATCTCCGCGCCGCCTGGTGCTGCGTGGATGAACAGGACACCGAAGCGGAGCGTTTCTTTCGCCGGAAGGCCGCATGGCGCTTCATGGACGCGCTGGCCGATTTTGATACTGTTCCGGCCGACGAGCGCGCCGTGATCACGTATCTCGTCGGTGAGCTGTGGCGACGCATCGGCGACGAACGGCAGGCTGCCGAATGGTTCGACCGTGTCGTTGCCGAGATCACCGACCCCGTCGGCCAGAGCTGGATCCTGATGACGGCCGAGCAGCAAAAGGTCGAACCACGCGAGTGGTTCACCTGAAACGCGCTTAGTGAAAGCCTGTTAGCGCGTTCCGAACAACCGGTCGCCGGCGTCGCCCAAGCCAGGCAGGATGTACCCGTGTTCATTGAGCTCCCGGTCGAGGGAGGCCGTCAGGATCGGCACATCGGGATGATCGGCCGTCAGGCGTCGCACGCCTTCCGGGGCAGCGACCAGACAAAGAAAGCGGATGCGCGATGCACCGGCCCGCTTGAGTGACGTCACGGCGGCCGACGCACTGCCACCCGTGGCAAGCATCGGGTCGAGCAACAGAAAATCGCGCTCGCTCACATCGCCGGGGACCTTGAAGTAGTAGTCGACCGGTTCGAGCGTATCGTGGTCACGGTAGAGTCCGATATGACCAACTCGCGCCGAGGGAATCAGGCGCAGGATGCCCTCGACCATGCCCAGCCCCGCCCGCAGGATCGGGACGAGTGTGAGCTTCTTGCCTCGCACCGTCCATCCACCGGTCGTCTCGAGCGGCGTGTCCACGGAACTGGGCTCGAGCACGAGGTCGCGTGTGGCCTCGTACGCCATCAGCATCGCGATTTCGTCCACCAGCTCCTTGAACTGCTTGGTGGGCGTGGCGCGATCGCGCAGGAGCGTGAGCTTGTGACGCACCAGCGGGTGGTCTACGATGCTCAGGGTGGGAAAGTCGAGCGGTGAAGACATGATGGGGCAAGGTAGCCCGTCCGACGCGGTCCTCGCTATCTCTGCGATACTGCACGCAGAGGGGCGCACGGCCACGGCGTTCTCCGCGCTGAATCGCGGCATGCAGGTCGACGTGTCCGACGCGACGGCGCGCCCTGCGACCTCCCCGACCGATGTGGCGGCCGATGCGTATGTCGCGTACGTCAGGGTGCCAGGTGGTGTGGTCACCGCTGGAGAGCCCGTCGCGCCGCTCGATCGGCTGGTGGATGTGGCCGAATCGTTCATGGTGCGCCGGCGCGCCACCGATGGGCGTGTGGCATTCTTCGCCACGGAAGGGCGGCTGCTGCGTTCGCACCAGCTCGATCGCTGGTTGATCGGCGAGCAGCCCATATGGAATCCGCAGGAATGGGAAGCGCATCTGCGCGGACATCGCTCGTTGCGGGAGCAGTTGCGTCGGGCGCGCGCCAAGGGGGTGGTAGTCCGGGCACTGACGCCAGAAGCCGGATTGTCGGCGGCATGGCACGACACTTTTGATCGGCTCATTCGCCGATGGCACGCCACCCGCAGCATGCCACCGATGCGCTTTCTGGTGGATGTGGATCTGCGCACGGGTGCTCGCTGGCGCCGCACCTTCGTGGCACTACGCGGTGACCATCTGGTTGGTCTGTTGTCGATGGCACCGGTACCGGCGCGCCGCGGATGGTTGCTGGAGCATCTGCTGCGCGACCCCGAAGCGCCCAACGGCACCGCGGAGTTGTTGGTGGATCAGGCGATGCGCGAGATGCAGACCGAAGGCGTGTCCTGGGCCACGCTGGGGCTCGCACCGTTGCATGGACCCATTGCACCATGGCTGGCCAAGATCCGCCGCGCTTCACGGCCGCTGTTCAATTTCGACGGACTGGCCGCGTTCAAGCGCAAGCTGCGTCCCGATGGATGGGAGCCGATCTATCTCGCATGGCCACGCGAGAATGTGCGCTGGTTGGCGCTGTACGATGGATTGCGGGCGTTTGCCGGTGGACCGCTGTGGTGGTTCGGCGTGCGTACGATCGCCCGAGGGCCCGCGCCACTGTTGCGTCTGCTTGAATGGCTGCTCGTGCCGTGGACCGTCCTGTTGGCGCTGGTACCCACGACGCCCTGGTTTCCGTCGCCCGTGGTGCATGCCGCGTGGGTGTTCTTCGATGTATTGCTGGTGATCGCGCTCTGGCGGCTGCGATATCTGGCCGCGCAACGCGGCGCGGTCGTGCGTCGACGTGCCGCACAACTCGGCGGTGTGTTGGCGCTGGCTGTATCCGGTGATGCGTTGCTGACGATTTCGCAGGCCGTGATATGGAATTGGCCGCAGCGTACGGGCGTGTTGGCATCGTTGGTGGTCGGTCTCGCCTGTCTGGCGCCTGCACTGACCGCACCGGTGTTGTGGGGCGCGTGGCGTCGACTGCAGATCCTGGCCACGAGGCCTGCTACTTTTCCTGCATGAACTCGCCCGCTGACACGGCTCCTGCTCTCGAATCGATCGCTCCGATCGCGCCACTGCATCGCATCGGCATCTATTGCGCCTCGAATGAAGGCGCTCGGCCTGCGTATCTCGAAGCGGCCCGGCGTGTTGGTGCGCTGCTGGCGGCGCGCGGATTGGCCGTGGTGTATGGCGGTGGTCGCACCGGACTGATGGGTGCGGTCGCGGACTCGGCGATGGCGGCTGGTGGTGAAGTGATTGGTGTGATGCCACACGGATTGGTGCAACGCGAAGTGGCACACACCGGTTTGACGGCCTTGCACATCGTCGATTCCATGCATGAGCGCAAAGCCATGATGGCGGAGCTGTCGGATGCGTTCATGGTGCTGCCCGGAGGGATCGGCACGTTCGAGGAATTCTTCGAGACGTGGAGCTGGGCACAACTGGGCGTGCACCGCAAGCCGATCGGCCTGTTGGATGTGGATGGCTTCTGGGCGCCCTTGCAGCGATTGCTCGACCAGGCAGAAGAAGAAGGTTTCCTGCGAGGCACACCACGCCGCTGGCTGCTTTCCCATGATGATCCCGCACAACTGCTGGAAGCGTTTTCGACGTTCGATGCGCCCGTTGTGCGCCGATGGATGCGACTCGGTGAGACCTGAGCAGCCGTAGTCACGCGCCAATGCGCGATTTTGGCCCCTTTGTCACAGAAAACAAGGGGTGCGTGCTCAAGATTGCATGTGTTCACCAGAAATGACGCATACCGCAGGCACGCGATGGCGCGTTGACGCGACACCGTGCCTGCAGACGAGGCGATATGCTCGAGATGAATGTTGGAACCGTACATCCGTTGCACCGCCCACTGTCGGGTTGGGATGACGGTCCCGGTGGTGTGGGGCCGATCGGCAGGCGGCCGTACCTGCAGGATCGGCGACCGGTCACCAGAGTGTTGGTCGTAACGGCATGTGCAGAGGCACACGCGGCGCTGCGACGCAGTCTCGAGGCGGTGGAGCTCGAGGTGTTGCATGCCGAGGATCCTGGAGGACTGGGTCGTATGGTCGGGCCGGCAAAGATCGACCTGGTACTCTGTGATCAGCGCCTGTGTACCGACGATGGTCTCGAACTGCTGCAGGCCATCCGCGGCAACCAGAGCACGTTGCCCATTGCCTGGTTCGATGCCTTGCCGGCGCGTCACGATCGCTTGCCGGCGCTGCCACATGGCCCTATCGGGCGTCTCACACTCCCCCTGAAAGCAGGGGAACTGCAACGTCTCCTCAAGGCGGCCGAGGAGCCCGCGCTGCCGCAGCAGACCGCGGTGTCGCCCGGATCGCACCTCGAGTTTCACGGGATGTTTGCGAGCACCCCTGGCATGCATCAGGTGTTCCACCGTATCCGTCGAGTGGCTGCGACGGATGCGTCGGTGCTGATCACCGGCGAAAGTGGCACGGGCAAAGAACTGGTGGCACGCGCGTTGCACAACGACAGCCCGCGCCGCGATCAGCCCTTTGTGGCACTGAATTGTTCGGCGCTGCCGTCAGAGTTGGTGGAGTCCGAGCTGTTCGGACACACCCGTGGTGCATTCACGGGCGCGCTACGCGATCGCGCCGGACTGTTCGAGGCGGCGCATGGGGGCACGCTCTTTCTCGACGAAATTGGCGATCTCGGGCTGTCGGCACAGGCCAAGATGCTGCGCGCACTCGAAAGCCACGAAGTGATGCGTGTGGGCGGTTCGAAGATCACCTCGGTTGATGTGCGGGTCATTGCCGCCACCCATCGCAACTTGCCGCAGTTGGTGGCATGGGGCGATTTCCGTGAAGATCTACTCTATCGACTTCATGTCGTCGGTATCGAACTACCCGCATTGCGCGATCGTCCGGCGGATATTCCGCTGCTCGCTGAGCGTTTTGTGCGTCTGTTCGCAGAGCGCCATGGGTTGCCGGTGCGTTTGCCGGATGCCGCCACGCAGGCGTTGTTGGCCGCGCACACGTGGTCCGGGAACATCCGCGAACTGCGCAACTGCATCGAGGGGGCGGTGATTCTCTCTGATGGTCCGGCGATCACGCCCGCCGATCTGCCTGCCGGTGTCACCGTGTCCGGCGGATTCTCGATGGACGCGGCGGATTCTGAGACGCAGTCCGAGCCCGTGGTGACTTCGGGTGCGCGCATCGTGTCACCGCTCGAGGAACTTCCTCTTGTGGAAGCACGGGAGGTTGCGCTGGATGAGTTTGATCGCGCGTATCTCACGTCGGCGTTGTCCCGGCATGGGGGCAACATTGCGCAGACCGCGCGCGCGATCGGTCTGCATCGCCAGAGTCTGCAGAAGTTGCTGACACGACGACACATGCGCACCCCGGGTCTCCGCGACAACTAGGGCATTGGACGGGGCGCCGTGCAATGCAGCGCGCCCCGGTTCGTGACGTCAGTCGGACATAGGCGGACACGGTGGTCAAGCGGTTCTGAAGGGCAGGCGGGCGAGGCACAGCATCTCCGCGACCATCCGTTCCCAGCACGCCTGCGTCTTTTCGGAGAGCGTCCGACCCGTACTGAAGACAATGTCCGCATGCGCGAGCAGCAATCGTTCGCCGAGGCATCGTTGATGATGTGTATCGGTGGCTGCTGTTCCTGGTCGCTCGGAGCGATGCACGGCGTCGTCGACGCTCGCGCGCGTTTGGTCCTCCAGGTCCTCGTCGGTCACGCGATCATACACGATGGCCCGTGCATCGAAGGCGTCCAGCATGACCGGCGCCGGTGTCGCAGTCCCGTACCATTGGATCGGGCTTTCGAATCGCGCCCGGCACTCGGCGTTTGCATCGATCCACTCCAGCAACAGGGTGCGCACCATCATTTGCGCGGCATGTTCGATCGTCGCGTACATGACCGGCAACCGCGGCACGATTCGGTGAATGCCGGGCATGGGCTCGGTGCAATCGAGCGCCGGTCGCCGGACATCGTCGAGAAAGACGGGCCGCTCCACGTAGAGCACGTCGCATGTTCGCGCGAGGCGGGAAAAAATCTCCTGGGGCCGCTGCCAGGCTGCATCCCAGCGCACCGGACTGTGCACCACGAAGGCTGCAGTGGCAGCGAGATCGTCACATCGCATCATGTGTGGGCTCTCCAGCGTCGGATTGAATCACACGATGTGGAGAGAATGTGCACAGATTCGCGCACGCGCCGTGACGTAGCGCAGTGAAGTGTCATGTGTCGTGTCATTGGACACACGATGTGACAGTTTCGCCCGTGTGCGGCACGCGGATTGCCACTGGTATGTGCGGCGAAGGTCAACAGATCAACGCGACATCCTTTCAATACCGGAGCGATGACATGGCTCGCGAACAGCATACCCGAAATCCGTACCGCGATCAGTACCATGGTGAGGACTACTACCAGCGCTACCAGCAGGGACGGGAGCGTGATACGCGGTACGACGCTGACGAGGCGCGCATGCGCGACGATCGGCATTGGCAGCAGGGTCCGGACGAACGCCACTCGCCGAACGCCTCCCGTTCGAGAAATGACGATGGCATGTACGCTGATGGTCCGTCGTCACGTGATCGCTCAGAGACATACCGGAGTCGCGGAAATGCCGAGTGGGAGCCGTATGAGCGGGAATCATCACGGTACCGCAATGGCGCGGCCAATCAGGCAGATGGATACGGTCAGGACATGGATCGCTATCAAGGCAACCACCGCACGGTGGCGCCGACGCATTACGATCGTGGCCAGAACGGTTCACCGAACGGTCCGTACAACGGTCAGTATGCGGATCGTCAGAACGAGCCCGGATATGGCGATACGCGTGGCGATCGGTACGGCGGAGGAGGCTTCAACGGCGGCCGGGGCTACGGCGCACGTCCCAGCAACGGCTCGTACGACCAGCATCGCACGGATGCACCGTACTATGGCGCCGAGTTCATCCAGGACATGGAGAAGGGACGTAGCGATTCCCGCTACGCTCAGCGCGAGCAGGACTTCGACGCGTCGTGGGATTCCCGTGACACCAATTCCTCCCGGTCGAACTTCAGCGGTCGTGGACCGAAGGGGTGGAAGCGTTCCGACGAGCGCATCCAGGAGGAATTGAGCGAGCAGCTCGAGCGGCACGCGATGATCGACGCGAGCGAGATCGAGGTGAAGGTGGATGGGGGGGAGGTGACTCTTTCCGGCACCACCACCGATCGCCGTACGAAGCGTTTGGCCGAAGACCTTGCCGATCGTGTGGCGGGTGTGCGCGAAGTGCAGAATCAGATTCGTCTGCAGCGCGCGGATGGTCAGAAGGCCAGGAATGGCCAGGACCACCAGGACGGATCATCGGACCGAAAGTCCGGCGCTGATCAGTCCGACGGAAAACAGGGCAAGCGATCGCCGATGACTAGCTGATCCTCGGCGGACATGGCGGGCTGCGCGTCGGGTATCGCGGGATGATACCCGAGGTGCGGCCCGCGAAGATATCGGTGTCCACCATCGCCACCGCCGCGTTTCGGCGGCGTCCTCTGCCCCCTCGGCAGATGGAGAAAGGACTCGGTGGCGCCTGCTGGCGCGAAAAGCACTCCAGCGGACCGTCCAATACCGGAGTCGCCACCACGGGGCTCCATGTGGGCCGCCAACCCCGGCCGTTTTGATGCTGTGGGGGAAATGAGGGTGCTGGTTCCTGAGACGTGCCAGCTCCGTGACAGAGTAGGAGTGGCATCGCATGGAGTGTGCCCGCGGTGTGACTTCAGTGATGCGACGCGAAAAATGTCTTCGAGTGGTGGAGAAATATGCCGTAGCGCACATAATGCGCTCCGTCACTGTGCTGTTACCGCGGGCTGCTTATACTGTCACAACCAAACGGCGCCGACGATGGTGTCACGAATTCCGAGCAGGAGACTCACCGATGACCGACATGGGCCGACGCTGGTTCATGCAGTACTGGGGCAAGATGCGGGAATGGCTGTCGACGCATCGCGCCGAATCCATTGCGCACTGGCCGCGCCAACGAGACTGGTAGTTCGCCAAGCGTGTACCTGACGGGTACACGCAGGTCACCAGCACAGCGTGACGGCACGCTGTTGGGGGCAAGCACAGACCGCTAACATTGCGGACGGGCCCATTCGTGTGAGTTGCCACGAATGAGGAGTCCGCTGTCGGCGACCCACCCCGCTCAGCCCACCGCTCATGCACATCGAATTCTCCGGCGCTGCCCAGGAAGTCACGGGCTCGTGCCATATCCTGCGGGTCGGCAATCGTACGGTCCTGCTCGATTGCGGGATGTTTCAGGGCAAGCGCAGCGAATCGCGCGCGAAGAACATGCAGTTGCCCCTGCCCGTCGACGAAATCGACGCCATCGTGCTGTCCCACGCCCATATCGACCACGCCGGCCGCCTGCCCTACCTGGTGGCGCAGGGGTACAAGAACAACATCTGGGCGACCTCTGCCACGCGCGATCTGTGCGCCATCATGCTGGCCGACTCGGCGCACATCCAGGAAAAGGACGCCGAATTCCTGGCCCGTCATCGCGATGAAATCGTCGAGCCGATGTATCGGGTGGAAGACGCCACGCGCACGCTCGAACGCATGATCGGCATGCCGTACCACAAGTGGTTCGACGTCACCGACGGCGTGCGCGCCATGTACACCGACGCCGGACACATCCTCGGCAGTGCCTCGGTCACCCTGGAGCTGCGCGAAGGGGATACGTTCCGCCGTCTCGTGTTCTCCGGCGACATCGGACGGAGTGGCCTGGCCATCATTCGCGATCCGCAGCCGCCCACCACCGGCGCGGATGTGATCATCTGCGAAAGCACGTACGGCAATCGTGATCACGAGTCGGTGGACGGCGCCCGCGAGCAGCTCGCGCGCGTCGTTCGCGAAACGGCGGCGCGGGGGGGACGCGTGATCATTCCTTCGTTTGCCGTGGGACGCACGCAGGAACTGGTGTACGACCTGCACGGACTGCGCCGGGAAGGGAAAATCCCTGCCATCCCGATCTTCATCGACTCCCCGCTGGCCACCGACGCGACATCGGTCTTTGCGATGCATCCCGAGGTGTTCGATCACAGCGAAGATTTGGTGCGTCGCACGAGGGATCTCTTCGACTTCCCCATGGTGACGTTCACGCGGGACGTGGCGGAGTCGAAACGCCTCAACACCCTGCACGGCCCGATGGTCGTGATTGCCGCCTCGGGCATGGCCGAATCGGGCCGCATCCTGCACCATCTGCGGTATGGCGCCAGTGACCCGCGCAATACGATCCTGATTGTCGGATTTCAGGCCGAGCACACGTTGGGACGGCGCATCGTGGAACGGCGGGACGTGCTGCGCATTTTTGGCGAGGAAGTGCCCCTTGGCGCTCAGGTGGAAGTGCTGTTGGGCTACAGCGCGCATGCGGATCGTGGGGAACTGCATCGTTGGTTGCAGGCCGTGCGCGCGGCGGGTGCCGCCGACGGGCGCGACCATCCGCATGTTTGCCTGGTGCACGGTGAAACCGAGGCGCAGGAGGCCTTTGCCGAACGATTGCGCAGTGATGGATTCCGCGTGGACATCCCGGCGCCCGGGAACACCGTGTCACTCTGAGACGCGCGCGGGGTGGGCGAACCCTGCTGCGCGTGCCTCCGTGGTGCACGCTCCAGTACCGAAAGCAGGGGGACTGGATAATTTGGCCGCATGGCCCGCGCGCGTCGCTTCTCCTACCGACAACTGATCGCCAGCATGCTGGTCGGCGCCTTCATGGCGTGGCTGGTGTGTCTGGGAGCGATCGTGTATTGGTCGCGCGGCAGTGACGAAGGCACGGCGGATGCCATCGTCGTGCTGGGCGCTGCGCAGTACGGTGGACGACCGTCGCCCGTGCTCAAGGCGCGTCTCGACCATGCGCTGGGGCTCTGGCGCACCGAGCGCGCGCCATGGGTGGTGCTCACTGGCGGCCGGCGGCCGGGAGATCTGATCAGCGAAGCGGCCGCGGGCCGGCGCTATCTGGCGCGACGCGGCGTACCCAATCAAATCGTGCGTCTCGAGCAGACCGGACGCACGTCGCTCGCCTCGATGCAGGGTGCGTCGGCCCTGCTCCATGCATTGCGCGATTCACTCGACGCGGTGGCACGCAGTGGCGCGAAGTCTTCGCGGTCCCCACTGGCTGCCCGTCCGCGGGTGCTGCTGGTCAGCGATCCGTTTCACATGCTGCGGCTGGATCTGCTGGCACGTTTGCACGGCCTGCAGCCGATGACATCGCCGACACGCACCAGTCCCATTTCGGCCAATCGGGCAGTGCTCGAGTACATGGTGCGTGAATCGATCGCCCTGCCCACCGATGTGGCCTTGATGTTCTGGCTCAAGGCCACCGGTGGCCAGGTGGCGCAGGACTGACCGCTCCGAGACGTCTAGCGACTGCGCGCCGACGCCGCGGCACGGATCAGTGTGCGCGCACCCGTCGGGGAGATTTCCATGAGTGGCAGATCCGCGATGTCGTTGGTCAGCGTGATCACGTCAGCTTCGACGAAGGGAAAGGCATACCGTAGCTGCGTGGTGATCGTGTAGGGATCGGCGGCAGCCAGATTGACGACGTAGCCGAGATCCTGCAGTGAACCCACCGTGAGGCGGCTGAGCGGATTGGTCACGTTGCGATTGAGAAAACCCGTCATCAATTCGCGGGTGAGCACGGACTCGCGCCAGTGACTGTCGCGCGTTCCCGCAGCTCCGGTGTTTTCCACCGGCACCGGATTGCCGTTGTAGGGCATCGCACTGATGGCGCTGAATTGTGCGCGTCCCGTGGTGCCATGGAAGTACGGATCTTCTCCCCCGGCGCCCACCAGCAGGCTGCGCCGACTCGGCGGGAAGTTCCACAGCGTCCCGATGCCCAGCACGTGACCCATTTCATGCAGGATCACTTCGGTGAGACTGCCGTTGGCGATGAGGGTGGCCATGTCGTCTTCATCGAACTCCATGATGCCCATGGCCGAAAGCTGGGATCCACTGTTGATGGAGCACGGGCCGGCCTGACCAAGAATTTTGCCGGGGCCATCGATCGGGGTGATGCGTGCGAAGATGACCACATCGTTGACGATCTCGTCGAGGGCAGGCATCCAATCCGTGCACAAACCCGCGGGCTGACGGATGATGGTGTTGTGCATGTCGCCCGCGATGATCTGGCGCCACTTGCTCGCAGCGGTGGCGAAGGCATTGCGCACAATGGTGCTGCCGCCATCGCCCACGAAGCGCACGTCGATGTCGAACAGAGACGTGGTGGCCTGTGCCGTGAACGTCAGCGAGACGGTTGGCAGCAGCGAACTGGTGGCAATGAGCGTCTGTGTGGTCTGGGATCCCAGGGTCCAGTTGCCCGCAAATGCAGCGCCCGTCGCAAGGTCGGTCACCCGGGTGGCACCGGTGATCGTGCCCGAGTTCGGGCCTGGTGTGAATGTGACCGGCACATTGCCTACCGGATTGTTGAACGCATCCACCGCCCGCACGCCCGGCGCGATCGGCACCGGCAGACCCACCACACCCCGCTGGTTGTCGCCCGCGATCTTGATCAGTGACACGGCCGGTCCCGCCAAGGCGGTGGCACCGAACACCGTACCAAACGTGCCCGTGGCAGCCACGTTGAGCACTTGCTGACCCGCCGTGGTACCCAAACGCCACGAGCCGACCGTCGCGATCCCCAGGGCATTGGTGGTCTGCTGTTCACCGGTGATCGTGCCACCGCCCAAGGTCACGGCAAACTGCACTGCGACACCGGGCACCGGATTGCCAAACTGGTCTTCGGCGCGCACAGCCGGCGGAGCATCGACCAGCGTGTTCACGGTGGCTGTTTGCACGTCGACACTGGCGCGCGCGAGCTGATTGACCGGGCCCGGCGCGGCGGTCGCGGTAAAGGTCACCGCCGGGACGCCATCTGACGTGGCCTGCAACGTTTGTGTGCCAGAGGTCGTGCCAAGCAGCCATCCGCCGGACGATGCTTCACCAGAGGCACTGGTGCGGATGGAATCGTTGGTGACCCGTCCACCGCCGCTGGTGACGCGCCAGCGGACCAGCACGTTGCGGATGCCTTTGCCCTTGGCATCGGTGATGCGGATCATGGGTGCCGTACCCACGGACGAGGCGACGGTGGCGTTGGCCGTGAGGCTGCCGGTGGCAACGGCCTCCGTGGGGACCTGCGGATCATCACCGCATGCGGCCAAGGCCAGCAGCGCCATCGACGACAGCACCCGGGAAACGCGCAGGGATCTGCGTGACGCGCGTGACCATATACGTGCAGGTGTCCCACCGGCAGAACACACGGCGTGCGGAATGGAGCACAGCGCGAAGCGCATCGAAGAAACGGAAAGAGGAGGACCCGGGGTTCCGGGTTGCACGACCAGCCCTGAATATTGACCCATGCACATCCCTGTCGAGAGCTACCGCCTCCCGAACGGTTTGCAGGTGGTACTCTCTGAGGACCATACGGCACCGATCGTCGCGGTCAACTTGTGGTACCATGTCGGCTCGGCGAACGAGCGACTGGAACGCACCGGGTTTGCCCACCTGTTCGAGCATATGCTCTTTCAGGGGTCGGCGAACGTGGAAGCCAACGAACATTTCGAACTCGTGCAGCGCGCCGGCGGAACCCTCAATGGTTCCACGTGGCTCGACCGTACGAACTACTACGAGACGTTGCCGTCCCACCAGTTGGCACTGGCACTGTGGCTCGAAGCCGACCGCATGGGACGCATGCTGCCGGCCATGACGCAGCAGAAGCTCGATACGCAGCGCGATGTGGTGAAGAACGAACGGCGCTGGACGGTGGACAACCAGCCGTACGGCACCTGGTGGGAGCGTTTGCCGGCGTTGGTGTTCCCCGAGGGACATCCGTTCAATCATTCGCTCATCGGTTCGATGGAGCATCTGACCGATGCGTCCCTCGAGGATGTTGCCGCGTTTTTCCAACTGTACTACACGCCGGACAACGCGGTCCTTACGGTGGCGGGCGATTTTGATCGCGCCGAGGCGATGCGGCTGATCGAGGAATACTACGGGAGTATTCCGCGCGGCGAAGCCAGGCCGCCTCTGCGCGACATGACCCTTCCGCCCGTTTTTGGAGACACGCGGCGGGAAGTGGTACCCGACGCCGTGGCGCTGCCTCGCTTGTTTGTGGCGTGTCGCACACCCGTGTTCGGGACGGACGGCTACTACGCCGCCAGTTTGGCGTCGGCGGTGCTGGGACTGCGCACCGGTTGCCGTCTGGAGCAGTCGCTGGTGCGTCGCCAGCGGGTGGCCTCACAGGCCAGCGCGTTCACGTATGACCTGGCCAAGGGCAGCGACATGTTGGTGGTCGATGCGACGGCCCATCCCGGCGTCACCCCCGAGCAGCTCGAAGCGGCCGTGCTGGCCGAGCTCGACGCCATCCATCGTGATGGTGTCACCGAGGCCGAAATCACGCGTGCCCGCGCACTCATCGAGACCAGCTTCGTGACCAGCATGCAATCGGCGGCCGAACGCGCCGACCAGCTCTCCCGCTTTGCCACCTACTTCGGCGATGCGTCACTCGTGAACACGCAGGTGGACCGGTATCGCGCCATTTCCGCGGCCGACGTGTCGGCGCTGGCCCGTGAGCGGTTGGGGCCCGACAACCGCGTGCTGTTGATGTATGTGCCGGCGGAAGCCGATGTCGATGAAGCAGACGCTGTGCTCGAGGCCACCGCATGAGCGCCGATGTGACCACGCCCAGTGTACGCGGCGAAACACCCGCGGCCCCACCGCGTCCGGGCCCAGGTGCTCCGCGGGCGTATCGTTTTCCGGCTTTCGAAACCCGTGTGCTGCCGAACGGTCTGCGTGTCACCGTCGCGCCGGTGCCGGCGTTTCCGGTGGTGACGACCCTCGCGGTGATCGAAGCCGGTGCCGCGCGCGATCCGCGCGATGAAGAAGGGTTGGCGCGGCTTGTCACCGGAGCCCTCACCGAAGGCACCCGCAACATGGACGCCCTGGCATTGGCCACGCGTCTCGAAATGCTGGGTACCACGCTCGATACCGGCGCCGACTGGGACTCGGCGATCGCGCAACTGACCGCGCTGTCGTCACGCATCGACGACGCGATGGCGGTGTTGGCCGAAGTGTTGCGCCAGCCGGCGTTTCCGGAAAGTGAGCTGGAGCGCCTGCGGGCAGAACGCCTGGCCGATCTGGCGCAACTGCAAGCGGAACCGCGCGGGCTCGCCGACGTGTTCTTCACCCGATTGTTGTATGAACCGGCGTCACGATTTGCGCGGTTGGCGGGTGGCGACGAACGCAGCGTCGCACGTCTCACGCAGGAACGAGTGCAGGCTTTCCACGCCGAGTGTTTTCGCCCCGATGCCACATCGCTGATGATCGTTGGTGACATCGACGTCGAACATGCGGTGCAGTTGGCCACGCAGCATTTCGGTGACTGGAGCGGGGCGGCCGCGCCCATTGCCGAACCAAGCACCAGGCAGCGTCACCCCGAGCCGCGTGTGCACCTCGTGCACAAAGCCGGTGCGCCGCAATCAGAGGTGCGCGTGGGGCATGTGGCCATTCCGCGCCTGCACGAGGACTACTTCCCGGTTGTCGTGATGAACGCGATTCTCGGCGGCTTGTTCTCCTCGCGCCTCAACCTGAATCTGCGCGAAGAACACGCCTACACGTACGGCGCGCACTCGGCGTTCGACTGGCGTCGCGGGGCGAGCCCGTTCGAGATTTCCACCGCGGTGGAAACGGCCGTGACCGCCGATGCCCTGCGCGAGATCGTGCATGAATTCGGTCGCATTCGGGAAGCGCCGGTGAGCGATGCCGAACTGTCGCTGGCGATCAGCTATCTGGTGGGGGTGTTCCCGATCCGGTTCGAGACCACGGCCGAAGTGGCCGGTGGCCTCGCCAACCTCGAGATCTTCAATCTGCCGGCGACGTACTTCGATACGTATCGTGATCGCGTCGCGGCGGTGACGGCTGACGACGTGCTGCGGGTGGCGCGGGCGCATCTCGATCCCTCGCGACTGCAGGTCGTGGTGGTCGGCGATGCCGAAGCGATCCGTGAACCGGTTGCCGCGCTGGCACTCGGACCGATTAGTGTGTACGAGCCCACCGACGACGATGTCGTCATCCCGGCCTGAGTGGCCGGGCTCCCTGCCCCCCTGCATCCACCGTCGTGAGTCCAGCCAGGAAGTCCTCCGTACCCGCCAAGCCGCCGAAGTCGGATCTGTACGAAGTGCGCCGCTCGCGCATTCAGGGACGCGGTGCGTTTGCCGTGAAGCCGATCCGCAAAGGGCAGCACATCGACGAGTACTGGGGAGAACGCATCACGCATGACGAAGCGGATCGCCGGTATGACGACACCGAGGGCCGGCACCATACGTTCCTCTTCGTGCTCGATGACAACACGGTGCTCGATGCGCGGCGGCAGGGGACGGACGCCCGCTTCATCAACCACTCGTGCGATCCGAACTGCGAGACGATCATCGAGGACGGGCACATCAACATCAAGGCGATCAAGCCGATCAAGCCGGATGAAGAGCTCGTGTACGACTATCGGTTCGAATGGCAGGATGAATACGAACCGGAGGATGTGCGCTACTACGCGTGCCGTTGCGGATCCAAGAAGTGTCGCGGGACGATCCTGCGTGTGCCGGTGTACCTGCGCGCGACGGTGCGCGAGTGGCTGGCTGGCAACGATGTGAAGAAGCCGCGGAAGCCGGCCAAGAAGTCGGCGGCGAAGGCGGTGAAGAAGTCCGCGAAGAAGTCCGCGAAGAAGGCTGCGAAAAAGGCCGCAAAGAAGGCGACCAAGAAAGTCGTCAAGAAAACAACCAAGAAGGCGAGCAAAAAAGCCGCCAGGAAGTCCTCGCGCACGGTGAAACGGTGAGCGAAGGCGACACGGGCCCGGTCGGCAAGGTGGGCGGAACGCGTGCCTATACCGGGCGCGTGATCTCGGTGGACGTCGATCAGGTGCGGTTTCCTGACGGCTCCATCGGTTCTCTGGAGATGGTGCGCCATCCCGGGGCCAGCGCGGTGGTGCCGGTGATCGGGGACATGAGCGCCGATCCCATCGTGTTGCTCATTCGGCAATACCGGTATGCGGCCGAGCAGTATCTGTACGAGATCCCGGCCGGTCGACTCGACCCCGGTGAGTCACCGGAACAGTGTGCACATCGGGAGCTGCAAGAAGAAACCGGGTACACGGCCGATCAGGTGGATCACCTGTTCACCATGTACACGACGCCCGGGTTCACCGATGAGAAGATCCATCTGTTTTTGGCCAGAGGGCTGACGGCGGGTGAGGCGCACCGGGAAGCGGATGAGTTCGTCGAATTGGCTCCGATGCCGCTCTCAGCCGCCATGGCGCTCATCAAGAACGGCGAGATTCAGGACGCCAAAACGGCGCTGGCATTGTTCTATGCGGCAGAATTCCGGATCGGTTGAGCCGAATTGACGGTCTCGGTGTCCACTTTCTCGGACGCCGAGGTTGGAAATGGGGACGTTTCCAGTCGGTTCGTAGATCTGGTGATGGGTGACACTGAACGGCAAGTCATTGAATGGCATAGTGTTGCGTCGGATTGTTCCAAAAGGTTCCCGACGGCACGACCCGTGCGATAGAGGAATGTGCGCACCGACCTCAGACCGGATGTCCACCGGGCAGGACGAGAGCGCCGCGAGCGCGCAGGATCTTAGGCTCGCGTCACCGCAGGAGGAGGGCTCGACCCATGGCTTTTGCCGAACTTGCTCGTACGCAGCGGACTTCACAGCAGACCACAACGGTGCCCGTGCGCGAACACCTGCGCACGCTCGAAGATGGTGATGTGGTGTCGTCATTCCTCGCGGGTGAGGAACGGGCGTTCGAGGAGCTTGTTGACCGCTATCAGGGACGGCTCCTCAACTTCGTATACCGCACCATCGGCGATCGGGATCGCGCCGAAGATCTGGTGCAGGAAGTTTTCATCCGCGTCTATCGCCACATCGCGCGCTTCGACCGCTCGAAGAAGTTCTCGACGTGGATCTACACCATTGCCTCGAATCTGGCCAAGAACGAGCTGCGCAACCGGTCGCGCAATCCGCTCGTGCTCTTCCAGACGATCAAGGCGAAGTTCGAGGACGAAGATCGTCCTCTGCAGTTCGAGGACGTGCATACGCGCCCCGATGACCTGTTCCGCAAGCGCCACCTGCGGGAGATGGTCGAACAGTCGGTGGGCAAGTTGCCGGCCCATCACCGTGAGGTGTTCGTGCTGCGCGAACTCGAGGGCAAGTCGTACGAAGAAATCGCCGAGATCACCGGCGTGAACCTCGGTACCGTGAAGTCGCGCCTCAACCGGGCGCGCACGGCCTTCGCCGAGATCATAGCCCCTATGGTTCGGTAAGGCGTCTGATTTCTAGAGTGAGCAGGGGGCAGTTGGAAAGGACATAGACCAATAGGACACCATCCTATCGATCTGCGCCCTCTCCAACTGCCCCCTGCTCCCTTTTGATATAAAACCGGCGCGCCGCCGCCGGGCCGTTTCTCCAATGACATGTCATTCGTCCCAACCAGAGCCGGGACGGGTATTGCCACCAGGACACAGGACGGGGATTATCCTCGGACCGCCTGTCGGAACCAGCCCGACGCGCCCCGGGTATCCTGGCATGCAGCCGCCATACTGCAGCGGGTGCCACCGGATTTTCCGCAGGACTCCGATCCGTACCGATGGACTGCAAGCAATTTCGCAAACAGCATCTCGCCTACCTCGACAACACCCTGTCGGGAGAGGCGACGACCGCCGCCCAGCATCACGTGATGGTCTGTGATCCGTGTGCGGCGCACGACACGATGGTTCGACGGTCGTTGATGGTCGCCAGAAGCCTGCCGACCCTGTCACCGAGCGACGAATTTCAGGCCCGTCTGCGGGAGCGACTGGCCACCTGTCGGTCGGCTGATGGCCGGTATCCGGTTGGCGACGAGCTGGGACTCGCCAGACCGCGCGCCACCAAGGCGCTGATCGCGGTCGCCGCCAGCGCGGTGCTGGGCGTGATCGCGATCCGAAGCTTTCAGGGAGACCGTCCCTCGGAGCTGTCCATGCAACCGGTCATTGCGTCGCAGCGGGCGGTGCCGATGCCTATTTCCGCCGCGCTGCCAGCCAATGCTGGCGCCATCACCGGCGCTCCCACCTACGTGACGCCCGCGCTGATGCAGGTCATGGCCACCGGCAACCCGGTGTGGCCCGCGGCGATGATCATCGAGGATGCGCCGCTGCAGCTCGTCAGCGCACACTTCTCCTTCGAAGTCCGTTAGTTCGCGATCGGCTTCGCCGGTGCCGAACGAGGGCACGGCGGGGCGATCGGTTTAGATTGCGGGCATGCCGCCACGAGCCGCTGCCCCCAGCAAGGAAGCGTCACCCCTGCGCACCGTGCAGGCGGCCGTCCAGGCGCGCCAGTTCGATCCCGTGTATTACCTGCACGGTGACGACGACTATCTGAAGGACGGCGCGATCCGCGATTTGTTGGACGCGGCCATCGACCCGAGTACGCGCGATTTCAATTCCGAGATGCGTCGCGCTGGCGATATCGACGCCGAGACGCTGGGCAGTCTGTTGAACACCCCGCCCATGTTGGCCGAGCGTCGCGCGCTGGTGCTGCGCGATGTGACGGCGCTCAAAAAGGCGGCGCGGGCCCAACTCGATCGGTATCTCGCCCGTCCGGCTTCCGATACGCTGCTGCTGCTGGTGAGTCCCGCTGGCAGCAAGGTGGACACCGCGCTCGTTGAAGCCTCCACCTCACTGGCCTTCACACCGCTGACGCCTGAACGGGTGCGCCGATGGATCACCCATCACGCTGGCACCGCGCTCAATATCGATATCGCGGCTGATGCCGCCGAGTTGTTGCAGCAGGCAGTGGGCAACGACCTGCACCTGTTGGCCGCCGAGTTGGACAAGTGTGCGAGTTATGTGCTCGGCGCGCAGGACGCCGCGGGTACGACGGGTACGGCGTCAGACCATGCATCGAATGCCGCACCGGACATCACACGCGCCACCATCGATGCGGATGCCGTTTCTGCCGTCGTGGGCGTGCGGCGCGGAGAGACCGTCGCCGATCTGCTGGATGCGGTGGCCCGTCAGGATGCGGCGGTGGCCATCACGCTCGTGGGGCATGTGTTGGGACAACCCAAAGTCACCGGCGTGCAGATCGTGATGATGCTGAGTACACAGGCCTTTGCGCTGTCGTTCGGCCGGGCGCGCCGCGATGCGGGTGTGCCCACCAATCGCCTGCCACAGGAGTACTTCGCTTTTCTCAAGGAAACAGGCGGATTTCCCGGTCGGCCATGGGGTGATGCGGCGTCGGCCTGGACCAAGGTGACGGAGCGATGGAGTCGCGCGGCGTGTGATCGTGCGCTCCGGTTGTTGCTGGAAGCAGATATGGCACTCAAGGAAACCACGGTATCGAATGCGGAGCAGATCCTGATGTCGCTGATTCTCGGGCTGTGCGCCACACGCACGTCGGCGCGGAGCGCGGCATGATGGTGTCACAGACACAAAAGCCTTGGCGTGGCGTGATGGCCCTGTGTGCCGCCGGCGTGCTGGCATGGCCAACACATGATGTGGCCGCACAAACCACCGGAGGTGACGGGGTCAGTGCGGGATTGACGCGCGAAGTCTCACGCGCACGCGCCCTCATCGAACGCGGTGATGGTGAGAATGCACGCGCCGTGCTCGATTCGCTGGTCGGTGCTGCGCCGCTGGCCAGCCTCGATCTCGCGGAAGCGCTGTACTGGCGTGCCGTACTCGCCGAACGCATTGGTGATGCCGAACGGGATTGGAAACGCCTGGTGATCGAAGCACCATTGTCACCCCGTACCCCCGACGCACTGCTGCGTCTCGGTGAACTCGACATGTTGCGCGGGCATCCGGCCGATGCCCGTCCGTACTTCGAGCGCGTGGTACGCGAGTTTCCAGACAGCACGCGCATTGCGCGCGGCACCATCTGGCTGGTGCGCAGCTACTTCGACGAAAGCGAGTTGCCGCGCGGATGCCAGACGTTGCGCGCGCTGCCGGTGGCGAGTGTGCCCGAAGGCGAACTGCGCCTGCAGGCCGATGAATTGCGTCGTCGATGCACATCGGTGGTGACCACTGCGCCCAACGCTCCCGCCGCCAGTGGTGCGACGGGTGGCGCCGTGCCCAAGGCGACATCGCCTGCCGCGTCGGCGCCGGCACCGGTGGAATCCACGACGACCGCTTCGGAAAAATCCGCCTCGGCGTCGGGACGATTCAGCGTGCAGCTCGCGGCCTTCGATACACGCAAAGAAGCGGAAACATCGGTGGCCCGTCTCAAGCGGGCCGGCATCACGGCGCGCATCGATGGCAGTCGCAAGCCATTCCGCGTGCGCACCGGACGCTATGAAACGCGTGCGGAAGCCACCGCCGCACTGGCCAAACTCAAGAAGCAGGGGCAGGGCGGTTTTGTCGCGGAGATCAGTCCGTGAGTGGTTCGGCAACACCGTTGATGCAGCAGTACCGGGAGATCAAGGCGCGCCACCAGGATGCGATTCTGTTTTTCCGGATGGGTGATTTTTACGAGATGTTCTACGAAGACGCCGAAACGGCGTCACGGGCGATCGGACTGACGCTCACCGCGCGCAACAACGGTGGCGCGGCGGAAGTGCCACTGGCGGGCATTCCGGTGAAGGCGGCGGCCGAGTATCTGCGCCGGCTGGTGAGTCAGGGGTATCGCGTCGCGATCTGCGAGCAGGTGGAAGACCCCAAGCTCGCCAAGGGTCTCGTGAAGCGCGAAGTGGTCGAAACGATCACCCCGGGTGCGGCATTTGCCGATGATCTGCTCGATGGTGCGCGCGCCAACTACGTGTGCGCGCTGGCCATGGTGCGCGATGTCATGCGTGATGCCCCGCGTGACGCGGTGCCGGTGGGCATTGCAGCGGCCGATCTCAGCACGGGCGAAGTCCGTCTCTTTGGCGTCACTATTGGTGATGCGCCGGCCGTGTTGGCCCGTCTCGCGCCGCGTGAGTTGTTGTTGGTGAAAAACGCGGCGCACCCTGAGCTCGCGCCGGTGCTGCGACAGGCCGAACAGGCACTCGTGACATCGCGGGAAGGTTGGGAGTTCGATGCACAGTTGGCCGCCGATGATCTCGCGCGACAGTTCGATATCCGCAGTCTCGAGGGGTTTGGGCTCGGCACCGACGATGCCGCGGCCGTGGGCGCTGCGGGGGCGTTGCTGCGCTACCTGCGTGAGCTGCAGCCTGGCGGTCTGCCGCACCTGGCGCGACCCACTATGGAGCGCTCCGGCGGCGTCATGCCGCTCGACGAGATGACACGCCGCAATCTCGAGTTGGTGGAATCGTTGCGCGGTGATCAGCGCGACAACAACGGCACCCTGTTGTCGGTGCTCGATCGCACCACCACGCCCATGGGCCACCGCATGCTTCGGCAGTGGTTGCTCGCGCCGTTGCTGGAACAGCCGGCCATTGAACAGCGTCTCGATGCCGTGACGGCCCTGGTGCGCGACCCTGTGGGGCGCACGGCGTTGCGTGACGCACTCGATGGGGTGCGCGATGTGGAGCGACTGGCCAGCAAAGCGGCCGCAGGGCGCGCCACACCGCGTGAACTGCGTGCGCTTGGTGATTCGCTCGCCCGCCTGCCACTGGTGGCCAAGGCGGTGCACGGCGTGCTGTCGAACGGAGCCGGTCATACCGCCGGTGGGGTGCTGTCCGCGATGTTGGCCGACTGGGACGATGGGGCAGAAAGCGCGGAGCGACTCACCACCATGCTGGTAGCGCGTCCGCCGCTCACGATCGGTGAAGAAGACACCATCGCGCCGGGGGTGGACCACGATCTCGACGAGTTGCGGGTGCTGCGCGACGGTGGCAAGGATGCGATCGCGACCATTCAGCAACAGGAGCGTGCGCGTACCGGTATCACCTCGCTCAAGGTCGGGTACAATCGGGTGTTCGGGTACTTTCTCGAAATCTCGAACGCCAATCGCCACCTGGTGCCCGACGACTATCAGCGACGGCAGACGCTGACCGGTGCCGAACGGTATGTCACGCCGGCGCTCAAGGAGTACGAAGAGAAGGTGCTCAACGCCGCCGAACGCATCGAATCGCGTGAGCGCGAGCTGTTCGAGACACTGCGGCGTGATGTGGGCGTGCAGATCACGCGTTGGCAGCAGGTGGCGCGACGTGTGGCTACCATCGACGTGCTGGCCAGCTTTGCCGATGTCGCGGAGCGTGAGCAGTACGTGCGCCCCGTGTTGCACGATGGATTTGCGCTCGATATCCGCGCGGGTCGCCATCCGGTCGTGGAGCGCATGATGGCGCGCGAGAAGTTCATTCCGAACGACCTGCAGTTCACGGAAGACGCGCAGCTCATCGTGCTGACCGGTCCGAACATGGCCGGCAAGAGCACCATCCTGCGACAGATCGGTCTCATTCAGCTCATGGCCCAGGTGGGCATGTATGTGCCGGCACATGAGGCACATCTGCCCATCGTGGATCGATTGTTCACCCGCGTCGGCGCCAGCGACAATCTCGTGCGCGGTCAGAGTACGTTCATGGTGGAAATGAGCGAGACCAGCGCCATTCTCCATACGGCCACGAAACGATCATTGGTGTTGCTCGACGAGATCGGACGCGGCACGAGCACCTACGACGGTGTGTCGATCGCATGGAGCGTGAGTGAACACCTGCACGATGGGATTGGCTGCAAGACGGTGTTTGCCACGCACTATCATGAGCTCACCCAGTTGGCCAACGAGTTGAGCGGTGTGCGCAACTTCACCGTGGCGGTGCGCGAAGTGGGTGATCAGGTGCTGTTCCTGCACCGGCTCATTCCGGGCGGCGCCGATCGTTCGTATGGCATCGAGGTCGGCCGGTTGGCCGGATTGCCTGCTCCGGTGATCGCGCGCGCCAAGGAAGTGCTGGCCTTGCTCGAAGGTGAAGGCGAGCAGATGGCCGCCCGCCTGACTGCGGAAGGCATGCAGGCACCATCGAGCACCAAACGACGAGGTCCGCGTCTCAAGCACCAACTGCAGGCCAGCACCGACCAACTGGGTTTCTTCGGTGAAGCCGCCGTGGTGGATCCAGCCCTCACGCGCCTGGCCGATGCGGTGGATGCACTCGAGCCCGAGCAGATGACGCCGATGCAGGCCCTCAACACGCTGGCCTCGCTCAAAGAGTCGCGTCGGCAGCAGCAGACCCCGTCGTGAGCTCTGTGTGATGACCACGCCATCGCGAAAGCCGACCAAGGCCGAGCTGGCTGCTGCCGTCACGAAGACCGTGCCGGATCTGCTCGCCCCTGATTTGCGTGTGCTGTTCTGCGGTATCAACCCGGGGCTGTACACGTCTGCCGTCGGTCACCACTTCGCGCGGCCGGGCAATCGCTTCTGGCCTGCGCTGCATGGCGCGGGATTCACGCCACGGTTGTTCTCCCCGTGGGATGAACACGAGCTGCTCCCACTGGGCTACGGCATCACCAACATGGTGGAGCGCACCACGGCGGCGGCGGCCGAACTGACAGCCGCGGAGTATGTGGAAGGCGGGCAGCGCCTGCGTCGTGTGGTGGCGCAGTATCGACCGCGTGTGGTGGCGTTCATGGGCATCGGCGCGTATCGCACGGCGTTTGGTCGTCCCAAGGCCACGTTGGGCCTGCAGCCCGACGCCCTGGGTGACACCGCCCTCTGGACACTGCCCAGCCCCAGCGGACTCAATGCCAACCATCAGCTCGGCGACCTGATCGCGCTATTGCGCGAACTCCGGCTGTGGGTGGAAGCTTCATTCTGACCTTCACTCCGTTTCAGCCATGCCGCTCCTGACCACTTTCCGTCGCTCCCGCGCGACCTCCGTGATGATTCTGCTCGCCACGGCCGGACTCGTTGGCACGGCCGGGGCGTTTGGTGCCTGTGGCGACGCAAACCACAGTGCGGCGGCCGACAGTGGCACGCCCGCAGCAACGCGCACGCCTACCTACACCTTCGATGTGGTGAACGTGTATCCGCACGATCCTGCGGCGTTCACGCAGGGGCTGCAGTGGCACGACAACCGTCTGTTCGAAAGCACGGGTCAGGTGGGCACGTCGGGGCTGCGCGAAGTGGACCTGTCGAGTGGCCGCGTGGTGCGACAGCAGCCGCTGGAGCAGCCGCATTTCGGCGAAGGCATGGTCATTCTGGGCGACAAGCTCTACCAACTCACCTGGCAGAGTGGCAAGGCCTTCACGTACGACTGGAAGACATTCACCCGCACCGGCACGTTTTCGTACGACGGCGAAGGGTGGGGACTCACCACCGATGGCACATCGCTCATCATGAGCAATGGGTCGGCGAGCATCGTGTGGCGCGATCCGAACACGTTTGCGGTGACCAAGACGTTGTCGGTGACCGATCGTGGCACGCCGGTGGCGGCCATCAACGAGCTCGAATGGGTGAAGGGCGAGATCTGGGCCAATGTGTGGCAAGTGGACTCGATCGCCCGCATCGACCCCAACACCGGCACCGTGATCGGCTGGATCGACCTTTCGAACCTGCTGCCGAAGATCGATCGTACCGGAAACGAAGATGTCCTCAACGGCATCGCGTACGATGCCGCCAAGGACCGGATCTTCGTGACGGGCAAGCTGTGGCCGAAGCTCTACGAGATCAGCATCAAGCCGCGCTGATCATTGCGGGATGTGGTGACATGGTGAAGCGGCCGTGGTGCGCTCCGGATCAGCGGATGCGCACCAGTGCGTATCGCAATGACGATGGGGGTACCGCACCATTGCTGCTGACCGTGATGAGCGCACTGGTGTTGGACAGACTGAACCGCAGGTAACTGCTGGTGCCACCGGCCAGCGCGACACGCTGGGGCACATTGCTGCGCAGGGAGCGCGTGGCAATCGGATACACCCCAAGCGCTCCGCCGCCGCTGAATCGGAGCCCGGGGTAGATGCTGCGGAAACTCCATGCCGGAATGGTGTAGGTCGCTCCGAGCGCGGTCGTGGTGGCAGCGGTGTAGTCGTCGGCGATGAGTGCGACTGACCAATCACGCAGATAGTCGGCGAACTGATTGCCGGAGAGCACGGATTGCAGGTTGGCGACACCCGTGGTGTTCGAATTGACCAGCGCCCGCAGAAACGCCGCCTCGCCGCTGGCGCCTTGTCGACCTGCCGCATACCGCAGGAAGTTCCAGATCGCGCCGCGCGTGGACAGCGAATCATTGGGTGCGTACGGCGAGTTGGTTTCCGGTGCGATGAGGAAGTTGTAGAAGCGCGAGAAGTTCTGCGAAGCGTAGTTGCGGAACTGCTCGGAGCGCACTGTGGTCGCGCTGATGTCGTTGAGCGTGATGTTCTGCCGTGAGGAGAAACCGGCCACGCGGAAGAACAACAATTCTTCGGCGATATGCGACAACCCCTCGTCGAGCCAGGTTTGCTCATTGGGAGAAGCGCCCACGTTCACGTACAGCCGGCGTGAGGCATTGATGAGGTGCTGCAGCTCGTGGGCGATGGTGGCGAGATTGAGCAGGGTCACCTCGTCCTTCGTGCGACGGTTCCCATTGATCGTGGCATTGGGATCGGGCACGAGCAGATAGAACATCTCGTTTTCATTCGACGCCGCGCAGGCCTGCACGCCGGTACGGGCGGTCTTGGGATACAGATCACGCGCGAAGAAAAACCCGCCGATGGTGTAGGCAGCCCCCGAGGGCGTCAGGGCGTTCACGGCGCGCGTGTAGAACAGGATGATCTTGCCGTATTGACTGATGTTGCTCGGCGCACCGAACGCACTGGTGTCCATCGGAAACACGAGTGTGTCGAATGTGGCCAGAATGCTGGTGTACTCGGCGTCCGTGTACCCACCGGTGGGGTTGTCGGTATCGGTCACGATCACGGCCCGCGTTCCCACTGCCGCGACACGGCCATTGCGCATGTCGGCGGCAGAGCAGGCCAGATTGGAATTGACGTTCAGGCGAATGGCGTCGCCAACCGCCAGGTCGGCCAGTAGCGCGCTCCGGCTGAGCGACGTGCGCTGCGTTTGCCAGGCACGGGCCTCGTTCACCAACGGGGTGAGTTCCCGCTGCGCGATCAGCGATCGACGCCACTCGGCTTCGGTGTTGGCATCGGTGCCTGCCTGTACCACGGTTGCACCAGTCAGTCCATCGAGCAACGCACTGCTGACCGTGCTGCCATCGCCCGTGAGCGCTCCGAAGACCGGCGCATTGGTGCCCGCACTGACCACATCCAGGATCGTGGCCGCACCGAAGTTGGTGCTGGTCGAAATGAGCGTGAGCGCGTACTCGGCGTTGATGATGTTCTGCGCGGAGATGCACGCGGAGATGCTGTTGGATCCGGCCGGTGGCACGTACACCTCGCCGAGTGCGAGGGCGCGTGCAGTGACCGGGCCACAGAGGCTGGCACCGGCCGGCCCTACGGTGACCGGCACGGTGTCGGCGCGTCCCGCACCACCGGCCACGATGCGCGCGGTGCCCTGCACAAGGGCTGTCACCAGTCCGCTGGCGTTCACCGATGCCACATTCGACTCGAGCGAGGAGAACGTCACTTCCTGCCCGGCAATCTGATTGCCGTGTTGATCACGCACGGACGCGCGCACCCGCACGGTGTCGCCGACGCCAAGGTAGGCCACTTCGGGTGTGGCAACGACTGTCGTCGCGGCGCCGGGCAACACGGTGGCGGTGAACGTGACCGGGTTGAGTCCCGAGACCTGCGCGGTGACACGCACCGTGCCGGCGGTGGTGCCGAGTGTCCAGAGCGCGGTGGCTGCGCCGCTGCTGTTGGTGGTGGACACGGCGGGGCTGACCGAACCGGAGCCCGCGCTCACGTTCCATTCCACGCGCCGACTGGCAACGGGCTTGTTGTCTTTGTCGGTGACCACCACGGACAGTGGCGTGGGCAGGGCCACACCGGCCACCCCCGTCTGCTGATTGCCCGCATCGGCGCGGATGGCGGTGGGGGCCGGACCGGGATCGGTGCCACTGTCGCCACTGGAGCCACAGGCCGTGGCCAACAGCACCAGGCTCGACGTCCAAAGGGCGGCGGGCACAGTACGCGCCAGAAAATTGCGCAACGGAGTCATGAACACAGTCCAGGCAAGAAACGATCAGCCGTGAATAACCACAGGTGACACATCGGACGCGGGGCGGGAGATGTGATGCCTGAACCGCAGGGCAGCGGTGGGCGTCACCTCGAAAGAAAGATGGACTGCGTCACAACGGATGCGAGGGCAGGCGGCGGCGGCCAGGTGTAGATTACGTCACTGCACGAAGCGGCGCGCCCACGACGGTGTGCTCGTCCCGTCCCTCCTGTTTTCGTGACCAACTCTACCATGGCCACTACGCTTTCCGCCGACTCCGCGTCGGCCACTCCTGCAGAACACGTCCGGCACCGCCTCCCCTACGAGAACGTACTGGCGACGATCGGGTGGACGCCGCTCATCCACCTCGCGCGGGTGGCCAAGGGGATCCGGACACCACTGCTCGGGAAGGCCGACTTCTTCAACCCCGGTGGCAGTGTGAAGGATCGCATCGGGTTGCCGATGATCGAAGCACACGAAGCCGCCGGCACACTCAAGCCCGGTGGGACGATCGTGGAAGCCACGAGCGGGAATACCGGGGTGGGACTGGCCATTGCGGCAGCACTCAAGGGCTACCGGTGCATCTTCACCATGCCCGACAAGATGTCGCAGGAAAAAGTCCGCCTGCTGAAAGCGTTCGGTGCCGAAGTAATCATCACGCCCACGGCGGTGCCGCCGGACCATCCGCAGAATTACGTGCAGATGGCCAAGCGCATCGTGAAGGAAACACCGGGCGCGGTGCTGGCCGGTCAATTCGAGAACCCCGCCAATCCCGCAGCACACGTGGCCACGACGGGTCCCGAAATCTGGGAGCAGACGCAGGGGCGTATCACGCACTTCGTCGCGTCGGCGGGCACGGGTGGCACCATCACGGGCGTGGCCCGCTACCTCAAGAGCAAGAACCCGAACATCAAGATCATCGCGGCCGATCCGATGGGTTCGGTGCTGGCGGAATTGTGGCGCTCGAAGGGTGAGGGACATCCCACCGGCGCGCCGTACAAAGTGGAAGGCGTGGGTCAGGACTGTGTGCCGGAGACACTCGACATGAGTGTCATCGACGAGTTCATCTCGGTGAGCGACAAGGACGCGTTCTCCATGGCGCGTCGTCTCACGCGCGAAGAAGGCATCTTCGTGGGTGGTTCGGCCGGTCTGATCGCCCATGCGGCGCTCAACGTGGCTCGGCGTCTCGATGATCCCGAGGCCATGGTCGTGACGTTCCTCTGCGATACGGGCGAGCGATATCTCAGCAAATTGTACAACGACGAGTGGATGCGCGAAAACCAGTTGCTCGATGCGCCGCAGACCTCCATCGCCGATGTGCTGGGCAACAAGGACACCAGCGCCGCAGCGATCGTGAGCGTGACGCCGGGCGCTACGGTGCGACAAGCCATTCGTCTGATGGCATTGCATGACGTGTCGCAGGTGCCGGTCATGGATGGTACGGTCTGCGTGGGCAGTGTGGCCGAATCGCAGCTCACCACCAAGTCGCTTGCCGACCCGAAGGTGCTCGATCACACGGTGAGCGATGCGATGGACCAGCCGTTCCCCATCGTCGAGTCGGACCAGGCCGTAGAGAGCGTGGCCAAGCTGCTGTCCAAGAGCAATCGTGCGGTGCTGATGCGCAAGGACGGCATCATTCAGGGCATCGTGACACGCTATGACGTGCTCGAATACCTGATGCATCGCAGTTGAGCAGGACCGGCTCCGTCAGGGCGTGGTTATCACCGCGACCCTGACGGAGCCCAATGTGGTGGGGCGATAAACGCCCGGAGCGCGCGCGGTATCGAATGAGCGGACCTTCCTCGCTCTCTTCGCGTCGCCTATGCCAATCTGGTCTCCGAGTTTTTCGCGCGCCGCGGTACTGTCGGCCGCCGTTGTGCTGTCCACGCCCGCCACCATGGCGGTTGGCACCATCGCGGCCGCCGCACCCATGAGTGCGGCGCGTGCAGCGCATACCGCCACCGCGCTGACTGATGGACGGGTGCTGGTGGTGGGCGGATTTCTGGCAGAGATATCGCCAGTGAACGCGGAACTGTATGATCGCGCGCGCAATCGGTTCATACCCGTGGCCACAACGAACACCGTGCGCCACAGTCATACCGCCACACGATTGGCCGACGGACGTGTGTTGATTGTCGGCGGTTACGGTCCCGACAACACACCCACCACACGCGCCGATCTCTTCGATCCGTCAATCAATCGTTTTGTGCCTACCGGCGCACTGCAGCAAGCACGCAGTGGGCACGTGGCCGTGTTGCTTGCAGACGGATCGGTGTTGATCGCCGGTGGTCTCGGTCCCGACTGGACCTTTCTGGCGAACGCCGAGCGCTACGATCCTGCCACCGGACGGTTCACGGCCGTGGGGGACATGACCACCGCGCGCGAGAGTCATGTGGCCGTACGACTCCGCAACGGTCGTGTGTTGATCGTGGGTGGTCATCAGGGACGACGCGCCGACATGCGGTTGTTCGCGTCGGCGGAAGAATACGATCCAGTCACACGGAGATTCACTGCGGTGGGCGACATGCAGGTGCGCCGTCACAAGCACGATGCCGTACTGATGGCCGACGGACAGGTGCTCGTGACCGGGGGGTCTGACGAACGCGATGATCGTGGTGTCTACAACCACGCCGAACGATATGACCCCTCCACACAGCGCTTCACACGGCTGACCGCGACGATGCACCGCAGTCGCTACAAACACGCCGGCAGTTCGGTGCTGCTGCCCGATGGACGTGTGCTCATCGCCGGTGGGGCGGCGCAGGCCGAAGTGTATGATCCGCAGCGTGGACAGTTCGCGCTGGTCGGTGGTCGCTCCGATCTGGCTGGCCAGTTCTCAGCCGTGGCGCTGCTGTCCGACGGCTCGGCGTTGATCACCGGCGGTTATGGCGCAAACCTCCGTCCACAGGCGAGCGCGTGGATGTTCGCGCCCTGACCAGGTGAGCTGGTTCTGGTGTGCGCTACAGCTTGTGGGTGGACAACAGCAGGTTGGTTTCGGAATTGACGATGCCCTTCACGCTGCGAATGCGCTGCAGCACGCGATCGAAATCTTCCAGCGTCTCGGTGTCGAGCTCCACCACCAGATCCCAACGTCCGTTGGTGGTGTGCAGCGCGCGCACCTCGGGATAGCCGCGCAGCGTCATGAGCACACTCTCGGCGTGATCACCTTCCACGCCCACCATCATGGTGGCGCGTACGCGGCGTCGGGCCGCTTCCGTGGTGACCCGCACCGTGAAGCCCAGCAGCACCCGGTCCCTGAGCATGCGATCGATACGGTTCTGCACCGTCGCACGAGAGACGCCCAGTTGAGTGGCTAGACGGGCGACCGGCGCACGGGCGTTTTCGCGCAGCAGGGCCAGCAACTGGTGGTCGGTGTCATCCATGAGCCGCCTCCGTGTCTATGTGGGTACCAGGATTATCAAAATGCCAATTTGATATGACAATACGCAAGAAATAGTGCACTTAATGCAAGCTTTGTTGGCTTGTTGCTAACACGGAAATGCCGAGATTTCGGGCATGAACTACATCCCGCCATCTCCCGATCGTGATGCCGTTCGCATTATCGGCGTGCCCATGGATCTGGGCGCCAGCCGACGTGGTGTGGACATGGGACCCAGTGCGATGCGTCTGGCCGATGTGGCCGACGTGATTCGTCGATTGGGCCTGAGCGTGACCGACGAGGGCAATGTGCGGGTGCCTGATCGGAGCGAAGTGCCCTCGTCGCCGTTGGGCCGTATCGGGGCCATCGCGCTGGTGGCGGCGGAACTGGCGGCGCGTACCGCCAATGCCGTCCGGCATGGGACGTGTCCGCTGGTGATCGGTGGCGACCATTCCCTGTCGGTGGGCTCGGTGGCCGGCACGGCCACGGTGCTCGCCGAGCGCGGTGAACGTGTTGGCCTCATCTGGTTCGATGCCCATGCCGACATCAACACACCGGACACCACGCTCACGGGCAACGTGCATGGCATGCCTGTGGCGCATCTGCTGGGGCTGGGCGATGAGCGTCTGTCGCGCCTTGCGTCGGTCACACCTGCGGTGCGTGCCGAGCATCTCGTGTACATCGGACTGCGCGACCTCGACGAGGCGGAGAAACACACCATCGCCCAGCTTGGCATTCGCGCGTTCACCATGCGCGATATCGACGAACGTGGCATGCGGAATGTGATGGACGAAGCGATGCAGGTCGTCACGCATGGCACGGGCGGTGTGCATGTCTCGCTCGACGCCGACTTCATCGATCCCCGGGAAGCGCCGGGGGTAGGTACTCCAGTACGCGGCGGTGTGAGTCTGCGCGAGGCGCACCTCGCAATGGAAATCATCAACGATTCGCGCGTCATGCTGGCGATGGACCTGGTGGAGATCAATCCCATTCTGGATCGGGCCAATGCCACCGCGGAGCTGGCAACCGACCTCGTGGCCAGCGCGTTCGGTCGACGCATACTCTAGTTACTGCCTGCCGCACTGGAAGGAGCTCATCATGACATCACTCACCACGCCAAGCGTCACACAGGAATTCATCGCTCGCGAAGACCAGTGGGGCGCCCACAACTATCGTCCGCTCGATCTGGTGATCGAATCCGCACAGGGCGCGTGGGTGACCGATGTGAACGGCAAGCGCTATCTCGACTGCCTCAGCGCGTACTCGGCCGTCAATCATGGTCACGCACATCCCCGCATTCTGCAGACGATGATCGAACAGGCCTCGCGGGTGACACTCACGTCGCGCGCCTTCCGGAATGATCAGTTGGGGCCGTTCTGCGAGGAGTTGGCGACTGCGTGCGGTATGGAGATGGTGTTGCCGATGAACACCGGCGCCGAAGCGGTGGAGACAGCCATCAAGGCCGCGCGTCGATGGGGCTATCGCACAAAAGGCATTCCCGATGGGCACGCCACGATCATCGCTTTCAATGGCAACTTCCACGGACGGACCACCACCATTGTCGGCTTCTCGTCCGAGCCATCGTATCGCGAAGGATTTGGTCCGTTCGCACCGGGCTTCGTATTGGCGCCGTTTGGCGATATCGAAGCCGTGCGCGCGTTGATGCATCGCAACGTGTGTGCCGTACTGGTGGAGCCCATTCAGTGTGAAGCCGGCGTGCTGATCCCGCCGCCGGGTTTCCTGCGGGCGCTGGCCGACCTGTGTCGCGAGCACGAGGTGTTGCTCATCGCCGATGAAATCCAGACGGGACTCGGGCGCACCGGAGCGATGTTCGCCTGCGATCACGAGGATGTGAAGCCCGACATGTTGGTGTTGGGCAAGGCGCTGTCGGGCGGCTTCTATCCTGTGTCGGCCGTGGTGTCGCGGCGCAACGTGCTCGATGTGTTCGGGCCCGGTTCGCATGGCAGCACCTTCGGCGGCAATCCGCTCGGGTGCGCCGTGGCGCGCACGGCGCTGCGTGTGTTGCAGGATGAACACCTTGCCGAACGCAGTGCCGCACTCGGTGCCTGGTTCCTGCAGCAGGTGCAGGCGCTCTCACATCAGGACATCGTGGATGTGCGCGGTCGTGGCCTGCTGGTGGGCATCGAATTGCGTGGATCGGCGCGCCCGTGGTGTGAAGCCCTCATGGCGCGGGGCATGCTGTGCAAGGAAACACACGATCATGTGATCCGCCTATCGCCACCACTGGTGGTGAGCAAAGACGACCTGATCTGGGCCGTGCAGCAGTTGCGTGAGGTGTTCACCACAGCGGCAGCCTGACGGGATCCTGCGACACAATCCCGTCACAAAACGGCAACAGCCCGTGACGAACAGGTCAACGCGTGCAGACTGCGGGCATGCGTTCCCTCTTCGATTCCGCCATGATCATCGATGCGCTGGCCAACCTGGTCAAGTTCTGGCAGATCATCATCTTCGTGTTCGGCGCCTATCAGTTCTGGGCCAACCGCCGCGAGCGGCTGGCGGCTGACAAGGTGCGCAATGTGCAGGCGCTGACCGATTCCAACTATCAGGCGTGGCAGGTCGTGAACAGTGCGCAGGGCAAGGGCGGGAGCGGCGGTCGTGTCGACGCGCTGGCCAATCTTGTGCGCAATGGACAATCGCTCGCCGGTGTGAATGTCGATGGCGCATGGCTCGAAGGCATCGATCTGCGTGGGGCCAATCTGCAATTCGCCAGCTTGCGCGATGCCAACCTGCAAGGAGCGGATCTGACACAGGCCAATCTCAAGGGCGCCGACCTGTCGGGGGCAAATCTCACGGCCGCCACACTCGATGGCGCCGTGCTCGCGGGGGCCACCGTGCACGCCACGCGACTCTCGGCGGCATCGCTGCGTGCCACGGATCTTGGCGACCTGCATGATTGGGAGCACATCCGCACGATCACCTACGCGCGGTTGCACGAGCTGCAACGTGCTCCCGCTGGCTTTCGCGACTGGGCGCGTGCACAGGGTGCCGAAGATCAGATCACCGATGCGGACGCTACGCGACAAGACGACGCGGGGTTGTCGTACTCCACGCAGTTCCGCGCGGTGTAGCGCACCGGACTACGGAACGACCACCAACCCTGCTCCGGTGCCAAAATCGTCTTCTACCGAGGCCAGTCCGAGGGGAGCACGCCAGGCACCGCCGTTGATACGCACGGCGATGCGATGGGAGCCGCTGGGCAGTGTGAGGCGATACACGAACGCTTCACCCTGACGGGACACCCGGGTCACGGCCCAGGCGCTGATGCTGCTCATCACTTCGACCACCGCATCGTTGGCCGCATTGATACGCAGTTCGATGGTGCCACCCTGTTCACCACGCGTGAGCAGTACTTCGGGACCGCGCAACTCGGGCACAGCGGACGAGGTGGCGAGCGATGTCGACGTGCGCCCCAGGCGCGGTGTCCAACGGATCGCCCCTCCGGCATAGCGGGCCTGAGGCACACCGCGCACCACATCGGCCATCTGCTCGCCGACCTGCGCAAACATCATGACTGACGACGTGAACTGCCAACCGGCGCTGACGAGATAACTCCGCGCGGTTCCCCGGGTTTCCTGCAGACCTTTGCGACGACCGATGCTGCCTGCGAGCAGCAGGCGCGATGAACGCCAGGACACATCACCCGTGACATCACGCAGCGCATAGCGCATGGCCTGGTGCGACAAAAAAATCTTCGACGCCTCCATGAGCTGGAAATCGTTGGTGTAGGATCGTTGCAGCGACACCCCTGCTCGCAGACCGCCGACGTCGGCCGTGAGGCCACCCACATAGGCGTGGCCCTTGCTGTTGAGCGCCATGCGTGAGGTGCGGCCACCGCCACCACCGCCATGCAGACCAATCGGCCCCAGTTGCACGAGCTGACGCGCGTGAAAGCTGCGATTGCCGTTGTGTCCCGGCATCACGAGACCGATGGTCGTCGCGCTCACGTCCACGTCGGTGCGCGACCAGCGCAACCACGAGGGCGCCAAGGACGTGCGCAACACCCATTGGGCCGCCGCGGCGCTGTCATCGGCGAAGGTCATGGCCGCATCACCGCCGATACCCAGCGCACCGAAGCGTTGCCAGATGCCACCGCCCATCGATGCCGCCGAACGTTCGGCGCTGAGCGGTTGTTGCACGCGGGCACCGCCGAGATCCACCCACAGCAGCGGACCGCCACGAGTGGACTGGGCGTCCATTCGGCGGGCGCTGAGGCTGGCGACTGTCACCGTCGCGACCGTGGCGACGATGCAGGTGCGTACGGCATGCATCGTCGCGAGCGCGGCGCGCGGAAAATTATTTCTTCGGCGGAGTGCCGGGTCGGATGGGCGCTGGGCTGGCCGGCTGCATGCCGTTGAGTACCTGCGCCTGATAATTGAGCAAGGAAATGACACCCTTGGAGCGTAGCTCCATAGCGGCATTTGGCGCGAGTCCCGACGCGATATCGTTGCGCACTTCCGTGCCCATCGAAGCAAATTGTGCCGACGATGCACCCTTGATCAGCAGCTCGCGCACGCGGCGTGTGGCCACGGACTGTGAGACACCGCTGGCGACCATCTCCGAAAGCACGCCAAGGGGCACCGTCAGTGGCTTGCCGGGCCAGAGCTTGCGCATGTCGCGCAGCGTGCTGGCCGGTACGCCCGCCTGCAGGGCATCGGCGCCGGCGGCGAGTTCTTCCGACGATCGTGTCGGTGCCAGCGCACTGGACGCCTTTTCGAGGCGATCGACGAGCAGCGACGTGGCGTTGCGGATGCGATCGGGCGTTGCCCGCTTGGCAATGCCTTCGCGGACCTTGGTGACGAGTGGCGACGTGGGCAGCCCTTTGGCGGCCGCATCGGCAATCAGGGTGCGGATGGCGGTGCGGGCGCCGGCGTCATCGATGGCTTCGTACGGCGTAGCCGAGTCCTGCGCAACGAGTGCAGACGGGCAGAGCGCACTCAGTGCCAGAACACCGACGGCGCCCATGACACCGGTGAACGGTGTGCGCCGGAGACCACGCGATCGGATGAGGCGGGTCATCGTGTCATGCCTCACGGGGTGCGTACGAGGATGACCGAACCCGGACGACCGAAGTCGGCATCGGGTGCCTGCGGGGCACGGGGATCGGCGATCCATCGCTTGCCGTTGACCACGAAGGCGTACACATGGCGGCCCGGCGGCAGTGGCAGCGTGGCGCTCCAGACGCCGTTGTCGAGCGTGAGCGGGATGGCGTTGACATCCCAGTCGTTGAAATCACCAACCAGACTGACGGTGGTGCCACCCGCCACTTCGCGGGCGTCGAGCATGAACTGCACCGGGATCGGCAGGGTGGACGCGTCCGCGGTGCCTTCCACCGCGCGCAACGTCGTGCCTTGCTGCGGCCCCAGGGGGATCTCCTGCGGGGAAACGCCGGTGGCCACGCCCGTGGCCACCATGCCGGCGCCGGCGCGCCCATCCACCCGCGCATCGGGGCGCATCAGGTACCCGCGGGCCACGAAGCCGACGGTGAGCGCCAGGGCAGCCATGCCGCCCACACGAGCCAGGGGTGGCGTGGAGAACTGCCACCACTCACGCACTCCTTCGAACCGGCCCAGGAATCGCTGCCAGGGTGTGCGCTTGCGATCGGCGACCGCGGTGAGAATCTGGGCGATGGCCCGTCGATCGACGGCGGGCATCGGGGTGAGGGCGGCACGCACCTGCCGGAGCAGGAGATCGTCTTCGCCTTCGCGGAAATCGGCGGAGGATGGCGCACCACCCTCGCGTGGGGACCGGAACCGGTCATTCATGGATCGCACCCTCCCGCAGCACGACACGCAAGGTGTCGATGGCGCGCTTCACGCGCATGCGGAGTGTGGAGCCCTTCGCGCCCGTCACGATCGTCATCTCTTCGTAGTCCATGTCGTTCACATGACGGAGCAGGAAGGCTTCGCGTTGTTCTGGAGGCAACTGCGCGAGCGCCTGGTGCACATCGCGCACAAACCCTTCGTCGGGGATGTCTGTTTCGGCGTCGCTGGCCGCATCGACCGGCACGTCGCCGTATTCAAAGGTCTCATGGTGTCGCTTGCGCTTCGCCATGAGGGTGCGGCAACGGTTCCCGAGAATGCGGAAGAACCACGGATCGAACGGTGCATCCTCGCGGAACCGCGCCAAGTTGTCATGAACACGCAAGAAGGCATCCTGCACGGCCTCCTCGGCGTCTTCACGGTGATGCAGCATCTGCAGGGCGAAGCGCAGCGCTCGCGGGTAATAGTGCTCCACCAGCCGAGCGAAGCTTGCGCGATCGCCATGCCGTGCCTGTTGCAGCACAAGGTGAAGTGTTCCTGCGTCGAGCGAATGCACGTCCCGTAGTACCCGAATCAGATGCGGTCAAACGAAATGAACTGCGAAAATGTGTCGATCAATCAAAGCGTGACGCGGGCTGTCTGCACCCCGCCCGTGTCGGGACGCAGGACCCCATCGGCGCCACGACGATACGTCCACCACATGACGATCGCCGCCTTCGACGTGTTGGTGTACCCCGCGATCGACGGGTACGGCACGGTGGCCGAAGCGCCCTGCACAATCTGCGGACAACGCTCGTCACATGGCGGGTAGAGGGCCACCGTGGCCATCTCACTGTCGACCACCATGTAGCCGATCACCGCTTCCGTGGTGTTGCGCAGTGTCAGGTTCGGACGGGTCGCCTTGACCTCCACCGTACCGGCAACGATCTGACCGTTGTCGTTCGGCGAGTTCTTGGCCCCGTCAGCGAGACTGTCCACTCCCGTGGAGGTGGCGCACGCCGACAGCGTGGCCCCGACCAGGGCGAGAGACAGGAGGTACCGGGTTTTCATGCAATTCCGGGCTGAGGGTTTTTCGATCCGTCAGCCCGCCATACCCGGGGGCCAATGCCCCCGTCACCGTGACGAATTCCCACGGTGGGCCGAAGCTCAACTGTTACCTCGGCTGCCGTCCCCCGTCTCCAGAGCATGGCGGGTGTCCGACGATGCCGTCCGACACCGCGCTGCCGACCCGTCCTTCCACGCAATGATCCACGCCCTCTATCAGTTCACTGACGCCCTTGGGGAGCCGCTTCGCGAATACAGCCGCGGGCGCCTCGCGGCACTCTTCGCCGATCCCCGTGCGTCCACCTGGGAAGATGCGCACGGAGTGGTGGTGAACGCCCGCGGACTGACCCTGTGGCAGGCGTGGATTGCGGTGGACCCCGAGGCACCCATCGCCAGCCGGCATGTCACCATCGACCCCTTCGACCGGGTGGTGGTGCTGCGGGAGTGGGAACGGGTGCCGGATACCGCCACCCTCGAGCGCATCGTGCGTTTCGCCCTGGAAGACGCGCTGGAGTTCGATCGCCACTGAGGTCCGGCGGCGCATAGTGGATTTGGCGGTTCGCGGTAGCTTTGTGTCATGTCCAAGTCGCTCCGCATCACCGTATTGCTCGGCGGGGTCTCCGCCGAACGTGACGTTTCCCTCTCGTCCGGACTCCGCATCGCGATGGCGCTGCGGGAAAAGGGGCATGAAGTCATCTGCCTCGACCCGGCCGAAGGGGTTCTGACCCGCGAGACCGAGCGCAGCCTGCTGGCCAGCGGCGTAGGCAGTGCACCCCCGTCGCTGGAAGCGCTGGCCGGACTCGAGTCCCGTGCGCTCTCGCCGGTGCTGGGCACCTTGCCCGAGCTCACCGAAGCCGACTGTCTGTTCCTGGCGCTGCACGGCGGACAGGGGGAAGACGGCACCATTCAGGCGCTGCTCGACATGGTGGGGGTGCCGTATACCGGCAGCGGCCACCTGGCGAGCGCGCTGGCCATGGACAAACACCTCAGCAAGGTGGTGCTGCGTTCGGCCGGCGTGGCCACCGCCAACTGGATCATGGCGCCGGCACCCGACTCTGCCGAAACGCTGGACGCGGACGATGTGGGGCGGCATCTCGATTGGCCGGTGGTGGTGAAGCCGTCGAAGCAGGGCAGCACGGTGGGGCTGTCCATCGTGCGCGCGCCGGAGGAGCTGGCCGCCGCCGTGCGGGAGGCGTTCCGCTACGACGACGAGGTCATGATCGAGCGGTTCGTGCCTGGGCGGGAGCTGACGGTGGGCATTCTGGGTGATGCCGTGCTGCCGACCATCGAGATCCAGCCGGTGAAGGAGCTGTACGACTACGAGTGCAAGTACACGCCCGGTATGGCCAAGGAGTTCGTGGCCGAACTGTCTCCGGAAGAGGCGTCGAAGCTGGCCGACCAAGCAAAAAGGGCGTTTCAGGCCCTCAAGCTGCGGGGGTATGCGCGCATCGATTTCCGGCTGGATCCCCAGGGGCAGCCGTGGTGTCTGGAAGCCAACACGTTGCCGGGAATGACACCGACGAGTCTCATTCCGCAGGCGGCGGCCGCAGCGGGCGTCTTGTTTCCCGATCTGTGTGAACGCATCGTGCAACTGGCGCTCGCAAAGCGCTGAGACGTGGCAGTGACGTAAGAGACCCGGTCCCCTTCCAATGGCGTACGCGACCTACGACGAATTCGAGTCCACACGCAGTCCCAATGCCATCTACTGGCTGATTGGATTGTGTGTGGGCGTGTACTTCGTACAGGCCACGCTGGTCGGCGACGCCAACATGGCGCGCTGGTTCGGTTATTCGGCCGGCGACCTCGCGTCACGTTCGTTGTGGACGGTGGGCACCTACATGTTCGTGCACGGTGGCCTCATGCACCTTCTGCTGAACATGTGGACGTTGTGGTTGTTCGGACCACGGGTGGAGCGGGCGTGGGGCTCGAGCACGTTCACCTGGTACTACCTGTGGTGCGGGCTTGGTGGCTGGGCGTTCCACTACCTGTTCCAGGGCAGCGGCGGCACGTTGGTTGGTGCATCGGCTGCCATTCTCGGTGTGGCGGTGGCATACGCCTCACGCTGGCCGGACGACGAAGTGATGTTCTTCGGCGTGGTGCCGATGAAGGTGCGCTGGTTGGTGGTGTTCATGGCACTGATCAACATCACGATGGCCGTGGTGGATGCCGGCAGCCTGGGTGGCACTGCCTATGCCGCGCACATCGGCGGCATGGTGGCGGGGTGGATCTATTTGCGCGCGCCACGTGCCGGCAGCCTCGATCGGTTCCGCCGCGGCATCGCGCCGGCCCCCGACTACGGCGACGAGCCACCGCGCGCCGTGCCCAAGTCCAGCAACCGGCCGCGTGAACGCGAGATCGACGATATCGTCGCGCAGAGCAAGGCCGCCGTGGCTCGTGTGCGTCCCACGGCGCCGGCCCGCCCGGCACCGGCCGCCACCGCCGCTCCGTCATCGCAGACGGCCTTCGACGCCGTGCTCGACAAGATCGCGGCCGAAGGCATCGACAGCCTGACCTCGGACGAGCGCTCGCTGCTCGACGAATGGTCGCGGAAGCTGCGCGACGAACAGTAGGGAGCGTTTAGATTTCGGGATGCCCAAGCCCGAATTGCTGGAGAAATTCCCGAATCCCTACGCCGACCGGGATTACGAGATCTACATGGAGACCGACGAGTTCACGTCGCTCTGCCCACTCGGCGGTGTCGAAACGGACGCGATCGAACTCAAGCTGCTCGAAGGCGGCGCGCCCGATTTTGCCACCATTCGCATCACCTACACGCCCGATGTGCATTGCGTGGAGCTCAAGAGCCTCAAGCTCTATTTCTGGAGCTTCCGCAACGACGGCATCTTTTACGAGCGTGTCGTGAATCGCATCCTCGATGATCTGGTCGAAGCCGTGTCACCGCGTGCGCTCACCGTGGTGGGTGACTTCAAGGTGCGTGGTGGTCTCAAGAGCATCATCACGGCGAAGTACGTGAAGGGTCAGTAAGACGCACCATGACTGACGCCGCACGCGGGCTGCGCTATGTCGAGACACCACCGGGTGTCGGCGCACAGCCCGTGGCGGCCGCGTACTGGGGGTTCGATGTGTTCGAGCTGCCCACCAATCCGTTTGTGCACCGCGTATGGCCGCATGGCTGTGTGACGCTGGTGTTTGTCTGCCATGAGGCCACGCTGATCACGGCGCGTGTGCATGCGGGCATGCTGCAGCCGTACGAGGTGCCGCTGCGTGAAGGGGTGCGCTCGCGTGGCGTGCGGTTCCGTCCGGAGTGTGGGGCGGCGTTTCTCGATGTGCCGCCGTCGCAGTTGTGTGATCGCAATCTCGATGCACGCGACGTGTTGGGTGAGGACGCCTGGACACTGGGCGCACAGGTGGCCGCGTGCGCCGATGAAGACGCGGTACATCGATGTTATGACGAGTGGATTGCGGCGCGTCTCGCCGAGCGCGCCACCCGCCCGCACGATGTGTTGCGCACACCGATGGCGCAGGCGGTGCGTCAGGCGGTGGATCTGCTGGTGACCAGCAATGGCCAGCAGCGCATGTCGGAGGTGGCGGCGGCCGTGGGCGTACATCCGCGCACATTGCAGCGGCACTTCGTGGCCATGGTGGGCATCACCCCCAAACAGTTTGCGCAGGTGCGCCGAGGGCGTGGCATGCTGCGGCGCGTGGTGGAGGAGCAACTCACCGAGCGCATGGGGTGGTCGGGGGTGGCAGCGGAGTCGGGGTACAGCGACCAGGCGCATCTCACGCGGGAGATGACGCGGCTCACGAAGTTCTCGCCCAAGCGGCTCAAGGACCGATTGGATACGATCGAACACGGCGGGTTGGTCGACTGACCGAGGGCGGCGCGCTGTCGGATTTCTGCAAGACGGAATGTGCGCGCCGAGTGAAGATGCAGCGTTCGCCGGCGGACCCAGAGCTGTGGGATGACCGCCGGCCGTTTCCTTCTCTTTCCGGGACTCTTCCGTGCGCCTCTCTCTGTCGTCTTTCTCGGGCTCCGGCCGAACGCTGATGCTGGCCGGTGGACTGTTGCTGGCGGGGCTCGGATTGAAGGCCGCACCCGTTGGGGCCCAAACGCCCGAGCAGCGGGCCGCCACGCTGCGCACCGCGCAGGACGCGATGGCGCGGTTTGCGTGGCTGGAGGGCGAGTGGGAAGGACCGGCCACCGCCATCAATGGGGGGCGCAGCTTCACGCTCACCCAGCGGGAAACGGTGCAGCGGGTGGCGATGAACACCGCGCTGATGATTCAGGGGCGGGGATCGATGAAGATGGCGCCCGACCAGCCTGAGCGACTGGTGTTCAATGCGGCCGGCATGTTCGCCTATGACGGGATCACCAGTCGCTACACGTTCTTTTCGGCGTCCGGATCGGGACAGGCGCAGCAGTTCACCGCCGAACTGACTGGTGCGGATGGATTCATCTGGGGTTTTGCGGGGGCCGATGGGCACCGCACGCGCTACACGATCACCAGAACACCGGCCGGGGAGTGGCATGAGATCGGGCACACGTCCACGGACGACGGCAAGACCTGGACGCGGACGTTCGAGATGACCCTCAAGCGGAAACCTTGACGGCTGGCGGGGCGTCCAAGGGGCTGGACAGCGCGATCCGGGTGTCGTCTGTTCCATGCGCACGCCCACTCTTTCCCTTCGAGGACGATGTGATCGAGATCCCGCCCCTCCGACTATGGCATGGACGCAGGACGCGTCGTATCGCGCTGGCCGCCACCTGTTCCGTGCTTTGTGCGGCGCCGCTTGGGGCGCAGCAGGCCAAAGCAGCGCCGGCTTCCCCGCAGCATCAGACCGGTGGCAACGAAGGGAAGCGCCCCATCGGCTGGCAGGTGCGGTATGACGGAGGTGCCGCGCATGCAGGCCATGGCGCGGGCGGAGACACGGTGGCGTTTGCGCAGATGACCCCGGGGTTCCACGTGACCACCGGGGGGCAGGCGGCGTTGTTGTGGCACGCCGACAGTACGGTGCGCGGCAATTTTGTGGTGGAGAGCTCGATTTTTCTGTTTCCCACCAAAGGCCGAGACCATGAAGGGTACGGTCTGGTGTTGGGGGGCAGCGATCTGGGTGGCGCCGCCCAGCGCTACACGTACTTCCTGCTGCGCAACGATGGCCGCTACCTGGTGAAGCAGCGTCAGGGCGAGAAGCTGACCACGCTCACCGACTGGACGGCCACGCCGGCCATCAAGCTGCAGACGGGTGGCGACGCCATGAAAAACGACCTCCGTGTGGAGGCCCAGGGCGAAACCGTGCGTTTTCTGGTGAACGGCACCGCCGTGACGTCGTTACCGCGTGCCCGGGTGAATCCGGACGGCATTTTTGGTCTGCGGATCAATCATGGCGTGAATGCGCACGTGGTGAGTGTGGGGCGTCCCAAGGCACGCTGAGCGCGGTCGGACGGTTCCCTTTGAGGCGCGTCCTGATATATTCGAAGGCTCCGGTACATGGGCGACCATGTACCGGTTTGGCTAGGTAGCTCAGTTGGTAGAGCAGCGGACTGAAAATCCGCGTGTCGGGGGTTCGATTCCCTCCCTAGCCACTGTAGACAGTTCAGACATTGTGCACAGGCGGCGCTCGGGTTCTCCCGGGCGCCGTTTTGTCGTTTTGCATTGGATGTGGGTGCGTCGAAGGGACGCAGCGAGCGCTGCGCCATGAACGCCTCGCAGCGCAATTGATCGCATGAGAATGACAGGCCAATGACACACCGGCCACACCTTGGCGGCGCACCTCAACCCACAGGCCGTCGCGCTGCTGCACCTGGCGGCGATCGCCTGTGCCCCCATCACGACCCAATGGGAGCCCCCATGACCGATACGCTCATTCGCGCCTGGAAGGACCAGCACTTCCGCGACAGCCTGCCGCACGCCACCCGCGCGGCACTCCCGGCCAACCCGGCCGGAGAACTCGCCAACATCGATCCCGAGGTCGGTGCGGCCGTGGGTGGAGAGTCCCGCACCGAGTTCCTGCTCACACTGGGCTGTTGCCAGGGATTCACCCAGTTCTGCGGGGCGTTCACGGGAGGCTCGGTGTGCACCTCCGACTGCATGACCATCTGGCTGACCACCGACGCGATCTGCGCCATGAAGTAGTCGCGGGTTTCACACCGGAGGCGTGGCTTGCCACCACGGTGCTGAGACACGCCTCCGGATTTCCGTCTCTCCCTCGACGAACCCCACCATGCTCACTGACGACGCCTTCCGGCGCGCATTGACGCTCCGCGAACGGGCCGCTGCCATCCGTTGGCACGCGCGTCCGATGCTCCATCAGCCCGGCTTGCAGCGCGACGTTCCAGCGCACACGTCAACGCCTGCTGCCACCATTGCCCCAACCGCAGCCCTCACTCCAACGCAGCGACGCACTGCGCGCTGGCAGGATCAATGCAGCGCAGGCAATGCCAAACGGTTTGCGCAGCGACTTGGCACGGAACAGCTCTCGATCCACGACCTGCCGCTCCTCCTCGATTCAGAAGCCCTGCCAGCCGATCGTTTCACGCCCGCAGGCACATCGGCATGGTGGTCCGATGCGGCTGAACCGATTCCTGCGGCGGCTCCTGCGGCGGCTCCTGCGGCGGCTCCTGCGGCGGCTCCTGCGGCGGTTCCCGCGCCCGACAACACATCCGCGCCCAACACCTCCGGATCTCGCCAGGCCTTCCTCGGGTTCCTTCTTCTCGCCGCACCGCAGTTGCGAGGCGCACAAGCGCGGCTTCTGCACGCGCTGCGCGTCCTGCCAGGGCTACGCCCGCTGTGCCGCTCGCCCGAACACCTGGCGGAACTCGCGTGTTCCGCACTGGCGTCCGATATCGCGGAGTGCGTGTCCAAGGTGCTCATCCTGGAAGTGAATGTCATGCGTCTTCGTGGAGAGCTGGTTGGTGAGACCAGCGACGAGCGCTTTCAACACTTCATTCGCACACTCGACAGCGACGCGGCACGGTCGGCGATCTTCAACGAATACCCAGTCCTGCTCCGCACCATCGAACAGCGGGTGGACCATTGGTATCGACACTCCCTCGAGGTGCTGCAGCGGCTGTCTTCCGACCGCCACGCCATCGAGGCCCGCCTGCTCAATGGCGCCACACTCGGCGTGCTCACTGAAATCACCTACGGAGCCGGCGACAAACACCACCAGGGACGCTGCGTCACCATCCTGGGGTTCGACAGCGGTCGCCACATCGTCTACAAACCGCGTTCACTCGCCGTCGATCTCGCGTTCCAACAACTCGTCGGCTGGGCCGCGACGGGCATGGGTGACCACGCATGGCGCCAGCCGACACATCTGCCATGCGGCGCCTATGGATGGAGTGAGTTCGTTGCTCACCAACCCTGCGCCGACACAGAAGGTATCCACACCTTCTATCGGCGCCTGGGCGCCCAGCTCGCGCTGTTGTTTGCGCTCGACGCCACAGACATGCACCTCGAGAACGTCATGGCTCAAGGGGACACCCCCGTGCTCGTGGATCTCGAGGCCCTGTTCCATCCTCGGTTCGACGATGTCGTGTACGACGGTGACACAGCCACCATGCAGCCCGATGGAGGATGGAGCGCTTACCACGACTCCGTCATGCGCGTGGGACTGTTGCCCAGTTGGAGCTACCACAACACCGACGGCGAAGCGATCGAACTCAGCGGTATCGGTGGCGTGGCCGATCAACTCCTTCCCGAGGAGCAACCCACCTTCTCGGCGATCGGGCAGGACACCATGTGCATCGTACGCCAGCGCGCCCGATTGCCCCAGGCCAAGAACCAGCCCTACCTCGCCGGACAACGCATCGATCCCGCCGCGTATGCCGACGCCATCGTGCATGGATTCCGCGCTGCCTATCTGCACCTGGTCGAACACGGCGATGAATTGCTGGGCAATGAAGGATTGCTCGAGGCGTTCCGGCAGGTCGACGTACGCACCGTGTTTCGTCATACCAAGGTCTACGGCACGTTGCTGCGCGATTCCCATCATCCGGATCTGCTGCGTGATGCCATCGATCGCGATATCCACTTCGACGCACTCTGGCGAACGGTGGAGACCCGCCCCTGGCTCGATCGGCTGATTCCCCATGAACTCACCGACCTTCAGCTTGGCGACATTCCACATTTCACCACACGCCCAGCCAGCACGTCGGTTTGGGCTTCCGATGGTACGGAAATCCCGGGCTTCTTCGCGCGAGATGCCTTCGGACGAGCGCAAGAACGACTGCAATCATTGAGTCGGGCCGACTGCGATCGTCAATGCTGGTTCATCCAGGCAGCCCTCGCCGCACTCGCGACCGACCCGCACGGCACACCATCACCCGTCGCTGATGGCGGAGGAAAGGAGAAGCCTTCCACGACCCTCAACATCCAGGAGTACGCTCGATACTACGTCCGGTGGATCGCCGATCGGCTCATCCATCTCGCCGTGCAACGCGACGACGATGCCAACTGGCTCGGCGTGTCCCTGGTCAATGAAAAACACTGGTCGCTCCAGCCACTGGGAGATGATCTCTACAACGGAAGGCTCGGTGTCGCACTGTTCCTTCTCGAATGCGATCGTCTGCTCGGACATCCCGAAGCCCGCGCACTGGCTTCCAAGACCCTCGAGTCATGCGCCCGTCGCATGCAGTGGCGCGTCGATCAAAGACCTGCTTTGTCGGAGCAGCCACGATCATTTGGCGGCAGCGCATTTCATGGGCACGCCGGAGAAGCGTTCGTCCTGGCGCACGCGGCACGTGTATGGCATGAACCACGCTACGCCGCGCTGGCCGAATCACTCATCGAGTATGCAGGGCAAGACATCGCGCGCGACGACCAGTTGGATGTCATCGCCGGCGTAGCCGGATATCTCCTGGTGTCCAGCACATTGCTCGACGAGAGCGTTGGCATCTCTCCGGCAGTTCGGGAACGCATCGCCGAACACATGCAGCAGGCAGGTCAACAGCTCTTGCGGAACGCCGAGCGACGCGAGGACGGATGGGCCTGGACGACGCCTATTGATGCATCGCATCCGCTAACGGGGTTTTCGCACGGCGCGTCCGGCATCGCTCTGGCACTGCATCGAGCCGGTCGACGGCTCGGACGCGCAGATTTGATTGACGCGGCCTATCAGGCCGTTCGATATGAACGTCACGCGTATGAGGCCGCCAACGGACGGTGGCCCGACTACCGACGCATCGCGATCCAGCCCCCAGAGGGGGGCTGGCCCTCCATGCATGCCTGGTGCCACGGCGCGCCTGGGATTGGGCTCTCCCGCATGGCGCTGCTCGCAGACCAGCCGGATGTCCATGCGATGCAGGCACTGCATACCGATCTCGAACGCACCGTTCGCGATACGGTGCGATGGGGCTTCACCGGCAACCACTCACTGTGCCATGGCATGCTGGGAAACTACGCCCTCCTCCATGACGCAGCTCGGACCACTGACGGTGGCATCACTCGCGACGAAAGCGACTTCATCGCGACACGCGTGCTGGAATCCATCGATCGTGCGGGCGTGCAGTGTGGCATCCCCCGGGGCACAGAAACGCCAGGGCTCATGACCGGGCTCGCTGGTGTCGGACTCGGTCTCCTGAAAATGAGCGGCGAGCAGGTCATCGATGTGTTGACGCTCACGCTGCCGGAGCGAGGCACCGCATGACACGCCCTCAGCGTGTGGTGCCGATCCGGCAACTGTCCGAGACGGAATGTGGCCCAGCATGTCTGGCCATGTTGCTCACGTATTTCGGGCGCCGTACGTCCTTGCAGCATCTCCGTGATCAACTCAATGCCGGACGTGACGGCCTCTCGGTGGCCGAGTTGGTCAAGGTCGCGCACGCGGAGGGGCTCTTGGCCTATGGCCGACACGTGACGGTCGACGACCTTGCCACGCTCAAGTTGCCGGCATTGCTGCACTGGCGAGAGCGGCACTTTGTGCTCCTGGAGTCCCTGACACAAACCCACGCGGTCATTGTCGACCCCGCCGCTGGCTATCGACGTGTGCCGCTGAACGCCATGGAACAGGATCTGTCCGGAACAGCCGTCGAATTTGAGATCGGACAGCATTTCGAAACACGGCATGTTGTCGATACGAATCCACTGCTGCGCTATCTCCGATGGTTGTTTGAACCAACGGTCACCAGGAAGTACCTGTTGGTGGCGATTGTGGCGTCCCTGGTACTGCAACTCTTCGGTCTGTTGGTGCCAGCCGCCACTGCCATACTGGTCGACTCAACGATCGCCTGGAGTCGCCGCGGCTTGGTCCCGGTCGTCGCGGCCATTGTCTGCATGGTGATCTCCCGTATCGGCGTATCTGTGATTCGGGGGCATGTCATCGCGCGACTGCAGCGCACGATCGACGGTCACGTCTCGCTGCAGTTCTTCGATCACCTGTTGCGTCTACCCCACCAGTTCTTTCTTCAGCGAACCACCGGCGATCTACTCCAACGAGTCCACGGCAACACCGCGATACGAGAGCTGTTCACTACGCAGCTCATCGGTGCCAGTCTCGATGCGCCCATGGCGTTGGGGTTCCTGGCCATCCTGTTCGTGATGTCGCCCCCGTTGGCCGTACTCGCGCTCGCATCAGCGGCAGCACAAATCGCTGTTCTCGTATTCGCCATGCGAAGGCAACGCGAACTGGCGGTGAGAGTACTGGCCGCGAGAGCGGATGAACAAGGACGCACCATCGAGACGCTCACCGGCATTGCTTTTGTGAAAGCCGTTGCCGCTGAGTCGGGAATGCTCGCGCGCTGGCGTCAGGCGTTCCAACATCACCAGCAGACCACCTTTGAAACCACGCTGCTGGCAACCGGCATCGAAGCGCTGCTGGGAGGCTTGCGTCTGGCGACGCCCCTGACGGCGTTGGTCATGGGCATGGCAGCGGTGAACAGCGGGTCACTCAGTCTCGGGCAGATGCTTGCCGCGACCACATTGGTTGCTTCGTTCACCCAACCCGTGCTCGCTCTGATGCAATCCGCACAGCAGTTGCAGACGGCCGGTGCCTACATCGAGCGAGTCATGGATGTGCTGGACAGCAGTCCAGAGGTGGCATCGGATCTTCCTGCGCACACCCAGATCAGCGCACCGGTCCTTCCTGCAAAGATCCGTGGTCATTCCGGGCGGCGCCTGGCATGCCAAGCCCTGGAGTTTCGGTTCAGTAGTGGATCGCGACCGGCCTTCGAAGATGTGGGGTTCGAGATCGAGCCTGGGGGATCACTGGGCATCATCGGTCCAACGGGATCTGGCAAGAGCACGCTGGCCAAGGTGCTCATGGGGCTATGGATGCCGACCGGTGGTGAGCTGTTGCACGATGGTGAGCCTTTCCAGGCACATCGCCAGCGGTTTCGCTCACGCACTGGAGCCGTGTTGCAGGAGTTCGACGTGTTCAGTGGCACGATCAGGGAGAACATCGCGCTGGCAATTCCCGATGCGACACTCAGTGCGGTGAAACGCGCGGCGATGCTGGCCTGTCTCGACGATGATATCGCGCAGATGCCGATGGGATACCACACGCAGATCGGAGATCGGGGTGTGGCGCTATCCGGTGGACAGCGTCAGCGACTCGCGCTGGCGCGGGCGCTCCTGCATGAGCCGGATCTGCTCGTGCTCGATGAGGCGACCAGTCATCTCGATGAGCGCACCGAAAAGACGGTCAATGCCCGCGTGGCGGAACTCGGATGTACGCGCGTGATCGTCTCCCATCGCCTGAACGTCGTAGGTGATGTGGACTGGCTGCTGGTCATGAAGGACGGTCGTGTCGTGGCCTCGGGGACACCGCGCGGTGTTCTGGGAAGCCATCGCGAAACCATGGAGCAGAGCCGGTTGATGGAAGAACATCGCAAGGCCGGTTAGCGACAGACTGCGCCGGATGTGCGAGGGAAGTCGACACCTCGTCTTTCAACGCGCTGCGAGTCGACGGAGTTGTCGCGGCGTCATTCAATGGAGGCATCATGTCACCTGATTTTGCCGTGCGGGCCTGGAAAGATCCGCACTTTCGGGACGGGCTGTCGGAAGATGCGCGCGCAGCATTGCCGGATCATCCCGCGGGTTCGATGGAAGGCGCTGATGCAGCACTCGGCAATTTGTCCGCTCGAGGAGGCGAGGCATCGATCACCGGCGGTTTTTGCTGGGATCAAGCAACCAAGATGCTGAGCGTTGCCGGGTGTGACCACACGCTCTGGCACGGCTCGTGTTGGGCGTCAACGATCGGCTGCTGTCCCCCCGCCTCCTGACGATTGCGCTGCAACGCGTGTTGGGTGTCGTCATCCGACACGCGTTGCAGCTTCGAGCCGAGACCACGCCGTACGAACGGGAGGAGGCCATGAAGACGCAGGACGTCGCGGTAGAAGACCCAGGGGCAAGCGAGCAATCGGCACGATCCAGTCTGACCCGCAGTCTGAGCGCCGTGACAAGCGTGCTGGTGAGCCCACGGTCGGCATTTGTCGAGATTCGTACCGGAATCCAGCTATGGGTGCCAGTGTTGCTCATCGCGATGTATCGGGTGTGCTGGCTCTATGTGCAGTATGCCCCGGGACGACGGTTGGACAAGGTGATGCTCAACCTTGGCGTACAGGCCGTCATCGTTGTGGCGGAGTACGCCGCGTTGGCGCTGCCGCTGTTCACGCTTCTCTGGATCCAGGGCGGAAAATTTGCACTGAGATCGCTGTTTGCCGTGCTGCTCACTGCGGCATCGGTATGCGAGTTGGGGTCGTTGATCGCAGCGCTCGTGGGGCGCGCGTTTTTCGACCTTCCTACGGATCCTGCCGGGCAGGTACTCACCAATCTCGGATGGCTCATCTCAGCGGAACAGCATCGCGCACTGCATCACGTGCTCGCTCGACTCGATGTGCTTGAGTTGTATGCTCTGGTACTGGTGGCGTGGGGCGCCGGGTATGTCGTGCAGGGATTGACTCGTCAGCAGATCTGGCGGACAACAGCCGTCACCTGGGTCGGAATCGTGGCCAGCCTGACGTTCATCAAATGGTTTGTGAGCTGAGAACGAGACAGCAATCGAGACAACATCATTCCATCTGTCCGGGAGATCGTCATGCGTGAAGATCGTCAGTATGTCCTCAGGGCTGCGCTGGCCACGGTGCTGTTCGGAATTGGCCTGGTGGTTTCCGCATTGAATACGATGGGCGTTGGGCCCGTCGTGTCCCCCGGCAACATGACACCGAAGATCGTCTTTGCATTCGTGATACTTGCCATCGGACGATGGGGACAGCTTCAACTGCGACGTGTGGCGAACCGGGAGCAGTACTTTCGCTCACCCTCGCGCGCGACTCGGGAGCGAGGTCTGATTTGGGGATTCTGGACCATCGTCATAGCCGGGAACTTCGTGGCCAGTCGGTTCCCGGGTGGCATTTCTTCCGCAGCATTGTTGCTGCTTGGCATGTACACGATCTGGGTTGGTACGGCGGAAGCACTCAACCGTGGAGTACCACTTGCAGAGTCTCCGGCTGATGGCGGCTGGACTCAGCGTATGGGCTGATGCTTCCACACCACGCGCGCACCGGTCGTCGGATCGAGTCCCGGTACCAGGGTGCTGGTGGCCGCTGCCGTGGTCACGGTGACATCGCGTCCGAGCTCCGTGTAGTACCGCGCCGACGCCAGGTCGGTCACCGCGGCCACGCTGGGCTCTGCACTCGTGATGCGCACCTGGCCACGTGCTGGCAAGGCGATCTGCATCCACGTCTTTGTGTGGTCCACGGTCTGCGACACACCGGTGGCCGCCGATACATACGCCGCATCACCACCCATCACGAAAAACCCCGCCCGCGTGGCGCGCGGAATCACCCACGCCTCATGCGTGCCACTGGCCACCGTCACCGGCACCACTGTGAATGGACGCTTGAGCTTCGCCCACACCGGCGTGACCACCTTGTTCACATCACGGGCGAGTTTGGCGCGCGACACGATCGCCGCGGTGTCGAGGATGCCCGTGTACTTCGGACGATCGCCATCGAGACGCACCGCGGTCAGACCACGCGGAGCTTTGAACGCGCTGTCCACATCGAACACGCCGCCGATAGGCACGCCCTCGGCGTCACGCTCGCAGAAGATCGCTCGCGGCGCGCGCGCGGCCGCACCAAAGCGTCCGGCCGCGCGCAGGCGCGCCACCGTGGGCACACACTGCTGATAGAACGCGATGGACCGCGCCCGCAGATCGGCTGCCGCAAAGGCTTCGGTGAACGCCGGCGTCATGCCATCGGTTGGCGCAGGAGCCACCGGTTCCGGTGGGGCCATCTGCACCGGCGTGGACGGCACCTCGGCCGGTTTGGGCGCCGAGGCGCAGCCTGTCACCAGCACCGCCGATCCGAGGGCCAACAGCGGAAACAGCAACGCCCGCCGGGAGCGCATGCGGGCGTTGGACACAATCCACGGTGTGCTGTTGGTCACGGTTCTTTGCATAACGTTTTTGTGGCGTTGTCGATGGCGGCTTTCATGGCTTCGTACGCCGACCCGATCTCGGTGGCGTTGGTACCCTCGCCGAGCCCGCGGGTGATCGCGTCGGCGCTGAGCTTGAGCGTTTCATCGGATGATCGCACAGCGGCGCACTCACGGGAACGGCTGGCTGTCACGAGTTGTGTGCGCGACGCCTGCAACGCGGCCGCGGCCACGTAGGCGCGCGAGTCTTCCCGTGAATCGATGCTGTCGGCCAGTACCAGCATGCGCACCGCGATTTGTTGCGCGGTTGGTGCCGTATCACCGGCCGAACGCAGCAGGGTGACACCGCGCGCGATGACGTAGGTGCGCAGCATCTCTGCCTGAACACCGGCGCGGGGAGCGTGCAACAGCGTGAACAGGGCGCTGTCGGGCCGTTGTTCGTCGAAGTACCCGTCGGCCAGTTGCAGGTATTGTGGGGTGAGCGACGAGTCCTTGCGGATGGCTTCGCGTGTGGCCCGCATGGCGGCACCACGGTTGCCGGTGCGCCGGGCGGCGTTGGCAGCCAGCACGTTCAGCGTGGACACATCGGGGAACCGTTCGAGCCCACGCTGGAGGGCGACACCATTTTCTGCGCCCAGGAGCTGCAGATACTGCAGGTAGAGGCGCGAGTCCCCCGGGAAGCGGCGCACATTGCGCACCACCAGCTCGAGTGCGCCGAGCGAGTCTCCTGACAGGCGCAGCGCTTCCACATAGCGGGTGGCGTAGTTGGAGTCGGCGCGGAAGGTGCTGTCCCGCTGTTCGAGCGAATCGCCGAGCAGGGCGGCCGCCTTCCATTGGGACATGGTGGTCTGGGCGCGGAATGACAGACGCTGCAGTTCAGCGTTGCTGCCGAAGTGTGCGATGAGCGCCCGGGCATCGTGCAGTGCACTGTCCGGCTGTTGCAAGCGCAGCAGCGCTTCCACCACGATGGTGCCCAGTTCGAGCGAATCGGTGTGGGCGGCATAGATGCGGCCCCACTGCACCTGAGCGTCGCTGCGCCGGTTCAGAGTTTCGAGTGCATTGGCGCGCGCCACGGCGGCGTAGGTGTTGGTGCTGTCGATCCGCAGGGCATCGTTGGCCACCGCGAGAATGGAATCGGCGCCGGTCTGGCCATCGAACAGTGCCGACAGCAGGCAGTCGCGCGCGATCACTGCCGACGGATAGGCCTGTATGGCGCGCGAGGCTTCCCGCGCGGCCGTGGCTTTGTCGCGGGCTGCGAGCGCGTTTTCGCATCGACGTAGCCCGGGAAGCTGCGCGCGGGCTTTCACCACTTCTTCCGCCAATCGTTCGGCCAACTGCGCGACGGTGGCGCCACGCACCACGGGCAGCGGTTGTTGCATGTCCCAATTGCGCAGTCGGGCCACGCGGCCGGCGACCACGTAGGTGTTGCCCTGCCGAGAGACGCGCCCAAACACCACTTCGTCTGCGCGGATCTTGCGCGCCATCAGACGTAGTTCGATGTCGCCGAGGATGGCGTTGCGATCGTAACCGGACTCGAGGAGCACATTGCGCAGGCGGAACGACTCGAGGAGCTGCGTTTCGCGGTTTTCGAGGCGGCGATCGAGACGATCGTGCAGCGCGTCGGCGAGTTCACGCGACGCGCTGGCGAGGCCCACTGGTGTGCTGTCGGGGCGGAACGGCGCCACGAGCAATGCCTGGCGCACGAACTCCGGGGCTGCCGGGGCCACGCGGACCCCGGACGTTTGAGCGACCACGGACTGTGCCAGGCCGGCGAGCAGCATCAGGCCAGCCGGGACGACGCGGAGCAGGGTGAGGGTCGAAGCAGGCACGAGCGGGCGGAGCGGGCGACCTCGCAGAATGTCGAGGATACCGGATGATACATGAAATCTGCTAGAATTGGCGAATGACGACCCAGTTGGAGATCCACAAACAATTCACGATCGAAGCCGCACATCGGTTGCCGCATGTCCCGGAAGGGCACAAGTGCGCGCGGTTGCATGGGCATTCGTTCGGTATCGAACTGCGTGTGCGTGGTCCCCTTGATCCCACGCTTGGCTGGGTGATGGACTTTGCGGACATCAAGTCGGCGTTCAAGCCCATCTACGATCGTCTGGATCATCACTATCTCAATGACATTCCCGGTCTCGAGAATCCGACCAGTGAACGGCTGGCAGTCTGGATCTGGGAGCAGCTCGTGCCGGCATTGCCGCAGTTGTCGGCGGTGATCATCCGGGAGACGTGCACGTCGGGGTGTGAGTACCGCGGACCGGTCGGACCCACGGCCTGAAACGCCTCGTGCCCGGCCAAATGACCGGGCACGAAGAACCACCTCAGTGAGTACGCGGTGCCGTCAGCCGCCCACCATCACCGTGGGTGCGCCGAGGACAATGACGCCCCCGTGTGCCGTATTGTCGCCCATGCGTGCGGCCGGCTTGCTGCCCATGAGCACCGTGGCCGATCCTTTGATGACGGACGACGGCGGTCCGACGCACACACACATACTGCCGAGTGTGGCAGCGGGCAGCATGGCGATCAGCACCGTTGGTGCGCCGGGCACCACGATCGGCCCGCCGACATGCGGAATGGGTGGAACGCCGGGGGTCATCATCGGACAGACATGCATGTCCGTGATGCGTGACGCTGGAGGCATGGCTTACCTCGCGGGCGTGGGGGCGGGTGTGGTGGCACGGGTGTACTCGTGATCCAGCCGCTGGTGAGTGTCATAGGCAAGCTGCACGGCCGGTTCCCACCCGCCGAGTCGCTTGACGATTTCCATGCCCTGCGCGGCGAACGCTGACATGGTCGGCATGATCTGTTCGGCCTTCTGATTGGACGCCGCAGACAAGAGAATGGCGCCCGCCACCAGTGGCATCGCTGCGCCTGGTGGTGGAGGCACCGGAGCCAGATTGGCCGGCGCCACCGAGTTGCCGCTCAGGAATACGGCGGCGGCGATCATGCCTACCGGCGTGTCCATACCGGCCGCTGTGCCCGCGTCCCATGCGGCACGACGTGCGTCATCATCGGGACGTACGATCCACTGTTCGATGCTGGCCAGGGTCTTGTGCACGTCGGCGTTGGCCGCCGCGCCACCAACGACCTGTGTGGCATGTCGTGCGGAGACCCAGGCCCACCACACACTTTCACGCGCCGGCAGCACGGCGGCGATGAGGCGGAGAGCAGCGGGGAAGAGCTCTTTCGCGATCCAGGCGTTGTACAACGTTTCGATCGGCTGGCGTGGGTCGAGCAACGCCAGCGCGTCTTCATCGGGTGCACTGCGCTCGAGCAGCCACCGGCTTGCCGGGGGATAGGCTGCGAACGGATCGGGGGCGATTACCGGAGGTATCGTCATCGCGCGCTCAATTGATCATGGTGATGCCGCCCTTGATCATCACCATGCCATCACCGTTGACCTGCGTCATCGGGGCCTTCACCTGCGCCATGGCCGTGCCTTCGATCTTCACCATGATGCCCTTGATGGTGACGCCGGCCTGACTGATCTGGATGGAGTTGGCCCCGACCTTGAGTTCGATCATCTGCATCGCTTCGAGTGTGATCTTTCCGAGCGATGCCTTGGTCTCGATGTTCCCGAGATCGGCCTTGGTGGCGATGTTGCCCATCTTGACCTGCAGGGACTGATTGCCCTGCTCGATGGTGATCGCTTCGTTGCCGGTGATCGTGGTGGTCTGCTTACCCTTCACCGTCATTTCGTCGTTACCCGAGATCGCGTGGGCCTGGTTGCCCTTCACCGTCCCGTCGCGGTTGCCCTTCACCGTGAACGCTTCATTGCCGTTCACCGTGATGGTGTGGTCCTTCTCGACGTGCAGGGTCCGGTTGTTGTCCTTGACGGTGATGACCTGCTCGCCCTTCTCGATGGTCGTGTGTTCGTAACCTTCTTTGACCGTCTTGGTCTCGTTGTTCTTGATCGTGGTGGTGCGGTCGTGATTGACCGTGCGCGTCTCGTCGTTCTTGACGAGCGTCTTCAGGTCCTTCTCCGCCTGCACGTTGATCAGTTCCGAGCCCTTCTTGTCCTCGAACTGCAGTTCGTTGTAGTTGTCGGAGCCGCCATTGAGCGTGCTCTGGGTGCGCACACCGCTCTGCGTTTTGTTTTCGGGCAATTTCCACGGCGGCAGATTCGCGCCGTTGTAGAGACTGCCCACAATCACCGGATTGTCGGGATTGCCGTCGAGAAAATCGACAATCACCTCGTGTCCGATGCGCGGCAGGAACACCGCGCCAAATCCCTGACCGGCAAAGGGCTGCGCCACGCGCACCCAGCAGGAGCGCTCCAGTTTCGTGGAGTTGTCGAGATCCCACTTGAAGACCACCTGCACCCGTCCATGGGGATCCGTGAAGATCTCTTCACCGGCAGGACCCACCACCGTACCCGCGTGCGATCCCGCCACGCGCGGCCATGGCGTGGTGCGCTGCGGACGGTACGGCGTGGCGGCCGGGATACCCTCGAACGAATTCCGGTAGCTGGCCGGCTCCCCATCCGTGCTGTACGGTCCGTTGTTGCCGTGATGTTCGACGCGGGTGATGAAGAGACTGCCGTCGAATCCTTCGAAGTGGCGGCCGCTGATGGTGGTCTTGGATCCGGACTCCAGGCCGACATATCGCGACTGTCCGCGATACACGACCGCTTCGGACTCCGAGCGTTCCTGCGCCAGGCGCGCATAGACCTTCGTGTCGGGCTGAAACTTCGCGACATCGCTCGCGGTTTCTCCGCCACTGTGGTTGAAGCCGCTGTGCTGCGATCCCATCTGCTGATCAAAATCGTACCAGGCCAGATCGGACGGCGCCGAGTAGACGTCCGCCTTGCCGGTGATTTCTTCGGAAAGATTGTTGGTGGCCAAAAACTCGGTGGCCGAACGCACTTTCGACTTGGCGAGATGGGGGACGGCTTCGGTGTTGAGATCGAAGACGGCCGGCTCGGTGAACGAGTTGTGCGAACCCGCCATGTTCGGGTCGTACTTGAGCGTATCCAGTCCCCACGCGCCCGTGGCCGAGGAGGAGTTGTCGCCCATCACCAGCTTGGCTTCGCCCGACTTGTGGTCGAAGCGATACCAGACGCCTTCCTGTTCCAGCAGTCGTGACGTGCAGGCCCAGCGGCTCTCGCGGTAGCGGAAACAATAGGGACGCGGATCGAGGGTGCGCACCATCTTCCACTCATGGGGCGTACCCGTGAGCAGCTTGTCACACACATCACGCGCCGTCTTGTTCTGGAAGATGTCGAACCCGCTGTCGAGCGTGAGGGCCCAGTGCGGGGGCACGATCTCCAGCAGATAGGTCGAATGTCCTTCCGCGTACTCTCCACCGCGTGCGAACCGACGTACGACACCGCAGATCGTGCGCTTCTTGCCGCCGCCGAGTTCGAGCTCCAGCGTGACACCCTTGAGCAGCAGCTCCTTGGGCTTGATGTCGTTGCGTTCGCTCGCGGCCACCACGGTGAAGTGGAAGAGCGAAGAGACCGCCTCTTCGCCCCGCCACGACACCAGGAGCAACACATCCTCTCCCAGTGGCGTCTTGAGTCGGAACGGCCGATTGGCCTGTGACCATGCCATTCAGCATGTCCTCGATGAAGGTCCGCACTGCAGGGAGTGCAGCACGGCGTGGGAATCACGCCGTGGCACCGAACCCTGCGTCATACCGCCGTTCATACTGCCGTTCACACCACCGCTTCGTACGTGAAGTCGCCGTCTTCGGCCACGCCCACCTTGAGCGCGCTCGGACGGGTGCCTTCCGCCATCGAGGCCAGCAGCAGACGGGAGATTTCCGGCAGCAGCGTGTTGCTGAGAATGTTGTCGACGTTACGGGCACCGCTCTCCACTTCCGTGCAACGCGCCGCCACTTGGCTGATGAGCGTTTCGTCGTGCTGCAGGGTGAGCTTGTGCGTTTCGCGCAGACGGCGCGAGATCTTGCCGATCTTGAGGCGGACGATCTGCTTGAGGTTCTCGTCGCGCACCGGGTAGAACGGCACGATGACCATGCGGCCCAGGAACGCCGGCTTGAACACCGCGTCGAGTTCCGGCTTGAGGGCCTTGGCCATCGCATCCGGGAACGGCAGCGTTTCCGGATCGGCCGTCAGCTTCATGATCGTATCGGTGCCGGCGTTCGTGGTCAGGATGATGATCGTGTTCTTGAAATCGATCTGACGGCCTTCGCCGTCTTCCATCACGCCCTTGTCGAACACCTGGAAGAAGAGTTCGAGCACATCGGGGTGTGCCTTCTCCACTTCGTCGAGCAGCACGACACTGTACGGACGACGACGCACGGCTTCCGTGAGCACACCACCTTCGCCGTAGCCCACGTACCCCGGGGGCGAACCCTTGAGCGTGGACACGGTGTGGGCTTCCTGGAACTCCGACATGTTGATGGTGACGATGTTGCGTTCACCACCGAACAGCATGTCGGACAGGGCCAGTGCGGTTTCCGTCTTGCCGACGCCGGACGGGCCGACGAGCATGAACACGCCCTTCGGCTTGTTCGGATCTTCGATGCCGGCCTTCGACGTGCGCACGCGACGCGAGATATCCACCAGCGCATGATCCTGACCGATGACACGCGCGCCGAGGTGCTTCTCGAGCTCGAGCATCGTGCCCAGTTCGTCGCTCATCATCTTGCCGACCGGGATGCCGGTCCAGCCGGAGATCACTTCACCGACGATGGACGCATCGACGAACGGACGCACCAGCGGGTTCTCACCCTGCAGTGCCTCGAGTTCGCTCATGGCCTGCGTGTATTCTGCGCGCAGGGCGTCCGCGGCCGTCTGATCCGCATTGGCTGATTCGGCGACGAGCTTGCCACGCACCTCGAGGATCTTGGACACCGTGTCCTTTTCCTTGAGCCAACGTCCTTCGAGTTCGGCCAACTGCGCTTCCACCTGCGTGCGTCGTTCGGCGATGCCGGCCAGACGTTCACGGTGATCGGCGCCGGCGGTCTGTTCACGATTCAGCACACGATCCTGCAGTGCGAGATCGTCGAGGATGCGCTTGCAGTCTTCGACCGGGCCGGGCGTGGCGCTCTGACCCAGCGCGAGACGCGCGCAGGCGGTGTCGAGCACGCTGACGGCCTTGTCGGGCAACTGACGGTCGGCGAGGTAGCGGTGCGACAGGCGCACGGCCGCTTCCATGCCGCTGTCGAGGATGTGCACCGTGTGGTGCTTCTCGAGCGAGGGCACGACGGCGCGCATCATGATGCAGCACACGTCTTCGGTGGGCTCTTCGACCTTCACGAGCTGGAAGCGACGCGAAAGCGCCGGGTCCTTCTCGAAGAACTTCTTGTACTCGCTCCACGTGGTGGCGGCGATGGTGCGCAGCTCACCGCGCGCGAGCGCCGGCTTGAGCAGGTTGGCCGCGTCGTTCTGGCCGGCCGCACCACCCGCGCCGATCATCGTGTGGGCTTCGTCGATGAACAGAATGATCGGGGTGGGGGAGTTCTTCACTTCCTCGATCAGACCCTTGAGGCGGTTTTCGAACTCACCTTTCACACCCGCGCCGGCCTGCAGCATGGCCAGGTCGAGCGAGAGCAGACGCACGTTGCGCAGCGGAGGCGGCACGTCTCCGTCCACGATGCGGCGCGCAAAACCTTCCACGACGGCCGTCTTGCCGACACCAGCCTCACCTACGAGGATGGGGTTGTTCTGACGACGACGCGTGAGGATGTCGACCACCTGACGGACTTCGAAGTCGCGGCCGAGGACCTGATCGATCTTGCCGCTCTTGGCATTGGCCGTGAGGTCGACCGTGTACGAATCGAGGTTCGGCGTGCGGCCACCGGCCTTGGCGGTACCACCGCCGCTGCTCGAGGCGCTTGCACCCGCGGCCACCGAATCGATGCTGCCGATTTCGGCCGTCGCTTCGGCCGAAGACGCCGTGATGGTCACGAAGTCTTTCTTGAGCACATCGGCCGGGATCTTCTCGAATTCTTTCGTGAACTCCGCCGAGAGGCGCTGCAGTTCCGGCACCGACAGCAGGGCGAGCATCACATGGCCCGAACGCACACGCGGCGCGCCGTACTCGACCGAACCGAGCACCCAGGCTTCACGCAGCACGTTCACCACCGACGGGCTGATGGACGGCGTGCGGGCGTTGCCGGTCTTGAGCTTGTCGAGTGCACGCGCGATGTCATCGGCCAGGCGCGAACGATTGACGCCGAAGTGCTTGAGAATGGCGGCCAGGTCACTGTCGGAGGAATCGAGCAGCTTGACGAACAGATGCTCGATTTCGACGTCGTAATTGGTGCGCGACAGGCACAAGCCAGCGGCCGCTTCGACGGCGCTGCGGGTGGGCGCGTTGAGCTTGGCAATCAAGCCACGAAGATTCACCGACATGACAACTCCATCAGCAGAAGGTCGGGGACAGTGTGCAACGGGAGGAGAAGGACCAACAGCAGGATCAGCCGGCGCGGTGTGATGACCGGCACCTCAGGAGAGGCGCAGCAGCACGTCGTCCGGATCGCGCGTGGGCGTGCGATTGCGCAGCCACGTGCCGAACCCCAGTCGCGGGGAGGTGGAGGTACCCAGGGAGGCCGAGGGGACTTCATCGCGCGCGAGCACTAGCTGCGCGTCGACGCCCACCTCGTCATCGGCGTAAAACTGCGCCAGGGACTTGAGCACCTTGTGATGACGTCCCTGGGGAAGAAACGTGTCGAACTGTGCGCGGGACAGCGGCCCGAGGCGCAGCACTACGCGTGAATGTGGATCATAGACCGCACTGCCGATCACGGCCTGGCCCAGTCGACCATCGGCGTCGTCATCGCCGAGGCACACCTGGCCGCCGTCGGGCAACATGCGCCATTCGCCCACGAACTGTTCCACCGTGGCGGTGACACCGAAGTAGTCCGACACCAATTGTGCGAGCCCGAGGGCCGGTCGCGAGCGCAGTGCCAGCAGCCCGGCGTAGTACGCCATCGTGTCGGGGGGCAGCACACTCTTGCGCTGACCGATCGCATTGCCGGCACCGACGAGATCGAGCAGATGCGCATGGATGCGGTCTTCGTCACCCCGTTCCAGGGCCACCGACGTGTGGTGGCGTTCCCAGGCACGGTAGAACAGCGACAGCAGCCGATGGTGGAACAGGTCGAGGAAGTCCCGCAGTCCGGTGTCGCGGGCACGCGCCCGACCGGCGGCATACTCTGTGTATCCTTGCGGCAGGACGCCCTGTGGCCCGACGAGACCGAAAAACCGTACGCCCACCCGAGCCGGTTCATTGTCACGGCGTTTACGCCGCGGACCGGATGACGTGATCTCCACTCCCGAGATTTCACTCGGCGGAAACGCGAGCGTGGGGATCACGTGCATGCGGGCGACTTCACCGCGCGGATCGGACCACCCGCCCACCGGGTCGCGGTCCGGGTGCATGCGCTGCAACAACCGCATCAACTGAAAGAACTCGAACCCGGTCCCTTCGCGTTCGAGAACACCTTCGAGTCGACGACGCGCCTCCGCCCGCGCGGGTGTTTCGAGAAAGGTCGTCGTGAAGCCCGACGATCTTTCCGATTCATCCGTGGCGAACGGATCGGCCAGTCCTTCGGCCTGCGGCACGTCCGGCGTCTCGGTCACAACAATGTCCGCCAGCCGGCGCGGGGGGCCCAGTCCACCACCTGACGACGACGTTGCTTCGATCGCACGCCGACCCGGGTGAAGCTGTTCATCGACGCATAGAGGGCGAAGAACCGTTCCAGCACGCTGGCCATGAGAAACATGCCACCGCCCGGGAACAGATCTTCATCGAAGTCCAGGTCGATGCGTCGTCCACGGGCGAAGGTCATGCCATGTGCGGCGGTGACGCGCGCGAAGGCTGGTTCGGTGCGCACGCCGATGAGACCATCGATCTGGCGTTCCGAACTCAGGCTGTTGGTCACGTTGTGCAGGCGCAGCAGCTCACGCAGCGCATCACCGCCTTCATCCGTCAGCGAGAGATGATTGAGCGACAGTGACGAGATGAGGCGCCACAACAGCGATTTGCCCAACTTGGGTTGGATGGCGCGCGTCGGATTCACGATGGCCGAAATGCGCTGAATCGGCCCACCGCTCACCAGCTCGAAGTCGCCCCGTTCGTCGGTGCCGAAGGGCAACCGGCTGGGCATGTCGCCGTTCGAACAGGTGACATGCACCGAGGCCACGTCCTGATCGGGCAGACGCAACTGTCCCGAGAGGTCGGAGAAGCTGAGATGCACGTCCGTGCCGCGGTCGGTGCGCCACCCCGAGGTGCGGCGCATGCTCTGCCAGAACAGATCGCCGCTGTCGATGCCTTCCGCGCCGAGGTTGTGCGAATGCGAGTACAGCGGCGAGACCTGCCGCGTCGTGCGGGCGGCGTGTTCGATGAGCTGCACGTTGTCCACCGACCACACTTCCACCTCGAGGCGGCGGCGAGCATCGGGAATGACCAGATGCTCGTAGCTGCGTTCGGTGAGCAGAATCGGTTCGGCCGACTGCGAAAACAGATTGACCGCCGGCGTGCATCCGAGGCGGAAGGTGCGCGCGGAGATACTGAGTTCGAGCGCCTGTCGCCGTTCGGTGCGCTCGAAGCTGCTGATGAGCAGCCCGATTTCGGCGCGATCGGTGGCTCCGAGCTGCTTCAGCGCCGCGCCCACACCGACGATGTCGAGGAAGTGGAACTTCTCGGGGAACGCAAACAGTTCCTGCAGCAGCGAATAGCCCGCAAAGCTGCGATTGGACTGCGGCAACATGGTCTCGTCGGGACCAAATCCCACCGGTTGTACGGCCCGTGACCCGAGCAAGACGGGAGCGGCGTTCGGCCGATCCGGATTGCGCACCACCACCTGCACGCAGTTGTTGGCGAGCAGTTCGTACAACGTGTCGGCGACACTGCCATCGGCGGCGAGATGCACGCGCAGGGCATCCATCGTGAGCGCTTCGAGCGTCACGCCGTTGAAGGCCTGCAGGCTGAGGCGCACCGCCGCCACCGCCTCACGCCCATGCGCGCCGGCACCAGCCCGATCGGGCGTGGTCCACTCCGCACCCGCGATGCGCAGCGGGTACAGCGTGGTGTCGTAGTTCGTGCGAAAGATGCACGGCACGCCGTTGACGGGTTTCGTGTGCAACACGCTGTGGCGTGGCACGTGGAAACCTTCGGGCGTACGTCCCTGCGCCGGATCCAGTGCGATCTCCACGATGGCCATCGACGGCAGTGGCCGGATGATCTGCGGGTGCAGCACCTCGAGCAGCGATTCGCTGATCTCGGGGAAATCGTCGTCGAGCCGTCGGTGAATGCGCGCCGTGAGGAACGCGAATCCTTCGAGCAGACGCTCGACATGCGGATCTTCGCAGCGGTTGGCCTCGAGCTGCAGGCGCGCCGCGACTTTCGGGTATTGCTGTGCGAACTCCGCGCCGAGCTTGCGGAGGTACGTGAGTTCGCGCTCGTAATACAGCAGCAGATCGTCTTGCATCAGCGTCGGTCCATCACAGGACGCTCATGGCGGGCGCGATCACAGCAGAGGGAGGAACGTCTGGAGCGCGACACCTACGGCTTGTCCTGTACGTCAAACGCACCGGTCGACATGTCGAGCACGGTGTCGAACATGATCTGCTCGGGGGTGGGGTCCATGCGCAATGTGCCGGACACCATGAAACGGACTTGTGGCGTCTTGACGCGATCGCTCTCGCTCAGGTTCACCGTGACGTTGGCGAGACGGGGTTCGAAGCGCAGGATGGTGTCACGGACTTCATCGGTCAGGCGTTGGCGTCCTTCGGGGGTGCCAGGCGATGCCCCGGTGGTGTCGGGCAGGCCAAATTCGTGCACGGAACGTCGGACTTCGCCAAACATCATGTCGACGGGCACGATCGACCGTCGGGTGTTCAGCAGCAACTCCACGTCGCGCTGCACCGAGATGCGGAACAGCCGCGCGGATTCTTCGTGCGTTTTGGGCGCGTCAGCGCCCTCGAGCGGCGACTCGTCGATGAGACGGTCGAGCAGCGAGGGCTGTACGTTGCGATCGAGTTCTGTGCGAGCCATGGTGTGACGCGAGCGGGCGGCGCCCGTCAGGGCGCCTGCAGCGACATGGCCTGCAGCGGATCGAGACGGCAGATGCGCAGATACAACTCGTAGCGATCACTGTCATCGCCGCCGGTGTGTCCCAGTACGCGATACAGCAGCGCAATGGGCTGGGCCACCAGAGGGCCGGACTCCCACTGCTCGAGCGTGCGCTCATCGATGGTTTCGACCAGCTTGCGCAGGATGGGTTGGGCGACGGCAAAGAGACCCGCTTCGACCATGATGTACGCAATCTGGGTCTGCCGCACGAAGCGTCCGCGTGGCGAGGGATCGCGCGCCAGCTCGACCGTCAGCAATTCGATCGCCCGGTTCGGGCGTCCGGCTGCGAGTTCACTGCGGGCGATATCGAAGGGATCACGCGCCCGTGCGGGGCGGGCACGACGCGCCTGGCGGGCGAACCCGCCCTGCTGGGAGGTGCCGTGATCGTCTTCAATGGCGTCTGCCGTGATATCGGCGCCATCGGACAGCTCGGTATCGGCACCTTCCTCGGTCTCACCGGCAGCATCCGCTTCGCTTGCCGTTGGTTCTTCGGCCAGAGCGTCGCCCTCGAGCCACTCGCGCGTTTCGTCGTTGGCAGTCGGCGTATCGTCCATGAGCGTCATCCGGGGAAGCGTCGGTACGGCCTTGAGGAGCATGCGCAATTCACTGCGGATCGTCGCGGCGACCGCATCGTGGCCACTGCCGAGATTGGCGCAGGCCGTGAGCACATAGCGCTGCAGGTCGAGCCATCCGCGACCGGACGGTGTGGCCATGAGCGCTTCCGAGGCTTCCAGCAACTCAGGCCACTTGTTGTCGAGCAGGAGGGTCTTGAGCCGCGACCGAATGGCCGTGGCGGGCGCCTCCAACAACCGCGGATCGATATCCGGGGCCCCGGCCCGCAGCTCTCCCCAACGAAAGCCGCGCACCATGGCGTAGGGCGCGGGATTGGTGGGGTCTTGCTGGCGGAACCACCGGGCGACCACGGAAATACGCTGCGCCGCGTCCTGGCGGCTGACCGGTTCGGGCGTTTGCGGCCCGTCGGCATCGACCGCCACGGCCCCTTCGCCTTCCTCGGCCATGACATCGACCGGATCGGGATCGGCTTCGAGCTTGCGGGCCAACGTGCTGACGGCAAAGCGCCGCAGTTCGTCGACGATGTTGCGCAGTCCGACGAAGCTGGGGGCGCTGTGCCCGAACCGTTCTTCGGCCTGCTTGTCGAGCGCGGCGATTGCGGCGAGCGTGCCATCGATGTCGGCCAACAGCGGCTTGAAGAACACCTTGGTGGTGTTCTCGAGCGCAGTGTCCACGACTTCCGGCATGGTCTTGCCGAAGGACTCTGCTTCGTTGCGCGTCTCCCGCAGGGACTTCTGATCGTCGTACGGCGCATCGGAGATGGCGCTTTCGAGCGGGATGGTGCGGGACTGCGTGTAGTCGAGGTACGTGATGCCACCCGAGGCAATCACCACTTGCTGCACGGCGAAGTTCAGCTTGCTGCCCACCCACTCGAGGGGGCCGGCACGCAATTCGAGGTCGTCGTCTTCGATCTCGGGATACAGCGTGTCCCAGTATTGCTCGAGCAGACCGCGCAACGTTTCCAGTCCGGTCAGCAGTCCAGGGAATCCATTGCGGCGCAGCAGGGCCTCGGTCATCCATGCGCCGACCTGCAGATCCTTGGTCTGCTTACCCAGCAGGTCGGTGCCCAGGGTGACGACGCGGTTCCAGTCGGCCACCTTGCGATTGCCGTCGTCACTGCCGGGAATGGCCATCTCCTCCCGACGCTCTTCCTTGAACGCATCGTACGCCGGGTCATAGCGCAGGTCGCGTCCCGAGGGATTGTCTCCCTCGATCGGCGTGAGCAGCGTCGCTAGCAGTTCGGAATTGACAGGCATGCCGGGGAGAAGTGAGGCGAAATCGCGCGACCCGCAGACGGTGATCCAGCCTCGGAGAGACCGGTGCGTCGGCGGATCAGGTGTTGATCAGGAGTTCCCGAATGTCGACGATCGGAACCAGGCGCTCGTCCACACGGAGCATCTTCTGACCGATGGGCGCGAAATCGCCCGACGGCAGCTCTTCCCAGTCGGCGGCGCGTCCCAGTCGCAGCTCATCGTCACTGAGGCGTCCGACGCCCGGTGACAGGGCTGGCAACAGGACTTCACCCAGTTCGAGATCGCGCACCGACGGGCCCGTGCGCAGTTGCGCGGACATCCAGTGCAAATCGCGCAAACGCGTGGGCGGTTCCATGCCGACGCTGGCGATGTGCGCAAAGGGAATCCAGAGATAGCGACCGCCCGCCATCACTTCGAGACGGGCCCCGATACGCGGATCGGCGTCTTCGATGGAAGAAAACGGTTCCCCATTGAGTGTGCCGGACACCGGAGACGGCGCCGCATCGGTGGGGAAGTCGCCACTGTCGAACATGTGTTCGCGCACCCGCTCGGCCGTGATGGCCGCGCGGTAGAGCATGGTGCCGGCTTCGGCCATGTGGCCGTTTTTCGCCAGCACATCGAGCTGCTTTTCCGCACGACTCCAGTCGCCGGAAAAGGTGAGGAGTTCGAACAGAAAGGTTCGCCGCTGGGCGTCGGCCGGATTGCTCCGGAGTTCGACGCCCAGCGTTTCGATTGCCGCGCCGAGCTGGCCGGCCGCGTAGAGGTTTTGCGCAGAGGCCATGGCGCGGCGCGTGCTCAGGTGGAGACCTTCGTGAGGTCCCACGACGCCTGACCGGCGACGGTGAGCTTGCCGTCCTTCTCCTGCTTGAGGTATTCGATCTCGACCTTGCCGAAGGCAAACGAGAGCGATTCGGTCGGCGTGTCATCGCCGCCTGACGAACCCGACCACTGGATGCTCTCGACCATCACGTCCGTGAACTTGTACTTCAGGAACGGATTCTGGCCGGCGTCGCCGCCCGCCTTGCGGAGCACGACTTCGGCCGTGGCGATGTGCTTGCCCGTGGCGCACGCCGCGAAGACCTTGGCCGAAGCGGTTTCCGTCTTCTTCATGACGTTGAAGCTGGAAACGCTCACCTTGCCTGCCGAGATGCCGGTCGAGCCCGAGCCGATGGTCGTCGGGTTGGAAGCGCCCCAGCTGAAGGAATAGATCTCCATCTGCTTTTCGAAGCCCTTCGCGGTCGACTCGCCATCGATGCCCGCGAGCTTGAGGAACGTATCAAATGCCATCTGTGCAGCTCTCCTGAAAAATCTTTCGGTGATTGAAGGAACGGCAGTGAACTACAAGGCAACGTGTTACTTGGCCGGTTGCGGCAGGTCGGCCACCAAGCGCATGGACACCGCGAGTTCGTCCAGCTGGTAGTGCGGCTTGAGGAAGGCGACCGCGCGGTAGGCACCCGGCTTGCCCGGCACTTCCACGACATCGATACGCGCTTCCGACAGCGGCTTGCGGGCCTTGATCGAGGCACCGGCATCTTCGAGGGCGATGTAGTTCTGAATCCAGCGATTCAGGAACACATCGATTTCTGCACGGGACGTGTACCCGCCGATCTTGTCGCGCATCATCACCTTGAGGTAATGCGCGAACCGGGACGTGGCGAAGATGTACGGCAACTGGGCCGAGAGGCGCGCGGCGGCCGAGGCCTTCGGGTCGTCGTACGTCTTGGGCTTCTGCGCCGACTGCACGGAGAAGAAGGCGGCGTTGGCCGTGCCCTTCTGGTGCACGAGCGGGGCAAAGCCGAGGTCGGCCAGCTCCTTCTCGCGGCGATCGGTGATCTGTACTTCTGTCGGACACTTCATCGCGATTTCGCCCGACTCGGTGCGGAAGTTGTGCACCGGCAGACCTTCGACGAGACCACCACCTTCCACGCCACGGATGGACGCACACCAGCCGTACATCGCGAAGGCCTTGTTGATGTTGGCGGCCATCGCAAACGCGGCGTTGCCCCAGCAGTAGTGATCGTGGTTCGTGCCGTCGACGCGCTCTTCATAGTTGAACGCTTCGACGGGCACCGTGGACGCGCCGTAGGGCTCGCGCACCAGGATGCGGGGCGCGGTGAGTGCCACATACCGCGAATCTTCGCTGGCGCGGAAGCCTTTCCAGCGGGCGTATTCGGTGCTGTCGAAGATCTTGGCCAGATCGCGCGGCGTGTCGAGATCGGACCAGCTTTCGAGATTGAACATTTCGTTCGACGCCGCGCTGATGAACGGCGCGTGCGCGGCCGCGGCCACGTTGGAGATCTTCTCGAGCAGTTCGATGTCCTGGCCGCTCTTGTCGAAGTAGTAGTCGCCGACCATCGCGCCGAAGGGCGTGCCGCCGAAGACGCCGTACTCTTCTTCGTAGATCTTCTTGAACAGCGCGCTCTGATCGAATTCCGGCGCACGCTGCAGGTCACGCAGCAGATCCTTCTTCGAGACGTTGAGCACCTTCACCTTCAACATCGTGCCCGTCTCGGAATTCTTGATCAGATACTGCAGCCCGCGCCACGACGACTCCAGGCGCTGAAACTCGGGGTGATGCAGGATCTCGTTGAGCTGCAGCGAGAGGAGATGATCGATCTGCGCGATACGCGCATTGATCATCGTCTCGGTGTCGCGATTGATCGTGATGGAGCCCTCGAGCACTTCACTGACGAAGCGCTTGACGAGGTCCTTCCCCTTGCTCTTCGCATCGGCGTCTTTGCCCATGCGGCCCTGCTCGACGATCTGATCGAGGAGCGAGAGTTCGGCGTCGGTCGTGACGGATTGCGCCGCCGCTTGTGTCGGATCAGCCATGGTCAGCTCTCCAGGCCGAGTTCGGACTTGAGCTTCGCCATCTTGTCGGCGTTGCCGAGGGTATCCTGCAGTACTTCGTCGAGCTTCTCGTTCGTCTGCAGGTTGGCGCGGAGGTTGGAGAGTTCCGTGCGCAGGTCGAGCAGTTCACGCAGCGGCTTCACCTGCTTCGCCACGTTTTCCGGGTTGAAGTCGTCCATGCTGCGGAAGTTCAGCTCCACACCGAGCTTCGGCGCGTTCTCGTCGTCGGAGAGCTTGTTCTCGACGGCGATCTGCAGGCGCGGCTTCATGCTGGCGAGGGTGTCGTCGAAGTTGTCCGGATTGATTTCGACGAACTTGCGATCTTTCAACCGCGGCAGCGGTTCAGCAGGGTTACCGCTGAAATCCCCGAGGACGCCCATGAGGAACGGGAGCTCCTTCATTTCGATGGCGCCACCCGTTTCAACCTCGTAGGAGATCTGAATGCGGGGGGGACGGACGCGCTCCAGTTTCTTCTGGGTACTGTCGGCCATGCGATACTCCGGCGCGATGATCCAATGGTGGAACTACAGGAAGGAATAAGGGGCTGCCAAGTGTTCTCCGCGTTCGACACAATGTCAAGCGGAAGCAACGTGCCAGTGACGCCACAGGCATTTGCTGTTACAGCAACGACAGGGGCGGGCAACGGCAGGGGTGTGCTTCGGGCACGCGGAAGAGCTTGGTCACGCGTGCAATGCCGTGCAAAAGGGGCAGGCCATCGTCGGCGCGCGAGCAATCTATCACAGGAACACGAGGTACAATGCCCTGACGACCAACTCGCCGCGACGATACGTTAGGGCATGCGCCACTTGCCACCAGTACTCTGGACGAAGGGTGTCCTGCTCACGCCGCAGCATCTGCAGGCGCAGGATCGTCACCACGAAGAAGCGCTCGCGTTCCAGGTGAGTGCCCTGACGTTCTGTCCATGGGGCGTCTCGCAGATCGCCTTCGATCAAGCGGCGCTGACCGGCGGCACGCTGGTCGTGAATGCCGTCACCGGACGGTTCCCCGACGGTCTGCTCTTCGACGCACCGCTCACGGGGCCCACGCCACCACCCAAAGTGGTTTCTGCCGCGTTTGCCCCCGATCAACGGTCGCTGCTGGTGTATCTCGCGGTGCCGGAATATCGACCCGGTGCGCGCAATGTGGCCCGATTGGGCGATGCCGTCCCCACGCGCTGGCACTCGGACGAGCAGCTCACCCGCGACGAGACGACGGGACTCACCGAGCGGCCGATCCAGGTGGCACCACCCACCTTACGTCTGCTGCTCGAGGGAGAAAGCCTCGAGGGATACACGGCCATGCCCATCGCCCGACTGGTGCAGGGGCCGGCCGGCGACATCGCCTTCGATCATGCGTTCGTCCCGCCACTGCTGGATGTGCTTGCCAGCGATGCGCTCAGTGCCATGATGCGGCGACTCGTCGAACGGCTCTCGGCGCGCAGCGCCTCGCTCGCCGGCAGCCGGCGTCAGCGCAACACCGACCTGGCCGATTTCTCCGTGGCCGACGTGGGCAGCTTCTGGTTGTTGTACACGATCAACACTCATCTGCCGGCGCTGCGACACCTGCAGGAGGTGCGTCGCGGGCATCCATCGGCGTTGTGGGAATCGATGCTGGCGTTGGTGGGGGCGCTCTCAGCCTTTGCCACCACCGCCGACGCCCGCACGCTGCCCACCTACGACCATCTCCGCCTCGGTGAGTGTTTTGCTGAACTGGAGCGGCGCCTGTTCGAGTTGCTCGACGGGGCGGTGGTCGACTCGGCCGTGTCGTTGCCGCTCAAGGCGGTGCGCCCCACGCTGCACGCGGTGGCGGTGGAACAGGCGGCCTGGCTCGATGCGCCGCAGTGGTTCCTAGCGGTGAGCGCGCCCCTGCGTCAGCAGGACCTGATCACGAAGGTCATGCAGGGGTGCAAGGTGGGTTCGGCCGATGTGGTGGACACACTCATTCGACAGGCGCTGCCGGGTATCGAACTGGCGCATGTGTCAGCGCCGCCACCAGCGGTGCCGGTGAAGCTCGACTTCCAGTACTTCGCCATCCGGAAGGCCGGTGGGGCTTGGGACGCCATTTCGCGGGCCCGCAACCTGGCCGTCTACGTGCCCGCCGAACTGGTGGACGCGCGGTTCGAACTGGTGATCGTGCTACGATAGACCGGCCGCAGACCACGGCGGTGCTTCACCGGAGGATGCCTGAACCACGAACGCCCGACGCATTGCGTCGGGCGTTCGTGGTTTTGGGGGTTCCCGCCTTGTGCGGTCTCGCGCTGATCGGTGGTCAGGGCTGAGGGGCCGGGGCGGGTACAGTGGGCGCCTTCACGGCAGGGGCGGTTGGTGCGGCCGGCAGTGTTGGAGCTGCGGGTGCCGATGGTCGCATGACGGCAAAACCGATCAAGCCCAGCGTGATCAGGATGATCACGTTGATCACGATGATGAGTCCCATCGGAATGGACTTCTTCTTGGCGGCTGGCGCGGTTGGTGCCGGTGCGGCGGCGGGCTGCGGTGGTGCAGCCACCACGGGTGCCGGCGCCTTGCTGATCATGCGCGTGAAGTCGCTGGGCCCGGAGGTGGACGCATTGGGCGATGGTGCACCGCCCAATGGCGACAGCGGCGTACTGCTGCCGGCCGCAAAAATGGGGGGCGGCAGGATGCCGGGCGCGCCGCCCAGCGGCGCTCCGCCGAGCGGTGATGGTGCTGCCGGTGGGGGAGCGGCTGGCGTGGCGTGGAACGGCGGCGCGAGAGGGGCCGGCGGCACGAACGGCGATGCCGGTGGGGCCATGCCGCCGGGCGACGAAGATCCCAGCGGGGATGCCCCCCCTCCAAACAGCGGTGCCGAGGGCATGGCGGGGGGAGCGGACGGCGAGTGCGTCGCAGCCGCTGGGGGCCAGGCCGGTGGCGGTGAGGCCGGTGCGACGGGCGACGCAGGGGTGATCTGAGGAAGAGGCGCAGCGGTGGCTGGCGCCGAAAACATGCGGGTGAAGTCGCCCGGCCCCGCATTTGGTGCTGGAGGCGATGCTGGGGGATTTGTCGCGAAAATGCTTTGATGCTGATTTTGTGCTGGCGCAGAACCAGGCGCTACTGATGGAGTCGACGGTGCCGGTGGCACACTCGGTGCGCTGAACATCTGCGTGAAGGCACCGGGAGCTTTTGGCGGCTCTGGTATTGCGGCGAGCGGCTCCGGTGGGGTGAGAATCTGCGGCACCATGGCCGGCGGCGCTGCTGATACCGGTGGAGTCGGGGGGACAGCGGCGGGGGCTGGTGCGGCCGGTGGAGCGGCCGGTGGTGCGCTCGGGGCGCTGAACATCTGCGTGAAGGCACCCGGCGTCTTGGCAGGCTCCGGGGTGACCGGCGGTGCGGCTGGTGCCGCCGCAACCGGTGCCGCAGCAACCGGTGTCGGCGGAGCGGGAGGCACCACTGCCGGAGCGGCCGGCGCTGACGGAGCTGCTGACGGAGCTGCTGACGGCGGAATGCTGGGCGCGCCAAACATCTGCGTAAACGCACCCGGTGCCTTCGGCGGTTCCGCGACGGGCGGCGCACTGGGGACGGGCGCGACCGGCGCGATGGGGGCCGGCGGGGCGGGCGGGACCGGTGTCGGGGCAACCGGCGCGTCGGGAACCGTCTGATTCGTCGCCATCGACGCCAGAAAGGCGTCGGTCGACATGGTCTGAGTCACCGGTGGTTCAGCCGGTGCCTGTGCCGGCTCCACAAACAATGGCGCCGGGGGCGGTGGTGGTGGCGGAGCGGATGCTGGCGCGGATGTCGAGGCGGAAGCCGGAGCCGATTCGGCACCCGGATCGGCGACTGCGACACTGGCGGTCGCGCTGCCTGTCGCACTACCGGATACACCACCGGCGGCACCAGGCGCGGCGCCGGCGCGTTGAGCCAGCCAGACGGGGAACGAACCCAGTCCGGTGAGGAACTCGGACACGATGGCAAACCCGGACGGCAGGGTCGCCGTCTCGAGGATGCGATTCTTGTCGCCGCCGGTGAGTCGGGCGATCAGGCCACGCAGGCGATCAACCTCTTCCGGCCCCGCGGCGTCGGCCAGATGCACCATCACCACGCGCCCCGTGGCCAGCTCCTGCGCATTGTGGGTGCGGATGCCGTCGTCCACCGCCACGCATTTGAGCAGGCGGTAGCGGGAGTTGAAGTCGTCGCTCATGTCACGAATTGCCCGATGTGGTGCGCACGGTGCCGCCGCAGCTCGTCTCAAGACGACGCGACATCCGGAACGCCGGTGTATTCTTCAATTGTTCACGCGCTGCCGTTCATCCGCAATCGCGCCGCTCCCACCGCTGCGGCCTCGACTCGGTTTCGATCTCGTATGCGATTCTCCCGTCGCCTCTCCTGCTCGCTGGAGTCGCACCTGTGCAACTGACGTCGCCGCCGTCCCGCCGTGTCGTCTGGGAAGACGGCATGCATCTGACGCCGCAACACTTCCAGGCGCAGCGCCGGTATCACGAAGAACAGACCGCGCGCACGCTGGGCTACATGATGCCGTTTGCCTTCGGTCTGTCCGCCATCACGGTGGACGATGACGGCTTGCGCAATGGTACGTTCTCGCTGGTGCAGGCCCGCGGTGTGTTGCCCGATGGAACGGTGTTTCACCTGCCGGATGCCGATGAAGCGCCCGATCCGGTCGCCGTCGCCGAACGATTCTCGCCGACGCGTGATGCGCACGTGGTGTACCTCGCGCTCGCCCCGTGGCGTCCCGATGCGGCCAACGTACAGGCCTCGGCACTCGATGCGCCAGCGCGCTTTCGTACGCGCGAGGAAGTCGTCAGCGACGAGTCCACCGGCACCGATCCGCTGGCTATCCAGTTCGCGGCGCGCAATCTGCGGATCCTCTTCGACGAAGAGGTGACCGACGATGTGGTGGCACTGCCGATCGCACGGATCCGGCGTGATGGGCGTGGGCAATTCCAGCTCGATGGGAGCTTCGTCCCGCCCTGTGTGCAGTTGGCGGCGAGCGATCGTCTGCTGACCCTCGCGCGGGATATCGTTGGTCTGTTGGAAGCCAAGGGCGGCGCGCTCGTGGCGACGCTGTCACAGGCCCCGTCCGGGGCGGCGGGCGGCAGTGCCGCCTACATGGGCAACGAGCTCGCCACACGCTGGTTGCTGCATGCGGTCCGATCGGCTGATGCGCCGCTCCGCCATCTGCTGCTGACGCGCCGTGCGCACCCGGAGCGGTTGTACGGAGAGCTGGCCCGATTGGCCGGAGCGCTGTGCACGTTTTCGATGACCAGTCATCCGAAGGACGTGCCACTCTATGATCATCTCTCGCCCACGGATACTTTCGACGCGCTCGAGCGTCTCTTGCGGGCACATCTCGATGTCGTGATTTCGGCGCGTGCGCTGGTGATCCCGCTGCAGCACACGTCCGACCTGCTGCATGTGGGGGCGATCAGCGATCCTCGCTGCTTCGAGCCGGGCGTACGCTGGTTCCTGGGCGTACGAGCCGATCTGGGGCAGGCCGATCTCATCGATCGCATGCAGCGGCTGACAAAAACGTGTGCGAGCAAGTTTGTGCTCGAACTGGTGCGTCGCGCGTTCAATGGATTGGCCACGGAACACATCCCGTCGCCGCCATCGGGCTTGGCGCCGAAGCCGGATCTGACGTATTTCGAGCTGACGGTGGCCGGGCCCTGCGGCGTGTCGCTGCAGGACAGTCGTGAAGTGGGAGTGTATGTCCCCGAAGCATTGCCCGGTGCGTACATCGAACTCGCCGTGTTGTTGCCTCCTTCCTGATCATTGTGCGGTGGCGCCATCGGCCGTGCGGGTTTCCTGCCGAAGGCGCCATCGAATTCCTTCCTGAGGATCTGCTGTGACCGTAACGACGACTGCCGCGCCGGGGCGGCTGGCGAGTGCCCTGCAGGAAGCGCTCACGGCGGTGGTGCGCCTGCGCGCCGATCGGCAGCCGGTGCCCGATGCGGCGGCCTTTCGCGCCCAGATCGTGCAGATGCTCGCGCGGGCCGAACAGGACGCGCTGCAGATGGGCTACAGCACGCAGGATGCCCGGCTGGCGATCTTCGCCATCGTGGCCTTCCTCGACGAATCGGTGCTGAACACACGCGTGCCGGCGCTGGCGGAATGGGCGCGACGTCCACTGCAGGACGAGCTGTTTGGTGGCCACATGGGTGGTGAGTGGTTCTTTCAGCACATCGATCAACTGCTCGCGCGCCCGGACAGTGTGGAGTTGGCGGAGTTGCTCGAGGTCTATCAGTTGTGTCTGCTGCTCGGCTTCCGCGGAAAGTTCGGCGCGGGTGACAACGGCCAGTTGTATGCGATCACGACCAAGGTGGCCGAGCGTTTGAGCCGACTGCGTCGTGTGGGCGGTGATCTGGCGCCGCACTGGCAGCCGCCGGCCGACCGGGTGGATGCGCGCGATCCGTGGTTGCGTCCATTGGCGATGGCGGCCATCGGGACGGTGATTGTGCTGTTCGTGTTGTGGGGCACCTATGCGTTCACGCTGCGTGGTGGCACCGATGCGGTGCGCGCGCTGGCTCCGGCTCCTTCATCGACGACGGCTGCGACGACTTCGGTCGCCCGCTGAGTCTCGCTCTCACCGTCACCCTCCGCACGTCCCATGGCGTCTCGCAAGCCTATCATCCGGTGGATCATCGCCGCCGCGGTATTGTTGTTGTTCCTCGTCATCCTCCTCGTGCTCGAGCGCACGATGGCCCTGGATCCCGTGGCGCTGTGGGTGCTGCGGGTGGGGCTGGTGCTGCTCGGCCTGATTGCGGCTGGCGCCATTCTCTGGTTCCTGCGGCCGCAGGATCAGGAACCCGTGCTCGATCAGGGCGACGATGTGCTGCTGGCGATCGGTGCCGCCCGCGCCCGTCTGCCCCGTGGCAGCTTTGCTTCGCGTGCGTTGGTGCTGCTCCTGGGGCCCGAGGGCAGCGCGAAGACCACGTTGGTGGCGCGGTCGGGCGGCGATCCGCAGTTGCTGGCGGGTGATGCACCGGCTGGCGCGAACGATGTGCCGCCGTCGACCAAGACCGCCAATGTGTGGGCGATGCAGAACGCGGTGGTGGCCGAACTGGCGAGTGGGCTGCTCTCCGACGCCCCGCGCTTTGCCAAAGTGGTGCGTGCCCTGCGCGCGCCGCGTGTGGCCGCGGCCGTGGGGCAGGGTGACGCGGCGCCGCGTGCCGCTGTGGTGTGTGTCCCGGCCGATCTGTTTTATGCTGGCGGCAACGGCGAGCAGTTGCAGCAGCTCGCGCAGTCCATGCGTCAGCGTTTGGCCGAAGCGGCGCGCGAACTGGGACTCGCCCTGCCGGTGTACGTGATGTTCACGAAGATGGATCGTGTGCCGCACTTCGAGCCGTGGGTGAGTGTGTTCACGAAGGACGAGTTGCGCGCGCCGCTGGGCGCGACGCTGCCCTTCGATGCCACGTCGAACACCGGCAACTATGCCGAACGCCTCGCTCCGCGACTGGACGTGGCGTTTTCGGAGATTGCGCAGTCGGTGGGATCACGTCGCGTGGACCTGCTGGGACGCGAGACGCAGATCGATCGACGTTATGCGTCCTATGAATTGCCGCGCGAACTGCAGAAGCTGCAAACGGCCGCAACGCAGTTCCTGGTGGAGTTGTGCCGGCCGACGCAGTTGGGCACGAGCCCGCAGTTGCGCGGCTTCTACTTCACGGGCGCGCGTCCGGTGGTGGTGACGGATGTCGGGGTGGCTGCGGCTGCCGCAGCACCGCAGGCCGCCGCCGGTGCAACGGGTGTTTTCCGTCGCCCCGAAATGCCGACGGCGGCCGCCGCGGCGGCGCCGGTTTCGCGACGGGTGCCGGAGTGGGTGTTCCTCGATCGTTTCCTGCGTGACGTGGTGCTCACCGATACCGGTGCGGCATCGGTGGCGCGTGGTGGCGTGAGTGTGCAGCGCACGCGACGTGTGTTGCTGGGCACGGCGATTGCCGCGACGGTGTTGTTGCTGCTGGGCGTGACGGCGTCATGGTTGGGCAACCGTTCGCTGCAGGGTCGGGTATCCAGCGCAGCCAGTGCCGTGGCGGCCTTGCCGGTGGTGCAGGCGGCGCCGGGCACGATCGCGTTTCCGAGCGCCGAAGCGCTCACCCGTCTCGATGCACTGCGCGCGCAGCTCGACACCCTGCAGGCGTACGAACAGGATGGTCCGCCGCTGCGCATGCGGTTTGGCCTGTGGCGTGGTACGGCGCTGCTGGATGCGGCGCGGCCCGTGTGGTTCGACGGCTTCCGCAAGCAGCTCTTCGCCGATGCCTGGGGCGCACTCAATGATTCGCTCAAGGCCCTGCCGGACATTCCCACGGCGGCGAACGACTACGGCGTGTCGTACGGTTGGCTCAAGGGTTACCTGATCACGACCACCACGCCGGACAGCAGCACGTCGGAGTTCCTCACGCCGGTGCTGCTCACGAGCTGGCAGCGGGGCATGGCCACTGACGCCGACATCACGGCGCTCGCCCGTCGGCAGTTCGAGTACTACGCCGGTGTGCTGCCGAAGACCAATCCGTATCCACGCGCCGCCGACGCGGCTGTGGTGAGTCATGCGCGGGATTTCCTGTCGCGCTTCACTGGTGCGGAGCAGATCTATCTGAACATGATCGGCGCCGCCAACAAGCAGGCGCCACCAGTGGCCATTCCCCAGGCGCCGGGTTTGCTGACGGCGACGGCGGAAGTGCAGGGTGCTTTCAGCACGAAGGGGGCGTCGTTCATGAGCGATGCCTTCCGCAATGCCGATCGCTACTTCCAGGGTGAGACCTGGGTGGTGGGTGATGCCACCGCGTCGCAGTCGGTGAACCGCGATTCGGTGGTGACGGCACTGCGCGGCCGGTATGCCGACGACTACGTGCGCACCTGGCGTCAGGTGGTGCAGAGCGCCACGGTGGTGCGTCCGGCCACGGTGAAGGACGCCGCCGACAAACTCGACAAGCTGGCCGGTGTGCAGTCGCCCTTGTTGCAGGTGTTGCGCACGGTGGCGGTGAACACGGCGATCGATTCAGCGATGCGGCAGGCGTTCCAGCCCGTGCACGCGGTCACGCCGCCGGAGATCACCGACAAGTTCGTCTCCGAAAAGAATCAGCCCTACATGGACGGCTTGCTCGGCTTGCAGGGGGCGCTGTTGCAGGTGTCGAACATGCCGCCGGCCGTGGACACGCCCAGCACGCAGGCACTGGTGATGGCGGCGCAGATGGCCGCTGGTGATGTCACGAAGGCGCGTGTGTCCGCCAAGCGGGTGTCGCAGGGCTTCGATGTGAGCAATGTGGGTGGCGCGCTCGCGTCGCCGGTGGAGCAGCTCTTGCTGGCACCGATCACGGGCGCGGAAGCGGTGCTCAAGACCGCCGCCTCACAGCGGCCGCCGGCACGTCGCATCGCAGCGGCGCCTGCGGCACCCGCCGCTCCGGCTGGCGGCGGTGGTGGTGCTCCCAACAACGCTCCAGAAATCGCGGCGCTCAATGAACGTGGACGCGCGATTTGTACACGTATCGATCAGCTCACGTCGCGCTTCCCGTTCAACCCGGATGCGACGGCTGATGCAAGCGTGGCGGACGTGAAGGCGATTCTGGCGCCCGGCACTGGTGAGTTGTGGGTGTTCCAGCAGGAGCGTCTCGCGCCGTATCTCGAGAAGTCCGGCAACACGTGGGCGCTGAAGCCGGGTGGCAAGATCGAATTGTCGAAGAGCTTCGTCGACTTCTTCAATCGCGCCGCCGAAGTGTCGGGCGCCTTGTTTGCCGAAGATCCCACCACGCCCATGGTGCGCTGGCTGGCGAGTGGTGTGATCACACCCAACACGCCGCTGCTCACGCTCAAGAACAACGGCAAGGAAGCGCGCTTCGATCAGCGCTCGTTCAAGAACGAAGTGGTGTGGCCGGCCACCAACGGCCGTGAAGCCGAACTGCTCGCACAGTTCAAGAAGAACAAGCCGGTCACGGTGCGAAAGGCGAACGGTGACTGGGCCATCTTCCGTCTGGTGTCGGCTGCCGATGCCTTTGAAGGTCAGAGCGTGACGTGGAACGCCACGGGCAAGGACGCGGAACCGGTGATGGTGAAGTTCGAAGCGCTGCGCCGTGAAGCGTCGTCGGTGCTGACGCGCGGCTGGCTGGGTCGTATGAGCTGCGTTTCGCAGGTCACGAAGTAAAAGCAATAGCGGGTCGCGATTGGGTATGCCCCAACTCGCGACCCGCTATCGTTGGCGCGGTTACTGTCCGCAGCCCAATTGGCCGGTGTAGCGATTGATGACTTCTGCCTGTGCCATGGAACGCGCCACACCGCGCGCTGAGCGAAGTGCCGTACATGCGGGCTTCACTTCATCCATGAGCAGATGCGCTTCGGCGATGCGGATGTAAGCCCAGGTGCTGTCAGTGCCTGTGGGCAGTCGCGCGATCAGCGACTGCAGCACCGGAACGGCGGCGCGTGCGGACGCTTCGTCGGCCGATGACGGGTCGAGCGCCTTGGTGATGCTGTCGAGCGTGTTCAACGCATGCGTGGACACGGGCGAACGAGTCCCCGAAGGCTCCACCGCTCCGGCCGGTGCGGGACGGGTGCCCGTAGAGGCCCCAGCGCCCACTGGCGCGGTCGTGGAGGGTGTCGTTGGCGCAGTGGCTGACGGTGTGCTGCTCGTGGCGTTCTTGGCTGCGTTGGCGGCACTTTGCGCCGCACCCTGTGCCCCTTCGACGAGCCGTCCGGCCGTGTTGGTGGCGGAGTTCACGAGCCGACCGATGTCCGATGGCCGTGGTGCGCGCTGCTTGGTGTACCACCACCATCCACCCGCCAGGACAATCAGCAGCGAGAGGCTGGGCAGCGGCAGACGAAAGCGCGGCACACGCCGTGGCGCCTGACGATCGATGACCGCCTGCGACTTGGGTTGCGATGGCGTCGGCGATGCGGCCGGCGTTTGCGCGCGCTGCGGCGGCGGTGTGGTGACAGGCGGTTTGGCGCCCGACTTGCTCAGTTCCTTCTTGAGCGCCTCTTTGTCCACCGTCGTGATCACCCGCGCGGCGCCCGGTGTGTCGACCTGCGTCGCGGCGGGAGCCGCCGGCGGCCGACTACTCGGCGCCGCTACGCTGGGCGCTGGCGTCGATGGCGTGAGCGTGGGACGTGGGGCGGGTGCTTTGAGCGACGCTTCGAACGCTTTCGCAAAGGCGCCTGCGGAGGCCGTGCGCTTGGTCGGGTCGCGATCGAGGGCCTGATCGAACACCGCCTGCAGCGCGGCGGGCCACTGCATGTCGGCACGCACCACGCTCAATGAGCGCGGCTCGGCCACCAGGCGCGCCGTCATGCCACGATCCGGGGTGTTGCCGTCGAACGGCAAGTCGAGCGTGAGACACTGATAGGCCACAAGCGCGAGCGCGTACACGTCGCTGCGATGATCGATCACCGCGCCGAGCAATTGCTCCGGGCTCATGAACTCCGGCGTGCCGACCACAAAACCGGTGCGCGTGAGACCCGCTTCCTTTTCGTTGCTGCCGATCGCCTTCGCGATACCGAAGTCCACGACCTTGCACTTGTCACCACCCTCGTCGTCCGTCTGCACGAGGATGTTGTCGGGCTTGAGGTCGCGGTGCACGATGCCCATGCGGTGCGCGGCGTCGAGGCCATCGGCCACCTGGCGCACGATGACCGCCGTGCGCTGTGCACTCAGTGGACCTTCCTGCGACAACAGGCTCTTGAGTGTGGGCCCGTTGACGTACTCCATGGCGAGATACACGAGACCATCGGAGGTCTCGCCGAAATCAAAGACGCGCGCGACGCGCTCATGTTCGATGCTGCTGGCGTTGGCAGCTTCGCGATTGAAGCGTGCCACGGACGCCGGATCACGCAGCAACTCGGGGCGCAGCACCTTGATGGCCGCCTGCAGGGGCAGACGTACATGTCGGGCCAGATACACCTTGCCCATGCCACCTTCGCCCAGCAGATCCGTCACCAGATAGCGGTCTGCGACCACCGAGCCGATCAGATCACCGTCAGCATCGGCCGCCCGCAACGTTGAGCCGTCGGCGGGACAGAAGATATTGGTATCAGCGTAATTGGTGCCGCAGACGGGACAGACTTTGGGCATCAGGTCAGAGCAGGGAACCGGGGGCGCAGCAAACCGAGACGGGGTGTGCCACCTGTGGCACTGAACGAATACGCCATTTGGCGGTATGTTCTCCCCGAAACTTACACTTGGGAGAATACCCGCATGTCTGCCGCTTCGCTCGTTCGACGTTCCCGCCGTGCCTTGGCCGTCACATTGGCCGGCGCGGCAGCTCTGGCCGGGGGATCAGCCATTGCCGGTGCCCAGGGCGCTGCCACCAAGCCGACGGTGGCGATCATGTACTTCACGAATGGCGCGATCAGCAACAACGCCGAATACGCCCCATTGAGCAAAGGGTTGGCCGAAATGCTGATCACCGAGCTTTCGGGCAACGAGAACATCCGGGTCGTGGAGCGCGACCGGCTTCAGAGCCTGCTCGATGAGCAGAATCTCGGGGCCAGTGGCCGAGTCGCGACGGAGACCGCGGCCAAGATCGGCAAGACCCTGGGTGCCCTGCACATGCTCATGGGCAGCTTTGTGATCGACCCGAAGAACACCATGCGCATGGACGTGCGCGCCATCAACACCGAGACCTCCGAGCTGGAGTACGCCACCTCGGTGACCGGGAAGGCAGACAAGATGCTCGAGCTGCTCGGTGAGCTGGGCACCAAGCTGAACACGGGCCTCAAGTTGCCGAGTGTCCAGCGGGGCTTCGAGGAGGGCAAGGCGGTGGGCGCCAAGGGGCCCAATCAGCTCAAGTCGATGATGCTCCTGAGCCGCGCACTCGAGCAGCAGGACCGGAAGAACAACGTCCAGGCGGTGGCGCTGTACAAGGAGTCGATCCAGGCCAACCCCGACAACCAGCGCGCCAAGACGCTGTTGGCGTCGCTGGAGAGCGGCACGCGGTAAACGGGCACCGCCGAGGGGCGGATTTCCGGGGGCGATCGGCGCGTTCGCGACCCATCGGGACATTCACAAAACGGGGGGCGATCCACTGTGGATCGCCCCCCGTTTTGTTTGTCCTCGCCCCGATCAGTTTTTCCGAAGCGGGGAGTAGGGGAAGAACTCGACGCTCAAGCTGTTGTTGCTGGTGATGCCCATAGGGACTGTGCAGAAGCTGCTGGCCTGATGACAGAGCTGGCCAGAGCTGCTCGTCCAGGAGCCGGCCCCACTCATCGAGACATCGAATGACTGGCCGATGGGAATCAGCCAGTTGCAGCTCGTCGGCGGGCTGCTGCTGCCGGTGGAGCGTTCGCACGTCCGACTCCAGCCGCTGCCTGACGCGGTGACGCTGCCGGTGCCGAGGCCCGTCAGCGTCACCGAGACGTTCACCGACGGCACGGCAACGAACAGTGCCGTGACATCGATGTTGCCGGTGGGGTTCGTGATCACGCAGGTGGTCGACGTACCCGACGAGGCGCAGGCGCCGCCCCATCCAGCAAACGTGGATGTGGCATCGGGATCGGCCTGCAGGACCAGAGCACCTTCGAGTTCGCTGATGGTCGCCGTGGCCTTGCAGTAGGCCGGGTTGGACGACGTCGTGCCTTCGAGCGAGCAGTCGAGTGTCGTGCCAGCGGCCGATACCATACCGGCTCCCGTCGCATTGCTCGGCGCCGTCACGACGACCGTGACGGTCGGTTCGCCGAACGAGGCGCTGACCGAGGCCGCACTGTTGGCCGTGAACGTGCAGCTCGTCGAGCTCGAGGCGCAGGCACCACCAAAGGCACTGAAGCTCTGCTCGAAGCCGGGTGACGCGGTCAGGGTGACGTCGCGGTTCAGGTCAACAAACGTCTGGCACACCCGCTCACTCTCGCCTTCCGCGAGCGAGCAGGTGTAGCTGTCGTTCACGCGCACCGTGCCAAAGCCCGGGCCGCTCAGCGTGAGCGTCAGCGACACCTGACGGCGGTTGAAGATGGCACCCACCGACTTCGGCTGGTCCATCGTCACCAGGCAGCTACCGTTGCCACTGCAGGCACCTGTCCATCCGATAAAGGTGCTGAAGTTGTCGGGCAGTGCGGTAAGCGTGATGGTCGAACCGTTCGCCAAGGTGCTGATGCAGCGACCGGTGTTCTGAAGGTTGATGCGTGCGCAGGCAATAGCGGTCCCGCCAAAGACCTGACCGTCGCCCGATCCGGTCGGCACCACCGACAGCGTGGCCGGCGGGTCGAACTGCACGGAGATGGTCTTGCTCGGGCCGTTCACCACGAACGTGCAGGTGTTGCCACTCGTGGTGGCGCAGCCGGTCCAGCCTCGGAAGCTGCTCTGGCTGGCGGCGATGGCCGTGAGGGTGACCGTGGCTCCTTCAGCGAAGAGTCCCGTGCAGGCGCCGAGGCCAGCCGCACCCTGCAGCGTGCAGGAGAGGCCGATCGGGAGCGACGAAACCGTGCCGTTGCCGTTGCCGGTGCCAGTGATGCTGACCGGAACCGGCGCATCGAAGCGCGCCGTCACCGTCCGCGCCGCATTCATCGTGACCTGACACACGGTCGATGTCGTGCCGGCGCAGTCACCGGTCCAGCCACCGAACGTGCTGTTGCCTCCGGCGATGGCGTTCAGGGTCACCACCGTGCCTTCGAAGAAGGTGTTGGCGCAGGTGCCGCTCACCGAGCCCATCGACGCGAAGCAGGAGATACCGCCCAGGTCGGAGTTCACGGTGCCGACACCGGTACCCGTTGCCGTGACGTTCAGCGACCGCAGGGCGCGGAACACCACACCCACGTTGCGCTCCTGGTTCATGCTGACCGTGCAGGCGGCGCCCTGGGTGCCGCTGCAGTCACCAGACCAGCCGATCAATTCCGTGCCCACGGTTGGTGTGGCCGTCAACACGACCTGTACATCACCCGGGAAGGTGAACGCGCAGGTACCGGTGCTGACCGTTCCGTTGACGACACAGTTCAGGCCGGCCGGTGAGGAGCTGACCGTGCCGGTGCCACTCAGGCCGGCCGACGACACACGCAGCAGCGCCGGCGGTGGGACGACGCGCACGTCGGCCACGGCCTGGCGACCACCCACATCGGCGGTGATCCGTGTGGTACCCACGGTCACGGCGGTGACGACACCGGTGGCACTGACGGTGGCGACGTTGGGGCTGCTGCTGCTCCAGGCAGCCACGCGACCACTGACCGGACGCTGCTGCCGGTCCAGGATGGTCATCGTGAGGGCCATCGTGCGGGCAGTCTCCATGCGCAGCGGCTGTCCGACACCCACCACGTTCTCGGTCGGTGCGGTCAACCGGACTTCAGCGATGTCGTTGAGCTGCAACGTGTTGGGGATCGTCGTCGTGACGCCGGGGCGCAGCGACAGCGGACCCACCTGATGCTGGTCGACCGGGAGGCCGTCGAGATAGAGCTGTACGCTGAGCTGCACGACGCATTCATCGGCGCCGGGAGCCACTCCGTTCAGGCCGGCGCGCTGGGAGTCGCGCAGACAGTTGGAGAGGTCGATGCCCACCGGGACCGTTTGCGAAGAACCGGTCAGGCTGATCGACTGGGAGGAGAGCGACGTGGTGCCGCCGCTGAGGAGGATGTAACTGGTGGCAATGCGCACCTCTTCGCTGGCTGCCGCGGTCTGCTGCAGTGAAGCCGAAAGCATCAGGCGCGCCTGCTGGCCGGTGCCGGTGCCGGGACCGGTGCTGCCGTCGTCAGCGCACGCTCCGAGCAGCGACGATGCGAACAGCGCGGCTGCGAGTGTGGTGACGCGTGAGAACTTGATAGGCATGATCGACATGGGCGATTAGAAGCGAGTCACGATGACGAGACCCGCCGAGGCGCCGAAGAAGCCCGTGCGGGGTGCAGTGCCGGCGAGGCGTGGGCGGAGCTGACCGCCCTGGCCGCGCAGGTACGGCTGGAACGTCAGGGCACCGGCGCGCCGGATCAGGCCGATCGTGCCGCCGCCGCTGATGACGCCGGACGTGGCCAAACCCTGATTGATCGCGAGTCCACTGTGCATCCGGCCTTCACCGGTGAGCAGCAAGTCGGTCTTGGCCGACATCGGGATGCTCGTGCGCAGACCACCGTCGAAATAGTTGCCGCTGGTGCCGGCCACCTGCACGCCATCCTTCTCGTAGCGTGTGCGGAAGCGGTTCACTCCCCAGAGCACAAACTCACGCACCCGTGGTACGGCGAACTGGATCTGGGCATCGGTGGTGATGATCGGGCCCAGCTTGATCGTGGAGAGTGCCGGAGCGGTTTCGGGCAGACCACCGTTCCGGAGGACGTCGTCGGAGTACAGGTCGACGGCGCCGGTGACACTGAAGCGATGACCTCCGATGAGTCGGTCGAGGCCCACCGAGCCGCGAATGACGTCACCGGGCTGGAAATCCGTGGAGGGAGCACCGGCCGTGATGGCCGCGATAGGCTGGTAGGTGCCGCGCATCTCATAGGAACCGCCGATGGCGACCGCCCAGCCGAGCACCTGCTTGGCCAGCACGAGGCCGGCCGTCCCGCTCGGACCCGCGCCAACCGGCGGAGCACCGAGGCCGAGTGCCGGCGCAGCAATGGCGCGCAGCACCATCAGGTCGCTGGAGCCGAGTTCCGTCTGACCGGTTGGGGCATTGGCGCCAAGCGTCAGGATCACTGCATCGCCGAGCAGGCGTCCGGTGGCACGCACGCGCACGTCGGTCGGGCCGTACAGCGTGGCCGTCTGTTCCGTGGTGGCCGCGAGGGCCTTGGGCGAGTAGGTGAGCCGCGAGTAGGTGAAGGCCGACTGCACGTCGAAGGTCCACGCCGTGCCGATGGGCAAGGCGAGCGAGACCGGCACCGAGAACTGGTCGATGCGCTTGAGTCGGATCGAATCGCGGCCCATGGCGCCCGGCTGCTGATAGCCGACGCCACTGAAGCTGACCACGTCAGCGGTGCCGCCAACGGCGAGCACGCCGGTGCCGATGAGACGATCCTGAGCAGACGCGAGCGCCGGAACCGCGAGGCCCGCGGCCATCAGAGCGGTGGCTCGCAGGGCCGTGCGCCGGAGAGGCCGCATGGAGGCGGCAATGGAGGGCGTCGGGGTCATGGACGGGTGATCGTGATGATGACGGTCGCCTGCGACGCCGGGAACGTCGGGTCGAGCGCAGTGCTCGCAGTACGGGACACGTTGGTGACGAGGTCGAGCGGACGGTTCAGGCGATCCACGGCGCTCGAGATGGCGCCATCGAGCGGACGCACGCCGGGAATGGCGACCGGATGCGCGGTACCCATGGCGCCATAGGAGCGCACTTCCTGCTCCATGCGGCGGGCTTCGCGGAAGCCGGGATCGAGCCGCGCGGCGCGGCTGAATTCGGACGCCGCGCCACGGTAGTCACCCTGGTAGTAGCGCTGCACGCCGCGGCCGTAGGCCAGCAGTGCGCCGATATTCTTGGTGGGCTGGGCTTCGATGGAGGCCCGTTCGGCCGGTGTCAGCGTCACGCCCAGCGATTCGAACAGACGGAAAACCAGGGCCTTCTCGGCGGCCAGGATCTCGGCCAGCGGAGCACGGGCATCGACTGCGTTGGACACGGTCGAGCGCTCGACATCACCGATACGGGCGCCGAGGCGAAGCGTGTTGGCATCGACCGGCTCGACTGAACCAAAGACGAGGCGTTCGGCACTCACCAGGCGTCCGACGCGTGGCGCGGTCGCTGAATCGACCCGGCCGGTCTGCGCCAGATCGAGTTCCCGCAGGACTTCACCCAGCCGAGCTCGCTCGACGACGCGCACCTTGCCGCTGCGCGACAGGTCGGTGGACACCAGTTCGGCCAGCGCGAACGCGAGCGGCGTGAGCGTGGTATCACTGCCGCGGGCGGCAAAGGGAGGGACACCAACGGTGCCCTGGGCACCAGGTCCACGGGCCTGTTCGCTGGCCAGGGCACGATTGTCGGCCGCAGCGGGACGGGGGGCGGGGGTAGGGCCACCGCCGCACGCGGCGAGCAACCACACGGACAGCGTCGAAGCAACGGGTATGCACACCGAGCGCCAGGCGCTGGGGTGCATGCGCAGCGGGCGCATGAACATTGGGGACACGGTGAGAGACAGAGCGGGCCCCATGACTGCCGGCATCCGGTGGGATGCGTCACAGTCGAGGCATACAACGATGTGGGTCTGCTACTTGCGTAAGTGGCGAATGTGCGGCCTGCGTAGAGTAGAATCAAGCGATATCCGCTTATAACACGAGGTTGGACGGGTCACGAATGCGTGATTCACGCCTACATACGGGAGCCATATGACACAACACACCAGACACGTGATGGCCGTCACTCCAGCGCTACCGCTGTTGTTGTCGGTTGTGATCGGCATGAGTGGCTGCGCGACGAACCCCGTCACCGGACGTCGCGAGTTGTCCCTCATTTCCGAATCACAGGAAATTCAGATGGGACGTGAAGCCTCGGCGGGTGATCTCAAGCGTGTCGGTGAGGTGCCGCAAGCGGAGGTCCAGGCACTGGTGCGGCGCATCGGCACGGCGATGGCGGCCAAGTCCGAGCGTCCGAACCTGCCGTGGGAATTCCACGTGCTCGACGACGCGGCGGTGAACGCCTTTGCCTATCCGGGAGGCTTCATCTTCGTCACGCGCGGGCTGTTGACGAACCTGAACAGCGAAGCCGAGCTGGCCGAGGTGATCGGACACGAGATTGGCCATGTGACGGCCAAACACTCGGTGGTGCAGATGAGCCAGCAGCAGGTCGCGCAGATCGGACTGGTGGGCGCGAGCATCTTTTCGTCGACCGTGGCGAAGTACGGAGACATGCTGGGCGGTGGCGCGTCGCTGCTGTTCCTCAAGTTTGGCCGCGACGACGAACTCCAGTCGGACGCGCTCGGATTTCAGTACTCGCTGGCGCAGCAGTACGACGTGCGTGAGGCGCCGAAGGTGTTCCAGACGCTCGGGCGCCTGTCGGGCGGTGGCGGACGAGTCCCGGAGTGGCAGAGCACCCATCCCGATCCGGGCAATCGCGCACAGCGGGCGCAGCAGCGTGCGGCGCAGGTGCCGGCGGCCACACTGGCTGGTCTCAAGGTGAACCGGGACGGCTACCTGCGGCTGCTCAATGGCATGGTGTTCGGTGAAAACCCGCGGCAGGGCTACTTCGAGGGCACGCGGTTCCTGCATCCGGACCTGCGATTCCAGTTCGACTTTCCGAGTGGCTGGAAGTTCGCGAACCAGCCCGAAGCCGTGGTGGGTGTGAGTGCCGACAATGGCGCGCAGTTGCAATTGCTGCCGGCCACGGGCACCCCGTCGCAGGCGCTGCAGACGTTTCTGGGGCAGCAGGGCATCACCACTCGGCAGTCGTCGAACACCACGGTGAACGGCCTCACGGCGGCGGCGGCCACGTTCGAAGCCAACACCCAGCAGGGTGCCTTGCAGGGTCGCGCGTTGACGGTGACGCACAACCAGCAGACCTACCTGTTGCTGGGCCTCATGGTGCCGGAGGCGGCGGCCACACGAGCGGCGGAAGTGGACGCTACGCTGCGCTCATTTCGTGCCCTCACCGATGCCAAGGCGCTCAACAAGCAGCCGGCACGGGTGGAGCTCGTGACGCTCGATCAGGCCATGACGGGCGCACAGTTCGTGCAGCGTTATCCGGGCGCGGTGTCGGCCGACGAGACCTACATCGCCAACGGCATCGAGGCCGGCACCTCGTTGGCCAAAGGCACCATTCTCAAGCGCATCCGCTGAATGATCCGGGCGGCGATGAGCGACGTTGGCAGCCACCATGACTGACGCGCTCATCCCGCGGGAGTTGCGCGCCTGGCGTGCGTGGGGTGTGGCACGACGTCTGGAACATGGGGCGCGTGCCCCGGAGTTCCGTGCCTTGGTGCGCCGCATCGACGGTGGCCCGATGCATGTGTGTCCGCCTGTGGAGCTGCTGCCCGATGGGGAACAGGCCTTCGCCCGCATGCGGGAAGCCATCGACGCTGCGCGCGAAGAGGTGTTGCTCGAGACGTACATTCTCCGCGACGATCAGCTTGGCGCCTCCGTGCGCGCGGCCCTGCTGGCGGCGGCGGCGCGTGGCGTGCGGGTGTGTGTGCTGGCCGATGCCGTGGGGTCGATGGCGACCGCCGACGACTTCTGGCAGTCGCTCGAAGCCGGTGGTGTGCAGGTGCGCCTCTTTCATCGCGTGTGGCATCGCCCGCTGGAAGCGCTGCGCCGGGATCACCGCAAGTTGCTGGTGGTCGATCGCCACATGGCCTTCACCGGCGGCATGAACATCGGCGAGGAGTACGGCTCCAGTGTGGCACGCCGTCGTCGTGTGGGTCGTGACGGATGGAAGGAGGCATGGCGCGATACTTTCGTGGCGCTGCACGGCACGGTCACCGAAGAACTGGCGGCCGTGTTTGCTGAAGGTTGGGATCGTGCCGGAGGGCCCGATTTGCCGGGACTCGAGTACGTGAGCTGGGCGGATGGCATCGTGCACCCACCCGCTGGCTGGCGCGGACGCATGATGCCACGTGCGCTGCAGTCACGCTGGAAACTGCAACGCGGTCATCACCGCGATCGAGTGCGCGGACGTCGCGTGCGCCGCGCTGCGCCATTGGCGGAAGGGGATGCGCCGGCTGTCATCGTGATGGATCCACGTCCCGGTCGTGGGCAGCGTGAGATGCTCACCGTGTTGTCCGCGCTCACCGGTGCGGCCCGCGAGCGACTCTGGATCACGACGCCGTACTTTGCGCCGCCCTCGCGGGCGTTGCGGCTGCTGGCGGCGGCCGCTCAACGGGGCGTGGATGTGCGCCTGTTGCTGCCTGGGGAGCAGACGGATGTGCCGATCATCCGACATGCCGCACATGGCGCCTATCACATGCTGCTGTCCCGTGGTGTGCGCATCTTCGAATACGACCGTGCGATGCTGCATGCGAAGACGCTGGTGGTGGACAGTCATGTGGGGCTCGTGGGATCGTCCAACCTCGACTTCCGATCCTTCTGGCTGAACGCCGAATGCAACGTGCTCATTTTTGACGACACGTTTGGCGATGCGCTCGATCACAGTTTTCTCGACGATCTCTCAGGCAGCACCGAGATCACGCTCGATGTGTGGCGACGTCGTGGCATGATGCATCGTGTGCTCGATCGCCTGGCGCGCGGGTTGCGCTGGGCGTTGTAGTGCTGGTGTTGCCATGGGGCAGATGTGTTCCGCATGCCTGCATGTGATTCGGTGAACTGGGACGATGCGCATGTTGATGTGCGGGTTTCCCTGACGGTGTGGGCTGAAGTCCCCGATAGAGCGCGTGGCGCCGAGATGCGACCATTCGCCCATGTCCGTCCCCGCCGATCTGCTCACCCCCCCGCCATCGACCCTGTCGCCGCTTCGACGTGGACCGATTCTGGTGGCCAGCGACGGCGCACCGGACGCGAATGAGGCGCTGTTCGGCGCCGCGCGACTGGTGGGACAGGCGCTTGGTGTACCGATCGAAGTGGTTGGTGTGTGTGAGCCGATCACAGGGGTGGCCGGTGGTATGGACGTGTTGCCGGTGCCAGTGGAACTGGATGAATCGCGCCGACAGACCATGCTGGCCGATCTCCGGCGGTCGGTGTCCATTGCCGCCTCCGGGGATCCGCAGTGGCCGATCCGTGTCACCGTGGGTTCACCGGCGCGCATGCTGGCCAGTGAAGCGATCGCCCGCGATGCCTCGTTGATGGTCATGGGCATCGGCCGCCGGAATCCGCTCGATCGACTCTTCGGCACGGAAACCACATTGGCCACGCTGCGGGAATCCCGCGTGCCGGTGCTCGCGGTGGGTGCAAATTTTCCCGCCACGCCGGCGCATGTGGTGGTGGGCCTCGACTTCAGCGCGGCCAGCGTGCGCGCCGCGCAGCTCGCGACACAGATGCTTTCGGCAGGTGGACGCCTGACATTGGTGCATGTGCGGCCGCGCTTCGAACACCCGTCGTCCGATTGGCAAACATGGGACGCGGAATACGGTCGCACGTTGCCACCCTTGTTCGAGCAGGTGCGACGCACCCTCGACGCACCCGACGGCGTGATGGTCGAGACGGTGACCGTACGCGGTGATCCGGCGCCCGCGCTGCTGGCGTTTGCCCAGCAGGCGCGCGTGGACCTGGTCGCGGTAGGCACGCAGCGACACACGCTGCTGGAGCGGCTGATCGTGGGCTCGGTGGCCACGCGCATACTGCGCACCGCACGCTGCGGCGTGTTGGCGGTACCGCAGGTCTGACGGTGTCGCGGTTCGGCTAAAAGACCCGAAGATTGAGGTAACGTCGCGGGTTTTTCTTCACGTCTGCCACCAACGCGCGCAGCTCCCGCACCAGCGAATCACTCTGCTGGTACAGTGCGGGATCGTTCATCATCAGGCCCAGCGTGCCCGTGGTGCCGTTGGCTTTCATGAACACCGAATCCGCGCGCGCGATCACGGTGGACAGGCGCGCCTCGGTCCGATCGAGTTTGGTGGTCATGTCGCGCAGGTTGGTGGTTGCCGTGAGCAACTCGCGCGCGGCCTGCTGGGAGCTGGACACGATCTGCTGCAGCTCACCGCGGCTGGTGGCCGAATCCATGCGCGTGGAGAACGTGTTCAGTCGATCGGCCGCCGCGCTGATGCGTGTGACACCGGTGTGCACATCACCACTGATCTGATCGAGATTTTTCGACTGCACATCGATGGTCTTGGCCAGGACCGTCGAGAGATGGGCGAAGTTGCGGATGGACTCCCGCAACTCCTTGGCCGCGGCATCATCGAACGCCACCTGCACGCGGTCGGCGACCTTCGCCACATCGCCCGCCAGCCGACCGGCCACGGTGGTGAGCTGCGCGATATCGGGCATCACCGCACCGGCCAGCGTATCGCTCTCCGTGCGGGCTTCGGCAATGGCCGCGCGCAGATCGCGGTCGGGAGGCACGCCAGCGGCCGTGGTGATGGTGGCCTGCCATTCACCGAACAGACTCGCCGCCGCCAGCAGCACCACCGGGTCAGGTGGAAGCTGCACACCGCGGTCGAGACCCAGCGTGATGGTGACCCAGCCCGGCGCACCCAACGCGATCGATTCCACACGTCCTGACCGCACGCCGCGGATGACAACCGGATTGCCCAGCGCGACGCCGCCCACTTCGCGAGTGCGCACCACGACCTGCTGCTGTCGTCCACCGAGATCCGCCTGCTTCACCCACAGCACGGCGGCCACGATCAATACCGTCACCACGAGGACAGTGAGGCCGACGATGAAATCACTGGTGCGTTTGGATGTCGTCATGGCATCGGGAAGCAGAAGAACAGAAACGCGGTGTGTCGGAAGAGAGGCATGGCGGACCTATCGCAGAGAGCGGCCGGAGAGCCAGACGATGGCCCAGAACGCATCGAGCACCAGAATCATCACGGCGGAGATCACCACGGCCCGGGTGGCACTGCGGCCCACGCCTTGCGCACCGCCCAGTGTGTTCAACCCCGCACGACAGCCAATGAGCGCCACGGCCGCACCGAAGCTGGCCGATTTCACGAGTCCGTATTGCACATCGAACGGTTGGAAGAACAGCCGCACGCCCTTGAGAAACTGGGGTGTGGCAATATCGAGCAGTACGATCGAGGCCACCCACCCCGAGAGCAGGCCAACGAGCATGGCCATGCCTACGACGATCGGAAACATCAGCGCCGACGCCAGCACCCGCGGCACGACGAGATGACTCATCGGATCGAAGGTCAGCGTCTCGAGCGCGTCGATCTGTTCGGTCACGCGCATCGTGCCCAACTCGGCTGCGATATTGGCGCCCACCCGTCCCGCCAGTGCGAGCCCCGTGAGCACTGGTGCGAGTTCGAGTGTGATCGTCTTCTGTACCAGCGTGCCCACAAAGTAGGGCGGCACCAAATCGCCCACGCTGTAACTCGCCAGCAGTGCGAGCACGATGCCGGTGAACAGGGCGATGAAGATGCCGATGGGGAGCGAATCCACGCCCAGCACCCGGGCATGCGTGGAGAACTCGGGCAGCCATTGTGCGGTGTCTTTTGTCGCACGCGCCACATCACGGACGAAACGCGCGCCGGTGCCAATGGGTTCGATCAATCGTCGCGTGACACCACCCAACGCGGTGATGCGATCGTGCAGACGTTCGGGCAACCCCGCTGGTTCGCGTGGTGTGGTCATGGCCAACGCACCAACACACCCGCGCCCACGGCCACGCCGAGCAGCGCGAGTCCCACAGCGGCATGCCAACGGAACCGCGGCGCTCCCAGCACGAGCGTGATGGCGAGTTTGAGCATGGTATTCGACAGCACGCCGATGCCCATCGCCGCCGCGGCGATGCGCACATGGTTGGTCTCACCGGCTTCGGCCCCGTAGCGCGCCATGGACACGGTGAGCGCGTCCACATCGGTGAGGCCAAGCAGGGTGGCAGAGGCCAGCACACCCGTTTCTCCTGCGGTGCGCTGCACCCAGGCGATGGCGAACAACACGAGCTGAAAAGCCACGGCCATCTGCAACGACGACCACAGTCCCAGCGGATTTTCGCCAAGCCCTGCCGAGACTCCTTCAGGGTTGCCGGCCGGCATCGCGCCATCGGCCGGTCGGGTGCCCCGCTCGCGCCAGAGCACGAAGGCGATGAGCGCCACTCCCACAATGAACGCCGGACCGAGCACCCACATCGCGGCCAACCCCACGGCCGGTTGCAGCATGGTGGAGATCACGAGGACCCGTGGCACCAGCACCGTGCACGCGGCGACTACGCCCAATGCGAGCGGCAGAGCCAGGGCATCACTGGCGTTGTCGCCGGCGTTGTCGCGGCTGCGGCGGCTGAAGGTGAGCGTCACCGCGGTGGACGACACCAGTCCTCCCAACAGCCCCGTCACCGCGAGGCCACGTGTTTCGCCGATCACTCGACGTGCGATATAGCCGGCGAAATTGAGCGCCGAAAAGATCAGCACCACGATCCAGAGCTGGCGTGGCTGAAAGGCGTCGTACGGCCCGAAGGCACCACCGGGAATGAGTGGCAGGATCACCAGCGCGAGCACGGCGAACTGCAGCGCGGCCCGCATTTCGTTGGGTGCCACCCGCGTCAGGACTTCCTGCACTTTCGACTTTTCGGCCAGCAGCAGCACCGCCACGGCACCCGCCGCGCTGGCCACGGTGCGGTGCCCCAGCCCCGCCGCGACGCCGAGCCCGACCACCAGCAAGGCCACCACCTCGGTGGTGCTGTCCGCGCTGGTCCCCGGCCGGTTCATGGCCGCGAAATAGGCCACCACGACAAAGGCCAGCGCCCCGGCCACCAGGAGCGCGCCGGCAGTCTCATGCCCCAACTGCAGGAACCAGCCGGCAAATCCGCCGATGGCACCAAGCAGCGCAAACGTGCGGGCACCCCCAAAACGGCCGTCCGGACCCTGGGTGTGTCCCGACCATTCGCGCTCGATCCCCACCGCCAACCCGACCAGGGCGGCGACCAGCAAATCGAAGGCGAGGGCAAGGTCGAACATACCGGCAACGTACTGTATGGTCCGGGCGATGTGAGGGGAAAAACCTCACAAATCCAGAGCACTATCCTTTTATCCGGATGGTCGGATATAATTGGGGGTGACCACACCTCGGCTTTCCATTCACGACCGCATGGTCGAGCTCGCCGAACCGACTCGCAGCCGACTGTTGGCGGCGTTGGAGCGGCAGGAGCTGACGGTGGGTGAGCTCGCGGCCGCGCTGCAATTGCCGCAAAGCACCGTGAGTCGGCACCTCAAGATTCTGACGGATCAGGGGTGGATAGCGTCGCGGGCGGAGGGTGCCAGCCGGTGGTATCGCCGGCATCCGCACCTCGACGCGTCGATGCTCGCCTTGTGGAGCCTGGTGCGGGAAGCCTTTGTGCGCACGCCGGTGGCGTTGCAGGACGCGGCGCGGGTGGACGCTGTGCTCGCCGCTCGTCGCACCGTGACGCAGACGTTCTTCGCCACCGCCAGTGCGGAGTGGGATGATCTGCGTGCCGAGCTCTTCGGGGCGCGGGCGGATCTGCTGGCCTTGCTGGCCCTGCTTGATGACACGCTCATCGTGGGCGATTTGGGCTGCGGCACTGGGGCGCTCAGTGCTGCGCTCGCTCCGCATGTCGCGCAGGTGCATGCTATCGATGCGTCGCCGGCCATGTTGGCGGCGGCGGCGGCGCGTCTCGCCCCCTTTGCGCACGTCACGGTCACCGAAGGGGCTCTCGAAGCGCTGCCACTGGACGACGATGCGCTGGACGTGGCCGTCCTCATGCTCGTGTTGCACCATGTGTCCGATCCGTTGCGCGCCTTGCGCGAGGTCCATCGTGTCCTGCGCCCGGCCGGTCGGGTGTTGCTCGTCGACATGCAGCCCCATGCCGATGAGCGTTACCGCGATACGATGGGGCATGTCTGGTTGGGATTCCCTGCCGACACGCTGACCGAGTGGTTGCGTGAAGCGGGGTTTGCCAATGTGCGCATCACGCCATTGCCGCTCGATTCTGCTGCGAGTGGACCGGCGCTTTTTGCCTGTACAGCGACGGCTGTGGCATCGCCGGCGCTGGTGATGAGCTGATCTGCATCGCGTGTACCTGTTTCACTTCACATTCCTCTTCTCACTTCATCGATACTGGACATGAGCACTTCCATCATGACTGAACACGGCGTCGCGTTGTTGGCGTCGCTCGATCGTCCCGCGTTTGCCGTGCGTGATCTGTCGCTTGCCGAGTGGGGCCGCAAGGAGATCCGCCTCGCCGAGCAGGAGATGCCGGGGTTGATGGCGCTGCGTGCCGAATTCGGCGCTGCGCAGCCGCTCAAGGGGGCGAAGATCATGGGGTCGTTGCACATGACCGTGCAGACGGCGGTGCTCATCGAAACGCTCGTCGCCCTCGGCGCTGATGTGCGCTGGGTGTCGTGCAACATCTTCTCCACGCAGGATCATGCCGCCGCCGCAGTGGCCGTGGGTCCGAACGGCACGGTGGACAAGCCGCAGGGCACGCCCGTGTTCGCGTGGAAGGGTGAGACGCTCGAAGAGTACTGGTGGTGCACGGAGCAGGCGTTGATGTGGTCGGATGGCACGGGCCCGAACCTGCTGCTGGATGATGGTGGTGATGCCACGCTGTTGGTGCACCGCGGCGCCGACTTCGAACGTGATGGCAAGGTGCCCGCGTTCGACGCCGACAACGAGCCGGAAGAGTGGGGCGTGATTCTCGATTTGCTGCGTGTGGAGCAGCAGAAGAATCCGGGCCGTTGGGGCAAGGTGTTGGCGGGTATCCGTGGGGTGTCCGAAGAGACCACGACCGGTGTGCATCGCCTGTACGAGATGGAGAAGGCCGGCACACTCGCGTTCCCGGCCATCAACGTCAACGATGCCGTGACGAAGTCGAAGTTCGACAACCTGTATGGCTGCCGCCACTCGGTGGTGGACGGCCTCAATCGCGCGACCGACGTGATGCTGGCCGGCAAGATCGTCGTGGTGCTGGGCTACGGTGACGTGGGCAAGGGCTGCGCGCAGGCGCTCAAGGGACAGGGTGCGCGCGTCGTGGTGACCGAAATCGATCCCATCTGCGCACTGCAGGCGGCGCTCGAGGGCTATCAGGTCACGACGCTCGAAGACATCGTCGATCAGGCCGACATCTTCGTGTCGGCAACCGGCAACAAGAATGTCATCACCGTTGAGCACATGAGCCGCATGAAGGACAAGGCGATCGTGTCCAACATCGGTCACTTCGACAACGAGATCGACATGGCCGGTCTCAAGAAGGTCGAAGGCATGAAGCGTGTGAACATCAAGCCGCAGTACGACGAATTCCAGTTGCCCAGCGGCCGCTCGATTCTCGTGCTGGCCGAAGGCCGTCTGATGAATCTGGGCTGCGCCACGGGTCACCCGAGCTTCGTGATGAGCGCGAGCTTCAGCAATCAGGTGCTGGCCCAGCTCGAACTGCACGCGCGCGCGGAGTCGTACGAGAAGAAGGTGTACACGCTGCCCAAGCACCTCGACGAAAAGGTGGCGCGTTTGCACCTCGACAAGCTGGGCGTGAAGCTGACCACACTCACGGCGGACCAGGCGTCGTACATCGGTGTGGACGTGAACGGCCCGTACAAGGCGAGCCACTACAAGTATTGAGCCTTGGGCACCTGATGTGGTCTACCGTGATGGTGGACCACAGACGAGGGGGCATGAGCGACTGGCTCATGCCCCCTTGGTCGTCAGAAGGCGCCTCGTGTCACCGAGGTATTCAGGCTTCCCGGCTGCCCACCTACCCGCGGCCGGTTGTGCACCAACGGCACCGGGTACCCGAATGTCCAACGGGCGTTGCGACGTTCTTCCTTCGTCACCGCGCTCATGTTGTTGAACAGTGGCATCAGCTCGCGCTGCTGCTGATTGAGCACCTCCATCGCCAGGTCCACCTGTTCCCAGAAGATGGGCCAGTACAACCGGGTGGTGGCCTGCACGGTATCGAGTGCCGCCTTGCCCGCGGCTCCATCCGGCTGTTCGGCCAGCATCACCGCGAGTGGCTTGTAGAGACCGCGCACGCGTTCTGAATACAGGCTGTCGGCGGCCAACAGTCGGGCGATCTGATCTTTCGTGAGGAACAGCGAATCGCTTTCGGCCAGCAGCACACGGTGCAGGTTCGACGTGCGGCTCAGGTACAGTGCCGCCACCGAGTCGGCATTTCGACGTGTCCACGTGGTCTTGTTGGTGGCCTTGTCGCGACCCTTGATGGGCTCAATGGCACGACGCAAGGTCTGCAGGTCGTACGGCACCGATAGATCCATCGAAATGTCCATCACGATGCGGAACGGCACACGGGACAGCGTGCGGAAGGCGCGCGTATCACCGAAGCGCGGGTTCACGTCGTAGCGGAAACGCTGACCGGTCGCATCGAAGCCACGTGGCACCAGCAACACGGGATCAGGGATCGCCTGCGTGCCCCAGCCGCGCAGCCCGTCGGCGCCATGCAGTAGCTGGTCCAGACCCGCGAGCGGGTTCTCGAAGACCACGTTCATCGAGACATTGCGGCCCCGGATGGACGGCAGCGGCGGACGGTACAGCAGATTCATCTGCTGCGTCCAGGGTCCGCGGCAGCTTTGCCGCGCGGCCACGGCGCCAAGCTGCGATGACAGACAGTCGCGGATGTTGCCAGGCGCCGACGCGAGCAGGGCCTGCATCTGCGCACGGGTAGCGGCATCGGTGTCGGTGCCGGGATTGGGCACGAACGCCCGATCGTTGGCACGTCCGTCACCATCGATGTCACTGCGCACGATGGGCGTGAACGGTGTGCCCGACTGCAGGCGCGTGAACATGGTGAACACACCGACACGTGGTACGGTGGTGCTGGCCTGGAGCACGACGGCATGCCGGGCATCGTTGGCGCCGGCCGCCCATTCGCGCGTGAGCGGATTGCCGAAGTTGGCCCCATCGCTGCCACGGAACTGCTGACGCACCTGCTGAATGGTGTAGGCCGCCGAGAACATCACCGGCGGCGGACCGCGCCGTCCACGGAAAATCTCGGGTTGGATAGTGGTGGTAAGCTGCGATCCATAGCCGCGCAGATCACTCGTGCGCATGGACACACGGCCATAGTTGGGGCTCACACGCGATTCCCGAGCCGACACGGCGCCCGACGTGGGATCGATGCCTGACGCCGTGACGTACATCGGCCGACCGCCTTCACCGGCGAGCGTGAAGCGACTCGTGCCGGAGAAGTTGGCGTCGACGGTGCTGGGATTCGACAGATCGTACGACGACAAGCCGTCCACGCGCACCAGGAAGCGCTGCACCGTGGCGGCCCAACCCAACGATGCGCGCCAACTGCGTGGCACATCGAACGACGGGTCGACCAGCGTAACGGTGGGTGCACGCTCTGCCAGCGCGCCGGAGCCATCGGCGCAGGCGGAGGGCAGTGTCGCGCTGCCGCTGCTGAGGGCGCGCCAGTCGGGTACCGGTACGGCGCTCCCCACGCACGTCAGTGCCACGGTGCTGCCAGGCAGACCGGCATTGACCATCGCATCGGCCAACGTGCCGGGACGATACAGGTCGCGGAACTCGCCGACGCCACCACGAATGATGCCCATCGTGTTGCGATACCAACTGCCCGACCCATTGTTCATCTGGCCGTTGCCGTTTTCGCGCGACCGCGAATAGGTGTAGTTGAACCCGACGCGTGGCGACACGTGCACTCGACTCGGCGCGACGCCGGTACGCACGCCCAATGCCTGTTCGAGTGCGGCATTCTCTGGCGGGGCATCCCCGAAGCGATTGCCTTCCACCCGTGCGCCGGCGAGAGTGCTGAACCACCGGCTCGGATTCCACTGATGCGAGAACGCGAGTGCGGCGTTGTACGCACTGGCTTCCCGCACCGGCTGCGACAACGTGCGGGAGTACGATGCCGGACGATTGGCGGCGAGATCGGCGAGCGACATGAACGTGTACTGACCGAGGGCGTTGGGCTGGCCTTCCTGTGTCAGGCCGTCGCCGCGGATCCACGCCGATGTCTTGAAGCGATGACGACGTCCCTGTGCGTTCCACACCATTTCATTGGCCGCTTCCGCGGTCCAGCGCGTGTCATTGGTGGCGAGAAACGGATTGCCACCCAACGCCACGGGGACGATGTCGCTCGTGGCGGCGTCGGATGCCGAGCGCGCAAGCACGGTGGCGCCTGGCAGTTCGAGATACGGTGTGCTGCGATCACGCACACGACTGGCGGCGATGCGATTCTCCATGAGCGTGAAGTAGCCTTTGCCCACGTACTGACTCTGCAGGAACTGTGCACCCACCGTTTGTTGGGACTGCTTGCCACTGTTGCCTGGCGCGCTCAGTGGACCGAAACCCAGTGCGCCCTCCGTGGTGGAGCCGGCAAACGTGGTGAGCGTCAGCGTGCGCAGGGTGTCACGTACGTCATCAATGCGACCGAGGAACGTGAGGTTGTTCTGCACGCGCGCTGTCGGGATCCCGGTGCCTGCCAGAGGCAGGCCGATGTTGGAGGCAATCGAGCGCAGACGCTGGGCCGAATCAGGGGCCAGTCCCGCGCGACGCAGGGCCTCGGCGTCGCTGCTGAGCAAGGTGGCCGGGTCACTGCTGGTGCGACCGACATCGAGTGCCACGTTGTACGTGAGGACGCGGCGAATGGCTTCTCCATCGGCGCCCACGCTGGCCCGGAAGCCGCCATTGAGCAGGCCCAGTGAACGGCCTACCGCATCGGTGGTCTGCAACTGCGGCGCATTGAGCGTGAGAAACGCATTGCGATTCTGGAAATTGCGATCACCAGCGCCGAGGCGCACATCGATATTGGCACCGGCAAATCCGCCGCGTGTGGCATCGAACGTGGCGCCGGTCACGCGCACATCGGCCCGTGCCGCACGGGGAAGCGAGCCGCCCGGCATGGCCATGCCATTCAAGGTGGTCAGGTTGGAGCCGGGGCTGGCGCCAAGCATCGAAGGACCGGACGGTGTCATGGTCACGCCGGGCACGGTGCCGGCGATGGCCGTCAGGTTGCCGGCGGCATTGGGGCTCACCCGTCCTTCGACGCCCTGGTTCCACTGCTCGGAGGCACCCACTTCGCGACTGTACCCACTGGCTACCTGGGCCTGGGCGCGCACGGGCGGGGTGGCGGTCACCCGCACGGCGTCGAGCGTGGTGGCCAGGTCGCGCTGCAGAGTGAAATCGGCAACGAGCTCGCGTTCCTCGGCCACCCGTTCCACGCGCCGCCGGGCCTGACGGAAGCCCGGTGCCATCACGTGCACGAGATAGTCGCCCGTGCCCGGGTCGAAGCGGCTGCTGAACCGACCACTGGAGTCGGTGGTCACTTGCTGGACCAGTCGATCAGGCCCACGGGTGATGCTCACCACAGCTCCGGAAAGAACACGCGCCGAATCGTCGAGCACGCGGCCGCGGACCACGTCGGCCTGTGCATGGAGCGCGCTGGTCACGCACATTGTCAGGGTCAGCGCCCCGATGAGGCGCTGCACGACCGGCGCCATGAAAGTGAAGGACAGGTTCATGCGCCGTACGACGTCATCTGCCCTGGAAAGGTTGCCTTCCGCCATGCGCATCATTGCTGTGCTCGTCCCCGTCATCGTGGTCGTGAGAACAACAGTTGTGCAGGCGCGGGTCGCCCTGGTCGCCATGACGGCGTATGCGTCGATGCTGACCATGTCTGCGTCGGTGCATGCGCAAACATCGAATCGGGACAGCGTATCACGGGCACCGGCATCATCCGACAGTGTGCGGGCCCTTCGTCCCGGCGATGCGGTGGTGGATGGTCGCCACGTGACCACGGCCACGGTGCGCTATGCGCTCACGCTGCTCCGCGATGGGGCGGTGACCTCGGCCGGTCAGGTCATCGATGAAACGCAGCGCGATTCCACCAGGGACCGTGTGCTGGTCCGTCGTGTGCAGACCGTGCGACGCGGCACGGCGCAGTTGATCGATTCCACGGTCAGCGATGGGCTGACCCTCGCGCCTCGTATGCACCGCTCGTTGCAACCGACACGGCGGATGTCGCTCGATTTCAATGGCCGGCGCGTGAAGGCCAGCATCGGTCCGGTGGATGCGCCGCTGGTACCGGTGGACACCACGCTGCCATTCGCCGCGTTCGATTCTGGCAACTGGGATCTGCTCGTGCGATCGTTGCCCCTCGAGAAAGGCTACAGCACACGCTTTGCCGTCTTCGACCTCGACGCGGGACTCAAGGAATACGAAGTGAAGGTCACCGGCAGCACCGTCGTGCAGGACGAAGATGCACACGTGGTGATTTTCACCATCGCCAAGGGCCGGGAATCGGTGGTGTGGATTGGCAAGCAGTCACGCCGGCTGTTGCGCATCGAAACCATGCTGGGTCCGACCATGATGCTGCAGCAGGAACGGGTGCGGGAGCCCTGAACCCGCTCCTGCATTCCGCAGGGGATCAGGGGCGTACGATGACCGCGATCACGATGATGATGAGCAGCAGCGTGGGCACTTCATTGAACGCCCGGCACGCGCGCTCACTGAGGAAATAGTCACCACGCGCGAGCCGTTTCCGGGTATATGACGCAAACCCGTGATAGCCCAGCAGGAAAAACACCGCGCCGAGTTTCATGTGCATCCATGGCATGCGCAGCAGCGCGGGCTGTTTCACCAGCATCCACGCGCCCATGGTGACGGCTACGATCATGGCTGGTGCCATGATCACGCGCATCAGCCGGTGCTCCATCACTTCCAGTGTTGCCACCACCGCAGGCTGCTCGCGCTGCTGCACGTGGTACACGAAGAGTCGGAAGATGTAGAAGAGGCCGGCGAACCAGGCGATGACGGCCACCACATGCATCGCCTTGATCCACAGATATGATGTCTCGAGTGCCATGCGGCCAATGTACGTGCGTCACACCGCCTGAGAGAAGCGCGGGGGATGCACGGCGGGCATACCAGGGTGCGACGCGGTGCCCTGCCGCACGAGACCGACCGAGTGTTCGGCCGATTGTTGGGCTAGTTGCTCGGCGGCCCGGCTGGCGCGATAGGCATCGAGTGGAAAGGCGAGATTGCGGAGCAGCCACCGACCCTGATCGGTGGCCTGCATGCCCGTTGCGTCGAACGTGACCAGTCCGTCGTCGACCAGCGGTGCATACAGGGCCTGCATAGCCTCGCGGTCCACTGGGAACAGTGACGCCGGCAGCGCCGCGTGACACATCAGGTGCGTGATGGCGGCGCCGCGTCCCTGATCATCGCCCTGTTGGATGTGTCCTCCGGCCACCGGCAGCGCACCACGATCGATCTGTCGCTGCCACTCTCCCAGTTGAGGCGCATTCTGCACGAACCAGCCATTGACCGCCGAAATGGCGCTCACCCCCACGCCGAGCAGATGCGGGCTGTGTTGCGTGGTGTAACCCATGAAGTTCCGGTGCAGCACACCGTGGTGCATGGCCTTGGTGAGGGCATCAGTGGGCAACGCGAAGTGGTCGATACCGATCCACTCATAACCAGCACCAACGAACCGCTGCACAGCATCGCGGAAGAGTGCAAACCGTTCCGCGCCATTGGGGAGCGCCTGGGCATCGATGCGACGCTGATGGGCGCGCATCCACGGCACGTGGGCGTACCCAAAGCAGGCGATACGATCGGGGCGCATGGCCAGGCTGTCTTCGACGGTCGCCGCAAACCGATCAGGTGTTTGGTGTGGCAGACCGTAAATGAGATCGAAGTTGATGCCAGTGAAACCTTCTTCGCGGGCCAGCGTGACGGCGTCCTGCACCATGGCACGCGGTTGTACGCGCCCGATCGCTTCCTGCACCACCGGATCGAGATCCTGCACGCCGAAGCTCACCCGCGTGAATCCCAGTTGCCGCAGCATGCGCATCTGGGATCGTGTGGTGAGGCGTGGATCGGCTTCGAGGGAACTCTCGGTATGCGCGCCGAGCTCGAAGGTGGTGAGCAGCATGTCGTGCAAGGTGGCCAACTGGGCGTCGCTCAGAAAATTCGGCGTGCCACCACCCCAATGCATCTCGGCCACACGGGGCCGTTCGCCCATCGCTCGCGCCAGCATGTCGAGCTCGATCCGCAGCCGGCTCAGGTATCGATCGACAATCTCCGCTCGGGTTGTCACCGTGGCATTGCAGCCGCAGTAGAGGCACTGCGCGGCACAGAAGGGCAGATGCACGTACAGCGCGATTGGCTCGCGTTGCCGGCCCAGTGCCCGTAGCTGCGTTGCCCATCCGGCGGCATCCGGTGCGCCGTTCCAGTCCGGTACGGCCGGATAGCTGGTGTAGCGGGGGCCGGCCACGTCGTACTTGGCCAGCAGCTCCGGGGAGATTTTCGACGACACCTGCAAATCCAGCATTCGTACTCCGCGATGGAATGACCTTCGCAGAGTCGTGCATTGTCAGCGGTGATTCAATCCGGCGATTGCGCAGGTTGATGTGAGGGATTCCACCACAGGGCGGCCTCACAGCAACCTGCGCCGCAATCAGCTATTTGGCCGCGCGCACCCGGGCCTTGGCGCGTTCGGTGGCAGCCTGCAAATCCACCGGACCCACGGCGATTTCGCCGATGCGATCAATGGCGCCGATGTAATACGCGCGCCACGTGTCGAGAATGTGCGCTTCGGTTTGTGCGTTGCCCCCACGCGTGAGCGTATCGGCGCTCAGCACGGCCTGCGCGCGAATCGTGCGCTCGGCCACACCGGTCAGCTCTTCGAGTGCCGCCAACACGATGCTGCGTGACCCATCAGCCAACAGCAGACCGGTGGACAACGCACAGGCGCCCACATTGGCCAGCGACTTGGGGCTCACCATGCCGATGCGATCGAGATCCGTGTGGTAGTACTGATCGGTGAAGTGCCATAGCAGCACGGCAGGGATCTGTGCGTTGAGGAACGGCGTGTGATCGCTGCCTCCTTCGAACGGATTCGCCTTCACTACCCACTGCGTCTGCCGTGCACGATCGAGACAACGCTGCCGCACGAAGTCGTTGAACCAATGAGCGCGAATGTCCTTCTCCGCGAGCACCTTGCCGCCCCATTCGGTGTGCTGGTCTTCACCACGCACCCACACCGCCGACGGATCGGGCATCTTTTCGATCAGGAACGAACCGCCCGTGAGCTCGGTGTTTTCGCCCACCATGTCGAGCGACATACCCCATTTCACGCCGGCGCGGCGCACGCTGTCTTCCTTGAGAAATCGATCGGTGGAGCGAATTTCATCGCCCCACAGGAACGTGACCGTGCGCTGCGGATTGCTCACGCCGCGGCGCACCAGCGTGGCGGCCACGCGCGCCATCTCGGCCAGCGCGCCGACTCCCGACGCGTTGTCATTGGCACCCGGTTCCTGGACGTGCGCCGAATACACGAACCGTTCGGCGGCACGGCTGCGTCCACGGATCTCGGCCACCACCGTGAGCTCGGGGCGCGTTTCGAACAGCGTGCGCACTTCCGCCTTCACCCGCAACGGTTGTGTCGGTGTGGCCGACGCCAAAGCCGCGCGCAACGAATCGTGGGTTGCCGTGGAGATGAAGATCAACCACCCCTGACGGATGGAGTCGCGCGGCACACTCGTGAACTGAATGGCGCGTGTGTTCTTCGCCTGCTGGTTGTAGGCCGGGAGTTTCTGTGTGTTGAGTACACCAATGGCACCTGCTTTCATGGCACGCGGAAACACGGTGCGCGCCACGCCGGTGGAGAGCACGATGCGTCCGGTCACGGTGGCCGCGGCAAATTCCGCGTCGCTGCCCGTGCCCACGTCCACCACATCGGCTGTGACACCACCCTCCGGCGTGGAGCCGGAGTTGATGGCAATCATGTTGAGATTGGTGGAGAACTGCTGCACCGGCGTGCTGCGTCCACCGATGGTGAGTGATGCGGCGAGTGGCGTCCAGGCCTGATTGGCCATGGGACGGGACTCCACGCGGTACACGAGTCGGGCCGACGCGGGCGCGCTGTCTTCGCGCACATAGCCGGCGGCGCGCAGCAACGATGCGACCGTGTCGATGGCGAGGTCGAAACCGTGGTTGCCGGGCAGGCGGAAGTAGCGCTGCACGTAGTCCACGGTACGGAGCGCACGCGCACCGTCGATGGCGTCGTGCACGGCTTTGGTGAGCGGCACAAACGCCGCTTGTGACGAACTGGTGGGGGCGGGGCGGGACGCGGGGGTGGAGGTCGCCGAGCGTTGGGCCAACAGCAGCCCGGGCGCACAGGTCAACACCGCCGCGGTGGTGATGCGGAGGAAGGAAGGCATGACAACATCTTTGACCATCCGGCGCGCCGTGTCGAGGGGGGCCGCCGTGATTCCTACGATCGACGCTGCAGCACCACGAAGCGCGTCCAGTTGTGCGGGATGTCTTGGATGTGATGGGCGATGATTTCGAGCCCGTACCGCGCCGCTGCCGATTCACTGGCCACGGCGCCTCGGGTGCGATCACCCCACTCGGCCACATCGCGGGCAGCACCAGCCGTGTCGGCATGTGGCATCGAGATCAGCCATTCGTGTCGCGCGAAGAACAGCCGGCATTGGGCCAGGGCCACGGCATGACTGCGCACCTCCCGCAATCCGGCCAGCGATGCACCGTGTGGCGCCATCAGGCACAGGTGGATCGGCACGCGCACTTCGCCGCACGACTGCAGACGGTCGCCGGCCTCGTGCATCGCATCATGAGCCGGTCGTACCAGCCCCGCGATCGCGTTTTCCACCGGAATGACCGCAAAGTCGACGGCTTGCTCGCAGACACGTTGTACCGCCTCGATGAACGTGTGGCAGGCGATGGCGTCGGCGCCATCCGGCCAATGCTGCCGAATGGCCATCTCGCTGAACGCACCTGCTTCGCCCTGAAAGGCCACGCGGGGCCACGCCGGATGCATGGACTGTGTCACGACCGGATTCGTCATGTGCGCATGATATTGACTTCGTTCCGTGGCCGGGATAGGCTCCTTGGTATGACGCGTCACGCCTCCGCCATCACCTACGCCTGCCGATTTTATTATCCGCCGACCCGCATGGGCCCCGGCGAATTTGGCATGCGTAGCTGACCGCTGACGCACCCACCGCTGAGAGGCTCGTGCAATTCGCACGGGCCTTTGTTGTTTCCGGGCCTGGCGAACACGACCTCGTGGCAGTGAACCACGGAGTGATCCACTCCACACCACGAGACCCCGATGATCATCGTCACCACCGCTACCATATCCGCCGACGCCCTCGACCGCATCATCGAACATGTCGAGACCGCTGGGCTGCGCACCCATGTCTCACGCGGCGAACATCGCACCATCGTTGGTTGTATCGGCGATGAAGGCCGCCTCAGTGAACACGGCCTGACGCAGCTCGAAGGCGTCGAACGGGTATTGCCCGTCCTCAAGCCCTACAAGCTCGCATCCCGCGAGTTCTCGGTGGGTGATACGGCTATCCGCTTTGGCGATCCGGCCGACACGGTCATTGGCGGTCGCGATATCGTGGTCATCGCCGGTCCGTGTTCGGTGGAAGGCGAAGCGATGATGCATGAGACGGCGCATCATGTGCAGCGTGCCGGTGCCCGGCTGCTGCGCGGCGGGGCATTCAAGCCACGCTCGTCGCCGTACGCTTTCCAGGGCATGGGGGAAGCGGGGCTCAAGATCATGGCCGATGTGCGCGCGGAAACAGGCATGCCCATCGTCACCGAAGTGATGGACCCCCGTCAGGTGGAGCTGGTGGCCTCGTACGCGGACGTGTTGCAGATCGGTGCGCGCAACATGCAGAACTTCACGTTGCTCACCGAGGTCGGCAAAGTGCAGCGTCCGGTGCTGCTCAAGCGTGGCTTGTCGGGCACCATCACCGAGCTGCTGATGGCCGCCGAGTACATCATGGCGCAGGGGAACGGGGATGTGATCCTGTGTGAGCGTGGCATCCGCACGTACGAAACCGCCACCCGCAACACGATGGACATCGCGGCCATCCCCGTACTCAAGCGCGAGTCACACCTGCCGGTGATTGTCGACCCGAGTCACGCTGGTGGGCGTGCCTCGCTGGTGGCGCCGCTCGCCATGGCGGCGATTGCGGCAGGCGCCGATGGCCTCATTGTGGAAGTGCATCCCACGCCGGCCACGGCCAAGAGCGACGGTGAGCAGTCACTCGAACCGTCGGCGTTTGCGAGCATGATGCAGCAGGTGCAGGCGGTTGCGCAGGCGGTGGGCCGCGGGTGTCCGTGGACCGAGCCGGTGGTGGCGTGATGCATACGTCCCCCGGCGCAAATCAACCGACGCATGAGGAGCTGCAGCAATTGCAGCAGCTCCGCTTGGACATCGATGGCGTGGACGATGAAATCCTGACGGCGCTGGTGCGCCGGTTGTCGCTGGCGCGCGCCATCGGCGAGATCAAGCAGCGTACTGGGCAGCCAGTGCTCGATCCGGCGCGGGAGGCGTCGGTGGTGACACGGGCGGCAGCCCGGGCGCGCGACGCCGGGCTGCCGGAACAGGAGATGCGCGCGCTCTACTGGCAGCTCATGGCGCTCGCGCGGCGGGCGCAGTTACGCGATGTCACCAGTGGGTGAGGGCGAGGGCAGACGCACCTCGAACGTGGCACCGACGGCGGGCGACGCGGCCAGGGTAATCTGACCACCGTGTACCTGCGCGATGGCCTGGGCAATGGCGAGGCCCAGGCCCGCGCCGGTGCTGGCGGAGGATTCCGTCACCTTCGGACCATGTACAAAACGCTCGAAGACATGGGCGCGAATGGTCTCCGGTACCCCGGGGCCTTCGTCGCTCACACGCAGGATCAAGTCGTTGGCATCGCGGTCCACCACGACACGCACCGTACTGCCGCGTGGTGTGTGTTTGATGGCGTTGTCCAGCAGGTTGATGAGCAAGCGGCGGAGTAGACTGGCGTCGCCACTGGTGATGGCACTGCCGGCGGCATGTTCGATTTCGCAGGTGACGGTGACTTCCTGGGAGAGTGCCAGCGAACGCACGCTGCGTACGGCGTCCACGGCGAGCTCCGGCAGTTCCACGGCGTCGCGGGTGGCAATGGGGCCACCGGCGTCGACACGGGCCAGCAGGAACAAGTCTTCCACGATGCGGGTGAGCCGAATGGACTCACCCTGAATCACGGACAGTGCTTCGCGGTATTCCGCTTCCGTGCGCGCGGTGCGCCGCAAGGTCACGTCGGCTTCACCGCGAATGATGGCGATGGGGGTGCGCAGTTCGTGCGAGGCATCGGCCACGAACTGTCGTTGGGTACGGAATGCGAGATCGACTCGCCCCAGCAGACCATTGATGATCTGCGCCAGACGACCGAGTTCATCGTGTGGATTCACCACCGGCAATCGGTCGTCGAGATTGGCTGTCGTAATGGAGGCCGTCCGCACATTGATGGCCTCGAGTGGCGCGAGGCTGCGTCGGGCGATTGCGAAGCCGGCCAGGATCGACGCCAGGAGTGCGGCCGGAATGGCGAGGATGAGGGTGTTGCGCACCTGACGCAGCAGCAACCGGTCACCCGCCTCCGACATCAGCGCAGTCACGAGCAGCGTGGGCTCTTCCGGAGAGTCGTGTTCCTCGGGCACCACGCGCATCATGGCCACCCGCGCCGGGCCATCCGCCAGAATCACCTGCCGCACGGCGACGCCTGATTCGGTGCCGAGGGTGCGGGCCATGTCTTCGTCGTGTCCCGCACGCATGGCGTCGAGCAGCATCAGCACGGGCTGCGGCAATGTCACGCGATGCTCCTCTTCGCCGTCGGAAGCGGCGTCCGAGGGGAGACGCGGTTGCCGCGCTGCCATCATCTGCGCCGCTTCATCGGTGATGAAGATGTCGAGATTGCCCACGCGCAGTTCCCGCAACACCGCTTGCTCGGTGGCACCACGCTCCTCTTCCACTTCGCCGCGTGCCGCAATGGCACGACGTTCTGCGCGCACGGCGCCGGCCACGACCTGCGCGGATTCGCTCACCGCCGTGATCGCGCGTTCCTGCACCACCTGCGTGAGCGTGAACCACCCACCCACCACAAACACAGTGAGCACCAGCGCGAGCACGCTGGCATTCCAGAGCGTGAGGCGCAGCAGAATGGAAATGCGAACGGGCTTCATGTGCCGTCAGGCCGGCGGAATGTCGGTGAGGATGTACCCCGCGCCGCGCCGTGTGTGGATGAGCGGTGCATGACCATCCCGATCGATCTTGCCGCGCAGGCGATTGACGTACACCTCCACCGCATTGGTGAACGGATCGTGATTGTCATCCCATACGTGCGACACGATGTCACTGCGCGAAAGCACACGGCCCACGTTGCGTGCGAGCAACTCCAGCAGCGCGTACTCCTTGGCCGTGAGCGAGATGGGGGTGCCACCACGGGATACCGCGTGCGACTGCAGGTCGATTTCCAGATCGGCAACGCGCACCTGCATGGCCTGCAAGGATTCCGGTCGACGCAACAGGGCCCGCAAGCGCGCGAGCAGCTCACCGAAGTCGAACGGCTTGACGAGATAGTCGTCGGCGCCGCTGTCGAGCCCGACGATGCGATCCGCCACCGCGTCGCGCGAGGTGAGCATCAGCACCGGTGTACGGATATCGCGCGTGCGCAGCGTCTGCACGACGGTGAAGCCATTGATATCGGGCAACATCACGTCGAGCACGATCGCATCGTAGCTGTTCACCGCCGCCTGCGCGATGGCGTCCTTGCCCAGCTCGCAGGTGTCTACGGCGTACGACTCTTCGCGCAGCCCGCGCGCAATGAGACGGGCCAGTTTCGGGTCATCTTCAACGACGAGCAGGCGCATGGGGAGGGGTGAGCACTGGTCGGAAGGGGGAAGACGGCCCCGGTAAAACACACACAATCCTGTTAATCGGCATGAAAGGTACCCGTCCGTACACTTCCCGCCGTACCACTGCGACGCCAACCCAGGGGCGGGACCCGAAGCAAGCGAGCAGTGGCCACAAAGCGGCGTGTCCGAGTCACATCGGGCACGTCGTTTTGTGTTTGTCGCCACTGATTAGTCATGCGCCGACCGTGTGCGCTGTTTCTCGACCGGCCGCCGGCGAAACCAGCTCGCCACGAGGAAAAATTCGTCGAGATCGTGCGTGGGGATATCCGCACCCGACAGATCCGGCCCGTCGTAGATGCGCGCGACAAGAGCCCGGAACGCCTCGTGTTCCGTCTCGGTCTGTGGCGCACGCAGTTCGGCGCGCACGGTGCCGCGCCGAATGAGATAGACCCATTCGTGATCGGCATGTCCGACGGCGTGATAGCGGAACGTGAGACGATCGACGTTGGCATGAAAATGCTGCAGGCGTTCGAACAACCAGCGCACGAGAATGAGGCGATCACGCAGCACGCGCGCCCGCTCAAAGGCCAGTTCATCGGCGGCGTGTTGCATGGCGGCTTCAAGCCGGCGCACGGGGACATCGCCACGACCTTCGAAGAACGCACGAACATCGGCGGCTGCTGCACGGTAGTCCACCGCGTCGCCGGCGCCGATGCACGGGCCAGCGCAGGTGCCCAGGTCGTGACGCAGGCAACCCGGTGCCCGTGAGCGGCCCGACGCGACGACCTTTCCGGTTGGGGCGTCAGGATCTCCGGCAAACCACAGGGTTGCCGCGCGCGAGGTGCGGCGCGGCGTGCGCAGACTCCCCTCTTCCAGCGTGCAATCCCGCAACGACATCGTCTCGGCCAACGCACGCACCGCTTCACGTAACTGCTGCACACGACGGAATGGCCCGAACAGCGCAACGGCGGCCGGGTCGTCGGAACGTGCCACTACACGCAGCCCGGGCACGTTGCCACCGGTGAGCGCCACGTAGGCGCGTGGCCAATCGTCGAGCACCATCATCGAGTTGAAGTGCGGCCGATACTGTTTGATGAGCCGCAGCTCACGCAGCAGGGCGCCGAACTCGGTGTTGGTGTATTCCCACTCGATCTGAAACGCGTGGCGCAGGATACGCGCCGCCTTGTTCCGTCGTCCCTTGGCGCGGAAGTAGGAGAGCAGGCGCGTGCGCAACACCCGCGACTGGCCGACGTAGATCACGCCGCCGGTGGGCCCGATCATGCGGTACACACCCGGCCGATTCTCGCACCCCTCCCGCACCAGCGCTCGCAGTTGTTTGCGGTGGCCTGGTGAGGATTGCGCGGGACGGCCATGCAAACGTCCGTTCGGCGCTCCCTCGGGGGACTGCGTCACGGCTTCGGTACTCATGCGGGGAAGCTAGCGCAGACCGGCTGCGCTTCACAGCCGGGTGCGCTACAATTGCCCAGCGGGACAGCTCGGTGTTCGCACACGAAGGCCGCCCCCGACGTTCGCACTGTCGTTCACATCGGCGTTCACACTAGACCGCGCAGTGAAGGCGCGCCCATGACCTCCGACCCTTCGGCGACGCCACACGACGTCACCCGCCTCCTGGCCGAGCTGCAGAACGGAGCCGACGGGGCGGCAGATCAGCTCATGCGCGTCGTGTATCGGGAACTGCACGAGCTGGCCGAGCATTTCATGCGGCGCGAACGACCGGACCACACGCTGCAGCCGACCGCGCTGGTGAACGACGCCTATCTGCGTCTGATGGGGCAGCGCGAAACGTCCTGGCAAAACCGTTCCCACTTCTTCGGGATCGCCGCGCAGGCCATGCGACGGGTCCTCGTGGATCATGCACGGAAGGCCCGTGCCGGGAAGCGTGAGGGCGGTGAACGGGTGACGCTCGACGAATCGGTGGCAGAAAGCCCGCAGCGATCCATCGATCTGATCGCCCTCGATGATGCCCTGAACCGGCTGGCGGCACTCGATCCCCGGCAGGCGCGCGTGGTGGAGCTCCGCTACTTCAGTGGACTGGATATCGAGCAGACCGCCGCCGTGATCGGCATCTCGGCCGCCACGGTGAAGCGCGACTGGACCTTCGCGCGCGCGTTCCTGCAGCGGGAACTGGAGCGTTCATGAGCGAACCACCGCTTACTCCCACGCGCCTGCATCGTCTGCGGGTGCTCTTCGATGCGGCCGTGGAGCTGCCGGAGGAGGAGCGCGAGGCGTACCTCGTGTCGGCGTGCCCGGACGATCCCACCCTCAAGCAGGAAGTCCAGGAGCTGCTGGCGGCGATCGCGCGCAGCGGTGACACGTGGGATCACCGGGCCGGTGCGGCGGTGGCCGGTGCCATGGCCGACGGGTTGGGCGTGCCGCGTGGGCCGCACCAGGGTGAGCGTCATGCGGTCGGCGGGCGCATCGGGGTATACGAGATCACCCGTCTGATCGGCATGGGTGGCATGGGCGCCGTGTACGAAGGCGTGCGGGTCGACGATCAGTTCCGCAAGCGCGTGGCACTCAAGTTCCTGCGACGGGGCGGCGAAGGGGACCTGGCCATCCGTCGTTTCCGCTATGAACGACAGATTCTCGCCAACCTGAACCACCGCAACATTGCGGCGCTCATGGATGGCGGCATGACGGACGACGGTCAGCCGTACATCGTCATGGAGTACGTCGAGGGGGAATCGCTCACGGCCTACGCCAACGCGCAGCGCCTCGACCTGCGCGCACGCATCGCGTTGCTGCGGCAGGTGTGTGCGGCCGTGCAGCACGCACACCAGAATTTTGTGGTGCACCGCGATCTCAAGCCGGGCAATATCCTCGTCACGGCAGATGGCAGTGTGAAGCTGCTCGATTTTGGTATTGCGCGTCTCACCCGCGACGCCGAAGGACTCGAGCAATTGCCGGCCACCCAGGGTGGCGCTCTGGCCTTCACACCGGAGTACGCGAGCCCTGAACAGGTGCGTGGTATGCCGGTCGCCGCATCGAGTGACATCTACTCGCTGGGTGTGATCGCGGCGGAGCTGCTGTCGGGCGCACGGCCGTATCAGGTGCAGGGTCTGCTGTTCGCCGAATTGCAGACGCTGATCGTTCAGACACCGCCGGCGGTGCCATCGCAGCAGGTCACCGATGCGATCGCCGAATCGTTTGGCATGCGCACGCTGCGTTTACGGCGCGATCTGTCCGGTGATCTCGACGCGATCATTCTGCAAGCGCTGCGCAAGGAACCCGAGCGCCGTTATGGATCGGTGGAACAGTTCTCGCGCGACCTGCAGCGGTTTCTCGATGGGTTGCCGGTGTCGGCGCAGCGTGACACGCTCACCTATCGCGTGGGCAAGTTCGTGCGTCGCCGCCGACTGGAAGTCACCGCGCTGGGCCTGATCGGCGCATCGTTGGTGGGTGGCATCGTGGCCACGTCGCAGCAGGCGCGTCGTGCGGAACTGGAACGCAGCAAGATGGAGCAAGTGAACAGCTTCCTCTCCAACATGCTGAGCGCCGTCGATCCCGAACTGGGTGGACGCGACGTGACGGTGGCGCAGGTGCTGTCGCAGGCGGCCAAAGGGATCGAGGAGGCGAAGCTCGAACCCGAGGTGGAGGCGCAGATCCGGCATACCCTGGGCCAGACCTACTACGGGTTGAGCCTCTACGATTCTGCCGAAACACATGCCCGTCGTGCCTGGGATCTCCGGCGCAAGGAGTACGGGGATCTCGATCAGCGCACGTCGATGAGTCTGTCGTACGTGGTGGCCCTGGCCGAGGCGCGCGGCGAATTCGTGCAGGCGGAGTCGCTGGCGCGTGATCTGGTGGGTCGCCAACAGCGCATGCCGCGTGGGCAGTACAACGCCACCGAGCTGGCGACAGGGCTCGACAATCTGGCGCGCACCATCGAGCAGCAGGGACGTCTCGACGATGCGCTTGCCGTGAAGCTCGAAGCGATCACCTTGCGCCGCACCATCAAGGACGACTCCAACAGCCTCGCGGCGCTGCCCTACACTCTCAACAACGTGGCAGTGTCGTACACCTACAAGGGAGAGTACGCCAAAGCCGAATCGTTGCTGGTGGAAGCGATGGACGTGGAGTCGCGTGTGCACGGCCCGGGGTCGTTCAACATGGGAAATCTGCTGCGTGCCTATGCATCGCTGGTGGACGAGATGGGCCAGCAGGCGCGTGCGGATACGCTCATTCACAAGTCCATTCAGGTGTTGCGCGGTGCGGCAGGGCCGAATCACTACGAGACATTGCGATCCACCTCGATGCTCGCGCAGTTGCGATATGCCGCGAATGACATGCCCGGCACGATCACCGCCGCACGCACCGTGGTGGCACAGGTGGGCAAAGGCATGCCCGAAGCCGACGCGACCACCGGCTCGGCGTTGCAGGCCCTTGGGCTGGCGCTCGATTCCCTGCGACAGTTCGCTGCGGCGGACACGTTTCTGCTGGCCGCTCTCGCACAGCGCCGGAAGTTCATGCCGCCGGAACACTGGGCCATTGCCAACGCCGAGGCCGTGTATGGCTATCACCTCGGTCGCTGGGGCCGTCATGGCGAAGCGGAGCGGCTGCTGCTGGGCGCCTACGACCGCCTGGTGGAAGCCCGTGGGGCGGACGCCAACGTCACCAAGCGGGTGGCGACCCGACTGGCCGAACTGTACGAGACCATGGGGCGATCGGCCGAGGCACAACGCTGGCGGGCTCGCGCCTGAAGGATCGCCGCGTCGCCGGGCCATGAGCCAATTGCGGCGTGAATTGCGCGTGTAGAGGTATGGAGTCGATCGCGTGGGACAGCGTGGACGCGCGGGTGCGGGCCGGCGTGTGCGTGGACGCAGGTGCCGACCCCCAACATGAGGCACAGGCGCGTGTCATCAGACCCGTCACTCCGGAAGCGCTGGGCGCCCGGGGGGTGTTGGCCATGGTGGTGGAATGCCGCGGCGCACCCGGCGCGAGCCTGGCCTCTCGCCTGATGCTCGAAACGGTGGCCGGTTACTTCGAACGCGATGGACCGCTCCGTGCTGGTTGGCTGGTGCGAGCGCTGGAGGCCGGGTGTGATGCGGTGCGTGGCACCGCGCGACGTCAGCGATTCATGCGGGGCGTGACGGTGAGCGGCGCGGTCCTGCTGGTGCACCAGGGCATGGCCAGTGGTGCGTTTGTCGGCAGCGCGCCGCTTTACCTGCTTCGCGGGCGAGATCGTTACCGGCTCTCGGGCGACACCGTGACGCAGCCGCTGTCTCGTGCCGTGGCGGTGACGTGGGCACAGCCTTTCATGGTAGATGCTGACGACCGCTTCCTGCTGTGCACTCGCGCCGTCGCCGGAGAGGGGCTGGACGTGCTGGCGCAGCGGCCAACGGCCGACCACCCTCAGGTGGCTTGCAATGCCGTCGTAGCCGCAGCCAGGCAGCGAACCGCCTCCACGGCGCTCGCATCGGCCATGCTCGTGGCGGGATGACCAGGAAAAACGTTCGCTTCTTTGCGAAATGAGCCATCAGCGCGCACTTCTACGCGTGAAATGCGGGAACCTGTTACCAGAGGAGCACGGAATGCATGCCATACGTCGGCCGGCGCAGCAGCCGGGGGCGACCCACGAGTCCGGGGCGGGTCACCGTCCAAACCGTTCACTACCGAACCATAGAGGTCGGTTCATGATCGCCACCAGAAAATCCACGGTCGCGAGAGCGTGGCGCGCCGCCTCGCTGGCGGCCGTTGTTGCCCTCATGACGGCATGTGGAGGTGGTGAAGCGGCCGCCCCCCGTGTCGTGTCGTCTGTGGATGTCTCGCCGGCCTCGGTCACTGTGCAGCCAGCTCAGTCGACCGGTTTGACGGCGACCGCCCGTGAAGCCGATGGCACGGCGATCACCGGACGGTCGGTAGTGTGGAGCAGCTCCAACCCGGCCGTGGCGACTGTGTCGGCCACGGGGGTGGTGACCGGCGTGACCGATGGCGTGACGTCGGTTTCGGCCACGGTGGGTTCGGTGAGCGGCAGTGCAGCCGTGGTGGTGCGATCGACGGTGGCGACGGTGGGGATCACGCCCACCACCGCCACGGTGACCATGGGCCGCACGCCCGTGCAACTCAGCGCGGCTCCGCGCAACGCGGCGGGCGCCACGCTGGCCGGCCGCGCCGTGACGTGGAGCTCCTCGGCGCCGACGATTGCGAGCGTGACCGCTACCGGCCTCGTGGCTGCGGTGGCACCCGGCACGGCCACCATCAGCGCGACCAGCGAAGGGATCACCGGATCGGCGGCCATTACGGTCGCGCCCGACCCGTGCAACGTGGTCCGCGCGCTTCCGATGGGGCAGACCGTCGCCGGCACCTTCACGGCCAACGACTGTGTGCTGAGTGACAGCACGGCCCTGCAGCGTTATGCGTTCACGCTGACGACCCGTACGAAGGTGGAGATCCTGATGTCCAGCACGGTGCTGGATTCCTATCTCTTCCTCGTCGACTCGGCACTCAACATCATCGTGGAAGACGATGACGGCGACACGGGTCGCAATGCGCGCATCATGCGCACGCTGCCGGCCGGTCGGTACGAGATCATCGCCAATGTGTTCGACCCGCGCACGTACGGCGCCTACCAACTGACGCTGCGCAACGCACCCGTCCCATGCACCACCGGACGGACGACGACGTTTCCGACCACGCTCGCGGCGACTCTCGCCACGTCGGCGTGTCGCATGAACGATGGCAGCTATCAGGATCGGTACGACATCACCGTGGCCACACGTGGTCTTTATCGTGTGGAAGTGGCCAGCACGGCGTTTGATGCCGTGGCGGTGGTGCTCGACCAGAATGAAAATGTGGTGGCACAGGACGACGACAGCGGCACGGGCACCGATGCCTATCTCGAAGTCGCCCTCGCGCCTGGCCGCTACACCGTGCTGGCCACCGGCTATCCGGGCCAGACGGGTCCCTATCGTATTTCGCTGGTGCAGGCCGTCGACCCGTGTGGTGTGAACCGCACCATCACCCTGGGGCAGTCGACCATCAACACGCTGAGCACCACCGATTGTGCCCTCTCGGATGGTGGTGGCCCTGCGCGGTACATGCATCGGACGGGGTTGACACTCACCACCACCACGTCGGTGCAGATCGAGATGACCAGCACGGTGGTCGACGCGTACCTCATTCTGCAGAACGGCGCGACCGGTGCGGTGGTGGCCGAGAATGACGATGCCTCGAGCACGACGACCAATGCGCGCATTCTCGCGACGCTGCCGGCCGGCAACTACATCATCAACACCACCACGTACAACACAGGGGAGACAGGCGCCTACCAGATCAGCGCGACGGTCGCGCCGAATTCCACCGTGAACGTGAGCGTGACGCCGTCCGTCATGTCGCTCGTGCCTGGCCAGACGCAGTCGGCTCGCACGACGGTCACCGGGTCGGCCAACACGGCGGTGATCTGGCAGAGTAGCAACACCAATGTGGCGACCGTGTCCACGGATGGTGTGGTCCGTGCGCTCACGCCGGGTACCACCACCATCTCGGCGATCTCGCAGGCAGATCCCCGTCGTTCGGGAACGATTGCCGTGACCGTGGCGGCCACCGACGGCAGCGTGAATCTCGACGTGTCGGGCATGTACGTGGTACAGTCGGTGCAGCAGGCCGACGGCCGCATTCCGCTGGTCGCCAATCGGCAGGCAGTGGCACGAGTGTTTGTCCGCAGCAGCCGTACCGGACTGGGCACGGCGCAGGTGCGACTCCGGGTCATCGAAGGGAACGCGACCATTGCCACGTTCAATGCCACGGCGACGCCGACCTCGACGCTCGATGAGAGCTGCTGCTCGGCCGACTTCTCGATTTCGGGCTCCATGATCCGGGCCGGCGTGTCATTGTTGGCCGATGTGGATCCGAACAACTTGGTGGGCGAATCGAACGAAACGGACAACGTGTATCCCGTGGTCGGCCCGATGCCGCTCAACGTGATCTCGGTGCCGCCGATGACGATGAAGCTCATCCCGGTGCAGCAGGGGCGGAGCGGCGCGGTGGGTGTGGCCAGCAGTTCGCTGTTCAACATCTTCCGCTCGGTGTGGCCGCTCGAAGTGATCAACGCGACGGTGCGCACGGCACTGGTGATCGACTACACGATCGGCTCGCAGAACTTCGACGACTGGATTCGCCTCGTACGTGACGTGGAGATCGTGCGGCAGGCAGAAGGTGGTGCGCACTACTACTACGGTCTGATCCGCACGCGTGGCACGAGCGGTGTCCTGGGTCTCGCCAACGGCATTCCCGCACGCACCGCGATCGGCATCGACGAAGGCTCAGATTTCGGTCCCGCGGAAAGCCGCCTGACGTTCGCACACGAGTTGGGGCACACGATGGGCCTGCGTCATGCACCGTGTGGTGGTGCAGCCGGCCCTGACCCGAACTACCCGTTCTCCGATGGCCGCATTGGTGTGTACGGCATGGATACCTTCGGCGGCAATGCCATCAAGGGACCGGTGGTGAACGACATCATGACGTACTGCCCGAACCAGTGGGTGAGCGCGCACAACTACCGCAAGGTGATGGACTTCCGTCAGGCCAACCCGAACGGTGTGGGGAACCTGCTGGCGCCGACGCGAGCGTTGCTGGTGTCGGGCGGCATTGCGGCCGATGGGATCACGCTCGACCCGGCCTTCTCGGTGACCGCGTCGCCGGCAACGGCCGATGCGCGTGGCACGCATGTCATCGAGGGTTTCGATGCGAACAACCGTCCGGTGTTCACGTGGCGCTTCTCGCCGTATCGTGTGGACGATGCGCGCAGTGAACAGGAAGCGTTTGTGGTGGCCGTGCCGATGAGTGAAGCCACGCAGCAGAAGCTGGTGCGCCTGTCGGTGCGTGAAGCGACCGGGGCCTTCGGCTCCGCCCGGAGTGCCGTGCGCACGAGTGCACTGGCCATGGCGGCGAATGCCGGTGCCACGACCGCGATACCGGTGAATGCCATGGCCCAACTGCGGCGTAGTGGCGGCAGAACAGAACTCACCTGGTCGCCCGCGGTGTCCCCGGCGGTGATGGTCCGGGATCGCACGACCGGTGAAGTGATCGCCCTTGGGCGCACCGGCACACTCGATCTCTCGCAGTTCGGTGCAATCGAACGCCTCGACCTGCACGTATCCGACGGCACCAAGAGCGCGCGGCTGGTCATTGATGCCACCACCGGGGCCCTCCGTCGATGAGTCGCTTGCGCAATGCCTCGATGGCCATGACGCGCGTGGTTCGAGTGTCCCTCACGCTGGCGTGTCTCGCTTCGGCGAGTCTCACCACGGCGTGCCGTACGCCGGCTGCTGAACAGCAGCCGGCGGGGGAGACGGCCACGGCGCAACCCGCAGATGCATCGACGTCGCCGCAGGCCACGTCCACCGCGCCGGCGGTGCTGATGCTCGAGCGCGGTCCGTGTTACGGACGGTGCCCCGTGTATGCGGTGGCACTGTTCGCGGACGGTTCGGTGCACTTCGATGGTCGGCAGCACACACAAAGCCTGGGTATTCACAAGGGCGCGGTGCCGGCCAACGATGTGGCGGCCCTCACGCGTCGCTTTCAGACCGAATTCTCGAACATCAAGGACAGTCTGTACGTGCACGAGGCGCCGGGCTGCGGTCAATTCATGACCGATGGCCCGAGCATCTTCCTGTCGTTCCGTGATGGCACACACACGCGCACCGTGCGTCTCGATACGGGATGCACCGGCGCGCCACCGATCATTCGTCAATTGGCCGTGGCGGTGGACAGCATCGCCCGCACACCAACCTGGGTCGTCGGACCCGGAGGAAATCGCTGATGTTCTACACGACACTTGCTCTTGCCCTGGCCCTCGTGCAGCCTCCCGTCGGTGCGGCGCCTGTCAGTGGCGTGGCGTCGGTGAACGCGGTGGGATCTCATGTGCAGAAGCACCCCAAGCAGAAGTCGGCGGCAGTGCGGGCAAAGCCTGCCGCCGTGCGGGATGTCGACAAGAGCGCGCGGAGCACCAGCGCGGTGATGGCCAAGGCGCCTGCTGCGCCGGTGGTGGCACCGGCAACGAAGGCGAAGCCGGCCGCCAAGGCAGCAACCACACCGGCGGTGCGCGGCAAGTAGTACCGTCCGCGGCGCGCTGCAAACCACGGCAGCGCGCCGCATCTCGCAGGCTCGAAGACAACATCGGGATTCGACAACACAAAGCGCGACCGTGGACATTCACGGTCGCGCTTTGTGTTGCTGTTGATCCTGGTGCTGGTCTTGATGCGCCGAAATGTGTTCTCTACTTGAGTGACAGCGATCCGGTGGGGCGTACACTGGTCACGCGCCACCGCGTTCCATCGCGATGCAACTCGGCGGTGAACTGCGCCGCACGTCGGCGATTGGCTCCGAAGGGCGATCGCACATTGACGTCCGAAGAAAATGTGGCCGTGGCCTGTGTGCCTTGCAGGGAGATATCGAGACCTTGTGGAGCACTGGCCGACACTCGGCCTTCACGCGCGAGCGCCACCCAGTCGTTCTTCACGCCGCCCTGCAGCAACGATTCCGCGCCTGAAGGCTGTGCGAGTTCCCCCAACGCGTTGCCCAGCGCCGCACGAATCGATTCACGTGCTGCCGCGGCACTCTCGGCGGGCGATGACGGTGCCGGCGTTGGCGTGACACTCACCACGGGGACATCCGGTGCTTCTCGTGGCACCTCATTGCGAGGTGGCGTGGGGCGCTCCGCACCGCCGCTCGCTCCACGGTCCCGCGTTGGAGGCGTCGCATCACGTTCACGGCGCTTGTCTGCCGACGGGGGTGGGGTCGGCCTGGGTGCAGGTTGCGGTGCGGGGTTCGACACGGGTGGCACCACCGGCGCTGACGAAGGTGGTACACGCAGTGAGGCGAGATCTTCGCCAGCGCTCGGCGGCGCGGGTGAAACGGGTCCCGCTGGCATGATCGCGGTGGTGGTGTCCGCACCAGGCTTCACCGGCGTCACCGGATCGGTGCGGGTCAGACGCATACCAACCGCCACGGCCGCAAACAGTGCGCCGGCTGATGCATACACACGCCAGTCACTCCACCGACTTCCTGCAATCGGGGCACCACTATCGAACTTTCCAGACAGCATCGCCGAGGGGCGTGCGTGCTCGTTGGTTTCTGCCACCACGCGGGTCTCGGCGATATCTCCACCCTGTGCCACGGTGGCCTTGGGTGCCGCGAGCCGGGTTGCGACCGGCTCGCGCACCTCACGCGGATCACGAGTCGTCGGCGCCTCATCGAGCACCGCGTCGTTCGGTGCGTCCACGGCCAGTCGGGTCTCGGGAGCTGGTGTGGAGCGTTTGGCCGCACTGCCTCGCGCACTCGATGGCGCCGCTTCGAGCGCTCGCGTGAGCTCCTGCGAAAACGCCATGGCATTCGGGAATCGATGGGCAGGCTCGTTGGCCATCGCCCGAAACACGATCGCATCGACAATGCTCGGCACGTCCGGCACGAACTGGCTGGCTGGTGGCGGCGGATCATTGAGCTTTTTCATCATCAACGCGTAGTCCGAGTCGGCATCGAACGCCATGCGTCCGGTGATGAGCTCGAAGAGCACCGCGCCGACCGCGTAAATGTCCGTGCGCGCGTCCACCTCGTGGCCCCGCAACTGCTCTGGCGCCATGTACATCGGGGTACCCACCGAGTGGCCCACCTGCGTCTGCCGGCTACGACCCAGCATGCGGGCGATACCGAAGTCCATCACTTTCACGGCGCCATTGTGCGCCAGCATCACGTTGGCCGGTTTGATGTCCCGATGCACCACGCCCATGTCGTGGGCATGATCGAGAGCATCCAGCACCGCGATACACAGCTCACAGGCACGTGGCCAGGTGATGCGCCCTGAGCGCTCCACGATGGCTTCCAGGGTATCCCCACGCACGAACTCCATGATCATGAGCAGCTCGTCCTCGTGCTGCTCCAGTCCGTGCAAGGTGGCAATGCGCGGATGACTGAGACGTGCCAGAGCACGGGCCTCCTGCCGGAAGCGCTCCACCAGCGAGTCTTTCCGTGCGAGGTCGGCGCGCAGCACCTTGATGGCCACTTCGCGATCGAGCATGCGATCGACCGCGCGGTACACGGTGCCCATGCCCCCGTCACCGAGGCGATCGACGATGCGGTAGTTCCCCACCACGCGCCCGATCATCGCATGATCTCGATGGTACGTGTCGCGCCAGGTGAGGCAGCCGGTCGGTCGGCGGCACGCAGGTGCAGCATCACCACCGAGATGTTGTCGAGTCCACCACGCTCCCGTGCCAGGGCAATGAGCCGGTCACAGGCGACCTGCGCATGCGGGGTGCCATGCATCATGACGGTACGAATGTCCTCATCACTCACGAGGTCATAGAGACCATCAGAGCACAGCAGAAACACATCGTCCGGCTGCACCACAAACGGGTGATTCCAACTGCTCACCTCGATCGCAGCATGGCTGCCGAGCGCACGGGAGATGACATTCTTGTCGGGGTGATGGCGCGCCTCTTCGAGCGACAGGATGCCACGGCGTACCATGTCCATGACGGCGGAATGATCTTCGGTCATGAGCAACAAATCGCCATCACGCAGCAGGTAACAACGCGAATCACCGACGTGCGCACACCACGCCGCCCCGTCGCGCAACACCAGCGCGCAGCAGGTAGTGCCCATACCCCGGAGCGCCGACTGTTTGCGCCCGGCATCGAAGATGGCACCATTCGCTGCCTGAATGGCGTGCACGAGTGCATCGGGCAGTTGCGCGTCGTCGGCACGAAGCGCAGCAGCAATGGTATCGCGGGCGAGTGCGCTGGCCACTTCACCTGCTTCATGACCACCCATGCCGTCACACACCACAGCCAATACCCCGTGGCGACGCATCGCATCGGGCGATCCGGGCACCTGCAACAACAGGGTGTCCTCATTGAGCTCGCGCACACAACCGGGATCGGTGGCCGTTCCTGTCTCGAGTTGCCAGGGTGCGGCGGCCGCGACGGTCCGACGCTGCTCGTTGGTGTCCCGCAGCGCGTGACCTGCGGAGCCGGACGAGGCCGCGTGTGCACGCGCACCCGCGGCAGACGATGTGCCGGAGAACCAGCCGACGACAGTTTGCAGTAACGACATGACAGCGCTCAGCAAGAAGTTCAGCAGAGAGTCAGCGAACGTTGACCAGAAGAGAAAAGACCGCGACGATGTCGCATGACAAACGTCAGGGTGGCCGACAGCGGCGCATGCTTTCCATCACCGCATCGAGCCCTTCCGTGATGCGAAGGCGCAGTGGCGTGTTGTCGCAGCCTGCGCGGCGCAATTCGAGCGAAACTTCGGTGCCCAGTGGCGCTTCCAGTCGGTAGGGCGTGACGCCGACTTGCACATCATCACGAAACACCGCCGCTTCACCTTCGAGAACGCGGATGGTGACGTGAAGCAGCGCCCGCGTCGGGCCATTTCGCCCGTCGTTGCGCCCAGACGCCGCCTGTGTGGTATCTGACACGTCGGTGTCGTCGACCGCAGGCGACGGTTGCAGCGTCACGAGCAGAAACAACAGCATCGCGATGGCCGACACGGCAGCCAGCACAAGCCGCCATTCCCGGGAGGCGCGTCGCGCGACCTCACCACTCTTGCCGAACAGCAACGACGGCTCGGAGATGAGATTCCAGGCCGGTGCCAGACGCGCTGCCCCGAGGCCCATACCGGCCGGGCTCCCGATCGACAACCGGCGCACATCGTCCAGCAGCGCCTTCACATCGGGATACCGATCGTCGGCACGCACACGCAGACAGCGCGCTACAATCCGATCGACGTCGCGTGGGATTGCCGAGCGTAACGCCGACGGTGCTGTGTAGATCCCTTTGAGAATGCGCTCACCCAGCAGGCCCGGCGCATTCGCGGAAAATGGCACGGCTCCGGTGAGCAATTCATAAAACACGATGCCCAGTGCCCAGATATCCGAACGGGGTTCGGCACGTCCGGTGGTGAGCTGCTCCGGTGCCAGCGACTGCAACGTGCCCACCACATTGCCGGTGCTGGTGAGCCGTGGTCCGCCGGAACTGGTGGCAATGCCAAAGTCGAGCAGCTTCACCGTGCCGTCTTCGGCGATGCGCACATTGTTGGTCTTGAGGTCGCGGTGCACGACGCCGCTCTTGTGCACATACGCCACGCCCTCGGCCAGCGCCGAGAAAATGCGCACCGCTTCGGTTACTGGAAGCGCCCCTTCGCGGTGCAGGCGTTCGTCGAGCGATTCCCCGTCGACATACTCCATGATGAGACAGGGCAGGCCATCCACCTCGAGATACTCGAACATCCGGGCAACATTCGGATGCACCAACGTCTGGTGGATGCGCGCTTCATTGCGGAACCGTTCAAGCCCGGTGCTGCCAACGGCATCGGCATTGAGTACCTTCGCCGCCGCCACGCGCCCCGTGTCGCGATGCATCACGCGATACACCGCGCCCATGCCACCTGCCCCGACAAAGTCGATGACCCGGTACGGTCCGATCGTCGAACGTCGGATGAGAGCAGGAGACATGGGCTGAATGCGTGTCGTCGAAAATCAGGAAGGTCAGCCGGAAGTTCAGCGCGACGCGGTCGGATCGCCGATCTTGAGCAGCTCCATCGCGTAGCGGATCGGGATCGAGAAGGAGACCTGCGCGTCCGTCGTCTTGCCGGCGAAGTAGATGCCGATCACCCGACCAAACGCATCGAACATCGGACCACCGCTGTTGCCGCCGCCGGTGGAGTTGATGGTGAGCTGGTAGGTGTCACCGCTCGGTGCGTACGTCATGAACCCGTCACGCACTTCCGCATCGGCCGCACGCAGGATCTTGCCGATGTTGCCCGTCGACAGTGTCGGGTCGGGGAGGATGCGCTGCTGTGCCTCGCGGTTGAACATGTCGCGTGACTTGATGACGGTGATGACTTCTTCCGAGACTCCCGGATAACCCATCACGGTGACGGCATCACCCTGACGCGTGGCATCGTAGGTGTCTTCCATCGTCACGTAGGACAGTGACTGCGGTGCGTCCACCTTGATCAGGGCCACGTCATGGCGCTGCGAGGGGCGCACATTGCTGGCTTCGAACGGTGTGGGATCCTTCGGGAAACGCACATACAGGTATTCCACACGCGCCTGGAAATCGCCGATGTCGCCCTTGGGGCCAGCCTGCTTGGTTTCCGAGGGGATCCACTGTCCCGGCGGACGGGTCACGACCGCATTGCCGCCTTCGTCCATCATCGGCAGACCGGTGCGCGAATCGATGATCGGGCCGACATCGTTGGCATCGAAGCGATACCACGTCTGCCAGTTGTAGGCCACGTGACGGTTGGTGATGATGAACCCGTTGGACGTGACGACGAAGCCGGATCCGCGCGAACTCACGCCGATCGGTTCGCCCGAATTGGCATCGAGGGTGAGCGCCGGTTCCACGCCACTCTGCACCTGCACGTAGGCGGGCACCATCTGCCGGCCGTTGTCCACGATGGGGCGGCGTGAGCCGTCTCGCATCTTGATGACGTTGGGCACGAGCCGGTGATAGACCTGTCCGCCCGAACCACGATGCGTGAGCTTCCAACTGAAATCGACCTGCACCACCGCGCCACTGTGCGCGGCCGCGATCTCGGCCGGTTGCATCTGCTTCGACAATTCGCCAGCACGGCCCTGCGCTTTGCCGAGGCTGTCGAGACGCGCGCGATCCGCGTCCGCGCGCTCGTCGGTACGCGCCGCCTGGATCTGATTGAAGCCCACCACACCCAGAATGAGTGCGGCCGCCACGCCGAGCACCGCAAACATGTTGCGACGGCCCTGGTTACGGGTCTCGCCGATCATGCGCTCCACGGTGGCTTTGCCGATGCCGTTCGGCGCACCCGGTGCATTGCCCGAACCGCCGGCCATGCTGGGCGCCGCACCCGATCCACCGATGCGCGTCTCCGCCACGCTGGCCACCGGGCCATCGAGGCGCGTGGCTTTCACGTACATCGCCGGCAACGGATCGATATCGAACTGCAACTCCGGCCCACCAGCGCCCAGTTGGATCACATCACCTGGCTGCAGCGGGCGATCGCCCACCACACGCAGCTTGTTGAGGAATGTGCCGTTGCGGCTATTGAGATCGGTGAGCGTGAAGCGATACGGATCTTTGAGATCCCGGACAATACGGGCATGCTGGCGGCCGACGAGATCGTCCTTGTCCGGATCGAACCGGATGCCGGCGCTCGGATCGCGGCCGATGGTGAGTTCACCAAACTGCTCCAGCGGGAATTCCTCGAGCTGACTGGCCTTCGATCCTTTGAGGTGGCGGAGGACGACGCGTTCCATTGCTTGGGATCTCCATGAGAGGCGGTGCGGGCGGCACCGGGAAGTGGAGCGCATGTGGGCCGTGTGGAGGCAGGTCCCGTGGCATCGCTCATTTCCTCACGCGCAATCGCCGCAAAAAACGGCTCATGCCCGCATCAGGCACTTGGCATTTCCCGGCGATGAGCCATTTGGCGGCCGGTCTGCGCGTGTGCTGATAGAAGGGAGATCCACGGTCATGGTGGCGTGGCGCTCTCCCGACTCTCCAGAACCCGAGGATCGGTCCATGTCTGCAGTTCGTCGTTGCTCCCTGCTGGCCGCCGCCGTGTACTGTGGCATGGTGGTTTCCCCACTCGCGGGTCCCCTGGCCGCGCAGTCGGCGCAGCGTGTGTCCATTCAGGCGTCGGGGCTGTATGTCGGCGCGTACGGTGACGCGTACGAAGGGCTCAAGCCCGGTGTGGGTGGTGAAGCGCAGTTGCGCTACACGCCCAGCGTTTGGTCCTTTGGTGTCGGCGGGCAGCTCTCCACCCACGATCTCGATGGACCGGGCTTTGAAGGACAGCAGGTGAAGTTGACCGGTGTCTTCTTCGAGCCGCGCCGGGTGATCGACGTCGGCAGCACGGTGGTCGCGCCATACATCTCGGCGCGTTTTGCCTATCTGCGCCAGTCTATCGATTTCACACTGTCCGATGGCCGCGAAACGGTGGACGTGCAGGCCAAGGCGAGCGGCAGTCAGGTCAACGCCGGAGGTGGACTGCTGTTCCGCATGTCCCCGCGTGTGAACCTCGACCTCGGCGCCACGTTCGGCATGATTCGCTTCGGTGATGTGGAAGTGAATGTGCCCGGCATGGGGAACACCACCGTGGACGGAAGCAGCGGCACCGGTCAGAACCTGGTCATTCGTGCGGGTCTCGCGATCGGCCTGGGCAAATAAGTCCGCCCGCGATCGTGATACAGACATGAACGACGAAGGGGCCCCCGCAATGGGAGCCCCTTCGTCATGCACACGTGGTGATGCGCGTCAGTCGGTCGGGTCCATGTCGACCTGACCACTGAGCCGGCGCGAGAGATGCGACCAGCTCATGCCCACCGCCAGCAGCAGCGCGGTGCAGAACAACACCACGTGCGTGAGGCCACGTCCGGACGATGCGCTCACGATGCCGAAGTCGAGCAGCAGCCATACCAGTGCGCCCGAGATGGCGAGCACGATGACCGCGCCGCCGAGGCCGATGGAGCGGCGGGTGGCATTGAGGAAGATGGCCCACCCGGCCAGCAGGGCGAGACCAACCAGGAACTTCACGGACGCAGGACCGGCCGTCTGCACTCCGGAGATCAGCGGCGCGAGAGCCCAGTGGAAGTACGAGTACCCCTCGGGGTTGTAGGTCGCGAAAACCAGAACGAGTGCTGCAAGTGCGCGCAGCAGAATGCCGCTAAAGCCGGGAGCAGTGGCCATGACCGGGTGCGTCAGGGTGAAGAGCCAACCAACAGGGAACTCGTGGCCTCATACGATCAACGGGTCGCCCGTCGCGAAAGCCGACGGGCGAACCGGGCGACGGCGATCAGGCACCACAGGCCCGCCGTTGCCACCAACAGGAACTTGATCGTTGCGGCCGTTCCGGCAAGCAGGGCGCGCGTTGGGGTGGGCCCCTGCGCCAGCGTCTGCCACAACAGGTAGTTCTCCAGACCGTCGAGTGGCGCGCAGCACAACACGAGCCACATGAGGGGGCGCCCCAGATCGCCGAATGATGAGGCGGCGTGGCGCTGCTCGACGGTCCGGAGGAGCCCGACGCTCAGTGCCAGGAAGGGCGGATACACGAGCAGGAAGACCACGTCGAGCCCGAGACTGACGCGTGCGGTCTCCAACACCCCGGCGTTGCGCCAGGCGTGCACGATGGCGTCGGCTCGTTCGGTGGCGAACGCCAGTTCAAAACTGATGATGCCCGCCGGCGCTTCAGGTCCGCGCAGCGGCGCACCGAGCACGGTGAGCTGGACCAGGAGCACCAGCGAGAGTGTTGCAAGGAACAGCCAACTGAAGATCCGCATGGGGTTAGGGTAGCCGGTCGGATTCGCGCCGGGAACGGGAAGGCACTATCTCTCATGCATGATCATGGCGCTGCCGGTTTCCGCAGAGGCTCTTCTGGGCGTGGCGGTGGGCCTTGGCCTCGCCGCCGCCGCCGGGTTCCGCGTGTTTGTCCCGCTGCTGGCCGCCGCGGTGGCCGCGAAGACCGGCCTGCTGCCACTGTCGCCGGGCTTCGAGTGGCTGGCCAGCACACCAGCATTGGCCGCGCTCGGTACGGCCACGGTGCTGGAGGTGGGCGCGTACGCGGTGCCGTGGCTCGATCAGTTGCTCGATATCGTGGCCACGCCGGCTGCGATGCTGGCCGGCATGCTGGCCGCCGCATCGGTGGTGGTAGACTTGCCGCCGCTCATCAAGTGGAGTGCCGTGGTGCTCGCCGCCGGCGCGGCCGGTATGACGCAGGGCGCCACCGTGTTCACGCGCTTCAAAAGCACCACGCTCACCGGTGGGGTGGGCAATCCGGTGGTGTCCACCCTGGAGCTGATCAGCGCGGTGGTGACGAGTGCGTTGGCGATTTTCCTGCCGATCCTGACGCTGGTCGCCGTGATCCTGCTGCTGGTGTTTTTCACACGCCGCGTCCATGGCGTGATTTTCGGCCGACGCAGCGCACGTGAGGCGATCGTGACGGCCGGTGGTCCACCAAAGGTGCCGCGCGGGCCCTGACACCTTTGGCGTGGCTTTCGCCATCACGTCTTGTTACGGCGTTTTCGCGGGCGTGATCACGATGTTGCGGTATTCCACGGCCGTGTGATCGCCCTGCAGGTAGATCGGCCCCGGTGCGCCTTCATTGCTGTCGAGCGCACCACCGGTGATGCCGGGAATGGTCTGATCGGCAATGACGGTCTTGCCGTTGAGCACCACCGTCACCCGGCGCCCAATGAGGGTGATGTCGTACGTCTGCCAGACGCCGGGCCCCTTGGACACGTTCTCATTCGCGGTCAGGAAACCGTAGATCCCACCCAGATGCACTGGTGAGGGTTCGAGATCGCCGTTGTCCTCCACCTGGACTTCATAGCGGCCGCGCAGGTATACGCCGCTGTTGCCGCCCTTCGGGTAGCGGAACTCGAGATGCAGCTTGAAGTCGGTGAAATGCTGCTTGGTGGCGAGGTTGGCGCCCGAGCGCCGGTTGGTGAGCACGCCATCCACGACAGACCACTGACTGGTGCCAGCGAGCGGCGCCCAGGCGTCCATGGTCTTGCCGTTGAACAGCACGATGGGGGCAGCCCATACCGGCGCCGAAGTGCGACGCAGGAGGGGGGCGCGCACGGCTACGAAGCGATGCACATCACCGCGCGGCGTCGTGAGCGTGCCCGTGAGCCGGTCATCGGCAAACGCGCCTTCCACGCGCAGGTCGTTCGATTCTGCGTCCCACTGTGGCGGAATCGCAAACCGCATGGTGTTGTTCACAAACTCCACCTTCGCGATCGGGCGTGCGCTGCCTCCCGATCCCACGAACCGGCCCACCAGCGTACGAACGCCCGACTGACTCACTTCCAGCCAAGACGGATACGGGCCGTTGGCGCCCTGCACGGTGAGATCCCAGCGCCCGATGATCGGTGCGGCGGCCTGCGCGCGCAGAGCACTACTGTCGAGCAGCGGCATGGCCGCGAGCATCGTGCCTGCCATCAACGTGCGCACGAAAGCTCCCGACAAGGATCGCAACAAAAACAGCGGCGTATGGCTCATGGCGAGGACGATGGAGGTGGAGGCGTTGGAGCAGACGACGAATCGGACGTGGGCATCGCAGGCGACGCGGTGAGCAACTGTTGTGCCGCAGCGTGAATGGCGGCGCGAATGCGTGGGTACGTACCACACCGACAGATATTGCCTATCAGGGCTGCATCGATATCGGCGTCGGTGGGCATGGGATGTTGCAGCAGTAGCGCCGTCGTGGCCATGACCTGTCCCGACTGACAGTAGCCACACTGTGGCACATCGGCGTTGACCCAGGCGGCGCGTACGACTTCGACCACGGCGCCCTGCAGCCCCTCGATCGTGGTGATGGATCGACCCGCGAGCGTACCGATGGGTGTCACGCAGGCCCGCGTCGGCGCGCCGTCCACATGCACCGTGCAGGCACCACACAGCGCCATGCCGCAGCCGAACTTGGTGCCCATGAGCTGCATCGATTCACGCAGCGCCCACAGCAACGGAGTGTCCTCGCTCATGGCCACTGCGTGTTCACGGCCGTTCACCAGCAACAGGATCGGGGCGCCCTGACTCATGTGCCGGCACCACCCCGCACCGCGCGCGACGTCAAACGCAGCGGCAGTTGCCGAAGTCGTCGACCAATCAACACGGCGATGGCGTTACCCACCGCCGGCGCCACCGGTGGCAGGGCCACCTCGCCGGCACCACTGGGCGGTTCCGAACTCGCGATGAGATGCGTTTCGATCACCGGGCATTCGTCGATACGCAATGGACGGTATTCGTGGAAATTGCCCTGTCGCACACGACCGTTTTCGATCGTGATTTCGCCGTGCAGCGCGGCCGAGAGTCCATAAATGATCGCGCTCTCCACCTGCTGTGTCACGCCGGCCGGGTTCACGATCAGGCCACAATCGATGGCACTCACGACGCGATGCACACGGAGTTGTTGCGCGCCGTCGATCGACACGTCCGCCACCTGCGCCACATAGCTGCCAAACGACCAGTGCAGCGCGAGTCCGCGGGCACGCAGCAACCCATCGTCTCCACGTGCGATGGGTGTGTTCCATCCGGCGGCATCGGTGGCGCGTCGCAATACCGTGGCCGCTCGGGGATGACGGGCCAGCAACGCGAGTCGATACGCCAGTGGATCCTGTCCGGCCTGCTGCGCCAGTTCATCGATGAACGACTCGAGAAAAAACGCCTGATGTGAGTGACCCACACTGCGCCACGAACCCACCGGCACCGGTAGCGAAACCTCCGCATGGGCCGCCCGCACAGCAGGGAATTCGTAGGGCTGATCCCATGTTCCCTCGGCCATGGTGCGGTCGGGCCCCCGCATGGTGGGAACAAAGCCCACGCGCTGGCTCAGTGCTTTGAACGGCGCCTGACTGGCCGACTGTACGACGATGGCACGCACGTTGCCCGTGGGTGACAGGGCTGCCCGGAAGCGTGTGACCGCCGCCGGTCGATAAAAATCGGCCCGCATGTCGTCTTCGCGTGTCCAGATCACCTGCACCGGCACACCGGGGATCGCTCTGGCAATCATTGCCACTTGTGCGGCGTAGTCGGCTTCGAGGCGCCGCCCGAACGCACCGCCCAGTTGATACTGGTGCACGGTGATGCGCGAGGGATCGATCGCCGTGACATGCGCCACCGCATCACGCACAAATCCCGGTACCTGCGTGCCCACCCAGATCTCCGCCTGGTCGCGGGAGATTCGAGCGGTGGCGTTGATGGGCTCCATGGCCGCATGCGCCAGATACGGCGCTTCGTACAGCGATTCCATCACGCGCGCACCGGGGGCGTTCACGAGCGCCTCGGCATCACCACTGCGGCGAAAGGCAAACGCGTCGCCACGCATCGCGCGCTCCCGCAGCGTCGACATGATACCGTCGCTGGAGAGGGCCGCATGCGGACTGGGGCTCCATTCGATGGCCAACGCTGGCAATGCCTGGCGCGCCTGCCACCACGATTCGGCAACGATCGCGACGCCTGGCGGGTCACCATAACGCGTGCCTTCGAGTGCCACCACCGCGCGCACTCCCGGACGGGCCATCGCGGCTTGTTGGTTGAAGTGCAGCGGTCGACTGCCCAACACCGGTGGCATGGCCACCGCCGCATACAGCATGTCCGGCAGCGCGACGTCGATACCGTACAGCGGCGCACCCTGCACCTTGTCGCGCGCATCGAGACGCGGCGTGGACACGCCGATGCGTGTGAATTGCGAAGGTGTCTTGAGCACCACCCGGGAAGGGCGCTGACGCACCGCTGCCGAAATCAGGGACCCGTACCGCAGGCGCTGCGTGCCACACACCACCACACCACGTTCCGTGCGACATTCCGCAATCGGGACACCCGTCTGCTCGGCCGCCGCCGAGAGCAATGCCTCGCGCGCGGTGGCGCCGGCCTGGCGGGCCACCATCCAGCAGTCGCGCACACTCGACGAACCACCGGTCATCATCACCCCAATCTCGCGAGCGACTTTGGCGGTGAGCCACCGCACGCCGCGCACGAGCGGCGCGTCCAGTTGATCCGGATGGATGGGCAGGCCATCGACCAGTGCGGCGACATTGCCATAGATGCGATCGATCGGACTGTGAGTCACCCGCACCTGCTGCCAGTCGCAGTCGAGTTCTTCGGCCACCAGCATGGCCAGCGCCGTGTGAATGCCCTGACCCATCTCCGCTTTGGGCGCCACGATGGTGACCGTATCGTCGGGGGCGATCGTGAGCCAGCCATTGAGCGCTACGATGCCACTGCCAGCGGGGACTTCGGGCGCATGCCGGCCCTGCAGCCGCTGTCTTGGGGGGAGCAATGTCCACCCGAGGAAAAGCGCGCCACCCGTGCCCAGTCCCGCCAGCAGAAACGCCCGCCGTCTCATACGGAGAAAATGTCGGTCGAACGGGACGGACACCACTGGCCGGTGAGCGGCTCACGCACCACGTTCCTCCCATGCGCCGAACTCACCTGACCTCGGGCCTCTGCCTGGCCCTGCTGCTTGCCGTCGCTTGCAAGGACGAACAGACCCGCTCTGCCGAAGCCGCTGCCAAGCGGGTGGCTTCAGCCCGGATCTTGGGCCCCCAGGATGTTCAGATCATGAGCATGGATGGCACCGTGGGCCTCGAGGTCGTGGGCGACTCGGTGCACGTCTTCCTGCCCAACAGCGTGGTGAGCGTGCCCGCTACGCACATTCAGAATGTGAAATACGCCGATAGCCGCCTGCGCTTTGATATCGACGGCATCGGCATGAAGATCTTCGAGGTCGGCGACGGACGCGAAGGGGCCGTGTTCACGCAGTTGGACGCCCTGCGCTTCGTTGGGGCAATCGTGCAGAAGCAGGCGGAGATGGCCGAGCGGTAATCCTCGGCCATCGCCGCCGGAGCGGGCTTCAGGAGCTGCAGGACAACATCGAGCAACCCACCTTGTGGCGCGCCCATTCCGGCCGCCGAGCCACCAACGCGGCGTGTTCGGGCTGTTCGTCGTATGGGCGGCGCAACACCTCGAGCAACAGCCGCACCTGCGACGGATCTCCGGCGGTGGCCGCATCGATCGCTTGCTGCGCGACATAGTTGCGCAACACGAACCACGGATTGACCGCGTGCATCGCGGTGCGGCGTGTGGCAGCATCGGGACGCTGTCGTCCCACGGCGACATGCCATCGACGCAACCACGCCGTCAACGCATCGGCGTGCGTGTCGCGCAGCGTGGCATCGTAGAAGACATCACCCAGTACGGTCACGGCCGAGGCATCACCCAGCGCTGCCGGGGCATCGCCCAGCGCGCGGAAAAACCGCGTGAAGTCGATGTCGACACGCTCCATCAGCGCAAAAGCTTCGGTGATCAGCGCGTCTTCGTCGGGACCCTGCCGCACGAAGCCGAACTTCGCGGCCTGCATGGCTTCGTGCGCCACGAGAAAGACATCCCCGTAGTGATCGAGCCCGGCCTGCAACGGCGTGACATCGCGAAAGAGCGGTGCGATCGCATCGGCGAGGCGCATGAGATTCCACTGCGCCACCGCCGGCTGCTGCGCATAGCGATAGCGGCGCCCCTGTGCGTCGGTGGTGTTGGGGGTCCACTGCGGATCGAAGTTGTCGAGCCAACCGTAAGGACCGTAGTCGATGGTCAGGCCGAGGATCGACATGTTGTCGGTGTTCATCACACCATGCACAAAGCCCACGCGCATCCAGTGCACCATGAGATGCGCGGTGCGTTCGCACACCTCGCGGAACCAGGCCGCACGACGGGCGTCCACATCGCCGTCGATATGCGGAAAGTCCCGCGCGATGGTGAAGTCGACCAACTGAGCGAGTGTGGTGAGATCGTGTCGGGCCGTGAAGATCTCGAAGTTGCCAAAGCGCACGAACGACGGGGCCACGCGGCACACCACGGCGCCCGGCTCGGGGGCTGGATTGCCGTTGTACAACACGTCGCGTACGACCGGATCGCCGGTGGTCACGAGCGACAGCGCCCGGGTTGTGGGCACCCCCAGATGATGCATCGCTTCGCTGCACAGGAACTCGCGGATGGACGAGCGCAACACGGCACGTCCGTCCGCGGTGCGCGAATACGGCGTGGGGCCGGCGCCCTTGAGTTGCAGCTCCCAGCGGTCACCGGCGGTGGTCACCAGCTCGCCAAGCGAAATGGCGCGGCCGTCACCCAACTGGCCGGCCCACTGGCCAAACTGATGCCCCCCATAGCAGGCGGCCCACGGGCGCATGCCCTCGAGCAGCGCATTGCCGCCAAACACCGCCGCGAACTCGGGCGAGGCGGTCTGCTCCGGGGAAAAGCCGAGCATGGCGGCCACGTCGGGGGCTACCGCCAGCAGTTGCGGCGCCGTCACGGGCGTGGGTTGGACCGCACTCCAGGCGGCCCCCAGCACTTGTCGCCGCTGGTTCCTCGGGTCAGGATCCCCGGGGAGCTCGTCGACGAAGCGGTTGTCGAATCGCAGCGTCTGCACCTGGGTGTTCACGAGAAAGTCTTCACAACGGGAAAGCTAGACAGATGATCAAGAAGACGGTGGTGGCGCCCGTAGTGGCGCTGGCGGCAGCCTTGCTGGCCGCGTGTGGCGGCGACACCGCCGAACAGGGTGCCGACTCGACGGCTGCCAAGGCCGGCCCGGCGATCACGATCGCGTCCATCGCGCCGGCTACCTATAACGGGACACTGCCATGCGCTGATTGTTCCGGCCTCATCACCACGCTGACCGTATGGCCGGACAGCCTGTATCGCCTGCGCGAAACGTATGACGGCAAGAGCAAGACGCCGTTCGTGCGCATGGGCCGATACCAGTTCGACGGCAAAACGCTGACGCTCGAAGGTGACACGGGCGTGGTGGGACGCTGGGCCCTGATGCCGGGCGATAGCCTGCGTATGCTCGATCAGGCCGGACAGCCCATCGACAGCCCGATGCCCATGAGCCTGCGCCGCGCTGACGGGATGGATCCGATCAGCGAATCGGCGGTCTACGTTGGCTCGTTTGTGTACTGGGCCGACGCGCCCACCCTGCGGGAATGCAATTCCGGCAAGACGATCCCCGTGATGATGAAGGGCGACTACAAGGTGCTGGAGAAAGCCTACACCGCGGCCAAGTTGCCCGCGGGCAGCGGCCAGCAGGTGGAGGTGCAGGCGCGTCTGGTGCCCCGCCCGGCCGACATGGAAGGCACCGAGCCGTTTGTCTTCGAGGTCTCGAAATACATCGGTCCGTCGATCAACGGGAACTGTCGCTGACCTTTCCGGCTACAAGAAGGACTATGGACACCAACGGCAAGACCAACAGCAGCACCAACAGCGATACCAGCGGCTACACCAAGCCGACGGCGGAAGAACTCGCCCGCACTCTGACGCCCGAGCAGTTCACGGTCACGCAGCAGTGCGGTACCGAACCACCATTCCGCAACGCCTACTGGGACAACCACGAAGACGGGCTGTATGTCGACGTGGTGAGCGGCGAGCCGCTGTTCGCATCGATTCACAAATTCGATTCGGGTACCGGCTGGCCCAGCTTCACGCGGCCCGTCGCGCCCAACGTCACCGAGCATGCCGACAACGCGTACGGCATGCGCCGCGTGGAAGTGCGTTCCAAACACGGGGACTCCCACCTGGGCCACGTCTTCCCGGACGGTCCGCGCACTGAGGGCGGCATGCGGTACTGCATCAACTCCGCGTCGCTGCGATTCATTCCGGTGGCCGATCTCGAAGGAGAAGGGTACGGCGAGTATGTGTCGCTTTTCAACGATGCGGCCTCCGGCGGAACCCATGGCTGATGCCAACGGCGCGCAGCCGCAGGAAGTGGCGATCATTGCCGGTGGATGTTTCTGGGGCATGGAAGCGCTGCTGCGCGACATTCCCGGTGTGCTCGACACCGACGTGGGCTATACCGGCGGATGGCTGGAAAATCCCACGTATCACGACACCCATGACAGCAAGAGTGGCCACGCGGAGAGCATCCGCGTGGTCTTCGACCCGACGGTGCTGAGCTACGAGTCACTGCTGGAAAACTGGTTCTTCCGCATGCACGACCCGACCACGCTCAACCGGCAGGGCGGTGACATCGGCACGCAGTACCGTAGCGCGATTTTCTACACGAGCGACGCGCAGCGCGAGACCGCCGAGCGTGTGAAGGCGCAGGTGCAGCAGAGCGGTCTCTGGTCAAAGCCCATCGTGACCGAGATTGTGCCCGAGGCGAAGTGGTGGAGCGCCGAGGGGTACCACCAGGACTATCTCGTGAAGAATCCTGGCGGATATAGCTGTCATTTCATGCGGTGAGACGACCGGGTCGTGTTGTGGCGACCCGGTGCTGCTGCTACTCCGCGATTGCGAGTGCCCCGCTCGGACACTTGGCCACCGCCGCGCGAATTTCGTCGTCGCTGGCGGTCGAGGTATTGATCCACGGCTTGAGCTTCGGGTTGAACACCACGCCTAGCGCCCGCACGCAGTTGCCACTGTGCGCACAGCGTCCCTCGCGCCATTCCACCGTGATCTGGTTGGCCGGATAGGCGCGTGTGAGCGTGTGCAGTGCCGCAAACCGGGTGAGGTGCTTTGACCAGCCGTCCACATGGGCCTGACGGAGTACTTCGCGACGATCGGCCGGCAATGCGTGCCACCCCCGGTGCTCGAGATGCAGCACCACGCCCTCGGTCGTGGGTTCGCACGACCAGCGCACGGTCGTGCTGGCGTCCCAGTCGTGATCGGCCCAGGTGAATTCGATGACCTGATCGGGCTCGTGCTGTGTGACGGTGCCGGAGGTGGTCACTTCGCGGTCGCCGTCCTGCCAGACCTCCTGGAGCGCTCCACCGGGCTGCGTGTCGAGTGACACCCGTGGCCCCCACCACTTGGCGATGCCCTTGGGCGAGGTGAGCAGCAGCCAGGCGTCGTGCGGGGACGCCGAAACAGGCACGCGCAGGCGAAAAGCGTCGGCATCGTGTTCGATGTGCATGAGCAGGCCGGAAGCGGGTCGGTCGTGGAATGGACGGTGGGGTGGTTCCTCGCCACGTTAGCTGTGGCGTCAGTGTCTCGGCAACCGGGTGTGGCCGGGGCATTGTGCGTGAGGTCCCACCTCTGCTTCGAATCCCGCCCATGTTCACTCCGCTTCGCCAGCGTGCCCTTTGGGGCGTTCCGCTGGCGCTGACCGCGCTCGCTCTCGAGCCCGTGCAGCTCCCGATGCATTTCGTGCGTGCCGACAGTCTGCACGCTCAGGCGCCTTCTCCGACCCCGGCGGCAAGTCCGGCTGCCGGCAATGCGTTCGACAAACTGCACTTTCGCTCGATCGGGCCGGCCACCATGTCCGGCCGCATTTCCGATGTCGCCGTGTACGAGGCCAATCCGGCGGTCTACTACGTCGGCACGGCGCACGGCGGCGTGTGGAAGACCGTCAACAACGGCACCACATTCACGCCACAATTTCAGACCGAAGGACTCATCGCCATCGGCGATGTGGAGGTTTCGCAGCGCAACGCCGACCTGGTGTGGGTCGGGGCCGGCGAGTCCAACAATCGCCAGAGTACGTCGTGGGGCGGTGGTATCTACAAGAGCACGAACGGCGGCCGCACGTTCGCGTTGATGGGGCTGCCCAATTCGAAGCACATCAATCGCATCCTCATTCACCCGCGCAATGAAGACATCGTGTGGGTGGCCGCCACCGGTCCGCTGTTTGGTCCGGGCGGTGATCGTGGTGTGTACAAGACCATCGACGGTGGCAAGAGTTGGACGCGTGTGCTCGCCGGCGATGACGACACCGGCGCCAATGACATCGCGATGCAGCCCGACGATCCGAATGTGTTGTATGCCAGTCTGTATCAGCGTCGACGCACGGCCTGCTGCATGAATGGCGGCGGGACCGGCAGTGCGATGTACAAGAGTGTCAACGGCGGTGAATCGTGGACCAAGGTGACCGGAGGCGGATTCCCCGCCGGCACCCTCGGCCGCATCTCCATGGACGTGGCGCGTTCCTCACCACGTGTGGTGTATGCCACCGTTGAAGGCCCCTCGGCACCGGGTCGTCCTGCGGGTGCCGAAGGCGTACCTGCGGCGCCCACACCACCAACGGCATCGGTCACCGGCACTTATCGCAGCGATGATGGTGGCGTGACGTGGACCAAAACGAGCAGTGCGAACGCTCGGCCGATGTACTTCAGTCAGATCCGTGTGGATCCCACCAACCCGGATCGTGTGTACATGGGCGGCGTGGGGTTGCATCTCTCGCTCGATGGCGGCAAGACGTTCGAAACCGATGCCGCGCTCGTCACGCATGACGACATCCATGCGATCTGGGTCAACCCGAAGAACCCGGATCACGTGCTGACCGGCAATGACGGTGGGCTGGCGGTGTCGTACGATCTCGCGAAGACGTGGCAGTTCATTCCCAATTTGCCGGTGGGACTGTTCTACCATGTGAGCTTCGATATGGAGTGGCCGTACAACATCTGCGGCGGCATGCAGGACAACTACAACTGGTGCGGACCCAGCGCGTCGCGGCACAATCGCGGCATCTTCAATCACGACTGGTTCCAGATCCTCGGCGGTGACGGCTTCGTGGCCATCCCCGATCAACGCGATTCGCGCATCATCTACACCGAGTCGCAGGATGGCAACATCATCCGCCGCAACAAGATCACCGGCGAGTCGCGGTCCATTCGTCCAACCGCGCTCAATGTGAGCAATGCGACACCACGCGAGGCCTATCGCTTTCACTGGGATACGCCACTGATGTTCTCGCCACACGATCCGGGCACCTTGCTCGCTGCCGCCAACAAGGTGTTCCGCAGCCGCAATCGTGGTGATTCGTGGGAAGCCATCAGCCCCGATCTCACGCAGAACGCGTCACGCGACACCATCACCACCATGGGGCAGCGCGGACGCGATATCACCATCGCCCGCAACGATGGCATTTCGCAGTGGCCGTCGATTGTGGCGCTGGCCGAGTCGCCGAAGCAGCGTGGTGTGTTCTACGCCGGCACGGACGATGGCACGGTGAGTGTCACGCGTGACGATGGCAAGACTTGGCAGAACATCACGTACAGCCTGCCTGGATTTCCCACAGGACATGCGTTCGTGTCGGAGGTGGTGCCCAGTCGCTTCGATGCGGCAACCGTGTACGTCACCGTCGACAATCATCGACAGAACGACTACCAGCCGTACATCTGGGTGAGCACCGACTACGGTGTCACGTTCCGCACCTTGGCGGCTACGCTGGCCGGCGAAGTGGTGCGTACGCTCACCGAAGACACACGGAATCCCGATGTGCTGTATGTGGGCACGGAGACCGGCATCTTCCTGTCGATCGACCGTGGGCTCACCTGGCGACGCCTGCGTGGCAACATGCCCACCGTGCGAGTGGACGAATTGACCATTCATCCGCGCGACAATGCGTTGCTGGTGGCGACTCATGGTCGCGCGTTGTGGGTGCTGGATCATCTCGAGCCCATTCAGGAGTATGCGGCGGCCCAGCAGAAGGAGGCTGCACTGTTCACTCCGGGCATCACGCTGCAGTGGAAGAGCAAGGACGATCGCAATGACGAGTTCTGGGGTCACCAGTTCTTCACCGGCGAGAACCCGCCCACGGAGGCGGTGTTGCAAATGCATTTCCGTCGTCCGGTGACCAACCCCGTGTTGCGTATCAGCGACGCGAAGGGCGCGGTGGTGCGTGAACTCGTGGTGCCGACCAATCGCAATGCGGTGGGCATTCAGTCGGTGTGCTGGGATCAGCGGGTGGAGCCCGTGCGTGATGGAAACACGACACCGCCCGCCGGTGGCCCGGGTGGTCCAGCCAACACCACGCCGCCGCGTCGTCCGATTCCGGGGTATCCGGAGCCGCTACCGGCCATCGGCTATGACGCGGAGAATCCCTGCGCCGGCGCCGCACCGCGTCCAGGCGCCGCCACCTTGGTCGGTCCGATGGTCAAGCCGGGGCGTTACACGGTCGCGCTGCTCGTGGACGGCAAGGAAGTGGACAGCAAGCCACTCACACTGGTGATGGACCCGCAGGTTCAGCTCACGGCCGATCAGCGCACGGCGTACGATGCCGCAGCCATGGAGCTGCATGGGGCGCAGCAGAATGCGATGCCTACGGTGGCAACACTGACCGCGCTCATGGGCGAGGTGAATCGTGCCGCGACAAAGCTCGATTCCCTGCCGACGGCGCCGGACAGTGTGAAAACACAATTCACGGCGTTCCGCCGCGATTTTGATGCCCTGCGCGCGAAGTTCGGCGTGGGAGCACCGGCCGCTGGTGGTCCGGGTGGCGGTGGTGCTGCGGCGGCCGCAGCTAATGAGATCAATGTCCTGGGTCGCGTCGCCACGACCAAGACAAATGTGCTGGCGGTGTGGGAAGTGCCGAGCGAGGCGTTGCGCGGTCAATCGCGGGCAGCCCGTGAAGCGCTTCAGGTGGCGATACGCGAGGCCGAGGGCTTCACGGCCCGTGCGCAGCGCATGAGTGCGGTGTTGGCCAGTGCTGGCGTGGCAATGGCTGCAGAGGCGCGAAAGTAAACCGCCACGTCAGGAGGGAGGGGAACCGGAAGGCGGGGAGCGCAACGCTCCCAACTCTTCCCCGTTCCCCCTCCTCTTTGACGTCGTGGTTCTGTTTTCCTGCTGTCCAGCCTTATCCCTTCTTCGCGATCAGCTCGATCTCGACTGCCGCACCCAGCGGCAACCCCGCTACGGCCACCGTCGTGCGCGACGGGAATGGCGCCGTGAAACGCGTGCCGTACACCGCATTCATGGCCGCAAAGTTGGCCATGTCGGTGAGGTACACATTGCACTTGACCACATCGTCCATCGTCAGGCCGGCGTCTTCCACCACGGCTTGCAGGTTGTCGAATACCCGATTGGTCTGCGCACCGACGTCACCGTCGATGAGCTTCCCCGTGGCCGGGTCGATCGGGGTCTGGCCGGAGCAGTACAGCAGGTCACCCGCCCACGTGGCGTGGGAGTAGGGGCCGATGGCCTGGGGGCCGCGCGGGCTGAAGGCAGTGGAGCGAGGCATGGGAGCGGAACGGGAGGAGTGGGAGGAACGTAGGGCCATCGAAAGAACGACGGCTCCACCGGCCGTGCAGTTGCGGCACCAGTCCATGGATAATACCGTGTGCACCTACCGATACTATCCATGATGTCTCCGCACGACCCCGCCGATACCGCGAATGATCCGATGCCCGTCAGGCAACGCCTGGCGCGTATTCTCGAAGGCTCGGACTTTCCGGCACTGTCCAAGCAGATCATCGACACGCTGTCAGCGCTCGATGACGATGCCCACTCGCTGCAGCGACTCGCCAATGTCGTGCTGCGTGAGTACAGCCTCACCCTGTCGGTGGTCCGCACCGCCAACAGCGTGCACTACCGGCGCGGTGCCCGCCCCATCCAGAGCGCCACCCACGCCATGATGATGCTGGGGGCGCGTACCGTACGCCAGCTCGCCAGCAGCCTGCTGTTGTTCGAGAACTACGCACGCAAGTCGCCCGAGCTGAAGGAGCTCATGCTGCTGTCGTTGCTCACGGCCAATCATGCCCGTGCAGCAGCGGCCCGTTTGCAGCAAGACCCCGAGGAAGCGCATCTGTGTGGCATGTTCCGCAACCTGGGTGAGGTGCTGGTCGCAGGGCATTTCCCGGAGGACTATGCGCGCATCCGTGCGCTGATGGCCGACGGGACGCGCAGTGAAACGGCGGCAACGCGTCTCGTGCTGGGATTCCCGTTTGCCGATCTCGGTGTGGAAGTCTCGCGGCATTGGGGCATGCCGGACACCGTGGTACAGGGCATCCGGGCCCGGGCGGCGGCATCCGCGTCGGTGGGCGCGGCCATTACGTCGTTCAGTCACGATCTCACGCACGCCCTGTACCGGCTCGATGCAGATGTCACTGACATCCCGCTCGCGGTGGACGCCGTCATCGAGCAGCACGGCGCCAAGGTGAAGCTCACGCGCGAGCAGATCGGTGGCATTGTCACCGATGCGTTGGAAGAAACGCGGGAGCTGTTCGTGAATCCGCAGATCGCCACTGATCGGATGCGGTTCCGTCAACTCACCACGGCGGCACGTGGTGCGTTGGGAGAAAGCGTCACGGCGCGCGACGAAGACACTCCCACCGACACGGGCCACGTGGACGCTGGTGCCCTGCGTGTGCGTCTACGTCAGGAACTCGAAGAGAAGGTGGACGTGGCCTCGGGCGCCGGAGTGGGTGAAGTGCTGTTGCAGGCACTCGAAGCCGTGATGCGCGGTGGCCCGTATGATCGCACGTTGGCCTGTCTCTTCACGCCCGATCGGCAGCGTCTCATTGCGCGGACCGGACTGGGCGAAGGCGTGGAAACACTCATCGCGCAGTTCGATTTTGCCGTCTCGGTGCGCGGTGGGCCGATCGTATCACTCACGCAGCAACGACAGGCGGTGTATCTGCCCGCCGATCGCTCACTGACCACGCTCGAAGTGCGTTGGGTGCAATCCATGGGACTCACGCAGTTCGGCGTGTTTCCGCTGATCGTGCTGGGCAAGATCGTGGGCTGCATCTATTGCGACCGCGTTGGCACTACCGAAGTGCCCGATCGCGCTACCGTTCGCTATACAAAGGCCATCGCTGATCTGGTGGTGGATGCCATCGGGAGACGGCGCAGCGGCTGAGACTTCTGGTGTACCCGACAATGCGCTCAGCGCGCTTTCCGAAACGCCCGCGCCGCCAGGATGCCGCCGATGAATCCGCCGAGGTGGGCCTGCCAGCTTATCCCCGCCTGGCCCGGTGCGATGCCGAGCACGAGTCCGCCCCACAAGGCCGCCGTCACGAGGCTGAGCAGGATGCTCGCCACGCTGCGGGAATACACACCGGCCAGCAGCAGAAAGCCCAGATAGCCGAAGATCACGCCACTCGCACCGATGTGCACCGAACCGGGTGCACCGAGTGTCCAGGCGAACAGACCGGCCCCCAGCATCGAGAAGAGTGTCACCGGCAGGAAGTGACGTGCGTCGCGCAGCATCACCATCCAGCCGAGGGCGAGGAAGGGGATGGTATTGGCCACCAGGTGCTGCAGGTTGCCGTGCAGGAATGGTCCGAACAGAATGCCGCGCAGACCACTCACCGTGCGTGGCACGATGCCGAACTGATTGAGTGCGCCGCCGAGCATGCCGTTCACCACGAAGGTGATCCAGAACGCACCCATGGTGGTGCCGAGCGTCGAGACCTGGGTCTTGAGCGACTTGGTGACGTTGCGTGCTGTGCGGGCGACGGGAGGCTTGGCCATAGCTGAATAGTAGGGGGTCACTCGCGAGCGGGCGATGTGTCGGCCCCGGGCGTATCTTCGACGCATGATGTCCAACCGCCCCACCGTGCAGTACGACGATGATGCGATGTTCTCGCGCATCGCGCGACGGCTGCTTCCGCTGCTGTTCCTCTGTTACATCGTCGCCTATCTCGACCGGGTGAACGTCGGCTTCGCCAAGTTGCAGATGGCGGCCGAGTTGCAATGGTCGGATGCGATCTATGGTTTCGGTGCCGGTATCTTCTTCCTCGGCTACTTCCTGTTCGAAGTGCCGAGCAACTTGCTGCTGGAACGGGTGGGGGCACGGCGGTGGATTGCGCGCATCATGATCAGTTGGGGCATCATCTCCAGTCTGTTCGCGTTTGTCGATCGCATTCCGTGGGGACCCTTGCCGGCCATGTTCGGCGTGGCGCCGGATGTGTTCGGGTTCTACGCCCTGCGCCTGCTGCTGGGCATTGCGGAAGCCGGGTTTTTCCCGGGCATCATTCTCTACCTCACGTACTGGTTTCCCGCCGCCCGACGTGCGCGCACAGTGGCGTGGTTCATGACGGCGATTGCGTTTGCGAACGTGATCGGTGGGCCGTTGTCCGGGCTGATCATGGACGTGTTCGATGGCTCGGGTGCATGGAGTGGCTGGCGCTGGTTGTTTGTACTGGAAGGCATTCCGTCGGTGTTCATGGGCGTGGCGGTGCTGCGTTGGTTGCCCGATGGTCCACGACAGGCGAGCTGGTTGTCAGCGCACGACTGTGATGTCGTGGAACGTCGACTGGCAGCGGATCAGGAAGCGCGCACGTCCCAAACGCAGGCAGCGGGCCGTGAACAGATGAGCGGTGGGCATGGTCCAGCCACCGTGAAGGCGGCGATGACAGATCGGCGCGTGTGGGCGCTGGCGTTTGTGTACTTCGCCGGCACGGTGTCGTTGTACGGTGTGAACTTCTGGATGCCGACACTCATCCAGGAGCTGGGCATCGATCGCACGGCGTACCTGCGTGTTGGCCTGCTGTCGATGATCCCGTGGGGCGTGGCCGGTCTGGCAATGGTGTGGGCCGGGCAGAATTCCGATCGTACTGGTGAGCGTCGCTGGCACGTGGCTGGAGCGCTGGCCGTCACGGCGGCTGGTCACGCCACCTTGTCGCTGGTCGGACACGCCGTCATTCCGTCGCTCATCGGACTCGCGCTGGTGGCCAGTGGTGTGCTGGCCTTCTTCGCGACTTTCTGGTCATTGCCCACCTCATTCCTGCAGCGCTCTGCTGCGGCGGCCGGCATCGCCTGGATCAACAGCATCGGCAATCTTGGCGGACATTTTGGCCCCGATCTGATTGGCCGCGTGCGAGCGGCGACCGGCGGCACGACCGGCGCCTTTCTCGCGCTTGGGGCACTCGCGCTGCTCGGCATGGCCGTAACGCTGGGCGTTACCCGCAAAGGCCGGACCGGACTGTAGCGGCCATTCCGCACCGATGCGACATCGGCGCCACGATCACCCCGGAAGGCGCCCGAAAACGCGCAAAATCAAGGTGACGAATGTGCAGTTGGTCACTGATTAGGTGGCGCTCATCTTGCGGTAAGCACGTCACACCGCTTGCTCGCGACCGCCCACCTTCTGGACACCTCCATGATCCGATCGACGTTCCTCCGCAGTGCTGCCGTCCTCACGCTGTTGGTGTCGTCGTTTTCCTCAGCCGAAGCGCAAGGTCGCGTTTTCGTCAACAACGACGAATGGACACTCGACCAGTCGGGCATCTCGCAGGCGGGTGCGGGGAACGTGACGCAGTTCACCCGCAACCTGGCCTCATGGCTCACGGGCGGCACCTCCGGTTCGGTGCTGATCGCCAGCGGCAATTTCGGGTTTCCAACGTCCGCCATTGGCAATGACCTGAGCACTGGCGGTTACACCTTTTCCACGACCAACAACAATTCCGGCGCCAGTCTGGCGGTGTTCACCGGATACAGCGCCGTCTTTGTCGACGCGAGCACGATCGCAGCAAGCAGCAATGCCCAACTGCAGGCCGATCTACAGAGCTATGTCCTGGGCGGTGGCAGTGTGTTCGTGAATCTGGGGACTGGTGTCATGTCCTCGGCCAACGAGGCGGCGGCGTTCAACACGTTCCTTGGCCATTTTGGCATCCAGGCCGCCGCCTCATACAACGGCATCGGTGGTGTTCACAACACCTCCACCTGGTCGTCCGCCGCACCCTATGGTGCCGGGCTTTTCGGCGGGGTCTCGCAGCTCTATTCCAACAACGGCAACAGCCTGTCGCTGGGTGGACCGAATGGAGCCGGATATACCGCGCAGATCTTCGGCGACGGTCTGTATGCAGCATCCGCGCGCGCGAGTGTGGTGCCGGAGCCGTCGACCGTGACGCTCCTGGTGGTTGGTCTGGCAGCCGTCGGGCTGGCGGCGCGTCGTCGCCGGGCCTGATCGCGAAGCTCAAATACGAACAGCGGGAACTGCACTGAACTTCTTTGCCACCGATGACGCGGAAACGCGCGGAAACTACACGGATCGAACCGCTTTCAATTCAAACATCTTCGCTGAGTGACAGATGATGTTTGTAGTGAACAGCGGCGCACCACGCAGTATCCGTGTAGTTTCCGCGCGTTTCCGTGTCATCCGTGGCAAAGCAGTTGCTGTTCTCGTACCAACGCATCAAATGACATTGCGTTCGAGCAACGGCCGTCCTTCAGCAATGCGCTCGATCCCGAATGGTGCCAGATCGATGGATCGATAGGCCCCCGTCGCGATCAGTTCCGCGAGCCCTTGCCCGACCGCCGGTGCTTGCTGCAGTCCGTGACCGGAGAATCCACACGCCGCGTACACGTTGTCGAATGACGGCATGCGTCCCACCAGTCCGTTGTGGTCGAAGTCGTTCATCTCGTAGTAGCCAGCCCACGACGCCGTGACACGCAGCGCATCGAACGCCGGCACCCGATGCGCGAGAGCGGGCCAGATGAACTCTTCGAACAACGCATGATCCACTCGATCGAGTGGCACATCGTTGTCGTCGATGCGTGGCGGCGCACCGCAGAGAAAGCGCCCGTGCTCTTGCTCGGGACGGAACCACACGCCTGACGGGTCGATGAGCAGTGGCGCGTCAGGCAGCGCGATGTCCGCTTCGACGGCGAACACATCGCGCTTGCGGGCAAACACCGGCAATGGCGCCCCGAGTCGAGTGGTCACATGGCCCGACCACGCACCCGTCGCAATCACCACAGCATCGGCAGGGAAGACGCGACCATCGGTGCAGCGCACCGCCTGCACATGAGCTCCATGCCCGTCATCACGTCGTTCGAACTGGTCTGCTTCCGCTTCTACGAATTCCGCACCCGCCGCGATGGCCGCCAGGCGGAATGCCTGCATGGCCGCATAGCCATCGAACCAACCTTCACCGCTGGTGGCCGTGGAGAGACCCAGCGAGCCGAGTGTGACGTCGTCGGTGTGCAGCCAGGGGAAGCGGGCAGAAAGCGCCGGCGCGTCGAGCAGTGCCGTGTGTACATCGTGTGATGCCTGGAGCGCGTGTTGCTCACGCAAGAGCAGCGCCCCATCGCCGGTAGCCGCGAGATACAAGTAGCCCGGCTCCACCAGACCAATGGACGGTCGGTCATCGCCAACCTTCAGGGCCTCACCGATGGCGCGATAGAAGGCGAGACTCGATTGCGAGACGCGGATATTGATGGCGGTGGAAAACTGCTGCCGGATGGCGCAGGCTGAGCGGGCGCTTGATGCCCAGGTGTAGGACGCGTCGCGTTCCAGCACCGTGGCGCGTATTCCATGGTCGTGAGCCAAAAACCAGGCCACCGCTGAGCCCATCACGCCGCCACCCACAATAACCACACGCTCCATCCCGTCTCCTCACGTCGATGCGGATGTAGAATTGCTGCCTATGTCTCTCGAATCCTCTGCCGACCGGAAGCTGCTGCCGCAGTGCACCGCTGACCAGATCCACGCCCTGCTCGATTGGGAGCTTTTGGCCACGGCGCTGAGCGACGCATTCCGCGCACCACCGGCGGTTCCCACGAGGCACGCGCATCCGCTGGTGGCACCGGGGGCGACCGGGTCAACCAGTGACATCCTGTTACTGATGCCGGCCTGGAATACGGAGCACATCGGCATCAAGCTGGTGACCGTGCTGCCCGACGCACCCCGGCATGGTGGGCACACCGTGGACGCCAGCTATCTCCTGCTCGACCGGCTCACGGGTGCGCCACGCCTGCTACTCGATGGGGAGGCGCTCACCGTACGCCGTACGGCGGCCACGTCGGCGGTGGCCGCGCGTGCGTTGGCGCCGGCGGAAGCCGACACCTTGCTCGTCGTGGGTACCGGCCGCCTCGCCGCCTGGATGGCACGTGCCCATGTGGCACTGCGACCCTCTCTCCGACGGGTGCTGATCTGGGGGCGACGACCGGATCGAGCCGACGCGCTCGCCGAGACCGTGCGGAGCGAATGGCAGCGCGAGACGCCCGATATCGCCCGTACAGTACAGGTCATCGATTCGCTCGAGCAGGGCTGCCGTGCCGCGCAGATCATCAGTTGTGCCACCACGGCCACCGAGCCGGTGGTGCAGGGGGCATGGCTGCAACCCGGCACACATGTCGATCTCGTGGGGGCGTTTACCCCAGCCATGCGCGAAGTGGACGACGAGGCGGTGCGTCGCTCGGTGCTCGTGGTGGATGACTACGACGCAGCGCTGCGGGAAGCCGGTGATGTACTCCAGCCTCTCGCCAATGGCACGATTGGCCGCGATCATCTACAGGCCGACTTGCGCGAGGTCTTGCAGGGCGTGCATCCGGGCCGGCAGCACGCCGAACAGATCACGATGTTCAAGTCCGTGGGCCATGCCCTCGAAGATCTCGCGGCGGCAGCACTGGTCTTCACGCGACGTGGCATGTCATGACGATGGTCGCTCATTGCACACATCGAGTACTGAACGATTGCTGAACGACTACTGAACGATTTCACAATTCCCACCTCATGATCTCGCCTCGTGTTTCCCTGTTCGCCCGCGCCTTCTTCACGTGTTGCACGGGTCTTGCCGGATTGTTCTGCCTCGCCGGCGCGGCACAGGCTCAGGAGACGGCCGACACTGTCGATGTGCTCATCACGGGCGGTCAGGTGTACGACGGCACCGGCGCGCCGGCACGCACAGCCGCCATTGGCCTGCGCGGTGATCGCATCCGATTTGTGGGCGCCGTACCTCGAGGGGTCGTCGCGCGGGAACGCATCGATGCGCGAGGATTGATCGTCGCACCGGGATTCATCGATCCGCACACCCACGCGTACGAAGGATTGCCTCGGCTCAATGCCACGGCGCGGCAGAATGCTTCATCGCTCATGCAGGGTGTCACCACCGTGGTGTTGGGTGCCGATGGTCGAGGTCCCATCGATGTGCGCATCGCGCTCGATTCTGCCGAGCGCGCCGGGTTGGGCACCAACACGTATGCCCTCGTGGGTTTTGGCACCGTGCGGGGGCGTGTACTGGGGGCGTCATCGGCACCGGCCACACCGGCACAGGTGACCGCGATGCGTGCGCTCATCGTGAAAGGCATGGAAGAGGGGGCCTATGGGGTGGGCTCCGGTCTTTTTTATGCGCCACAATCGTATTCCACCACCGATGAAGTGCTGGCTGTGGTCTCTGCGGCGCGACCATTCGGTGGTGTGTACGATACGCACCAGCGCGACGAGAGCTCGTACACCATCGGGCTGTTTGCATCCGTGCAGGAATCCATTCGCATCGGCTGCGAATCGGGACTCACCACCAACATCGGCCACATCAAGGCACTGGGTGTGGATGTGTGGGGCAAGGCCGACAGCGTGCTGTCGATCATGGGTGCGGCACGCAAGCGCGGTTGTGTGGTGGTGGCTGATCAGTACCCGTGGACGGCCAGTGGCACCGGCCTCAGTGCGGCGCTGTTGCCACGCTGGGTGCAAGCCGGTGGACGTGACTCTCTGCTTGCCCGCACGAACGATGGCGCCACACGGACGCGCATTCTCACGGAGATGGAAGAGAACCTGCGTCGCCGTGGTGGGGACAGCACACTGCTGCTGATCAACGGAGGTGTTGGTTCGGCACCGTACATCGGCAAGACGCTGCGTGACGTGTCGCGCAGCAGTGGGCGTTCGGCGGTGGATGCGGCGCTTGGTCTCATTGAACGTGGGCTCGACATGGGTGTGGCGTCATTCAACATGACGGAATCCGATATCGAGACGTTCATGCGTGATCCCTTCGTGATGACCAGCTCCGACGGATCCAGTGGTCACCCGCGTCTGTACGGCACATTTCCGCGCAAGATCCGCCGCTATGTGCTCGACAAGCCGGTGATCACGATGGCGCGCATGGTGGAAGCATCATCGGGTCAGGTGGCACGCACCTATGGACTCACGGATCGTGGGGCATTGCGTCCAGGCGCGTATGCCGATGTGATCGTGTTCGATCCACGTACCATTCGCGACGAAGCCACGTACACGGAGCCCACGAAACTGGCCACCGGCATGCGGTTCGTGTTCGTGAATGGAAAGGCGGCGGTGCGCGACGGATCGCTGACCCGCGCGCTGGCCGGCCGGGCGTTGCGTAAGCGGTAGCACGGCACCGACGTCATCGCGCAGGCCAGGAGTGAAACAGGGGCACGGCGACAACAACCCAGGCGCATGCGGCGTCACTGTGCGCGCCGCTTCGGTGCACGCGGCCTTCTTCTCGCCTCGTGTGCTTTCCCTCCTCCCGTGTGCAGGATAGGTTAGCCGTTCACTCCCGCCCGACCGCCGGACGCCATGACGCCGCGGTCAACGGCTCCCGATCGTGCGGCGTACCGGGGGTGAACACAGCGTCACCTTATTCCGCCTCCTGGAGGACTGATGGTCTCTCGATCTGCCGTGGCCCGTGTGCTGACGGCGTTGCTGTTCGGTGCCTTGTGTGGCACCACAGCGCCGTTGTCAGCGCAAGGAGCGGCCGGCCGCGTTGTCGGTACGGTCTCTGATTCCGCTACCGGACAACCCCTGCAGTCGGTGCAGCTCTTCCTGGCGCGTGGCACCACGCGTCTCGAAGCCCGCACCAATGCTGATGGACGATACACCTTTGTGAATGTGCCTGCGGGCAGCTATGGCCTTGAAGCCATCCGATTGGGGTATCGACGACTGGTTCGCTCGGGAATCACGGTGGGGACAGAGCAGCTCACGCTGGACCTCACGATGAATGCGGCGGCGCTGAACCTCCAGGCCGTGGTCACCACCGGCGTGGTCGATCCGACCAGCGGCACACGCGTGCCGTTCTCCGTTGGTCGCGTCTCGGCAGAAGACGCCCCCGTGCCGGCCACCAACGCCCTGGAAACGATTCAGGGCAAGATCGCCGGCGTGAGTGTGGTGCCCACCGGCCAGGCCGGTAGCGGCACGAACATTCAGCTCCGTACGCCGACGTCCATCAGCAAGAGCAACTCACCGCTGGTGGTGGTGGACGGTGTCATCCAGTCGGCATCGTTCGATGCGGCCAGCGCCGACCTCCAGTCGATGGACATCGAGAGCGTCGAAGTGGTCAAGGGTGCCGCAGCGGCGTCCTTGTACGGCTCGCGCGCCTCGGCCGGCGTCATTCAGATCCGCACGCGTCGTGGTAACAGCCTCGCGGAAGGCACCACCAAGTTCACGGTGCGTTCCGAGTGGGGTTCGAACTCGCTGGCGCGGAAGGTGGATTGGGCTCAGAACCACTACTACTACTCCGACGCAAACGGCAACTACACCAATGCCGCCGGCCAGCTCGTGCCGCGTGAGCAGCGTGTACCATTGCCTGTGCGATTCCAGGATCGTCCGTACGCGCCGGGTACGGCGTATGACCAGGTCGACCGGTTCTTCGATCCGGGCAACTTCATGCGCAACTCGCTCAACATTGCGCAGAACGGTGGCAAGACGAACTGGTTCTTCGCCTACGTGAACCAGCGCGAAGACGGTGTGGTGCTCAACAGCGGCCGCTACGACCAGAACGACTTCCGTTTCAATCTCGATCACCGTCCGCGCAGCGATCTGCAGTTCGGTGTCAGCTCGTACTACAGCAAGTCCACGCGTCAGAATCTGTACGGCGACGTGTTCTTCGATCTGATCAACCAGGCGCCCGACGTCGACCTGCGTCAGCCCGACCCGGACGGCACGAAGTACATCTTCCAGCCCGACTTCGAAGGCCGTGAAGAGAACCCGCTGTATGTGCTTTCCACCGAGAAGAACAATCGCAACCGTGCTCGCCTCCAGGGCAGCCTCGAGGGCCGGTATACCCCGCGCTCCTGGCTCACGGTGGACGGCAACCTGAGCTTCGATCGCTCGGACCGTGACAACAACTTCTTCCTCGACCAGGGTGTGAAGACCGAGGGCTATGCCAATGGCGGCCCCGGCGCAATCTCGCGTTTCAACGGCATCACCAACGCGCTCAACGCGTCGCTGTCGGCCAACCTGCTCAAGAAGGTCGGCGACTTCACGCTGCGCTCCACGGTGCGCGGCCTGATGGAGCGCGAGACCAACAACACGGTCAACGCCAGCGGTGAGATCTTCGCCACGCCCGGTGTGAACGCGCTCAACAACGCCACCGTGCGTTTCGTGTCGTCCAACAGCGAAACCATCAAGACCAATTCGTTCTTTGTCAGCGCGGCCACCGACTATCGTGGCAAGCTGATCATCGACGGTCTGGCCCGTCTCGACGGCAGCTCGCTGTTCGGCCCGGAAGAGCAGGAAAACTGGTACTACCGCGCCAGCGCGGCGTATCGCATGTCGGAAGAGTCGTGGTTCCCGTTCAAGGGCTTCATCAGCGACTTCAAGATCCGCGCTTCGCAGGGTACCGCGGGCGGACGTCCTGACTTCTCCGATCAGTACGAGACCTACAACTTCACCGAAGGTGGCGGTCTGGTGAAGGCGAACCTCGGTAACCGCTTCCTCAAGCCGGAATATTCGAAGGAAACGGAATTCGGTTTCGATGCCATCTTCAAGAACCGCTACTCGCTGCAGATCTCGCGGGCGCGGCAGAAGACCACCGATCAGCTCCTGCTGGTACCGCTGGCCGGTTACTTCGGATACGCGAACCAGTGGCGGAACGCGGGCACGGTGGAAGGCAATTCGTGGGAAGGCACGCTTGAGGCGCAGCTCGTGCGCAAGCCGAACTTCACATGGCGTGCCGGCCTCGTGGCCGACCGCAACCGCAACAAGATCACCGACTTCAATCTCCCCTGCTTCACCACGGGAACGATTGGATTCCGTTGCGGCAACGAAACGCTCGGCAATATGTATGGCTTCCGCTTCATCAAGGACGCGAGCGAACTGCCGGCCGCGGCGCAGGCTCGTGCGAACGAATTCCAGGTGAACGACGAAGGGCTGCTGGTCTACGTCGGCAACGGCAACAGCTACACCAGCGGCAAGTGGGCATCGGACGCGGTGACGATCGGATCCGGCGTCTATCGCTGGGGTCAGCCCATCACCGCCGTCGATTCCACCGGCAGCGCTGCGGTGAAGCGCATGGGTGATGGTAACCCCGACTTCCGCTTCGGTATCTCCAACACGATCGGCTGGCGCAACCTGCAGGTGTTCATGCTGTGGGACGCGCAGGTGGGCGGCGACGTGTACAACCAGACGCGCCAGCGCATGTATCAGTGGGGCCGGCACGCGGATGTCGATCAGGCCGGCAAGCCGGAGGAGCTCAAGAAGCCGACGGACTACTACGTGGCGCTGTATGCCGCCAACAGCCCGACGGACTACTTCGTGGAAGACGCGAGCTACGTGAAGCTTCGTGAACTCTCCCTCAAGTATCGCCTGCCGAGCAGCTTCAGCGGCGCCCTCGCGCGCCTCGGCGCCAGCCAGGCGTCGTTGTCGCTCATCGGCCGCAACATGCTCACGTTCACCAAGTACAAGGGCTACGATCCCGAAGTCGGATCGGTGCTCAATCGTCTGGACAGCTTTGCCTATCCGCGCTATCGCACGGTGACGGGCAGCGTCGAGATCATCTTCTGACCGACGAGCCATTCACATGACAGCACTCAAGAAGTTCGCACTGCCAATCGGTCTTACCCTCATCGCAGCGTCCTGTCAGGACCTCGATGTGGTGAACCCGAATCGGCCTGATGCCGCCCGTGCCACCGCACAGGCGCTCACCACCGAGACCTTTGTGGCCTCGTCGTTCCGTACGTGGTGGCCGGTGGCTGGCCATGACGACTATCCGGCATGGGCGTTCAGCACGATGGCCCGCGAAATCACGTCGGGATTTGCCGACTTCGGTCAGCTCGAAATGTCGGCGGAGCCACGCATCGGCTGGAACAACAGCCCGGTGAATGTGCGCCGACTGGTCAACGAACAGCCGTGGTACCAGCTCTATCGCACGATCTCATCGGTGAACGACGTGGTCAGCGCCGTGAACAACGGACTGGTGATCGAGAACGCGACGCGCACCGCGCGTGCCAAGGCGATGGGCAAGCTGATGCAGGGCCTGTCGTACGGTCACGTGGCCTTTTATTTCGACAAGGGGCCCATCATCGACGAGTTCACCCAGCTCGATACGATGACGACGCCGCAGTTCACCGAGTACAAGGACATCGCGCCGTTTGCCATCAAGCAGCTCGATTCTGCCATTGCGATCGCCAACGCGAATCCCACCATGACGTTCCCGGTGGAGTCGTGGCTGTTCCAGGCGATGACCAAGGACCAGTTCGTGCGCTTCGCCAACTCGTATGCGGCACGCATTCTGGTGTACAACGCGCGCTCGCGTGCGGAGCGCGCAGCGGTGAACTGGGCGGAAGTGATCCGTCGCGTGGACGCTGGCATCATCGCGGACTACACGCCGACGGCCCAGCCGGACATCCTGTGGGATGACTGGAAGCGCCTGGTGGCACGTCTTCGCACCGCGGGCCGTCCGTCCGACTTCGGTCGCCCGAGCTACTGGCTCATCGGCCCCGCCGACTCCTCGGATGGCTGGAGGAACTGGGTGGCGACGGCCAACGATGCGCGTCAGCCGTTCCAGATGCGCACGAAGGACCGCCGCATTCAGGGCGCGGGGGGACCGGCCACGCCGGGCAAGTATGCCGGCTACAACTTGAACAACATCTTTGCCGCCGACCGTGGTAGCTATCGCTGGTCGCACTACTACTTCCTGCGTGCCGGTACCAATGTGACGTGGCAGACCGGCCCGCAGGTCGCGATGACAGTGGCAGAGATGGATCTGCTCAAGGCCGAGGCGCTCATCCGACTGGGTCGTGCTGCAGAAGCTGTGCCGCTCATCAACAAGTCGCGTGTGGCCAACGGCCAGTTGCCGCCGGTCACGCTCGATGGGCCGCCGAATGAACCCGGCTGCGTACCGCGCAAGGAAGCCGGTGGCTGCGGCAGCCTGTGGGATGCTCTGCGTTACGAGAAGGGCATCGAAGGCATGGGTGTGAACGGTGTCATCGCATTCCTCGATGCCCGTGGCTGGCAGACGTTGCCAGAGAACACACCGGTGCAACTGCCGATTCCGGGCCGTGAGCTGCAGACGCTGCGTCTTCCGCTCTACACCTTTGGCGGCCCCGGTGGTCAGTCCAGCGCACCGGCACGTGATCCGGAGCGTTGCCCGGCGACAGGCTTGGCGCGATGCCCGTAACGGCAGTCTCCGGCTGCGAGTAACGGCCTGAGAGGTGAATGACAAAGCGGGCCCGGGACAATCTCCCGGGCCCGCTTTGCATTGAGCGTGTTGTGCGTCGTGTGTTACACGTCGTGTTGTTAGGAGAGCACCGACTTGGCCGTACGCACCACGTTGTCGACCGTGATGCCAAACTTCTCGTACAGCACCTGATACGGTGCGCTGGCGCCGAAGCGCTCGATACCGACAATGGCACCGGTATCACCGACCCAGCGATACCACGGCATCGGATGCGCGGCTTCCACGGCCACGCGCGGCACACCGGCCGGCAGCACATGATTGCGGTACTCCACCGGCTGCTGCGCGAACAGCTCGAGGCTGGCACAGCTCACCACGCGTGCATGAATGCCTTCGCCCGACAGCTTCTCGCGCGCGGCAATGGCGATCTCCACTTCGGAACCACTGGCCAGCAGCACCACGTTCGGTGCGCGACCGGCGGCATCGGCCACCACATATGCACCCTGCGGCACACCGGTCCTGGCGCGCGCCGGTTCGCCGAAGTACGACAGCTTCTGACGCGTGAGCACGATGGCCGACGGGCCGCTGCGATGATGCAACGCGGTGCGCCAGGCTTCGTTCACTTCGTCGGCATCGGCCGGGCGCAGCACGAGCAGATTCGGAATGCAGCGCAACGCGGCGAGATGCTCAACCGGCTGGTGCGTCGGGCCGTCTTCGCCCAGACCGATCGAATCATGCGTGAACACGTAGATGGCCTGCACACCCATCAGCGCGGCCAGGCGAATGGCCGGACGCATGTAGTCGCTGAACACGAGGAACGTACCGCCGTACGGAATGACACCGCCGTGCAGGCCCATACCGTTCATGATCGCGCCCATCGCGTGCTCGCGAATGCCGAACGGGAAATTGCGGCCGGCCGGATTCGCGCCCGAGAACAGCGGCGCACCCTTCACGGTCGTGAGGTTGGAACCCGACAGGTCGGCGCTGCCGCCGATGAGCTCCGGCAGCACCGGCGCGATGGCATTCACCACCACACCACTCGCCGCGCGGCTGGCCACATTGCCGCTCTTCGCGTCGAAGGTGGGGAACGCCGCATCGAGTGATGCGGGCAGCTTGCCCTCGAGACGACGCGAGAGTTCGGTGGCCAGTTCCGGGTGCGCGGCTTCATACGCGCTCCACGTCTGCTTCCAGTCGGCATGTGTGGCGCCACGCGCAGCAGCGGCTTCACGCCAATGTGCGAGCGCGGCATCGGGCACAAAAAACGGCTCGGTGCCCGGCCAGGCGTACGCCTGCTTGGTGAGCGTGATTTCGTCCTTGCCGAGCGGTTCGCCGTGAGCCTTGGCGGTGTCCTGACGATTCGGTGAACCAAAACCGATGTGCGTCTTCGTGATGATCATCGACGGACGCTGCGTGTCGGCCTTCGCTTCCGCGATCGCCGCATCGATGGCCGCAAGATCGTTCACGTCGGCGATGTGCAGCACCTGCCAGCCATACGATTCGAAGCGCTTGGCGGCATCATCACTGCAGGTCAGTGACGTGCTGCCATCGATCGTGATGCCGTTGTCATCGAAAAAGCCGATCAGCTTGCCGAGCTGCATGTGGCCCGCGAAGCTCGCCGCTTCGTGCGAGATGCCTTCCATGAGGCAGCCATCGCCGGCGATGAAGTACGTGTAGTGATCGACGATCGCATGGCCTTCACGATTGAACGTGGCCGCGAGATGTGCTTCCGCGACGGCAAATCCAACGGCATTGGCCACACCCTGTCCGAGCGGACCGGTGGTGGTTTCCACACCCTTGGTGTGGTGCACTTCGGGGTGTCCCGGCGTCAGGCTGTCCCACTGACGGAAGTGCTTGATCTCTTCGAGCGAGAGATCGTAGCCGGCCAGGTGCAGCGTGCCGTACAGCAGCATCGATGCGTGACCCACTGACAAGACAAAGCGGTCACGGTCAGCCCAATCCGGTGCGGCCGGATCGTGCCGCAGATGTTTTGCATAGAGCGCATACGCCAACGGCGCCAGCGCCATCGGTGTGCCGGGGTGCCCGGACTCGGCCGCCTGGACAGCGTCCATGGCCAGTGTGCGGACGGTGTCGATCGCCAGACGCACGGTCTCGGGCGATGCGGCAGGAACGGACAAACCAGCAGAAGACGCAGAGGGTGACGCGGACACGAAAGCGCTCCGGAGGGATCAGGCAAAGGCCCCACAGTGGGGCCGATTCGGGGTGGGCGCGCGAGATTCGCCATCGAATCCCGACGCGCCGCAGCCCCCAAATCTAGCCAAGGTCCGCTTCGGAAACGGCCCCCGGATTGCCGCGCGCTCTGGTCAGCGCGCGGCCAGATACCGGTCGCGAGTGATCCCGTGATGGTGCGCCATATGGCCGGTGATCATCCAGATGAGCGCGGTGGCCGAGACCGCATGGTTGGAAGCGACCCCCACCCGCGTCAGCGCCGTGGCATCGAGTGAATGCACGAGCGCCAGCGTGGCGGCCCGCACCGACTCCAGTTCCGCCAGAATGCTGTCGAGCGGTCGCCGCGCGGATCGGCTTTCCGGCACCCAGGCATCCTGGTCGAAACCGGGGAGTGGCGTGGTGTCCGCGCGGGCGACGCGGAGCAAGCGGTAGGCAAAGACTCGCTCCGTGTCGGCCACGTGCAGCAGGGATTCGCCCAACGTCCATTTGTCGGGAGCATAGGCAAACCCACCGATATCGGCCGGTGCCCCGGTCAGCAGTTCCCGCAATTTCTGAGGCTGTCGCTCCAGTAATGTAGCGACATTATCGTATCCTTCAGAAGACAGTATCGAATCAGTTGAATCGATATACGTCTGCGCCCAAGGGGCAAATTCGGTGCTGGCTGGACGGGGGATTGGCATGGGTGTGGCCAGAGGGGGCAATTAGAACCCGAGGCCGAACACCACTGAAAAGCCCCGGTTCTTTGGCGATACGTTGGCCGTCGACTCCTTGGCAATCGAGGAGAAGCCCTGGCTGTATCGCGCCTGCACAAATACGGAGCGGCCCAGCAGCGATCCCGTCAAGCCGGCGCCGGCGATTCCGCTGATATCGGTCTTGGAGAACGGATCACGGGATGCCGCCTCGCCTTCTTCGCCCAGGTCACCCTCGTCACAGCCGGTGCTCATCGATCCGGCTCCGCCCACCTCGAGACTCACCTTGCATGAGGCCCGCATGGAAAACGACGGACCAAAGGTCACGAACGGATGCCAACTGTTGCGGTTGCCGAGGTCGATCCGCGCCAGCACCGGGATCTCCACATAGGCCAGACGAAATCCCATCGTGAGGCCGTCCGTGCCATCGAGTTCTTCCGGCATTTCCATGTTCGTCTCGAGCTTCCCGCCCTTCTGCGAGTAGTGCACTTCGGGCTGCAGCGACAGCGCGCCCTTCACGGGAATGGTGGCGAAGAGGCCACCCTGCAGACCGATGCGGCTCTTGCTGGTGAGCACGTCCATGCCGACATCGGCGGACTTGTCGAGATCGGTGATGGAGGTGAGTGCCGGGCCGGCCAGCGTCCCGAACCGCGTACCCTGCGCAGTGGCAGACGTGGCGAGACTCGCTGTGGCAATAGTTGCCATAGCAGCGGCGAAGACAACAGGCGACGCGACGGCGCGACGCACGGAACGAGCGATGGTGAACGGCATCTATGACTCCACGGTGAAGGGGGCCGACACTTCGCCATGGAGGACGGCGCGCGTCGGCTAGAACCCGAGCATACGGGCGACCGCGTCCAGGGTTTCGCGCAGATGCGCATTCCCATCGCTGCCGCCGGGGACGGCTCCCTGCGCGACACGCGGAGAACCACCACCACGGCCGCCGACGGATTGCAATGCGGCGCGGAGTTGCTGCCCCGCGTCGATGGACACATCGTCGGCCGTTGCGAGCAGTACTCCACCCACCGTGGCGCTTGTCACCAACACCACACAACCACCGCGCGCGGTGAGTTGTTGGGCCAGGGCTTCGGAGTCTTTCACCGCACCATTCACGGTGAGACGCACACGGCGCACACCGTTGGCGTCGGGTATGGCGGCATTCCAATGCGCGAGTGCGTCGTGCGCCGCGAGTGCGAGCGTGGTGCGCTTGAGCTCCCGTTCGAGATCCTGCAGACGCTGCTGCATCTGTTCGACCAGTGCCGGCACGTCGTGGGGTGCGGCCGACAGCGGTCGTGCAGCCCGCGTGAGCAGATCCGCGTCGAGTCGTGCGCGTTGCACCGCACGATGTCCGCAAACAAACTCGATGCGTGTATGCCCGCGGGTGCGTTCGGCGCGGCGCAACAACACGGCGCCGATTTCCGCCGTGCGCGCCACATGTGTGCCACCACAGGCACTGCGATCGAGTCCGTCGATGGTCACGATGCGCAGCGTGCCCGATCGATCACTGGCCTTGCGCAGCCCCGACGCCGTTTCAGCGTCTTCATAGCTCACCGATACTTCGAGATTGTCGAGTGCCAGCGCGTTGGCCCGCTGCTCGATCTCGATCAACTGCGCCGGTGTCACCTCGGCCGCCGCCACATCCACCGTGGAAGTGATGTCGCCGAAGTGCACACTGACGGTGGGCCATCCGTACCGATCAGCCATCAGCGCTGACAGCAGGTGCTGCCCGGTATGCTGCTGCATGTGATCAAAGCGGCGTGCCATATCCACCAACCCCACTACCATCGCGCCAATCGGCAGCCCCAGCGGTTCGGCCAGGTGATGCGCCACACGTTCGTCTTCGTCCACCACATCCACCACGGAAATATCCGCCAGCCATCCCAGGTCGTGTGGCTGTCCGCCCGATGTGGGATAGAACGCCGAGCGATCGAGATAGACGATCCGTCCATCGCCAGCGACGCCGGTCACGGTGGCACTGAAACGAGCCAGGGTGGCGTCGTCGTAATAGAGTCGCGCGGTGGCGGAGGAACCCGTCGACGAAGCGGCAGACGATTCAGACATGAGCGGAGGCAGGTGGCAGATCCGGACAGTGGAGTATCTTAGGCAATATGCCACTTCGCGATCTGCGACCAGCCCCAGCGCGGTACCCGCTTCCGCGAGTATTCCCGCGAGCGCTTCCACGGCTGCTGTGCGCCACGGCGTTCCTGACACTGGCCGCGTGCCAGCCATTGGGTGGTGCACTCGGCAAGTCTGCCACGCCGGCCGGCCCATCGACCGAGCTGATCGAACGGCCGATCGAAACGCCTCGTGTCAGCATGCCCGATGCGCCGGCCGATCCCGAGCCCGATCCAGCAGCATCAGATTCGGCGGGTGTGGCGCGTCTGGTGCAGCTCACACACGTGTGGCACCTCGTGTCGCTGCATCATCCCGCGGTGGCGGTGCGCGGCGCGCCCTTCGATTCGGCATTCATCCGTGCGGTGACCTTGGTGCGGCGGGCGCAGGATCCCGCGCTGTTGCAGGTGGCCTACGCCCGGTTTCTGGCCGCACTCAACGATCCCCTCACGCGGGTCGAACCGCTGCAGGCGGCTGGCACGGCCGATCGTGGGAGTGCGGCTGATGTGGCCGCTGGTGAGATCTCGGTCGAGCGCACCGCCGACAGCATTTTGGTGGTGACGATGCCCACCGCCACCCGCTATTCCTCGCGCGCTGAAGTGGCGCTGCGGGACGCGTTGGTCAGCGCACCTGCCCGCGTGGTGCTGGATTTGCGCACCAGTGGCCCGGCTGCCGATCCGGACAGCCTCGACGCGTTCATCGCTCGGATGGAGTTGGGTGAACGCCTGGCTACCGTGCCGTTCTCCCGCAGTACGGTCCGTGTGCGCCGGGTGGGTGGCGCGCGGGATGTGCAGGGTACCTGGACCTACGACGATTCGTGGCTCGGCCGTGATGGTGTATTGGTGGTGGCGCGCAGTACCACTCCGAAGCGCGTGATGGTGATCGCCAGTGCGGGGACGGTGTTGCCTCGTGCCGTGCTGGGTCTGATCGCGACAGGGCGTGGTACACTGATTGGCGAAGGCCCGCTGCGCGATGACGCCCTCGTACCCAGCGTGCAGGTGGGTATCGGTCAGGGGCTTGCCGTGCGCATTCGCACGGGCGAAGTGGTACACGTGGACGGCAGCAGTGGTGTGCTGGCCGATACCACGGTGGCGCTGGCCGCATCGGGTGTGGCGGCGGACAGTGTGCCGGCCATGCGCGCGGCGCTGCAGTTGTTGCGCACGGGCCGCAGTGTACGGGCCTCGCGTATGCCCGTGGTGCGCTCGCCGGCGGTGTTGCCCAGCTACTACGACACTGATCCGTATCCGTACATGGGTGCGCGGGTGCTGGGTGCGGCACGTCTGTGGAGTGCGATGCGGGCGCGGCATGCGCATCGTGATCTGTACGATGAAGACATCGACATCGCCTTCGAGCGCGCGATTCCGAAGCTCGAAGCCGCCCGATACGCCCATGAATACGCGGCGGCGCTCACGGGATTTGTGAGTGTATTCGACGATGCGCAGGTGCACCTCACAGGTGCATCGGCCGATTCGGTGCGCGGTGTGGCCAGTGTCCCCTTCCGCGTACGTTGGGTGGATGGTCGGGCCCTGATCACCGATGTGGTCCGTGATGCCGATACGCAGACCTTGGGACTGGAACCCGGACTCGAGGTCACCGCGGCGGATGGTTTCCCGCTGCCAGCCTGGATTCTGGAACACCGTGGTCGCGTGGCCGCACCGAATGACTGGAGTCGCATGCATCAACTGATGCAACAGTTGCCATACGGTCCACCGGGACGCGCGCTGTTTCGGGTGCGGGACATGTCGGGTCGTGAGCGGCAGATCGATGTGCCACGCCGAGAGAGCCATGTGCCCCTGCTGGCCACCATCGAGCGGCCATGGCAGGCTTCGTCGCGTGCGCTTTCGTCGGGCATCGTGTACATCGATGTGAACCGGCTCACCGAGCAGACGGTGGGACCGGAGCTGGCGCAGCATCGCAATGCGCGCGCCTGGATTCTCGATCTGCGTGGAGCGCTGCCCGATACGAGTGCGGTGTTTGCGCGGATTCTGTCGGCAGTCCGTGCCCGCCCAGTCGCCGTGACGGCGCGCGAGTTGCACCGCTATCAGAGCGCACCGTGCCTGGTGGCGTCGCTGCGTGAGGCCACACAGCAGTGTGCGGATGAACGCGAGATGCGCGCGCGGGTGAGTCGCGGCGATACGACTGGACACTACGCGGGTCGCCTGGTCGCGCTGCTCGATGAGCGCACATCGGGTACCATGGAGCGCCTCGCCATGGCGCTCGAAGCCACGACCGACGTGACATTCGTAGGCAGCACCACGGCAGGTTCTCCGGTGGAACCGGTACGTCTGGGACTGCCGGGGCAGTTGAGCATCGGCATTCCGGCGGCGGAGTTGCGTCGTGCCGATGGCGCGCAGTGGCAGCGTGTGGGCATCACGCCGGTGGTGGAAGCGCGCATGACGGCGCGAGCATTTCGCACTGGCGCTGACGATGTGGTGGAACGTGCGCAGCAATGGTTGCTGCAACAGCTCGATGGCGCCACGCGACGTCGGCGCTGAATTGGCGCTGTGCTTCCGCACTGAACACTCGTACTGAGCACCCGACAAACACGGTGTCGCGCCAGCTCACGCCCCTGCCTATCGACAGCGCGCTTCCGGAACTCCTGGCTGCGTTGCAGCAGCGTGCCGTGGCCGTACTGGAAGCACCACCCGGTGCCGGCAAGACCACACGAGTGCCACTGGCCTTGCTCGATACGTCGTGGCTTGGCACGCAGCGCATCGTCATGCTGGAGCCGCGCCGGCTCGCGGCCCGGGCCGCCGCCACATACATGGCCCGTCAGTGCGGAGAATCCGTAGGCGGCACGGTTGGATATCGGGTGCGCGGCGAAACACGCGTCTCGGCTCGTACACGCATTGAAGTGGTCACTGAAGGGGTGCTCGCGCGTCTGCTGTCGGCCGATGCCACGCTCGATGGCTATGGTGCGGTGATTTTTGACGAGTTCCATGAGCGCTCGCTGCACGCTGATTTGGGGCTCGCGCTGGTGCTGGAGACCCAGCAACAGCTCCGCGCCGAGCTGCGCGTGCTCGTCATGTCGGCCACGCTCGATGGGGATGCGGTCGCGGCGCTCATTGCCGATGCCGGCGGGGCAGCGCCCGTGGTGCGCAGTGCTGGTCGCATGTTCCCGGTCACCACACACCATCGGGCATCGCGAGCCGACGAACGCGTGGAGGCCACGACCAGTCGCGTGATTCGGGAAGCGCTGCAGGACACCGAGGGTGATGTGCTGGTATTCCTGCCAGGGGCCGGTGAGCAACGGCGGGTGGCGGAACGCCTGCAGGGCGGTCAGGATCTCGCGCGAGTGCATGTGCACGTGCTGCATGGCAGCATGCCGCTGGCCGAGCAGGATGCCGCGCTCGCGCCAGCTCCTTCGGGGTGGCGCAAGGTCGTGTTGAGCACGAGCATCGCCGAAACCAGTCTGACGGTGGAAGGCGTGCGGGTGGTGATCGATGTCGGGCTGTCGCGCATTCCGCGTTTCGATGCCGCCGCAGGACTGACGCGACTGCACACGGTGCGGGTGAGTCGCGCGTCGGCCGATCAACGCCGAGGACGTGCCGGGCGCACCGCTCCTGGCAGTTGCTATCGGCTGTGGGACGTGCACGAAGAACATGTGATGCCCGCTGCGACCCGTCCCGAGATTGTCGACGCCGATCTGTCGTCGTTGGCGCTGGAGCTGGCGGATGCCGGCATCGGTGACCCATTGCAGTTGCGGTGGCTCGACGCGCCAAAAGCCGCGCCGTTTGCGGCGGCACGCGCGCTGCTGACACAACTGGGGGCCCTCGATGCACAGGGACGTATCACGCCGCATGGCAAGCGCATGGCTTCCATGCCACTCGCACCACGCCTCGCGCATCTGCTGCTCATGGCGGCCACGCGTGGTGAAACAATGGCCGGTGCGGCTATCGCGGCGCTGCTGGAGGAACGCGATGTGCTGCGTGCCGACGGCGGACGGCCACCGGCCGACCTGCGATTGCGCACCGAGTTGCTCCGTCGTGATGGCGACGGGGGCACATCGGCCGGGCTGTTCGGAGCCAGTGTCGATCGAGATGCGACGCGTCGTGCGCGGCAGAGCATGCAGGACCTGCTCCGGCGCGGAGACTTTGGTGCCGTCGACGCCAAGGCGCCGTGGTCGGACGACGATATCGGTGCGCTGCTGGCCTTGGCATTTCCCGATCGGGTGGCGCAGCGACGCAGTGGTCCGGAGCCGCGCTATCTGATGCGCAACGGCAGTGGTGCGATCCTGGAGAAACGCGACGGATTGCACGATGCGCCTTGGCTGGCCATCGCCGAACTGGAAGGCCAGCCGCCCGAGTATCGCATCGTGCGTGCCGCGCCGATCACCCTCGAGGAGATCACGGCCGATTTTTCCGAGCAGTACGTGCGTGAACCACGCGCCTGGTGGGACGACACCACGCGGTCGGTCCGCGCGACACTGCGCACCACACTCGGCGCGCTCGTGCTCGAGGAAAAGCCGTGGCGTGATGTGGCGGCCGATACCGTGCGGGCCGCGCTCATCACACACCTCCAGCGCATCGGAGTGGATGCGTGGCCGTGGTCGGATGGCGCGACGCGGCTGCGCGAACGATTGATGTTCCTGCATCGTCAGGATGTGTCGTGGCCCGACGTGTCCGACGACGCGCTGCTGGTGTCACTCGAGGAATGGCTTGGTCCCTTCCTCGAAAACGTGCGCAACTGGTCTCAGCTCGAATCGCTGGACTGGCACGAGGCGTTGGCGTCGCTGGTGCCCTGGTCGCAACGCGCGGCACTCGATCGCCTTGCACCGACCCACATCGAAGTCCCCAGCGGCTCGCGCATTGCCGTGGACTACCACGACACCGAGGCGCCGGTGCTGGCCGTGAAGCTGCAGGAGTGTTTCGGCTGGACCACCACGCCCACATTGTTCGATGGACGGGTGCCACTCACCATGCACCTGCTGTCACCGGCACAACGACCGGTGCAGGTGACGCGTGATCTCGCCGGCTTCTGGAAGGGTAGCTACTTCGAAGTGCGCAAAGAGCTGCGCGGACGCTATCCGCGGCACCCTTGGCCTGATGATCCACTCACGGCCGTCCCCACGCGGCGCGCCAAGCCAAGAGGGCAGTAGGGGCGCTGGGACCGCAAAGGGCAACTGCAAAGAGCAACGGAAAGGGTAACCGCGTTGCGCTGCTGCGCAGCGCGGAACAAAGCATGAATGAAAAGAAGGGAATGGCTATCAGTTCGCTGTTCAATTCTTATGCAAAAAAACCTGATCGCTTCAGAGTCTTTTCATGCACGCGCCAGGCGACCTGCTGTGTTCCCTTCAATTCATGCGGTTTTCCGCGCTGCGCAGCAGCGCAACGCGGTTGCCCTTTGCAGTAGTCCCTTTGTGGCTCTTCTTCGTCCCGCCCTACGCAAACGCCCCCGGCAGTACCTTCACGAACGCCTTCATTTCGTCGGGCGTGCCGATGCTCACACGACACCAGTCGGTGTAAGGGGGAAATGCACGACCCACTGCAAACCCTTGCTGCAGGAAGTACTTCTGCACATCGGCCGTCGGCTTGCCAGCGTGGAAGAACACGAAGTTGGTCTGCGAAACGGTCGCCTTGCGTCCCGCCGAACGCAGCGCATCCAGCAGCATGGTGCGCCCTTCGCGGTTCTTCTGCTTCACGAATGTCTGGTATTCCGTATCGCGCAGGGACGCCGTGGCGGCGTGCAACCCGAACACGTTCGGGTCACCGGTCTTGTAGCGGTCGAGACGCGCAATGATGTCGGGGCGTGCCACCACAAAACCCACGCGCAGTCCGGCCAGACCGTGAATCTTGCTGGCCGTGCGTGATACGATCACCGATTCGCCCTTGAGCACCAGATCGATCATTGATCGATGGCCCGGCACGTCCACAAAATCGATGTACGCTTCATCCACGATCACCGGCGTTCGTTTGGCCGTGGTGGTCACAAAATCACGGACCGTCGCGTCGTCGTGCAGCGTGGCGGTCGGATTGTTGGGATTGCACACGAACACCAGCTTCGTGCCGTTGCCGATCTTTGCGTCCATCGCATAAAAGTCGTGATCCATGCGATCGTCGAGCGGCACCTGGCGCACGGTGGCCTTGAGCGTGGAGGCGTAGCGCGGCAGGTCTTCGAACGTGGGGTGGGGCACCACGATCTCGCCGCCCTCTGCACCGTAGGCAATGGCCAGCATGGCCAGTACTTCGCTCGACCCCTGCGTCACCATCACATACTCCGGCGGCACACCCACGTGCGCGGCAAACGTGTCCCGCGCCTGCTGACGGATCGGCGGATCATACCAGCCGTGCTCCGACCAACTGTTCATGAGTGCGTCTTTTGCCTTCGGCGACATGCCGTACGGATTCTCGTTGTACATCAGCCGCACCGGACCAGCGGCGCGTCGTGCAGTGGTCGCGTCCTGTTCGAGGCGATGCAGCAATTCGGCGTACGAGACGCCACCCAGTACACGCGTGGCTTCGAGGGCCGGGAGCAGTCCGGGCAGGGCCGCTGTGGCGCCAAGGCCGAGGCCCGCCTGCAGCCATTGCCGGCGGGACAGCGAGGAGAACGGATCGCGCATGTTCAGTGAGAGCGGAGGGAGGTAACGGTCTGCGCTAATCGACAGCGTCGCGGTGGGGAGCGCCAGCGAGCGCGGCTATCTTGCGGCATGACCTGGCAACGCTGGCTTGTGACGGCCCTGTCGTTCGTGTTGATGCTCGGGGTGTCGGCCTATGTCGTTGCCGGACATTGGCCGGCCACCGGCATGCCCTGGCTGGCCTGGCCGGTGCACGCCGCCGCGCTGGCCACGGTGACGGCGGAGATCATCACGCGCGCCCTCAAGATCCAGGCGTCGGCCCGGAGCTGCGGCATTCCTCTCACATTTGGCACCGCGCTGCGGGTGTGCCTGGCCGGCGACTTTGCGGCGGCCATCACGCCGGCCCGTTCGGGCGCCGAGCCGGCACGATTTCTGGTACTGGCCGAGAGTGGGACCCCGCCGGCGTCGCGGGTGTTGGTGCTGTTCCTCGAGCTTTTTCTCGAGATGTGGTCGCTGGCGCTGGTGTGTGTCGTGCTCGCGGTGCTGTTCCGCGGGCGCGGTGCCTCGACCACCGGTCTTCTGGGGCTGGTGGGTGGCTACAGCGTATTCGTGTTGACCGTCGGCGCCATTGGACTCGTGCTGTCGCGGCGCAATGCCCATGGTCCGCCTCCTGCCTGGGCCCGTCGTATCGGACTGCACGCCGGGCGGTGGCGCACCATCCAGCACATGCTGCGTGGTCTGCGTGGCGCGGTGCACGCGCTGCGACACGCCAAGCCCGGTCTGATGCTGTTGGCGTTCACCGGCTCGGTGCTGCACGTGCTGTTCAAGGTGGCCACGCTGCCCATTCTGGTCTTCGTGGGGGATCCCACGCTCGCGCTGACGATGGACTCACTCGCACCATTGGTGCTCTGGCCCCTGGCGCTATTCTACGGTGGCGTGGTCGTGCCGGCGCCCGGCGGTGGTGGATTCATCGAAGGCGCGTTTGCCGCCACCCTGTCCGATGCCATTCCGGTGTCGATGTTTGCGGCCGCGTTGCTCTGGTGGCGCTTTTACACCTTCTATCTCTACATCCTCATCGGTGGGCTCGCGGCCGGTGATGCCACGTTGCGCGCCCTGCGTCGAGGGGCCGCGTCACACGCTTTGCCGGAATCGCCGTGAGTACACCAACACAGACCCCCGACACCACGGCGCCGGTTGTGCCGCGCTGGCAGTTGGTGGGCGGGTTTCTGATCATCTATGTGGTGTGGGGCTCGACGTATCTCGCCATCAAATGGGGCGTAGCCACCATTCCGCCGTTCGTGATGGGAGCGGCGCGTTTCCTGTTGGCTGGCGGGGCGCTCTATGCCTTCATGCGCGCGCGCGGGGCACCGCGACCCACGCTCCCTGAATGGCGCGCCTCGGCTGTCATCGGCGCCTTGCTGCTGTTTGTCGGCAACGGCGCGGTCTCGTGGGCCAGTCAGCGGGTCAATTCGGGACTCACCTCGGTGATCGTGGCCACCGTGCCGCTCTGGCTGGTGTTGTGCGAAGCCTGGCAGGGGCGCCCACCGCGTCTCGCGCAGGTGATCGGTGTGGCCATTGGGCTGGTGGGCGTAGGACTGCTCGTCTTGCCAGTGGGCGGTGAACGTCAGGCCGCCGTCGATCCCATCGGGGCCGCTGTGCTGGCCACCGGTGCGCTGTCATGGACCGTGGGGTCGCTGTATTCGCGCACGGCCAAACAGTCCTCTTCGGCCGCCCTGGCCATCGCCATGCAGATGCTCATCGGCGGCGCCTGCATGCTGGTGCTGTCCCTGGTGCTGGGCGAATGGCAGCGGGTCAGCCCGGAGAGCGTGTCGACGGCATCGCTGCTGTCGTTGCTCTACCTGGCGACTTTTGGTTCACTGATCGGCTTCAGCACTTATATGTGGCTGCTCAAGGTGGCCAGCCCCACCGCGGTGGGCACGTATGCCTACGTGAACCCGGTGGTGGCCGTGCTGCTCGGCGTCGCCCTGGGAGGTGAGCGTCTGCCCAGTCTGGCCTGGATCGCCATGAGCGTGATCGTGGGTGGTGTGGCGCTGGTCAGTCTGGTGGACGGTCGGCGTCGGAGCGCCTGAGCGACGGCACAGGCACGCCTTGTCCCACCGATTTTGGCTGAACGTGTCCCCGGCTGAATCCCTGGGCCGACCCGAGCCGTACGATGTTGCACGTCCCTTTACCGGAGCTCCATCGTGCGCACGCACATCAAGATTGTCGGACTCGTCAACCTCCTGTACAGCGCACTCGGCATGCTGGTCGCGGCCGGCGTGCTGTTCAGTGGCATCTTCGGTTCGCTGGCCACGTTCAATCCGCTCATCGTGGTGGTGGGCACCGTGACCGGACTGCTCGCGGCCACCGTGATTGGCCTGTTCAGCCTGTTTGGACTCATCGCCGGCTTCGCGCTGCTCAATCATCAGCAGTGGGCGCGCTACGTGATCCTTGCGGTCTCGGCCTTCCGCCTCTTCAAGTGGCCCTTCGGCACCGCGTTTGGCGCCTATTCCATCTGGGTGCTGACGCACGAAGAGTCCCGCCAGATCTTCGCCTTCAATAGCTGATGCCCCTGCGGTGCCATCCGGGCGCGTGATGCTCGCGCTCGAATGGGTCCCACTCGGCATCATGGTGACGCCCGCACGTTCCGAACCACCGGAGCGGCGGGCGTTTTGCTGTGCACGCGCCAATGAGGGGTGTCGGAAGACCATATCGATACGGTCCAGCGCCGGCGCAGTACGGCTGGCCACGAACATCACGCCGCCCAATCGCCGGGCGTGTACGGTCTGTACATTACCGAACGATGTTCCCTGTCTCCGTATACGCAGTGTCCTCACCCCCGACTGCATGAGCAAAGGCGACAAGAAGCGGCGCCGCGCGCTCGAAGCGTATGGCACCCTGCAGCGTGCCGCCACGATGGCTGCCACGCGCGTGGAAGATGCTGTCCACCCGTTCGGTCTGTCGGCGTCGCAGTACGGGGTGCTCGACACCCTCCAGCAGCGTGGTCCCGTGCACCAGCAGGAGCTGGCCGAGGCGCTGGGGCGCAGCAAAGCGCAGATGACGGCCATCATCGACGCGCTCGAATCACGCGGGTTGGTGCGTCGTGAACGGCACGCGGTCGACCGACGCTTCATCTCGGTGTACCTCACCGACGACGGCCGAAAGATGCTGGCCGAAGCGGCGCCGGCGCGCACCGACGCCATCGTGAGCCTCATGCGGGAACTGAGCGGAGACCAGCGCGCGCGTTTGACACGGCTCTGCCGTCGTCTCCTGCGTGTCCTCGATCCCAGCGAAGCCACCCCCGAGGATGCGGCGGACGATGCCGCCGAAGCGTCATCGCATGACGTGTCCGACGATGGTGATGACGACGGCGCCGAAGACAGCACGGCCGATGCGGATGACGATGACGACGATGAGAACCCGCGCGACGATACCGCGGATCGTTCATCGGCCAGTTGACGCTCCGCCCCACTGCTCTTTCCCCTTCAGCCGCGAGACCTCGCACCATCATGGCGGGACGTCATTTTCTGCAGATCCCCGGCCCGACGCCGGTTCCGGATCGCCTGCAACGGGCGATGCATCGACAGATGGAGGATCACCGTTCGGCCACGTTTCCGGCGCTGACCCGATCGATCCTCTCGCGCCTGCCGCAGGTGGTGCACCAGACGAAGGGAGAGGCGTTTGTCTTTCCCGCCACCGGCTCGGCCATGTGGGAAGCCGCTCTGGTGAACACGCTGAACCCGGGCTCGCGACTGCTCGCGCCCCGCTTCGGACAGTTTTCGCATCTCTTCATTCAGACCGCGCGCAATCTCGGACATCATGTCGATGTGATCGAGGAGCCGTGGGGCGAAGCGGCCGATCCCGCGAAGATCGAAGCCGCGCTGGCCGCCGATACCGCGCACGAGATTCAGGGTGTGTTGCTGGTGCACAACGAAACGGCCACCGGCGTGACCAGTGATGTGGCTGCGGTGCGCGCGGCGATGGATCGCGCGAAACATCCGGCACTGTTGTATGTGGACGGGGTGAGCTCCATTGCCAGTCTCGATTTCCGTTTCGATGCCTGGGGAGTGGACTGCGCCATCACCGGTTCGCAGAAGGGGTTCATGCTACCGGCGGGCCTTGGCATTCTCTACGTGAGTGAGAAGGCACTGGCCCGCGTGGACAGTTGCACCATGCCACGGGCGTATTTCGATCTGCGCGCCATGCGCACCAACAACGCGCAAGGATATTTCCCCAGCACGCCGGCGCTGTCGCTGTTGTACGGGTTGGATGAAGCGCTGACCATGCTGCTCGATGAGGGCATGGATCAGGTGGTCGCGCGCCATCATCGACTGGCCACCGGTGTCCGTGCAGCAGTGCGGGCGTGGGGGCTGCACGAATGCGCGCGTCGACCGGAGATCGCGTCGGATTCGCTCACGGCGGTCGTGGTTCCCGAGGGAATCGACGCCCGCACGGTTATTGACCTCGCCTTCACCCGCTACGACATCGCTCTGGGCTCGGGGCTCAGCGAAGTCGCGGGGAAGGTGTTCCGCATCGGACATCTCGGAGATATGAACGCACTGACACTGGCCGGCGCACTCGCCGGTGTGGAGATGGCACTGGCGGATGCTGGTGTGCTCGTGACGCTTGGCAGCGGCGTGGGTGCCGCACTGCAGCACTGGCGTGTGGGAGGCAACGCGTGAGCCTGTCCCGTCCTCGCGTGATTGTCACGCGCAAGATGCCGGCACCGATGGAAGCGCGCATCACGGAGCTGTACGATGCCGAGTTCAATGCCACCGACACCCCATTCACGCCGGAGCAGTTGAGCGCCGCGCTGCAGAATGCCGATATCGTCGTCACCACGGTGACCGACAAGTGGCTGCCGTCGGTGCTGGAGACCCCCAACCGTCGCGCCAAGCTGCTCGCCAATGTGGGTGTCGGCGTGAATCACATCGCGCAAGAAGCGGCACGTGCGGCGGGATTGATGGTCAGCAATACGCCCGATGTCGTGACCGATGACACGGCCGATGTGGCCATCGCCCTCATGCTGATGGTGATGCGCCGCCTCGGCGAAGGCGAGCGGCACCTGCGCACCGGTACGTGGGGCGGTTTGCGTCCCACGTTCATGCTGGGCCGCACGTTGCGTGGCAAAACGCTCGGCATCATCGGCTACGGTCGCATCGGTCGTGCGGTGGCTCGTGCGGCGCACGATGCGTTTGGCATGAAGATCATCTATCACGCGCCGCGTGATCCGCGCATTGATGATCCCTCCACGGCCGGACCGGCCGATGCCGTGCGGGTGGCGTCGCTGGAAGCTCTGCTTGGCCAGTCGGATGTGGTGTCACTGCACTGTCCGGCCACGCCGGAAACGCGTCACCTGATGAATGCGACCACGCTGGCCCAGATGCCGTCGCACGCGTTCCTGGTGAACACCGCGCGCGGTGACGTGATCGACGAAGCGGCGCTGGTGGACGCGCTCAAGAGTGGCCGCCTCGCCGGTGCGGGCCTCGATGTGTACGAATTTGAGCCACGTGTCACGGCCGAGTTGATGACACTGGAGAACGCCGTGTTGCTGCCACACCTGGGCAGCGCGACGATCGAAACGCGCACGAACATGGGCATGCGCGCGTTGTCGAATGTGGAGGCCTTTGTGGCCGGACGGGAATTGCCGGACCGGGTCGTCTAGCGGCGGGTCAAGGCGTAGGGAGGCGCGCACCCCCTCCCTACGTCGTATGCCGTTGTCGCCGTGAGTCATTAGCATTCACGCATGCAGCGCCCTGTCCACGCCGGTCTCGACGACACGAATCCGCCGACCCCCACGGTCGCGGGTTCGTTGTTGCATTTCGCCGGCATCACGTCGCGTTTCCTGTCACATCCGCACGATGTGACGGTGATGCTGCCGCCGGAGTATGATCAGCATCCGGATCGTCGGTATCCCGTCCTGTATCTGCACGATGGGCAGAACGTATTCGACGATCTGCCCATGTCGCCCTTTGGGGTGCAGTGGGGGGTCGATACCACAGCGCGTGCCCTGATGCATGCACGCGTGATCGAACCGATCATCATCGTGGCGATCGGCAATGCCGGCCGTGAGCGCATCGATGAGTACACCCCCACCCGCGACAGCATGCACGACGCGGGTGGTGATGCGGATCGGTACGGACAGATGCTGGTGTATGAGATCAAGCCGTGGATCGACCGCCAATGGCGCACCCGGCGTGGTCCGCGCGACACGGGTTTGGCAGGGAGTTCGCTGGGCGGATTGCTCACGCTGCATCTGGGACTGACGCACTCCGCCGTGTTCGGCAAGCTGGGGCTGCTCAGTCCGAGTGTGTGGTGGGACGACCGATGGATCGTGCGGCAGCTTGCCACCACCGGTGCCCGGCGCCCCGATCTGCGCATCTGGCTCGATGTGGGCACCGCCGAACATCGCATGTTGCGGGGCACGCGACTGCTCTATCGCATGCTGTTGCGGCTCGGGTGGCGTGTCGGTGAAGACCTGCACTACATGGAAGCCGAAGGGGCGTTGCACGATGAACGCGCCTGGGGAGAACGCACGGGACAGTTTCTCAGCTTCCTCTTTCCGGCGATCACGTCCCACAGCGATATCGCACGATCGATGTCGTCGGGCATGTCCTGACGCGGCACCAATCCAGCAGCGGGAGACCGATGGAAGGATTCACGCAGTTCTCGCCAAAGGCGTTCACATTCCTGCGCGGTTTGACCAAACACAATCGCAAGGAGTGGTTCGAGGAGCATCGCGCCGAATACGAGCAGTATCTCAAGGTGCCGTTGGCGCAGCTTATCGAAGAAGTGGATGTCCAGTTGGCGTCGATTGCGCCGGAGATCATCGGGTCACCGAAAAAGTCGGCGTTCCGCATCCATCGTGATGTGCGGTTCAGCAAGGACAAGTCGCCGTACAAGACGCACGTGGCCTGCTGGTTCTTTCATCGGGATGCAGGCCATGGCGTGGGCGGCGAAGCGGCACATGGTGGCGCCGGCTTCTACTTCCATCTGGCGCCCGAAGGCTCGTTCTGTGGCGGCGGTATCTGGATGCCCCCGCGGCCGGCGCTGGCAAAGATCCGGCAGGCGCTGGTGGACGATCTGGAGGGCTGGGAGGAGCTGGTCACCGACAAGGCATTTCGTCGGCGGTTTGGCGATCTGGACACCGAGGGAATGCTGACTCGCCCTCCGCGCGGTTTTACGGTCGACCATCCCTCGGCCAACTGGCTGCGCTACCAGTCGTTCACGGCCGGTTGTGAGCTGTCCGTGGAAGAGGTCACGAGCCCCAAGCTGCCGCAGACACTGAAGCGCCACTTTGCGGCCATGACGCCGTTTGTCCGCTGGCTCAATGGGGCCTTGGGGCTGCCGGTGTCCACCCGACGCTGAGGTTCCGGGCAGTTCGGTAGGCCCGGGTACCACCGCCGGGCCACCGGAGCGAGATTCCACGCTCATGTCGAAGTCGCTCAAGCTCACGCTGGATATCCTCATCGGTGCCGTCGCACCGGTGCTGATCCTCAAGTACGGCACCGCCCCGCTGGGGACGCTGCAGGCGTATCTCGCCGCTGCCTTGGTGCCTGTGGCGTGGGTATTGCTCGACCTGCTGGTCATCAGCCGCCGCTTCAACTTCATCACCACGTACGGCGGCGGCTCGGCGATCATGCGTGGCGCGCTGGCGTTCTGGTATGTCGATGGCGCGCTGTTCGCCTTCAAGGACAGCGCCAGCTACGTCCTGGCGTTTTTTGTGTTCGGCGTATCGGCCTTGATCGGCAAGCCGGTGACGCGCGCCATTGCCCTGCAGGGGCTTGGGCCCGACACGCCCGAACGCGAAGCGCAGATGAACCGGCTGCTCGATGAGCCCACGGTGCTGAGCGCCATGAAGAAGTCGGCGCTCATGATCGGTGTGACGAACCTCGGTGCCGGCGTCGTGAACTACATCATCAACTACAAGATGGTGCTGGCGCCGTTCAACACCCCGGCGTTCAACGATCAGGTGGCCAACGTCAACGCCATCACGCGCATCGTGCTGGTGCTGCCAGACATGCTGGCGCTGTTCTTTGCGTTCAGCCTGATGTACAAGACCATGTACGCCTTGCTGCCGGCAGAAGACGGCGCCGATCCGGATGCCGGAGAATTCTGGACGCTGCTCAAGCGGCGCGAAGATGCCATGGCCATGGTGTCGTTGGACCACGACGACGACACGCGCATCGCCGACGCACCGGCGCGCGCGGCACGCCAGGCCCGCGAAGAATTCGGCCTGAGTTGAGCGCCATGCCGCCGTCGTACGCCACCATCGACCGGACCATTGGCCGCACACCGCTCGTTCAGCTACAACGTCTCCCGAGTGCTGAGATCACAGCACGCGGCACGGTGATCCTGGGCAAGCTCGAGGGCAACAACCCTGGCGGTTCGGTGAAGGACCGGCCGGTGTTGTCGATGATCCGGGGCGCCGAACAGCGTGGCGAAATCCGTCCGGGTGATCGTCTCATCGAAGCGACCAGTGGCAACACCGGGATCGCCATGGCGATGATTGCGGCCATGACGGGCTACCGCATGACCCTCATCATGCCCGACAATCTGAGCGCCGAACGTCGGGCGTCGATGCGCGCGTATGGCGCCGAGTTGATTCTCACGCCGGCGTCGAAGGGTGGCATGGAGTACGCGCGTGACCTGGCCATGGAAATGCAGGCGCGTGGGGAAGGGCACGTGCTGGATCAGTTCGCGAACCCCGACAATCCGCGCGCGCACTACGAGACCACCGGTCCGGAAATCTGGCGCGACACCGAAGGGCGCATCACGCACTTCGTGAGTGCGATGGGCACCACGGGCACCATCATGGGCGTCACGCGTTTCCTCAAGGAACAGCGCAACGACATCACCATCGTGGGCGCACAGCCGGCGGAAGGTTCGCAGATTGCCGGTATCCGCAAATGGTCACCGGCCTATCAGCCGAAGATCTACGAGGCGTCGCGCGTCGATCGCATCGAGCAGGTCACGCAGACCGAGGCCGAAGACATGGCCCGCCGCCTGGCGGCCGAAGAAGGGATCTTCTGCGGGCCGTCGGCAGCGGGAGCGTGTGTGATCGCCCTGCGCGTGGCTGCGGAAGTGGAGAACGCCACGATCGTGTTCGTGGTGTGTGATCGTGGCGACCGATACCTCAGCACCGGCATCTTTCCGGGCTGAGCTGCTGCGTTTCTCCGCGGCAACACGCGCTACTTCTTTTTGCCTGCCGGTGCCGGTGGCACAGCGCTCGCATCACGGAACTCGATGCGATCGTTTTGCCCGAACGTGATGGCGAGATTGGCCGCCTGCGTGAGCGCCTTGGTGGCATCACCAGACGAGGCGAGCGCCACGCGCATCGATACCGGCCGATCACCGATGGATTCATCGGCCAGTTGCGCATTCAGGCCGAACCACCGCACCAGCTCCGGGACCACCAGCTTGAGTGGTGCCTTGTCGAAGACGATGGTGTCGCGGGTCCAGGCGAGCGCCACATCGCGTTCCATGCCTTCCAACGGCCCGAGCTGGCCATCGCGTGTGAGCCGTAGCCCTTCACCGGCCTTGAGCTCCTGCCTGGTGTTGCGCACACGATCGTGCACTGACACGGTGCCTTCGCTCACCTGCACGTAGGCGGTGGAGTCTTCCGGGTAATAGCGCACCGAGAACACGGTGCCGTGCGCGGTCACGGTGAGATCACCCGCACGCACGGCAAATTGCCGCGCGGCCATCACGGTATCCGGCGTCACCGCAAACGTGGCCGTGCCCTCGATCTGCACGGTGCGCTGTGAGTTGGCGAACTCTGGTGGTACACGCAGCAGCGACTCGCTGCCCATCGTGGCCTTGGTGCCATCACGCAGGGTGAGCGTGCCGCGTTGCCCCCTGCCTGATGTCAGGGTTTGTACTTCTTCGCCCTTGAGTGCACGGTCGACCGCCACGTTTTCACTGGAGCGTGTCATCCATCGCTGGAAAACGAAGATGCCGACGAGCACGGCCACCGCACCGATCGCCTGCAGCACCCATTTGGGGCGTGAGCCCACACGCTCCACATGAGCTTTGGCGTGTGCCCGTTTGACCGCCCGCGCTTCGGCGAGCGCCGCATCGTGATCAATCGCCGGAGCATGCACCTCGGCCAGCAACTGCCGCATGGCCTCCTCGACATCGGGCACCGTCACATGCGACCCGCTGTCGATACCGCTGCCGCGATGATGCAGCGCGGCATGTTTGCGTCGCTGCACACCGGCTTCCTGTTGGATCGCCTCTTCGAGAAAGGCGCCGAGTGCGGTGGCGTTCTGGAATCGGTCGCGTGCCACCCAGGCATCGAGCATGGCCTTGTGTGCCACCCGTCCACGGTAGTGGGCGAGATCATCGCCGAGCACATGTCGGGCAGCCGACAACAGGCTGTCGTACTGCTGCCGGTACAACGTGGCGAGCGCGTTCTCGTCGCCGCCGGCAAAACGCGCCGCAAGGGCGGCGTCTGGCGTGGGAAGGACAATGGACATGAGTACCCTCCTCCTGATGAGCGATGGGCCTCCTGCCGCGACGTCGATGGGAACGGGATACAACGTCGCGTGGTGTATTGATCCTGCAGCACGGTATCGCCAGAAGCAAACGGCAAATCGCCTATCGGCGTCGGGAATCACCAGCGCTATCGCCTGGCCCGAGCCTGGGATACGTTCGCTAGGATGGGCCTGAGCGGCCCTGACCATATCGCATCCGAAGACTCGTCCCGTACAGGCTCGCCATGTCTCGTCATTCCGCCCCTTCGTTCATCGCTCCGGTTCGTCGTCACATCACCGCGTTGTTGGCGGCAACGTTGTGTTCGGCGTTGCCGACCGTCGGTGTCGCGCAGGGCGGCGCATCGGCAGAGCTGGCCCGCACCATCGAAAGCCGTTTGACGGGGGTGATGCCCAAGGTGGTGAGCTGGCGCCGCGACATTCATGAACACCCCGAGCTGAGCGGTCAGGAAACGCGCACGGCGGCTCTCGTCGCGGCACACCTCAAGCAGCTCGGACTGGAAGTCCAGACCGGCGTGGGTGGCACCGGCGTGGTCGGACTGTTGCGTGGTGGACGTCCAGGCCCGGTGGTGGCGCTGCGAGCCGACATGGATGCGCTCCCCGTCACCGAACTGGTCGACCTGCCGTTTCGCAGCAAGGTGCGCACCCAGTGGCAGGGTGCTGAAGTGGGGGTGATGCACGCCTGCGGCCACGACAATCATGTGGCCATTCTCATGGGTGCCGCTGAAGTGCTTGCGGGCATGAAGGCCACGCTGCCCGGCACGGTGAAGTTCATTTTCCAGCCGGCAGAAGAAGGACTGGGTGGCGCGGCCGCGATGGTGAAGGACGGCGTGCTCACCAATCCGGCGCCGGCGGCGGTCTTCGGGTTGCACGTGTGGCCCACACCGGTGGGGTCCATCGGAATCCGCGTGGGGCCGCAGATGTCGGCAGCCGGCAACTTCACGATCATCATCAAGGGCAAGCAGACCCACGGTTCGCAGCCCTGGTCGGGCGTCGATCCGATCGTGGTCTCGTCGCAGGTGGTGCTGGGGCTGCAGACGATCGCCAGCCGTCAGGTGAACGTGGCCTATCTGCCTTCGGTCATCACGGTGGGGCAGATCGCTGGTGGCAATCGCAGCAACATCATTCCGGACAGTGTGGTGATGGTGGGCACACTACGCACCTTCGATGACGCGATGCGCGCGGACATCGCCGCCCGCATCACACGCACCGCTGAAGACATCGCACGGTCGGCCGGTGCCACCGCCATCGTGAAGATCGACAAGGGTGGCCTCGTGCAGGCCAATGACACCACGCTCACCGACCGCATGCTGCCCACGCTCAAGCGCACGGCCGGTGCGAATGGTCTGCAGATGATCGGTCCCATCATGGGCTCGGAAGACTTTCCGGAGTTTGCCCGCACCATCCCCAGTGTCTTCTTCTTTCTGGGCGTGACGCCAAAGGGCACTGACCTGGCAACCGTCGCCGTGAATCATTCGCCCCTGTTTTTCGCGGATGAAGGCGCTCTCGAAACCGGTGTACGGGCCATGGCCAACCTGGCGACGGACTATCTGAGCGGCACACCGGCACGGAAGTAGTCGCAGCAGCCGTCGCGACGACGCGACCTACACGGAGAACAGACCATGACATTTCTGCACGTCAACGTGATGTGGGCCATCGTGCTCTTCGGTGTCCTGCTCTGGACCACGGTGTGTGTGGTGCTCAACGCTGCCCTGCGTCGCGGCATGGGCATCATGGGACTGGTGCTCAGCTACGCGGTGCTGGCCTGGATGGTGTTCGACCTGCCACTGGTCGAGGCGTTGATCACGTGGTCGCTGTTCGCGGTACTCGGGGGCATGCTGACGTCGGTGTATGAGCTGTGGGCGCGCCGCCGCTACGCGGGCACCGGGCGGCGGCCTCGCCCCATCCTGCGCCTCACGGGGCTGATCCTCTGGCCCGCGATGGTACCCGATGCCTTCGGGCTCATGCTCAATGACGCGGGGATCATTCCCGCCGATGAGCGCAGTGAAACGCACCAGGAAGACACGCTCCGCATCACGGGCGAAATGACGGCCGCCAGTAAGCGCGGGTAGTATATTGCAGCACTGGCTTCGCACCCGGCGAAGCCGCCCTCTCGATGTGAGGAGCAGCATGGATCAGCACCAGGCACACGTCTCTTGCCGGCATCATGTGGATGCCGCGCCGCAAACGCCTGCCCGGTGCTTCCATGTCTCGTACTGCTTCTCCGTGGCTCGTTGCCACGCAGCTCACCGCGCTTCGCCCCGACGGTAGCGCACTTCTCTCCGACGTCACGCTCGCCGTCGCCAACGAGCGCGTCGGACTGATCGGCCCGAACGGATCGGGCAAGAGCACTCTGCTGCACCTGTTCAGCGGCACGCGCACGCCCGATCGTGGTGTTGTCGAGCGCACCGGTCGACTCGGCGTACTGATGCAGCGCAGTACGCTGCCGCCCCACGCCACCGTGGCTGATCTGCTCGGTGTTGCCGATGTCATGGCCGCTCTGGCGCGATGTGATGCGGGCCAGGGTTCGGCCGAGGACGTGCAGTGCATTGGTGATCGCTGGGATCTCACCGATCGTGTGACCGACGCACTCGCCACCTTCGGGCTTGGTCATATCCCGCTGGACCGCCTGGTGCACGATGTGAGTGGCGGTGAGCGCACACGGCTTCGCCTCGCATCCGTGTTGCTCGACGCGCCGGACCTCCTGCTGCTCGATGAACCCACCAACGATCTCGATGCCACACATCGGGACGCGGTGCATCATCTGGTTCGCTCCTGGCCACGGGGTTTGCTGGTGGCTACACACGATCGTGCGCTGCTGGAGCATGTCGATCGCATCGTCGCGATCGAACAGGGCACCGTGCGTAGCTATGGTGGCAACTGGGAGCACTACGTGGCGGCGCGTGATGCGCAGCGACTGGCGGCGGAACGCGAGCATGCCAATGCACTGGCCACGCGTGACCGGGTGCGCCGCGAGCAGCAGGCGGCGCGGGAACGTCAGGCTCGGCGCGATGCCGCGGGTCGCCGTGGACGTGCCGACGGTGGTGTGCCACGCATCATGCTCGGCATGATGCAGGAACGCAGTGAAAGCACCAACGCCCGGCTTTCGGGCACCATTGCGCGTGCCCAGGCCGATGCGGAGGCGCGGGTGCGCGACGCCCGTGCACGTCTCGAGGAACATGCCTCGCTGGCTTTGCCACCGGCCCGCAGCGGACTGGCCGCGGGCACTCTGGTGGTGGCGCTGCGCGACGCGACCATTACCGTGGTCGACAACATACCGTTGCTCGAGCATGTACATCTCGAAGTACGAGGCCCTGAGCGGGTGGCACTGGTGGGCGCGAACGGCAGTGGAAAATCCACGCTCCTGCGTGTGCTGGCCGGACGCCATCCCGTAGACGAGCGCGTCATCTATCGTGGCGTGCCCATGTCTTCCGTGGTGTTTCTCGATCAGCACGCCACGTTGCTGGATACTCACGCCACCATTCTCGATGCGATGCGGGCATCCTCTGTGGCGCGTGGAGAGCGTGTCGATGAAGAAACTCTGCGTGCCACATTGGCCCGGTTCGGGTTTCGCGCCGAACAGGCGGAACGCAATGTGCATCAACTGAGCGGGGGAGAACGCATGCGGGCCGCGCTCGCCTGTGTGTTGGGCGTGACCAACGAGTCAGCCCCACGTCTCCTGCTGCTTGATGAGCCCACCAATCATCTCGATCTCACCAGCCTCGAGGCGGTTGAACAGGCATTGCGTCGTTATGACGGGGCGCTGATCGTCGCGTCGCATGATCGCCACTTCCTCGACGCGGTCGGTATCACACGGATCGAGTCGGTATCCCGGTGGCATCCCCACACGATGTCGGACTATCCCGGATAGTGTGACGTGCCTCGTTGGCCGATGCTGAAGGAACCAAGGTGTTGTCCCTGTCGGTATCAGATGGACCGGAACAGGGAAACGCCTCCTTCAGCCGAGAGACCCATGGGCACGAGCGAGCCGCGTATCAACGACTTTCTGTCCACGTTCGAGCCGGTCGTGGCACCGCGTGGACCGTTGCTGTTGGCCAGCGACAGTGCACCGGCGTCGGACGCGGCGTTTCCCATGGCCCGCGCACTCGCCGCACACACCGGCGCACCGGTGCAGGTGATCAGCGCGCTCGTGCCGAACACCATGCCCACGTACGCGTTCGACGCGATGCCCATGCCCGGCGTGCCTGTCAACGTGCTGATGGCGACGCGGCAGGAGTCGTTGCGCGCGCAGATGGATCGCCTCGTGCCCGATGCCCCGTGGCCTGTGACGGTGCGCGGCGGTGATCCCGTGCGCGAGATCGTCAGGCAGGCTCGGGAAACGGAAGCCCGCGTCGTGGTGGTGGGTCGTGGCAAACACGATCTCGTGGAGCGCATCCTCGGTGGTGAGTCGGTGCTGCGGTTGCTCCAGCTTGGTGATACCCCCGTATTCGCCGTGAGCAGTGATCTCGAAGTACTGCCCAAGCGTGTCGTGATCGCCACCGACTTCAGCGTCTTCAGTATCTATGCCGCGCAGGTTGCGCTCGACTTCATTGCACCGGATGCCTGGGTGCAGCTCGTGCATGTTGCGCCGTCGCTGAGTGGCACGGCACCGATGCTGCGCGACTTCGCCGAGGAGTATCGCACTCAGGCCCGCAGCAGTTTTGCGGAACTGATCGCACACCTGCACCGTCCGGGGCTCACGTTCGACTCCGTACTGCTCGACGGCACGGCGTCGGTGCGCCTGGTGGAGCATGTGTCCGCAGTGGGCGCTGATCTCGTGGTCACGGCCACACACGGCTACGGCTTCCTGCGGCGCATGGTGCTGGGCAGTGTTGGCGCGGAGTTGGTGCGCTCGGCTTCGTGTTCGGTGCTTTGTGTACCGGGCAGTGCGCGCACACTGGCACAGGCCCGGGCACAGGCCGTGGCGCTGCACCAGCAGACACGCCGGCTATCAGTGGAGCGTCTCGATACGGAGCTCGCGGATTTTTCGGCCCGCAACGCAGGGCGCGAGTGCACAGTGGAAGTGCACCAGCCTGACATCGGTGTGCAGCCCATCGGGCACCATCTCGTTTTTGCCGGAGCGAGCCTGGATGGACCGGAAGGTCGGGTCATGCTGATGTTCGGAGACACCACGAGTGGTCACCTCACGCATCAGGTGCGCGGGCGGGGCCACGTCGACGTGATCGCGGACCAGGAAGGCCGCGACCGGGTGCTGCGCATCAGCTACAGCGACGGACAGACACAATTGGTGTTCGACTGACGAACAACTGACCAACAACTGACCGCCATGAGCGGCTCGTGGCCGGAGCCGCGAGCCGCTGCATGGGTCAGGACTTGGGACGTCCTTCGAGAGCCTTGGAGCGCACGGTGGCCATGATGCGCAGCATGTCCGCTTCACAGCGGGTGCGTTCGTCAGGCGTCCAGAGATCCTGATTCGCGGCGATACGGATGGAAGCCAGCATCTCGTCCACGAGTTCGCGGAGGTGCGGATTCTGGCGGCGTTCCGGTCCGTCGAAACGCGAGGGGGAAGGGAAGGCAGGAGTCATACCGCAATGTTGACGCAAATCACATGCCGGACAATACGTGAATCCAAGCCATCGGATATCAGGAAAGGCGCATGATTGACCGATCCGTCGCTGTGGGGTGGTGTATTCATACAACAAGACCCAAAGCTCGTGATCCAGAGCGATTGGGCGGTCGATGGTTCGCAGTCCCTGTACAAAACCGTGATTTGGGCTGCAACGGCACACGATCCTGACTACTACCATGCCTCCCTGCCGCCGACATGCGATGGTTTCCCGGGTCGATTCGTACCCCTTCACTGCGCACCAATGCCAGTGAAGAGTTGCTCGCAGGGCCGATCAGAGGCGATCTGCTGGGTGCGGATCACCTTGCAGCGCGAGCCCGGGAGATCGCACGCCATCAGAAGATCGTCGCGGGCCGAAGTCCGCTGCGGCCCGCCAGGTTACTGGAGCGGCTCGCTCAGACCCGCGAAATTCTGGCCACTGCCCGCAATCGATTGATTCTTTCGGCAGCGACAGAAGTGGAAGGTGATGCAGCAGGCGATTGGTTTCTCGACAATTACCATGTGGTGCAAGAGCAATTGCAGGCGGTGCGGAGCAGCCTGCCAGGTGGATTTTACCGCGAGCTGCCGGAGCTGATGTCTGGCCCACTGACCGGCTATCCGCGTGTCTATGAAATGGCGATTTCGCTGATCTCGCATACCGAAGCGCGATTGACACCCGTCAATGTGGATCTGTACGTCGAAGCCTTTCAGGGCGTGACGCCACTATCGATTGGTGAATTGTGGGCCATACCGGCCATGTTGCGCCTGGGGCTCATCGAAAGTGTGCGCCGCATGACACTGCGAACGGTGATGCGTCTGGACGAACGAGCCCGGGCCACCGCTGCCGCCGATCGTATTCGTGACGCCAATTCGCTTGGTGGTCCGCATGTGCGCCTCGCGCTGCAGGAGTTTGCCGAACAGGATCACGCACTGTCACCGCACTTTGTATCACGATTTCTACAACTGCTTCGCCAGACTGAAGGGGCATCCATCGCTCTGGAATGGCTCGAACACTGGTTGCACGACGCCGGTGTGCCTCCCGCTCAGGTTGTGGCCGAATCGACGCAGCGACTGGCCCTGACGCAGCGTGTAATGGCGAACAGTATTACCAGCCTGCGTGAGGTCGGCCTGCGCGACTGGCGAGTATTCGTCGAACAACAGAGCGCGATGAATACGGTGTTGTGCGCAGATCCCGATGGGACCTATCCCACCATGGTGTTCGCCACGCGCGACCACTATCGCCATGTCGTGGAGCGCATTGCCAAGGCGACTGGTCGATCCGAAGTGGCTGTGGCGACGCGTGCCGTCGAATTGGCGCATCAGGGCATCCGCACATCGGTTCCTGGTGAGACCCCACCATACGGGCACGTCGGCTACTATCTCGTCGATCAGGGGCTCGAGGATCTCGAACGATGGGCCGGCTACCGACCCACGTTCCGGCAACGCCTCCAACGCTGGGCCTATCGCGCACCGAATGTCGTGTTGATCGGCGGACTCACGGCGTGCACCACTGTTGCCTTCCTGGCAGTCCTGCTCATGCGCGGACCGCCGACGGTCGAACCGATCTGGTTTCTGCTGTTGCTGGTCGGACCGTTGGTGGATCTCGGGCTCGTGCTCGTACAGCAAGTGATCATGGCCGTCCTGCCCACGCAGGTGCTGCCTCGTCTCGATCTTCGAATGTCCGGTGTCGCATCCGCGCACCACACGGTGTTGGTGATGCCGACACTCTTCGGAGATCCGCGTGATGTACAGCGGGCGCTGGAACGCCTGGAAGTGCAGTTTCTGGCAAACAGTGACGCCCCTCTGCACTTCGCGTTGCTCTCCGATTTCATGGATGCTCCACAGGAGACCATGCCGGGGGATACGGCAATTGTCTCCACGGCAGAGCAGGGAATTGCCCGCCTGAATGCGCAGTATGCCACCGATGGCCCCGCACGTTTCTTCCTGTTGCATCGCGCGCGTCAATGGAATGCCAGCCAGGACACCTGGATGGGCTGGGAACGAAAGCGTGGCAAGATCCACGTGTTCAATCGCCTGCTTCGCGACGGTGATCGTTCGGGATTTTCGCTGATCAGCGAAGATGTCTCGGTGCTTCAGGGCGCGCGGTTCGCCATCACCCTGGACGCCGATACCATGTTGCCACAGGACGGCGCGGCTGCGCTGATCGGCACCATGGCCCATCCGCTCAACCGGGCCGTGTACGATGTGTCGCGGCACTGTGTGCGGCGTGGATTTGGCATTCTTCAGCCGCGGGTCGGGGTCTCGCTACCCAGCGCGCACGCCTCGTGGTTCGCGGCGATCGCGTCGGGACAACCCGGCGTGGATCCCTACTCCACGGCCAGCTCCGATGTATATCAGGATCTCCACGGCGAGGGCAGTTACACCGGCAAAGGGATCTACGATGTCGAGATCTTCGAGCGTGTCACGGAAGGCCGCTTTCCGGAGAACGTGTTGCTCTCGCACGATCTGCTCGAAGGCAACTATGCCCGCGCCGGGCTTGCCAGTGATGTCATTGTCTACGACGACTTTCCGTCTACCTATCTCAGCTACAGTCGTCGCAAGCATCGGTGGATTCGCGGAGACTGGCAGCTCCTGACCTGGCTGCGCGCAACGGTACCCGGTCCGGCTGGACGCGAACGCAACCGATTGTCGTTCCTCGCGCGCTGGAAGATTGTCGACAATCTGCGTCGTAGCACAATCGAGATCTCGCAGATGCTGCTGCTGTGCGTGGCGTGGGCCGTGTTGCCGGGATCATCGGTGTACTGGACGCTGCTCACTCTGGCACTGGTGATCGCACCGTGGGTGGTGGCACTGGGTTTTGCGCTGCTGCGGCTGCCGCGTGATGGAGCCTGGCGTGAACACTATGCATCCATAGGGCAGGATGCTTGGATCGGCGCCCGGCAGGCGTTCATGACGATCGTCGTACTGCCACATCAGGCATGGATCTCCGCCGATGCGATTCTTCGCACGCTCTACCGCGTCTGCATATCCCGCCGGCAGCTGCTGGAATGGCAATCGGCAGCACTCGTGGAACAGCAGGTGATCGATGTCCCTCGCGAGAGCCGCCGGGCTTTCCGTGTCGTCACGATGTTGGTCGTGCTTATCGCGGTGAGCATCACCGGGGCCTCGATCCGCACAATCCTGCTCACGAATGGAGCATGGTCCACGCTCCTGCCGCTCGTGTTGTCCATGTGGCCCTTGGTGCTGCTGTGGCTCAGCGCGCCATGGTTCGTTGCACACTGGAGTCAACCACTCGTCACCGACCGCAGCCAGCTCTCTGATGAAGAGCGCGCCGACGTGCAGCGCTATGCAGAGCAGCACTGGGCGTTCTTCGATCGATTCGTCACGGCCGAATCCCATTGGTTGGCCCCAGACAACTTTCAGGCAGATCCTGCACCCGTGGTGGCCATGCGCACATCACCCACCAACATCGGCTTGCAGCTCCTGGCGACACTCAGCGCGCACGACCTCGGCCTCATCACCGTTGACGATGTGGTCGAGCGACTCGAACGCACTTTTGCCAGCATGCACCGCCTGCAGCGCTATCGTGGGCACTTTCTCAATTGGTACGATCTGAAGGATCTGGCGCCGCTGCCGCCGGCCTATGTCAGCACCGTCGACAGTGGCAATCTGGCGGGACATCTCCTGGCGGTGCGTCAGGGATGCCGACAGCTCGCGGCCGAACATCCTGCACTGGCGCCGCGTTTACGCCGGCTGGCAGGGCAAGCGCGTACGTGGGTGATGGAGATGGAGTTTGGCTTCCTGTACGATCCGTCACGGAAGCTGTTCACGATTGGCTTTCACACGGACACGATGGCCAATGACGACGCGTTCTATGATCTGCTGGCGTCGGAAGCCCGGTTGGCCAGTTTTGTGGCGATCGCCAAGAATGATGTGCCGGTGGAGCACTGGTTCCGCCTGTCCCGTCTGCTGACCCATGCGCGAGGAGCCACAACGCTGGTGTCGTGGAGCGGCAGCATGTTCGAGTATCTCATGCCGCTGCTGGTCATGCGATCGCTGCCCGGCACATTGCTCGACCAGACGTACGATGGCGCCGTCGAACAACAGCGTCGGTATGCACGTGCCAAGGGCACCCCGTGGGGGATGAGTGAAAGCCTCCACAACGTGCGTGATCATGAACAGACATATCAGTACCGGGCGTTTGGTGTGCCCGACCTGGCGCTGCAGCGTGGTCTCGGACGCGATATCGTCGTAGCGCCCTATGCCACCGCCTTGGCGGCGCTCGTGGATCCACGCAGAGCACTGGCCAATCTTCGGACATTCGAAGCCATGGGTGTGCTCGGGCCCTACGGGTTCTTCGATGCACTCGACTATACCAGGCCGGCACCCGGTGAATCGTTTGATGCGGTGCAAGCCTGGATGGCGCACCACGTCGGCATGACATTGGTGGCTCTGACCAACGTGCTTCGGTCCGATATCTGGGTGCAGCGGTTTCACGCGGATCCTCTTGTGAAGGCCGCCGAGCAGCTGCTGCATGAACGGGTGCCGCGCGTGGTCGTGAAACGCACGGCGGAGCCTGGACTGCAGGATGCACCGGAGCGCGCCGAACTCGCCGAGCCGTCCGTGGCCCGTGTCGTGGATACCACCAACGCATCCATGCTCGCTGCAGCGCCACGCGTCGCGCTGCTCGGTTCCGGCTCCTACACCGTGATGTTGAACCACAGTGGCAGTGGCTACAGTCTCCACAACACGATGGCGGTCACCCGCTGGCGCGCAGACGCCACGACTGATGACTTGGGTCAGTTTTTCTATCTCAAAGACCTGACCACCGGACGATTGTGGTCTGCGGGCGCGGCCCCTCTTGGACCGTCGGTGGAGAGTTCGTCGGCGTACATGGCGCTCGATCGTGTCTCGCTGCACCGGGTCGATGGCGAGATCACCACCCAGACAGAGATCACCGTCATGCCGGGTGACGCCGCTGAAGTCCGGCGTATCACAATCACGAACACCGGGCGGACGTCGCATGACATCGAACTGACCAGCTACAGTGAGATCGTCATGACGTCGGTCGACACCGACCGTGCACACCCCGCCTTTTCCAATCTGTTTGTCGAAACGGAATGGCATGCATGGTGTTCGGCCATCACGGCCTACCGCCGGCCCCGGTCGCCGTCGGACCCTGCCCGCTGGTGTGTGCACCTCGTGGACGATGGCCCTGATCGGCTTGGCTCCGTCAGTTGTGAGACCGATCGTGCTCGCTTCATCGGACGCGGACGGTCCGTGCGGAATCCCGCAGTGTGCGACGACAGTGGACCGCTCTCTGGAACAACCGGTGCAGTGCTCGATCCGATCATGGCCTTGCGGACACATGTTCAGGTTCCGCCCGGTCAATCGGTGAGTGTGGCGTTCAGTACTTTTGTGGCCGACAGCCGCGAGGCCGCGTTTGCGCTGGCCGATCGGTACCATGCGGCACACGCGGCACAGCGTGCCTTCGATATCGCAGCAACGGTGACGCAGATCGAGTTGCGGGAGCTCGATCTCACCGCGTCACAGGCTGCACTCTTTCAGGATCTGGCGACCCAGCTGCTCTTCGGGCGAGGCAGTCTGGCTCCACCGGCCGACGAACGCTGGCGCAATCGTAGCGCGCAGCCATCACTCTGGGTACATGGCATCTCCGGTGACTTGCCCATTGTGCTGGCCACGATCGACAGCATGGCGGGGCTCGCCACGTTGCGTGAGTTGTGCATGGCACATCACTACTGGCGCCGGCGCGGCGTGTTGGTGGATCTCGTCATTATCAACGGCGAACAGCACGGCTATCAGCAGGAACTACGCGACGCCATCAACGATGCGATCGCGTCCTTCGGCGACAGCGCTTTCATCGATCAATCGGGTGGCACCTTTGTGCGCCGCCGCGATGGCCTGACGAGCAGCGACTACCTGATGCTGTCGGCGACGGCGCGCCTGCAGGTCCCGTGTGACGGCCGTTCCCTGCAGCGCCTGCTCTCCGTGGCAGACGTACGTGCCACGGGCAGCACGGTGCCCAGTGGCAGCGACCGCGGAGCGCTGGCTACGATCGTGTCGGCCATCAAGCCACTCGTTGAACCACTCCTGCCTGCGCTGGTCCACACCCCGCCGTCTGCATCAGCGCCCACCTTGGCATTGTCGTTGCCACCTTTGCGTTTCGATAACGGTATTGGCGGGCTGGACGAAGATGACAGCTATCTGATGCGCGTCGATGCACAGCACCTGCCGCCAGCTCCATGGATCAACGTGATCGCCAATCCTCGTGGTGGCTGCATCGTGTCGGAATCCGGAATCGGATGCACATGGGCTGAGAATGCACACTTCTTCCGCCTCACGCCGTGGCACAACGATCCCGTGAGCAATCCGATCAGCGATGTGCTGTATCTGCAGGATGAGGAACGGGGAGATCTCTGGTCCGCGACGCCGGCCCCGGTAAGTGGGGTGGGGGAATATCGTGTGCGTCATGGCACGGGTTCCACCACCTTCGAACATGAACACAACGGTATCGGTACGGAGTTGACGGTGAGCGTGCCGGAGGCCGATGCCGTTCGGCTTTCTGTGCTGCGCCTGACCAATCGGACGGATCGACCACGGCAGTTGGTGGTGACGGCCTTTGTGGAGTGGGTCCTCGGCGCACATCGCGATATCACGCAGCACCAGGTGCGCACGCGCTATGTGCGTGACGAGTCCTGTCTCATGGCCGGGAACAGCTTCGATCCCGCGTTCATGGACTGGGTCGCATTCCTCGGCGTCAGCGAGCCTGTGACCAGCCACACCGCCGACCGGGCCGCGTTTTTGGGTGCGCGAGGAAGTCGCCGCGATCCGCTCGCGTTGCGGCAGGGAGATTTGGACGGCAGGACGGGTGCTGACCTCGATCCCTGTGGCGCGTTGCAGATGCGCGTGACACTGGCCGCTGGTGAAACGCGGGACATCGTCGTGCAGGTAGGCGCGGCTGCATCGGAGGCCGAGGCACGGGTGCTGCTGGCGCGATATCGCACCCCATCGCTGGCACGCGACGCGATACAGCATGTGCAAACGGCATGGACAAACCGGTTGGGTGTCATACGTGTGGAAACACCGGAATCGTCATTCGATGCACTCATCAACACCTGGATGCTCTACCAGACGACCTCGTCACGCCTCTGGGCGCGCACGGGGCTCTATCAGAGCAGTGGCGCCTATGGGTTCCGCGATCAGCTGCAGGATGCGATGGCGCTGTTGTACGCCGAGCCGGCGCTGGCCCGTGCGCAGATCCTCCGGGCTGCGGCCCGTCAGTTCACCGAGGGGGATGTGCAACACTGGTGGCATCCGCATACGGGCCGTGGCGTACGCACCCGATTCTCCGATGATCTGGTGTGGTTGCCGTATCTCGTCGACCACTACGTCCGCGTGACGGGCGATTCGGCGATCCTCGATGTGGTCATCCCGTTCCTCGCGTCCGAACCGCTCGCCCCTCATGAACATGAACGCTATGAGTTGCCCGCAGTCAGCACGGAGGTCGCAAGCCTGTATGACCATTGCCGCCGTGCACTGACGCGTGCTTGCACACACGGCGCGCATGGCCTGCCATTGATTGGTACCGGCGATTGGAACGACGGACTCAATCTCGTGGGCGCTGAAGGACGGGGTGAAAGTGTCTGGCTCGCGTGGTTTCTGATCAGCACTCTGCGCACCTTCGCCGATCGTGCCGAGACTCGTGGTGACACGGCGGAGGCCAGCCGCTTCCGGGATCAGGCGAATGTGTATGTGGAGGCCGTGGAGACCCACGGTTGGGACGGCGCATGGTATCGCCGGGCGTACTACGACGATGGCACGCCGATCGGCACGGCGTCCGACAGCGAGTGTCGCATCGATTCCCTCGCCCAGAGTTGGAGCGTCATCTCCGGTGCGGGGCAACCAGAACGGCAACGGCAGGCGATGGAATCGGTGCAGGCCCTGCTGGTTCAGCGGGACGCCCGTCTGATTCAGCTGCTGTCACCGCCGTTCGATCAAGGCACGCGCAATCCGGGATACATCAAGGGCTACCTGCCTGGAGTGCGGGAGAACGGCGCTCAGTATACGCATGCGGCGCTCTGGGTCGTGATGGCCACAGCCCTGCAGGGGGATGGGGACCAGGCCTTCGCGCTCTTTCAGCTGCTCAATCCACTGACCCATGGCGGGTCACCGGCTGGCATGGAGCAATACAAAGTGGAGCCGTATGTCGTGGCGGCCGATGTCTATACGGCGGCGGCGCAGCATGGGCGCGGTGGCTGGACCTGGTATACGGGATCAGCAGGCTGGATGTATCGGGTGGGACTCGAACATCTGCTGGGCATCACGAAGGAGGGCAACGTGCTGCGAGTGAAGCCGAACGTGCCGGACGACTGGCCGGGGTTCTCTCTCGTATACCGCTTTGGCGCCGCGCAGTATGAAATCGAGGTGCGCGGTCCCTCGGCCATTCGCCAGCACGGTGCTCGCACCGTGGTCGATGACGCACTCTCAGGAGATGGTCGAATCCTGCTGATCGACGATGGTCGGCGCCATCGTGTCGTGATCGATGGCAACGTGCCGACGGGTTCTGCGTGAATGTACCAGTGACTTCACGCCCTCAGGTTTTCTCGCGCGATCCCTGAGGGCGCGAGGACGCGCCTTCATCATGCAACATGCGCACGGCCGGTGTGTCGAGATCATCGAACTGCCCGCTGCGTGCACTCCAGACAAACGCCAGGACCGCACCACCGACGACCAACAGGGCAAGGGGCAGGACCAGGAATACGACACTCATGCGGCGACCTCCAGAACGTGTGGCGCCGCGAGTTCGGTGCGCGATCCGCGGGGCGGCGTTCGATCTTTGCGGGGAAAGCTGAAACCATACCACGAGCCCAGCACCACGGTGATCGAGCTGGCGGGCATCAGGATGGCAGCAGCCAATGGTGTGAGCAGGCCGAACATGGCCATCGAGGCACCTACCACATTGTACGCGATGGACAGCGCGATGTTGCGACGGATCACCCGCAGTGTGCGTCGTGAGCCATCGGTGAGTTCCACCAATGCCGACAGGTCGCTGCGCGTGAGATAGACGTCGGCGGTCGCAAGGCAGGCTTCTGCACCACCCTGCACGCCGATGCCCACATTGGCGGCCGCGATGGCAGCGGCATCGTTCACACCATCGCCCACCATCACCACGCGCCCACGCCGCTTGGCGTCCTCGATGAACGCGAGCTTCTGCTCAGGCGAGGCACCGCCGATGGCCTGGCCGTCTGCAAATCCGAGCGACACACCCACCGTGCGCACCACGTCGACGGCGTCGCCGCTGAGCAACACCGTGCGCCAGCCGTTTGCGCGCAGTGTGTCCAGTGCGGTCCGTGCATCATCACGTACACGGTCACCCATACCGGCCATGGCCACCAACTCGCCATCCACGCTCACATGCACCGGTGTGAGTGTGCGTCCGATGTCGTCTTCGGCACGCAGCGCGGCGGTCATCACATCCGAGGTGGCCGTGAGTGAGGCGGCGACAAATCGCGGCGACCCGACCCGCACCCGATGACCATTGATGGTGCCTTCCAGCCCGCCGCCGACCACATGCTGTGCGTCGATCACGTCGGGCGTGCCCAACGTGGGCCACGCCTGACGAAAACCTTCGGCCAGGGGATGTGACGAGCCGGCTTCGAGCGCCAATACCATGGGCTGCACCCACGCCGGTCCCACCCAGCGTACCAGCGCCGTGCGTCCCTCGGTGATGGTGCCGGTCTTGTCGAACACCATCGTACCCGGGGATGCCAACAACTCGAGCGCATCACCACCCTTGATCAACATCCCGTTGCCGGCCGCGCGGCTCACCGCCACCGTGATGGCCAGCGGGGTGGCCAACGCCAGGGCGCAGGGGCACGTGACGATGAGCAGTGCGATGGCATCGTCGAGCGCGTGTGGCGCGTTGAATGACGCCTTGATACCAAATGTCGCGGCGGCAAGCACCAGCACCACGGCCGTGAAAATCCCGGCGAGGCGATTCGCGGTCTGCACGATGGGGGCCCGACGACGCGCGCTCTCTTCCACCTGATACAACAGCTTGGCGATGCGGCTCGTTTCGCCGGCCTGTTCGACACGCACCTGCAGCGGGGCTTCCACATTGAGCGTGCCGGCATACACCAGTTCACCCGTCTGCACCGACGCTGGGCGTGATTCCCCGGTGAGCAGCGCCGCGTTCACCGTAGACTGACCAAGCACCACCACGCCGTCTGCGGCAAACGTTTCGCCCGCTCGTACATCGAGCGTCATACCCGGCAACAACGCCTCGGCCGGAATCTCCCGCACCGTCCCCTGTTCCACGATACGGGCCGTGCTTGGCGCGATCGCGTGCAACAGTTCGGCGGAATCGGCGGCCAGCCGTTGACCACGTTGTTGCAGAAAGCGGCCCACCAGCAGGGCAAAGATCAACAACGCCAATCCGTCGAAGTAGATCGGACCCGTGCCCGTAATCGTGTTGATGGCACCGCGCACCAGGCCAGCGGCCAGTGCGATGGCGATGGGCAGATCCATGTGCAACGACTTCGTGCGCACCGACGCCCACGCGCCGGTGAAGAACACACGACCCGGCCAGACAAACGCCGGCACCATGAGCGCAAAACTCACCCACCGGAAGAAGTGCGTGAAGCCCGCGTCCATGCCATTCAGTTCACCGGCGTACAGCGCCAGTGCGGCCAGCATCATGTTGATGGCGATCGCACCGGAAATCCCGATGCGCACCAGCATGGCGCGATCTTCGCGGCGGCGCATATCCGCGCGTGCCACGCCGCGGAACGGATGCGGCGGATAACCCAGCACATCGAGTGATCGGGCAATCGCCGACAACGTGATGGTGTTCGGATCCCATTCCACAACGGCGAGGGAGCGCCGCACATCGAGCTCCGCGCGCAGTACACCGGTCTGCAGCAGGGGCACCCGTTCCACGAGCCAGACGCAGGACGCACAATGCACGCCTTCGAGATACAGCTCCGTGCGCGACAGCCCACCGGGTAACGACTGGACGTACAGCGCCGCAAACGTGGGATGATCGAATTCTTCGTAGCTGCGTCCGGACGCCTGCACCGGGGCTTCGCGGCGCTGCGAAAAACCGTAGTAGCTGTCCAGGCCGTGTTCGTGGAGGATGGCAAACGCGGTATGGCAGCCGGTGCAGCAGAACTGATGTTCCGCACTCTCCTGTATCAGTCCGGAGGGCACCGGCAGCGAGCAGTGAGCGCAGAGGGTGGCCTCACCCACCGCGGGATGCGCGGTCCGGATGGTGCCGGCCAAACGCAGGGTGTCAGTGGACATGTGTCGAGCCTGCAGGGTGCGCCGTAGCGGCCGGTATGGCGGAAATTCCAGATGAAGACTCTGTGTGTCGCGCGTCGTGTGACGGCGCACGCAGATGGCCGGCCATCGACCAGAGACCCATCACCAGCACCACCGTGGCGCTCACAAGAGGCAGCCGACGACGAAAGGGCGCCAGGATGGTTTGTGCACCAACCCCGACGGCCACGAGTGCTGGTACGGTGCCCAGCCAGAACACGGCCATCAGCGACATGGCCGACCACACACTGCCCGTGCCGCCGGCCGTGGCCACGAACACATACAACCAACCACACGGCAGCAGCGTGGTGAGAAAGCCTGTGAGCAATGCACGGCGCGCCACGGGCTGTTCACGCACCGCATGCAACACCCGACCAAGCGCCCGCTGCCATACGAGGGGGGCGCGCACGGTCCCCAATGACACCCCGCGTTGTGCGGCCAGAGTGCTGAGCGCCCAGGCGACCATCAACGCACCGGCCACGATGGCCGCACCCTGCTGCACTCCCGCCAACACCCCCAACGCCGAGACGCGCGCACCGATCGCTCCCGCGACGGCACCGAGCGTGAGGTACGACAGCAGGCGACCGACATTGTACAGCGCATGCGCGTGCAACAAACGTGGCGCCGTACCGCCGGCAGCGCCGGTCGGCTCCGAGCCCGCATAAAAACAGACAAAGCCACCGCACATGCCGGCGCAATGCACGCTGCCCACCAGACTGGCAACGAGTACGCCTGCTGCCGTGCCGAGGCCGGTGTCGATCATCAGCGCACGCCGGCCCGTACGGCGGTCACCCGCGTGCTGACCGAAAACCGCGACACTTCGTGCGTAACCGAATCGGCACGCGTCGCATCGATGCGCACCTCCCATTCTCCGGGTGTGTGAATCGGCAACGTCGTGGTGTATGCACCGGGCGCCGTTTCCGGCAGCACGGTGGTCAGCGTGTCGTTGGCCCGCGCGTTGAAGCGCGCCACCACCGAGACGGCCGCCCCAGGCAGCGGGGCGGCATCGGCGCCCTTGAGACGAATCGTCAGACGGGTCGGCTGTCCCGCCACCAGAGAATCGAGCGCGGTTTCCACACCCCAGCCCAGCGCGAGGTTGCGCCGCTCCTGGGCCATGGTGGAGTCGAATGCGACAGCCTTGGCGTAGTAGTTGGGCTCCACCGCGAACGACGGATCGTCGTTCGCGATACGCATGACAGCGATGTTGGCCACGACGGTGGAGCCGAGAATGACGGCCACACCAATGGGCCAACCGATACCTGATTTCACGGTGTACCTCCAGTTGCCGGACCCGAGGGTCCGAGCAGACGATATTTCACGGTTTCCCGATAGCCACGCGGATCACTGACCGTGATGTTCACCCAGCGCTCGCCGCGTACAAAGGCGCGCGGGGGCAACAGCACGAACAGGCTCGTCGTGCGGGTTTCACCGGCGACGATGCGCAGCGGATTCTCGGGGATCACCACCGCCACCTCTTCGGTGCCCACACCCGCATCGGCCAAGCCATCCACCGTGATGGTGTATGCCATGTCGTCGCCACGGCGATTGGTGAGCTTGATACGGACCTGATTGGAGATGCGACCATCACTCTCCGTGGCGAACGGGCCATCGAGGCCGCGCAACACGGTGAGATCGGCGGATTCCTTGAAGAACAACGCAAATCCGAGACCACCCAGCAGGATGGCGAGTACCAGCGGATACAGCACCGTACGCAGGCGCACCAACTGCTTGGGTTTGCCGGCGATCCCATCCTGCGAGGAATAGCGGATCAGTCCCGTGGGCTTCCCCACTTTGCGCATGATGTCGTCGCAGGCATCGATGCACTGCGTGCAGTGCACACACTCCATCTGCAGGCCGTTGCGAATGTCGATACCGGTGGGACAGGTCTGCACGCAGGCGTTGCAATCGATGCAATCACCGGCATTCGGATCGCGGGTCTTGGTGGCGTGCTCCCGCGGCTCTCCGCGCACGTAGTCGTAGGCCACGATCGTCGATTGCCGATCGATCAGGGCCGCCTGCCAACGGCCGTACGGGCAGACGATGAGGCAGGTCTGCTCGCGAAAGTACGTGAAGTTGAACCATACGATGCCGGTGAACACGACCACGAACGCAAAAGCGGTGGGATGGTCGGCCGGCGAATGCAGCATCCAGCGATAGAGCTGATCGGTGCCCACGAAAAACGCGAGGAACGTGTGCGCCACGAACAGCGACATCAGAAAAAACGTGATGTACTTCCCGATACGGCGTGGTGTGAACCACTGGCCTTTTTTGTCGGCCGTGCGGGAGGCGGAGTACCCGCCGTCGAACCAACGTCCGATGGGACGGAACAGGAATTCGAGATACACTGTCTGCGGACATGCCCAGCCACACCATGCCCGCCCAAACAGCGCGGTGACCAGAAAGATCCCCACCACGCCACTGGCCAGCACGAACATGAACAGCAGCGTGTCGGTGGGCAGGAATGTGAATCCGCCCAGCGTGAACTGGCGGCGCGGCAGATCCATGAGGAACACCGGCTTGCCAAAAATCCTGATGTGCGGGGCGAGGAAAAACACCGCCATCAGCGCATAGGCCATCACCCGGCGCCGGTGCCACCACGCGCCGTGCGACGGCTTGGGGCGGATCCAGCGACGGGTGCCGTCTTCATTGAGGGTGGGGAGAACACGTCCCCCCACCCGTGGAGGTGCAGCCTGACTGCTCACGGCGTCACCGGCTCTCCTTGCGGCGCCTTCGGATTGACCGGATTCGTCCCGTGCAACGACACGACGTATGCCACGACCGTCGTGAGTTGCTCGGGCTTGAGGGATTTGCCCCAGGGCGGCATGCCCTTGGCGAGCACACCATCCACCACCGACTTGTAGATATCGGTGCTCTTGCCACCGTGCAGCCAGTAGTTGTCGGCGAGATTCGGTCCGATGAGCCCACCACCATCCTGGCGGTGGCATGAAGCGCAGTACGCGTCGAACGTGGTCTTGCCTGCCGCGACGGCCTTCGGGTCACTCACCAACGCGGCCAGCGCCGCTTCCGACACATCGTTGCCACTCGGCGCCGGATGCGCCGCCGCAAACGCCTTCATGTCGGCTTCGTAGTCGGCAATCCAGCCCTTGCCGGATCCGATGGGGCCGATGTTGAACACATACAGCACCGAGAACACGATCGTGGCCGCGAAGGTACCAAGCCACCAGCGCGGCATCGGATTGTCGTATTCCTGGATGCCGTCGTACGTATGATCGAGCACACGATCCGCATACCCACCCTTGGCCTTCGGCTTGTCGGCCGCCGTCGGGGTCTCGGATTCGTTCTGACGTTCGGGATGGTCCGTCATCGTCAGCGCTCCCGGCGGCTGGTGTGAGCCACCACCGTGCCTTCATCGAACGGCAGGCGCGACGCGGTGTCGAGTTCCCCGCGACGCGACGGCATCCAGGTGCGGATGGCCACGGCGATGAACACCGCCAGGAAGAGCACCAGCGAGACCTGCGTGTAGAACGACAATCCCGCGTGCGACATGATGTCGGAGAGTTTCATCAGTGCTGCGCTCCCGGCGCGGACGCCGCGGAAGACGGGGCGTTGGACGACGTGGTGTTGGACGATGTGGTCGTGACCTTGATGTCGCGGCCGAGGCGCTGCATGTAGGCCACGATGGCCACCATCTGCTTGTCCTCGAGACCCGCTGGTCCGCCCTGTTCGACGATGGCGGCCGCGATCTGCTTGGCCTGTTCACGCGCCATGTCCGGAGCGCGGTTCAGCGCATCGCCGTACGGCACACCGACCATCGCCATCGCATCGACACGACTCTGGATCGCATTGAAGTCGAGTGTGGTGGTGCTGAAGTGCGCATACGCCGGCATGATGGACTTTGCCGTGACCGCCCGCGGGTCTTCGAAGTGGCGGACGTGCCAGAGATCCGGATACTTGCCGCCCTGACGTGCCAGATCGGGACCGATACGGCGCGAGCCCCAGAGGAACGGATGTTCGTACACCGACTCACCCGGCTTCGAGTACTCACCGAAACGCTCCGTTTCGTAGCGGAACGGACGCACCATCTGCGAGTGGCAGTTGAAGCAGCCTTCGGCGATGTAGATATCGCGACCGGCCAGTTCGAGCGGCGTGTACGGCTTCACCGACGCGATCGTGGGCACGTTCGACTTGATGAGGAACGTGGGCAGGATCTCGAACAGCGACGCCACCACCACGGCCAGCACGGTCAGCGCCGTGAAGAGCATCGGTGCGCGTTCCCACGAGCGGTGCCACTCCACCTGATTGAAGCGTGCCCACAGCCCCTTGGCCGGGATCACCGGATGGTCGGGCACATACCGCGGCGCCAGCGGAGCCGCTTCGATCACCGGCACATCGTACCGCGCCGGCCGGTTCGCCCACGTCTTGAACACGTTCCAGCCGAAGATGAACATGCCGACGATGTAGAACGTGCCGCCCACCACGCGCATCCAGTACATGGGCATCAGCTTGAGCACCGTTTCCACGAAATCGGGATACGCCAGGCGTCCCGTTTCGTCGAATGCGCGCCACATCAACCCCTGTGTCACGCCAGCGCTGTAGATCGCGACCACGTACAGCACGATGCCCACCGACGAGATCCAGAAGTGCAGTTCCATCGCGCGCTTGCTGTAGATCTCCGTCTGGAACAGGCGCGGCAGCAGCCAGTACGCCATGCCGAACGTCATGAAGCCGTTCCAACCCAGCGCGCCGGTGTGCACGTGCGCGATGATCCAGTCGGTGTAGTGCGAGAGGGCGTTGACGCTCTTGATGGAGAGCATCGGGCCTTCGAACGTGGCCATGCCGTAGGCAGTGATGGCAACGACGAAGAACTTGAGGATCGGATCCTGCGCCACCTTGTGCCACGCGCCGCGCAGCGTGAGCAGGCCGTTGATCATGCCGCCCCAGGACGGGGCCCACAGCATCACCGAGAAGAGCATGCCCACCGTGGACGCCCACTCGGGCAGCGCGGTGTAGTGCAGGTGGTGCGGACCGGCCCAGATGTACATGAACACCAAGGACCAGAAGTGCAGGATGGACAGCTTGTAGCTGAACACCGGCCCTTCGGCGGCCTTGGGCATGAAGTAGTACATGAGACCCAGGAACGGCGTCGTCAGGAAAAACGCGACGGCGTTGTGGCCGTACCACCACTGCATGAAGGCGTCCTGCACACCCGCATAGATGCTGTAGCTCTTCAACATGCCGGCCGGCATGGCCAGGTTGTTGAAGATGTGCAGGATGGCGACGGTGACGATCGACGCGATGTAGAACCACAGCGCCACATAGATGTGTCGCTCACGACGACGGATCAGCGTGCCGAAGAAATTCACCGCAAACGCCACCCACACCACCGCGATGGCGATGTCGATGGGCCACTCGAGCTCCGCGTACTCCTTGGCCTGCGTGTAGCCGAAGGGCAGTGTGAGGGCGGCGGACAGGATGATGGCCTGCCATCCCCAGAAGTGAAACTTGCTCAGTCCATCGGAAAACATGCGCGCCTTGAGCAGGCGCTGGGTGCTGTAGTAACAGCCGGTGAAGAACGCGTTGCCGGCAAAGGCAAAAATCACCGCATTCGTGTGCAACGGCCGCAGGCGACCGAAGGACAGGAACGAGGTGTTGAAGTTGAAGACGGGACTCGCGAGCTGCAGCGCGATGAGCAGTCCGACCACCATGCCCACCACGCCCCAGATCAGCGTGGCAAACAGGAATTTCCGGACGATGTCATCGTCGTACGAGAAGCGGTCCAGGGTCGCGGCTGATGGAGCAACCGCGCTTGGTGCGGAGGTCATCGATAGCCCTCAGGGGGTGCAAAGGAGTTGGGACAGTGACCTGAGTGTAGGCCGCTGTCTCATTTCTTCCCGTCAGGGGCGAGATGGACTTCCGTCGGGGAAAACCCGATGCCCGGGAACCATCCATTCCGTAAATCGCTATACTTCCACCATGTCTGCATATCTTCCCAAAAGCGATCCGGCGAACGCCGACGCCAGCGCTGACCGGGCGCAGGGTCGTCGTGCGTTCCTGCAGCGTGCTGCCACCATGGTCGGCCTGGCCGCCATTGGCCGCACCGCCTGGGCTCAGTCCACGGCTCAGCCTGCCATCAAGGACATGACGGTCTACAAGGACCCCAACTGCGGCTGCTGCTCGCAGTGGGTGGACCACGTGAAAAAGGCCGGCTTCACCGTCACCGTGCGCGACACCGCCGACATGGACAGCGTGAAGGCGTCGTTTGGCGTGCCAAACGCGCTGGCCTCCTGCCACACCGCGCGCGTGGGCAACTACGCCATCGAAGGCCATGTGCCGGCCGACCTGATCGTGAAGTTGCTCAAGGAGCAGCCGGCCGGTCGTGGACTCGCCGTTCCCGGCATGCCAGTGGGATCGCCGGGCATGGAAATGGGCTCCCGCAAGGACGCCTACGACGTGCTGCTGTTCGACAAGGCCGGTAAGACCCGCGTCTACGCTTCGCGATAGCCCCTGCCGTGATCTCCGATCAATCGTCGGGCGTCCTCGTGCATCACGCCGAGGAGGCCGACATCCCGGCCATTGTGGCCCTCAACAATCTCTATGCGCCCGACGGTCTGACGTTGATGCGCAGTGAGGCGTTCGTGACCAGCCACCTGCAGGACTATCAGGTGGTGCGATCGGACGATGGCCAGGTGATCGGCCAGGTAGCGCTCGACGAGTATTCGCCGTCGCTGGTGGAGCTGGTGTCGCTCGCCGTGGCGCCGGACACGCAGGGCCGTGGACTCGGACAGGTGCTCATCAGCGCAGCCGAACATCTCGCCCGCGAGCGGAATTTCCCCGAGATCTTTGCCATCTCGCTGGCCGAGCCACTGTTCCTGCGCATGGGCTACGCCGAATCGACGATCCTGAAGTATCCCGAGAAGATCGCGCGATACCGCTCGATCTCGCGCTCCGAGTTGTCGATCGGCCGGAAGTTCTGCTTCAGGAAGCCGTTGTAAGGCGCGGCGTCCCGGTTCGGGGGCGAACGACCGGGATCTGAGTGGCGGGAGCCGTGGTGATGGCACCGCCTGCCGTCCGTGCGACAATGGCCGTGCGGGCCGCCGCGGTGGCGAGTTTGCGGGCAGCCCGCACACCCCGCAGCGGTTCAATGGCCGGCGCCGCATGCAGCGTCAGGCGCGCGTCGCGTAGGGCAAAGACCCGCGGAATGTTGGCCACCAGTGTTTCGTCGCCAATCCAGCACAGCGCATCCAGGTCACCGGCGCTGGCCGACGCCGTCACTGCAATGGGCACCACCGGCACACCGGCCCGTACCGCGCCCTCCACCAGCCCCGACTTGAACGGCAGCAACGTCTGCCCGTTGGTCGTCGTGCCCTCCGCGAACAGCAGCACCGATGTGCCCGCGGTCAGCGTGGCCTGCAGCACCGGAATGGCTCGCAGCAGATCACGCTTGTGGTGACGGTCCACCCAGATCACGCCCATGGCGTCGCCAAGCCAGCCGACGAGTGGCCAGCGCCGCACATCGCTCTTGGCCACGAAGGTGCACCGTTTGCGGGCGAGCACGGCCACGATGTCGAGCCAGGACAGATGATTTGCAATCACCAGAGTGGCCTCACGTGGCCAGGCGCCACGCACCGACACTCGCACACCCATGACGGTGAGCACGCTGCGACACAGCCCCCGCACGAGGCCGGCGACCAGGCGCGACGATGGGCGCACGGTGGGCAGGGGCGGCTGCAGAGGCGACTGTAGCAGCGACTGTAGCGGCTTCGAGGTGCTCATCGCTCGGCTCCTCCGAAAAACGATTGATAGGTGCGCGGATCCATCGCTTGCCGGTCGAGCAGCACGAGATAGTCGGTGGTGCCGAACTCGCGATCGAAGGCCGGTGCACCGCAGATGCGCGCGCCGAGCGCGAGATACCCGTCGAACAAGGGCGGCAGGGCGGTCTTGAGGGCTTCCGCCACCGATTCGGCGTCTCCCGACGGGCGCTGGCGTCCATCGTCGGCGAGGGCCCGCACCGCGGGCCGCGGCCGCACCAGCACCTGGTCGTGCAGTGCCGAACGGGCATGCAGAGCTCGCCAGGTGTTCACCGCGTGGGTCTCGTCGAGCCCGGCAATGGAGCAGCAGCCGAACAGGAAACGCTTGTCATTCCACTGCAGGTAGCGGGCGAGCCCTTTCCAGAGCAGGCGCAGGACACGACCGGAACGATGGGCCGGCGCCACACAGGCTCGGCCGATCTCCACGGCTTCACCAAGGATGGACCCCGGTATGGCACCGAGTTCGAACAGGGTGGCGCTGTAGAAGCCATGCCGGGTGGCGGCCATGACGGCCGTCTGCAGGCGGTAGGTGCCCACCACGTCGCCACTGGGCCGATGCACGATCATCAAGTGATGGAACCACGGGTCCCGCTCATCCGCGTCTCGTCCCTCGGCTGCGGCGGCGGAAAGCCCCTCCTGCAACTCTTCATTGAAGACGCGGTAGCGCAGCGTCTGCACGGCGTGAAGATCGGCGCGGGTCCAGGCAAAGCGCAGATCGTAGGCACCGGCGGCGACCACCCCAGGTGGGATCGCGTCGCTGTGGTGCGGGAAGACATCGAGGTCGGTCGGAGCCGCGAGCGGCATGCCCACGGTCGCAGCTCCCACGAGCGGTGGAGTCTCCATGCCAAGGACAGTGGGCCCGCCACGCAACGGCAACGTGTCGGCGCGACCACGGTCACGTCACCGCACCGCAACGGTCCGGCTCGTACGATCCGCCCCAGCGGCGTCCGCAGACTGGCCACCGGCAATTCCCACAGCGAGTTTCCCCCGATGGCCCCACAGTTTGTTGATCCGGCGCTGCCCAAGCGCATCGACCGTTGGCGCAGCCCCGCGCTCGGTCTTGAGATGCCCATCGTGAGCTACGGCTGGCGCGGTCAGCCGGTCTTGCTCTTTCCCACGGCTGCGGCCGACTTCCTCGAGAACGAACGGTTCTGGCTCATCAAAGCCATCGAGCCGTTACTGCAACAGGGACGCATTCGCGTCTTCTCCATCGATTCCATCAATCGTCTCGCGTGGATGGAACGTGGTATTTCGGTGCCGGAGTGCGCACGTCGGCAAGCACTCTATTCCCGCTACGTCGAAGACGAAGTCGTGCCCTTCATCCGACACGTGGTCGGTGATGGCGGTGCGCGTGCCATCACCACCGGCGCGAGCTTCGGCTGCTTCCATGCGGCCAATTCGTTCTTCCGCCGCCCCGATCTGTTCGGTGGCGTCATCGGCATGAGTGGTTTCTACGATTTGTCGCCGAGCTACTTCATGGGGTACTCGGATGACAACTGCTACTTCAACAATCCGATGTGGTACGTGAGGAATACCGAGGGATGGCCGCTCGATCAACTGCGGAATCACTCGCGTATCGTGCTCACCAGCGGACAGGGCGCGTACGAGCGTCCCGACATGACGCGCGACTTCCATGATCTGCTCGACCGAAAGGGCATTGGCCACCTCTACGAATTGTGGGGGCACGACGTGAATCACGACTGGCCGTGGTGGCGCAAGATGTTGCCGTACTATCTGGAGCGTATCGGATGCTGATGTCCCGGCGACGCGGCGCATCACTGGCCTGGTGCACGGCTGCGGTGACCGCGGCATTCACGGCGATGTCTGCCACCGCACCGCTCGCAGCACAGACCGCGCGTGCCGGCATCGCCGTGGCTCCCACACCCACGGGACAGCCGCTGCGCAATGCGTCGCTCGAACAGCGCCTGGCCCATGTACGCCGTCTGCTGCGCTCCTCACCGCTGATCGACGGTCACAACGATCTGCCGTGGGCGATGCGCGAGGACAAGCAGAAGCCGCTCGATGTCGTCGACTACAACCTGCGTCAGACGCGTGGCATGACGGACATTGCCCGTCTGCGCAAAGGCATGGTGGGCGGACAGTTCTGGTCGGTGTACATCCCCGGCGAGATCCGCGACTCCGGTTATGCCCGCGTGCAGCTCGAGCAGCTCGATATCGCGCGCCGCGTGATCGAGCGGTATCCCGACGTGCTCTCGCCCGCCTACACGGCGGCAGATGTACGAAAGGCGTACACACAGGGCAAGATCGGCTCCCTGTTGGGCATGGAGGGAGGCCATGCTATTGAGAACTCCCTCGGTGCGCTCCGGTCGTACTACACGCTCGGCGCGCGCTACATGACGCTCACGCACAACGTCACCCTGGATTGGGCCGACGCTGCTGCTGACAAGCCGGTGCATGGAGGTCTCACCGAGTTTGGCAAGGAAGTCGTGCGCGAGATGAATCGCCTCGGCATGCTCGTCGACCTGTCGCATGTCTCACCCGGCACCATGAGCGACGCGCTCGATGTGAGTGAAGCACCGGTCATCTTCTCGCATTCGAATGCCCGTGCACTCACCAATGTGCCGCGAAACGTGCCGGATTCCATTCTCGCACGCATGCCGAAAAATGGCGGCGTGGTGATGGTGACGTTCGTGCCGGGGTTCGTGTCACAGCGCATCGTCGACTGGGGTATGCAAAGGGATTCCATCATCAAGCAGTATCCCGGTGACACCGACGCGCAGTTCAAAGCCTTCGCCGCGTGGCGGCAAACCAACCCCGTACCGGCAGCCGTCATTGGTGATGTGGCCGATCATCTCGATCACATCAAGAAGGTGGCGGGTTCCGCGCATGTGGGCATCGGCGGCGATTTCGACGGCATCACGGAAACCGTGCAGGGACTCGAGGATGTCTCAAAGTATCCCGACCTGTTGGCGGAACTCGTGAAGCGCGGCTGGACCGACGCCGAACTGCGTGCACTGGCCGGTGAAAACGTGATGCGGGTGCTCTCGCGTGCAGAAACGGTCTCTGCGCGTCTGCGCAAGGAACGTCCCGCCAGCACCAAGACCATCCAGCAGCTCGATCGCAAGATCGTTCCCTGACTCTTCCGCATTTCCCCCTTCATTCCCGCCCAATGACTCTCGATCGCCGCACGTTCCTCAAGTCGACCGCCCTCGTGGGTGGCGCACTCGGGCTGGGCATTCCCGCCGCTGCCCAGGCGTTCAACGCCGATGGTGTGCGTCCGCAAGCCTATCGCCCGGAAACGGGTGACGCGCAGCCCAAGCCGATGCGCATTCTCATCCTCGGCGGCACGGGTTTCATCGGGCCGCAGCAGGTCGACTACGCACTGGCCCGTAAACATCAGATCACCCTGTTCAATCGTGGACAGAGTGGCAAGGGACTGTTCCCGCAGGTGCCGCGCATCGTGGGCGATCGCAACGCCGCCAATGGGCACGATGGACTCAAGAAGGGCACATGGGATGTCGTCATCGACAATCCGACGCGCAATCCGCAGTGGGTGCGTGGTGCCGGTGAAGCACTGAAAGGACGCGTGGGTCAGTACATCCTGGTGTCCACGATCTCGGTGTTCAGCGACTACTCCAAGCCTGGCATGGACGAAAATGGTCCTATGCACGCGCCGGCCGCACCGGAGAACTGGGCCAGCAACGACGGCAACTATTACGGTCCCAACAAGGTGCAGTGCGAAATCGATGCGAAGGCGCAGTTCGGTGCCGACAAGGTGACCATCGTGCGTCCGGGGCTCATCGTTGGCCCCGGTGACCTGAGCGATCGTTTCTCCTACTGGCCCGTGCGCATCGACAAGGGTGGCGACATCATGGCGCCGGGTCTTCCGAGTGACCCCGTGCAGTACATCGATGTGCACGATCTCAGCGAGTTCATCGTGCGTCTGGGTGAGAACCACACCATCGGCACTTTCAATGCCACCGGCCCCAAGTCGCCCACCAACATGGCCGAGATGCTGTATGGCATCAAAGCGGTGACCTCGAGCGATGCCAAGTTCACGTGGGTGCCGGCCGATTTCCTCGCGCAGCATACGGTACGTGCGTGGTCTGATATGCCCGTGTGGCAGCCAGGTCAGGGACGCACGGCGGGTTTCATGGCGGTGAATTGCCAGAAGGCCTATGCGGCGGGTCTGACCTGCCGTCCGTTGGCCGACACGGCCAAGAGCACGCTCGACTGGTACAAGACCCGTCCTGCGGCCGAGCAGGAGAAGCTCCGCGCTGGCCTTGCGCCGGACAAAGAAAAGACGGTGTTGGCGGCGTGGCGCGCCAAGAACGGCTGATCATATGACGAGCACCGTGAAGCCGTTGCGCATTCTCGTACTGGGAGGCACCGGCTTCATCGGTCCTCACCTGGTCGAATACGCGCTGTCGCGTGGGCACACGCTCACGCTGTTCAATCGTGGTCGCACCAAGCCCGGTCTGTTTCCCAAGGCCGAACAGTTGATCGGCGATCGCAATGCGCCCGATGGACATGCCGCATTGGCCGGGCGCACGTGGGATGTGGTGTTCGATCTGCCGGCCACCACACCGCAGTGGGTGGTGAATGCGGCGGCGGTGCTCAAGGGCAAGGTGGACCAGTACGTCTACGTGTCCAGCACTGCCGCCTACAAGGACTTTGCGCGGTCCTTCCCCGACGAAACCCACCCCACGCAGGATCCGGCCCCCATCACCGGGCCCGATGCCGCCGCCGCGCCCTTCGGCAACAAGAAGGTGCGCTGTGAGCAGCTCGTGCAGGAGGCGTTTGGCAATGGCGCCACCATCGTGCGTCCCGGGTTGATCGTCGGTCCTGGCGACCTCACCGACCGCTTCACCTACTGGCCCGTACGCATCGAAAAGGGCGGCGAGGTACTCGCGCCCGGCAAGCTGGAAGATCCGGCGCAGTGGATCGATGCCCGCGACCTGGCCGAGTGGATGGTGCGCATGGTGGAATCGCGTACGACCGGTGTGTTCAACGCCGTGGGCCCGCGGACAGTATGTGGCATCGGTGAGTTGTTGTACGGGATCAAGGCATGTTATGCCAACGATACCCGGTTCACGTGGGTGCCCGAGTCGTTTCTCACCGAGCAGAAGGTGCGCTCGTGGGCAGAGATGCCGGTGTGGAGCTACACGGGGGCCACCACGGTGGCGTTCTGCACGACCGTGGTGGACAAAGCCGTGAAGGCGGGGCTCACATTCCGCCCGTTGGCCACCACGGTGCGGGATGGCATGGCGTGGTACCATAGCCGGCCAGCCGCCGAGCAGGAGAAGTTGCGCGCGGGAATCTCGATGGAGCGGGAGCGGGAAGTGCTCGCCGCATGGCATGCCAAACAGAGTGAGGGTCGGTGACAGGAGCGGGGGCAGAAGTAGGGTTCATGCGTCGCACGTTCAATCGGCTGGGTACCATCGAGGCCGGTGAAGAACGCGCCACGTTGTTGGCAGCGACGTACTTCTTTTTTGCCCTGGCGAGTTACTTCATCCTGCGCGCCGTACGTGATGCGGTGGGTGTGGCGGCCGGTACGGACCGGCTGCCATGGCTGTTCACCGGCACGCTGCTCACCACGTTGGCGATGAATCCGCTGTATTCATCGATCGTGGCGAAGTTGCCGGTGCGGCGCTTCATCCCGATCGTGTACCGCATCTTCATCGGGCTGCTGCTTACGTTTGCCGGTGTCATCAAGTGGGGGCCGCACACCTGGGAGCCATACCTCGGCCCGGCGTTCTGGATTCTCACCAGCATCTACAGTCTGTTCATCCCCTCGGTGTTCTGGGGATTCATGGCCGATACGTTCCGGCCGGAGCAGAGCAAGCGGCTGTTCGGATTCATCAGTGTGGGTGGCACACTGGGCGCATTGGCTGGTGCGTTCCTCACGTCGCGGTTGGCCGAAGTGGTGGGCACGCCGGTGCTCATGGTGATGTCGGTGCTGTTGCTCGAAGCGGCAGTCCAGTCGGCGCGCCGGTTCCCACCCAGTTTTCGTCCGGATACCCGCGCGCGTGATGAAGCCGAGCAGCCGGTTGGTGGATCGGCGTTTGCCGGTATCACGCATGTGCTGGCCTCGCCGTATCTGCTCGGCATCTGTCTCTACATGCTGATGTTCACCATCGGCTCCACGGTGCTGTACTTTCAGCAGGCGGAGATCGTGGGCGCGCGCTACGCCGATCGGGAATCGCGTACCGCGTTCCTGGCCACGATCGATACGGTGGTGCAGTCGCTGACCATTCTCGCGCAGTTGTTTGTCACGGGGCGCGTGATCAAGTGGTTCGGCGTAGCGGTCACGTTGGCCATCATGCCAGTACTGAGCCTGGTGGGCTTTGCGGCATTGGGCACCTGGGGCACGCTGGCGGTGTTCGTGGTGTTCCAGGTGCTGCGCCGCGCGGGTGAGTACGCATTCGGGCGCCCGGCGCGCGAAGTGCTGTACACGGTTGTGCCGCCCGAGGACAAGTACAAGGCGAAGAACTTCATCGACACGTTTGTCTACCGCTCAGGCGACCAGATCGGTGCGTGGAGTTTTGCGGGTCTGTCGGCGGCCGGTCTGGCCGTGAGCACGATTTCTCTCGCGGCGGCGCCGATGAGCGCCATCTGGCTGGCCGTGGCGTTTTGGTTGGGCCGTCAGCAACTGAAGAAGCAGGCTGAAACCACGTAAGTCGAAGGCGCACGGCACGCTGCGGTGCGCCTTGATGACTTGCCCGTGAGAACCGCTATCGCGTTGCGCGCACGCCGATGAATTGCGACAGTCGTTGCGCTCGTGCCTGATACGCAGGTTCGCCCGTCGACCAGGCACGCTTCACCCAGTCCGCGTGAAACGAGGCGGAGTCGGCGCGGCCGGCGGCATGATGAGCCTGGGCCAGCACTTCATGCATCTCGGTCTGTGTAACGGCAATGCCATCCACTACATCGCGCATGATGAAGCGCACGGCGGTGATGGCGGCATCGGGTTCACCGCGTGTCACCAGGCCGCGTGCCAGCTCGATGTTGATGCGTGAGTGATAGCCCCGCAGCGGCGGAGCCATGGCAGCCTGGAACTCGGTGATCGCCAAGTCCGACTTGCCACGCGCCCGCCAGAGCAGGCCACGTACATAGTGGTGCGCCCGCGTATCGCGCACCACGCCGCTCTGTGAACCCGCTTCTTCGATGGCACGCATGCGCGCCTGCAGTGACGTGGTGTCACCTTGTTGGGCCACCAGGTCGGCGGCGGCCGTCAGCGAGATGGTGCGCAGGCGTCGTACATTGGCATCGTGTTCTCCTGGCCGAATGGCACCGGTGGCCATCGAATCGAACAGGGCAATGGCGGCCGGGATGCGTCCGGCATCGGCCAGAATGAGTGCCGGCAGGTAGGCATGATTGAGTGCCATCTGACCACCATCCACCGTATCCCGTATGGCACGAAAACGATTGACGGCCACGAGCGCGTCGCGCATGCGACCCTGATGACGGAGCACGGTGGCAAGCTGCCACCATCCATCGAGCCGTTGGTCTGCCGTGGCCAGTGTGGTCTGCTCGCGCGCCAGTTGTTCGGCTTCTGACAATCGTGCCGCACGCAGCAGATTACTCACACGTCGCACAAAGCCAGCCGGATAGGCCGGATTGAGCGCCAGCGCACGATCGAGCGCACGCGAGGCTTCGGGCAGACGTCCGGTGAAATCGAGCACGCGGGAGTACGACGCCCACGCCTCGGTCGACTGCGGCTGACGGTCCACCCAGCGCTTGATGATGGCGATGGCAGCGTCGGGATTGTCCTGATCGAGATACGCACGTGACAACATCTGCACGGCTTCACAGGCGTAACAGTGCTCCGGGCGTACCGCGCCAAGTGCTGCCGAATCGATGGCGAGCGCACGTTGCAACAACGGAATGGCTTCACCCGGCAGGCCCAGATTGAGTCGCGCTTCAGCAGCGAACAACAATGCCTGCGGGTCGCTCTGGTCGAGCTGCAGCAAGGAGTCGGCGGTTTCCTTGAGCCCCGCCACCTGCATGGTGGACGCCCATCCTGCCCGAATGATCAGTCGCTCACGTGCGGTCGCGCGCTTGGCCAGGTGTAGCGCTCGCGACATCTCTTCCGCCAACTCGGCGCGATTCGGATTGACACGCGCGTACTCGTACGCCGCCATCGCAAACTGGGAGTCGGCCCGCAGCGCTTCACCAAACAGTCGACGGGCCGCCTCCAGATCGTAGGACGCGTTGGCTTTCAGTCCTTCGGCATAGAAGCGGTGTGCCACGGCGGAACGGGTGGTCACATCACGCACACTGCCGGCGAGTGGCTCGATGCCGAAGCCATCGAGCAGACGCGCCGTGCCACTATCGGCTAGCGCAAAGAGATCCTGGCCTCGAATGGTGAGTGCGGCCAGCACGGAGCCGGTCTCCACATCCACGCGGCGCAAGTCGAGACGCAGCGTGCCATCACCGGGATCGAACAGTGATCCGTCAATGAGTTCATGCGCACCGGCCCGCCGCGCCGCACTGATATACGCCGCCTCGGTGCTGTCACCCACGCCACCGTGGTGCAGCAATTCACTGAGTCGCGCGGCACTCACCACACGCAACGCTTCGCTGCGGGCGAGACTGGTGGCCAGCAATGCCGCGAGAGAGCGCACCGGACCGGTCGACGGTTCACGGAAATCCGCGATGAGACCGACGGCAATGCTTGGTGGTGCGTGATAGCGCGGTTCGCCCGGTGCCGGTTCGTGATGTTGCAACGCCGAGACGCCCCATGTGCCCAAAGCGGCCAGTGCAGCCACACCGACCGCCACTGCCAACACACGCGCGCGAGTCCATCGACGACGCAAAGGTGTTGCCAGCGCCACTGTCAGCGGTGTTACCAGCGATGCGATTGAGACCGCCGCTGGCGGCTCGGCGATCGTGTCGTCCGTCGCGCCAGCCAACACCGGGACCGGTGCGGCCACAACAGGCGCCACGTCAACCGGTACCAACGGCGCGACAGGCTCGGTGCCCTGTCGGGCACGCAACTCCATCGCAAATGCCATCACTTCCCGATCGGGCGGAAGCTCGAGCTCCTGCTGAAACAGCGTTTCGTGAATGGCGGCCTGTCGGATGGCTGCCGACACTTCACCATTGGCTGCCAAGGCCCGCATGAGGGCGAGCGTGGCCCGTGAATCGAGTGGATCGACTGCCGCCAGCTTGCGCCAGTAGGTAATGGCTTCAGCGCGCTGTCCCTGTCGCTCTGCGTTGCCGGCCAGCGTTTCGAGCGCGCGCGTGTAGTCACGCTCCAGCACTCGACGCTCTTCATCGGCCCATCGCTCGAATGCTGGTGCTCCGACGAGATGGAAACCACTCAGAAACGGGCCGTCGTACAGCGCTACCGCTTCTGCGTGACGACCATGCCGCAGGTGGTGCATGAACTCGCCGACATCGTGCGGCAAAACCTCGGCGTCGAGCTTGAGTTCCTGCGAACCGGTGATGATGCGCTCATCGCCGAGATCGCGACGCAACGCATACAGCGCCTGCGCGAGGGCTTTGCGGCGACGCTCATCATCGTCTTCATCAGGCCAGAACAACGACAACAGGCGGGTGCGCGATACGCCGCGTTCGCCCGCGCGGGCCAACACCGCCAACAGGGCGAGCCGACGCTGCTGGGTCGCAGCGCCACGCACCTCACCACCACTGGAAACGACTGCGCAACCACCGAAGGTGACAAACCGATTCATGTCATGACGAAAACGAGATTGCCGCGCGCCCACCAGGCGCGCGGAGACGTCTCCATCATGCGTCGATCGGCGACGTGGGGGAAGTCATGCGTCGCACCGCCAGTCGATCGATGACAGCACCACGCGCACCCATTTCCGCGGCCAGGCGCGTGGGACAATCATCCGGCAGGACATCCCGGCATGCCCAGACAAAGGCTTCGAGTCCAACGCGCTGACCGGCCCCGTCGATGCCGTGCGCCCGCCCATGGGCCACCAGCGTGGCGAGGGTTGGCACAATGGCGGGATCATCGAGTGGGACCTGCAGTGTCGCCAGCAATGACAGAAACCAGGCGTCGATCACGTCACGATCGAGCAATGGCACCGGACTGCCCATGCCGCGCAGGCGATCGAGTCGGACGGCAAACGCGCTGGCCATCGGCACACGGACGGCGGTGATCTGCGCGATGAGTGTGGTGAATGGTGATGATGCCGGGACGCCTGCCATCGACGCAACGCCGGCATCCTCACCTGAGGCATCGACCACACTCACGGTGCGCTGATCGCAGCGTGCGTGGTCGCATGGGCGTTCGCCGATGCGGCGGCTTGTTGCATCACGGTCGCGAGCGCGCCATAGGCGGTGGCCCATGCCGAGCGCGCGTCGGCGGTGAAAGCATCACCCAGGATATCCGCGAACGTATCAAGCAAGGCCGCACCCACGAGATCGTAGTGGGCGTCCTGCACACCGTAGGTCGCGTGCCGGCGGCCAAGTGCCTGAACGGCCGGCATCAGTTGATCGAGATGATCGAGACCCCGCACCACCACGGCGAGGGTCTGGGCGAGCTTTTCGCCCTGCGCCGGCATGTCCGTGCTCGTGAACAGGGCGCGCAGCAGTGGGTCGCGTTGAAAGAGCCGGTCATAGAACAGGGGAGCCACCGCATCGGTGGTGGCTCCCATCAGGTTCCAGGTCGACCGGATCGTGGCGATCTGGTCGGCGGTCATCACGGATTGCGCGTGGTGTTGGACTGCTGGGTGGCGAGCTGGTTGGCAAGCTGCGCCACCAGTGCCTCGAGCTGCGACAGACGCGCGGTGAGTGCCGCATTCTCTTCACGCAGTGCGATCGTTTCGGTCTTGAGCGACTTGGTACGCGCTTCGAGCGCCTTCACACCGGCGATGGCCACACCATCGATGTCCACCGTGCTGATCGCCTTGTCGGTGTCGCCGAGATTGAAGGCCGCGCGGAACGCCTGTGCGGTGGGGCCCATGTGGCGCGTGGTGGTGTCTTCTGCGGTGTAGTTCCACGTGTACACCGGCAGCGCGGCCAGTGTGCTCAGCACCGATTCGCCGTCGACAGCGCGGAAGTTTGCCTTCTTGGTGGAGTCGGAGGTGTTGGTCCAGGTGCCGCCCGTCGAGAGGTACGCACCCGTGCTGGTTTCGAGGAAGCGTCCCGGCGTGATGGCAGTCTGCGGACCATTGCCCATCCAGAATCGATAGCCCTGCATCACGAAGTGGCCATCGGCCAGCGCCTTTGCAACTCCCATCGATTGCGAAGCGCTCAACACAATGGCGTTGGCCTGGTAGTTGGTATTGGCGTTGCGCCCGATGGCCACACTGTGGTCGCCCGACGAGATGCCGCGGATCGCCGTCGACGACGTGCCTCCGGCATCGCCGTTCAAGGCCATCGAATAGTTGGCCGCCGCGCTTCCCACGCCAAAGGCCATCGCCTGGTTTCCGGTGGCGTTCGAACCGCTTCCCAACGCCAACGATCCAGTACCTTCGGCTTTGCCCCGCCACGCCATCGCATCGTTGGCGCTGGCGATGCCACCCGTGAAGGCGATCGCGCTATTGCCCGAGGCGCGGGCATACGGCCCCAATGCGATTGCGCTCACGTTGGTGGCTTCAGCGTTGGTTCCCATCGCAATGCTGTACATGCCAGAAGCGACGGCATACGCCGTGGCCGAGAACGACCCCCAGCCAGAGGCTTCATTGTTGTCCCCGAATGAGGCGGACGCCCCGCCGATCTTGTTCGCCGCCCAGCCGCCCACGCCGTCGAATCCGGTTCGCAGTGCGCCGTAGCTCCCGGCCCACAGTAGGGTCGGCTTATTGGGATCGGTGAGCACTGGCAGAGCAGAAACCCCGCTCGGGCTCTGGACCGCAAAGCCGATCGACGTCCGCACACCGCTCGAGAGCAGGTACTGCGCGTGGTCGTCATCGCCGAGCCCCGTCAGCGCGCCATGGTCGCTGACGCCGTTCCCACCGCCGGCCGCCACCGTCTTCGCCTCCCATTGGCTGGTCGACGCATTCCAGGCCAGCACCTGCCCGTCGGTCGGCGGGGTCGTGGCCAATGCTCGGCCCAGCAGCTTGCCAACCGTGAGGTTGCTGAACACCCCGGTCACATCACCCGCCGCCACATCGGTCTTCTTGACCGCGTTCTGCAATGCGGCTGCGGCGTCAGCGCCGTCGGTCCAACTGAACGCGACATGCGTGGGCTGCAGGCAGTTGGCCGGCGTGTTGGGTGCCTTGACGCGATAAACCGTTCCTGATGCGGGAACGTAGCAGGCATGAAAGACCGCCTGGGCTTCCAGCGGGGAAGCGGTCAACGCCGAGGCCAACGTCAGCGCGGCAACGGCGAGGGTGGAAGCAGCGAGCGTCAGCGGCTGGAAACGGAAATGCCGAACGGTGCCACGTGCATCGGCGCAGCGTGCAAAGGAGGACATGGAAGTCTCGTGAAGGAGTCGGGTGGTCAGGTCGCACGGCCAGGTGGGCCGCGTTGGACGCCGACAAGCTCGAAATCGCCTTCGCCTGCCCATCACCGGGCCAAAAAACGGTCAGGTGATAGGCAGGTGATGGGTCGGTGATGACCCGGAGACGGCCGTCGCGACGTTAGGGGCGTTCCACACGACCGGACGCCGAGGGACCGATCAGCGGTTCCTGACCAGGCGCCGGACTTCCTTGCCCTTTCTTCGGATCTCCGATCATGTCGCCCGCACAGTCCATTCACCTCACGCCATCGACGCCGATGCGCCGTCTCTCCTGGTCTCTCCTGGTGGCGGCTTCCACCCTGACCGCCTGCGCGGATGCGCATCCGGTCGCCCCTTCTATTGAAGTGCCCGATGTCGCCGCTGACGCCCGTCAGCAGCAACTCACCGCCACACTGGCCGTGATGGTCGATGACGCCAGTTCTCGCCTGCTCGCTGATCTTGGGCGGGAGACACCCGTCGCCCAGGCATTTGGCGCGCTGCACCGCGCACTGGTGGGGGCCGATCGCGAGGCGGCGCTGACGGCACTGCATGACGCCGAACTGACGCTCGACTTTTCGCAGGCTGCCCAGACGCTCGACCAGGCCGATCGGGCGGCACTGGCGGTGCAGCTCCAGGTGGTACGCAGTCAGCTCGTCCATCCGGCCGTGGCGCCGTTGGTGAACCCGTTGGGAAGCCCGTTGGGAAGCCGGTTGGCCGGAGAGGCGCGCTGATCATGGCGCGCTTTCTTCTCCGCACGCTGGGGACCTTCGGGCAACTCCGGCTCTGGTCGGTGGGCGCGCTGCTATGGGTGGGAGGGGTGGGGGCGACGGTGTTCGCTCCCACCGCGGCCCGCGCGGACAGCCGCGCGTTCACGGTGTGTTTCACCGGCGGGGTGCGTTCGTGCACGTATCTCGAGCTCACCACCACCGCGTTTTTCGACGGTGCCGGTGGTCGTATCGGGACGGCCGTGGATCTGTTCGTGCGACACGCAGAAGGTCAACCGGCGAACAACGCCGCCGTCGTCAGCGCACTGACGGGCTTTCATTTTGCGTATGCAGGCAGCGCGGTCACACCGGCTGGTACCACGGACATTTCCGACGAACTCGGACTGACGTCCGCGCTGGTGCTGACGGACGATCCGTCTGTGGCGCCTTATCCTGTGTATACCGACGGCTGGCGTCACACCGCGCGCAGCAGCACGGCTACGTCGGCGAGTCCGGAGTTCGACAACTATCTCGCTTTCACCAATGCGCTCCAGGTCGACAACGGTAGCGGCCAACTGCTCACGCAGTATGTGGGCGGCTGTGGTGTGGCAGCCGCGAACGGGGGCGTGGATGCGTTCTACCAGACGGAAATGTGGACCTGTGGGAATGGTGGCTATCAGTTCCTCACCTTCACGGATGCCTGGTTCGATGCCGCCAATGTGCATTCGGTGGGCGTGAGCACCTGGGCGCGTTTTGCTGACAGTGACGTTGGTGTGGCGGCGTTCTGCACGCGCTACCTCGACACCAACACCAGCTTCGGCGATGCCGATGGCACACCGCGCTGGGTGACGTGTGCAGTGACGGAAGTGTGATCGATCCACCACCGACCACAGTGCCCGAACCGTCGACGTTTGTGCTGTTGGGTATCGGCACGGTGGCGCTCATGACATGGTCACGCCGGAGGCACGCATGATGAGCTTCACGATGCTGGCCGTGATGACCTCGATGGCATCAACAGTGTCCGTCGTACCGAGACCGCCGATGATACCGTTGCGCATGACACAAACGTGCGGTGCGCTGCCGTCCGTCATGCGCGCGGCCCGTGTGCATGGTGAGGGCAACACGCGCGTGTTGCGCGTCGACACGGTCGCACTGCCACGTGTGACACCGAATACCGTGTTGGTCCGTGTGCATGCGGCGAGCGTGAATCCGGTGGACTGGAAGCTGCAGGACGAAGGGGATCTCAAGCCGCTCGCCATTCCCGGTGGGGACTTTGCCGGAGAGGTGGTGGCTGTGGGTGCCGGTGTCACGCGCTATCGATGCGGTGATCGTGTGGCGGGCACGGTGGATCAGATGGAGACGGGCGGTAGCTATGCCGAGTATCTGGTGGCACCGCTCGATGCCATGGTGAAAAAGCCTGCGCGCTACAGCATGCAGGAAGCCTCGGCCTATCCGACGGTGGCCATTGCTGCGTGGCGTTTTCTCATTGCGGGCGCCGATGTGCAGCGCGGCGAGCGGGTGCTGGTGCATGGCGCATCGGGTGGCGTGGGCTCGATGGTGGTGCAGATCGCCACAGCGCGCGGCGCCACGGTGATCGGTACCGCGTCGGCGCGCAATCATGACTTTGTGCGCGCGCTGGGCGCAGCACAGATGATCGACTACACCACCACGCGTTTCGAAGACGTGGCGCGCAACATGGATGTGGTGGTGGACGCGGTCGGGGGAGAAACGCTCACTCGATCGGTGGCGGTGGTGCGTCGTGGTGGGCGGCTGGTGTCATCGGCCGGGTCGGTGCCGGCGGAGACGTGTCGTGCGGCGGGCATTCTCTGTCCATCACGTGCGCCATGGGATGTGCCACGTGGTCTGGCGTACGTTGCACCGCTCATCGAGGCCGGGCAGTTGCAGGTGCATATCGACAGCGTGTACACACTCGATCAAATCATGGCCGCGCAGCAGCACAGCCGGAGTGGTCGCACCCGCGGCAAGGTGGTCGTCGATATGCGCGCCAGTGAGACGGCCGGCGCGCTGGAGCCGTTGCAGGCCTACCTCGATGGACATGCCACCGGACAGGAAGCGCATTTTCGTCGGGCGTTTGCGTCCGATGCCATGCTGGTGGGCATCAAGGACGGACAATACCGGCAGTGGCCGGCGAGTGAGTACATCCGCGTCTCGTCCAGCGGCCGGGCGCCCGCCGATGAAGCGCAGAGGCGGCGGCGTATCGAGTCGCTCACCATCAATGGCCAGGTGGCGACGGGAGTCATTGCGCTCGACTATCCGGATATGATCGCGCGGGACCATATGACCCTGCTCAAGCGCGACGGCGAATGGCGCATCGTGGTGAAGGGTTATGACGCGTCTACGCCGGTCGCACGCTGACGCGGTCGGGACAAACCCGAGGCGGGGGCTGGCGCCGGGTGCCGAGGACGGGGAATGTTCGGCGACACTGATCGCCCTGTCCTTCCACCTGGCATGTCCATGGTCCCCATCTCCGGCACCATCCTGCGCACTGTGCTCCTGTTGACCGCCTCGAACGTGTTCATGACGTTCGCCTGGTATGGCCATCTCAAGAATCTGAGTGGACGGCCCTGGATCATTGCGGCGCTGGTCAGTTGGGGGATCGCCCTGTTCGAATACCTGCTGCAGGTGCCGGCCAACCGGATGGGGGCGACCACCATGAGCATCGCCCAGCTCAAGATGCTGCAGGAGGCGATCGCGCTGACGGTCTTTGTGCCGTTCGCCGTCTTCTATATGAAGCAGCCAGTGAAGCTCGACTTCCTGTGGGCTGGTCTGTGCATCATGGGCGCGTTGTACTTCATGTTCCGAGGCTCATGAAGAAAGGGAGATGAATGGATGGAATGGTTCCTACGCTGCCGCTATGCGGCGAAAACAGCAGGAAATGAAAAGATCAAATGGTAAGAAGGCCTGCGGTTTTCCATTCTTTTTCTCTTTGTTCGCCGCGAAGCGGCCGCTGTTTCCCCTTCAGATCCAGGCAAGTCCCTTGAATTCCCAGGTTCGTCAATAGCTTGACACTGTTAGGTGACTTAGGCATCGTTCAGTCATGAGCACCGCAGAAATCAGGAATGGTTCGCTTGCCCGCCGCGAACGGCAAAAGGCGGAAACCCGACAGGCGATTCTGGACGCTGCCCGCGAATTGTTTGTGGCAGACGGCGTGGATGCGACCACCATGCGCGCCATCGCGGCAAAGATCGGATACACCCCCACAGCCATCTACCATCATTTCAAGGACAAAGACGCCTTGATCATGGAGTTGTGCGTGGCGGACTTCCGGGCCCTCGGGTCAGCACTGTACAGCATCGGGCGAATCGATGACCCGGCCGAAAGAATGCGCCGCATGGCCATGGCCTACGCCGATTTTGCCTTGGCCAATGCAAGCCAGTATCGCTTCATGTTCATGACAGAACCCGGCCACTCGTTCGATGAAGAGGCCGAGAACATCGAGAAGGCGCCGGAAGAAGATGCCTATGCCTTCTTGCTCGGGTCCGTCGAAGAGGGCATCCAGCGAGGGGTCTTCCGTGCAGAATTTGACGAACCCCACACCCTGGCGCAGACTTTCTGGAGCGGCATCCACGGCGTCATCTCGCTCTGGTTCACCCACCAGAACAACAGCTACATCAACCTTCGCGACCCACATCAGGCGGTCGAACGCATCTGCACGGTCCTGATGCGAGGCACACTGCGAAACCCGGAGTGACCTTCCGCCGTTAGGTGAACGGAACACGCTCCGCAATTGATCCCGAACACCCTGGGCGCCTCGGCGCCCTTCTTCAGGTCTTCACGCTTAACACTGTTAGTCGGTAAAGCCATGTACAGCGAAGCACCGACGTTCAACATTGCCCGCCTCATGTCATCCGCATCCCGGCGCACCTTCGCCGCCGCGATCGTGCTGACACCGGCCATCACCGCCGCCCAGCAAGCACCGCCGCCGGCCGACTCACAAACCGCCCGCGCCATCCTCGATGGCTACGTGAGTGAAGCCCTCTCAGCCAACCTCGCCCTCGCCCAGCAAACGGCCGCGCTCCGGCGAGCCAATGCCGGCCTACGGGAAGCGAACGGACGGTTCTTGCCATCCGTGGGACTGAATGCCCGCTACTCGGAGTTCAGCGGCGTGGTCAACATCGGCGACTTCATCAACCCCGCCTATGCCGCGCTGAACCAACTCATTGGCGAGGCCCGCTTTCCCACCAACGTCGCGGCCACACTCCCATTTCGGCAGGAAACCAAGCTCGAAATGACCCTGCCCCTGTTCAATGACGCGCTGTTCGGGGCACGCGCCGCCGCGCGGGCACAGCGCGACTTCGTAGGAGCGGGACGCCAGGCCGCCATGCGTCAACTCGCCGCCGACGTGCAACTCGCCTGGTTGGGATACGCCACCGCCTCACGCGCCGTGGAAACATTCGAAGCCACCGTGCCCGTACTCGATGAGCACATGCGGGTGAGCGAACGCCTGATCGGTGCCGGCCAGGCGACCCCCGATGTGCTTCTCCGCGCGCGTGCCGAACGCAGTGAACTGCAGCAGCAACTCGACGACGCCAGGCGCCAGCGGGATGCGGCACGCCGCGCGGTGAACATGCTGCGCAATCGCGATGCCGACACCGAGGTACGCCTTGCCGCCGACAGCTCGATCGTGCACGCCGATACGGTGGCCGCCGACGCACTGGTGGCTCATGCCCTCGCCCGTCGTGAAGAAATTGCGCAGGCCACCGGCGGCATCCGGCTCGCTCAGGCGCAGGAGCGTGTCGCCACCGCCTCGTATCTGCCCAATCTCGCCCTCGCGGCCAGCTACGGCGTGCAAGGCAACAGCTATCGCTTCGATCGCAATAGCGACGTCGCACTCGCATCACTCGTGTTGTCGTGGAATCTGTTCAACGGCACACAGGATGCCGCGCGTCGCGAACAGGCGCAGGCATTGCGCAGCGAAGCCGAGTATCGGCAGCAGGAAGCGCAACGGGCCATTCGTCTGCAGGTCGACAATGCCATCGACGCGGTGCGTGTTGCTCGCTCGGGGCTCACCACCGCCGACGATCGCTACAACGCAGCGCAGCGTGCGTTCACGCTGGTGCAGCGTCGCTACGCCGAAGGGCTGGCCACCCCGGTGGATTTCCTGAGCGCACGTACCGCGTTCACCGCGGCCGCCATCAACCAGGTGGTCACACGTTTTGCGCTCGCTTCACGTCTCGTGGAGCTCGAACGCGCCGCGGCCCTGCGCACGCTGCCCAACTGATGCACACCGCATTTCTCTGAATTTTCCGACTCCGCGTTCACACCTCCACGAGTCTCCCATGTCTGCCCATTCTCATTCTCTGCGCCCCACGATGTATCTGCCGGTGGCGATGCTGCCGCTGTTGCCCCTGTTTGTTGCCTGCACCGATCGCGGTGCCGCTCCGGCTGCTGACAGCGCCGCGGCCACCACGTCTTCCGCGATCCCCGTGAGTGTCGCTCCGGTTCGCCATGCGTCCGCAGCCGCGCCCGTCACTGTGACTGGCACATTCGGCTCGCGTGACGAAATCCCCCTCGCGTTCAAGATCGGCGGTGTGGTGGCACGCGTGCTGGTCGACGAAGGCGCCACCGTGCAGCGCGGTCAACTGTTGGCGGCCCTCGATCTGCGCGAGATCGACGCTGCGGTCACCAAAGCGCAGGTCGCCGTGGACAAAGCCCAGCGGGATCATGCACGTCTCGAGCGACTCGCCGCCGACAGTGTGGCTACACTCTCGCAGTTGCAGGATGTCACGTCGGCGCTCGACGCGGCACGTGCGGATCTTGCCACGGCCCGCGTGAACCGTGAATACGCCATCATCGTTGCGCCAGAAGCCGGCATCGTACTGCGCCGGCAGGGCACACCCGGCAGCACCGTCGCCGCTGGGCAATCGGTGCTGTCACTTGGAGGCTCACAGCGCGGTCGTGTATTGCGGGCCGGACTCACGGATCGTGATGCATTGCGCGTGCGCACCGGTGACAAGGCAACGGTGCACTTCGACGCCATCCCGGAGCGTACGTTTACGGGCAACGTGGTGTTGCTCGGACGCGCCGCCGACGCACGCACCGGCACCTTCACGGTGGAAGTGTCGCTGAGTGGTGCCGAGGCACTGCCCAATGGTCTCGTGGGACAACTCACGGTGCAGGTCCAACCCACTCGCTCGGCGGACGCAAACACCAGCGCCACACGACACGCCATTCCGGTGGATGCTCTCATCGAAGCCGACCGCGACTCGGCGACCGTGTTCACCGTGTCCACTGCGGGTGAACCCATCGCGCAGGCCGTACGGGTGCGTGTCGTGCAGTTGCAGGGCGACCACGCCACCGTGGACGGACTCGATGCCGAGGCTCGCGTGATCACGCGGGGCGCACCGTACGTGGCCCATGGCGCACGCGTTCGTATCATTACCCAGGCGACACTCGACTCGGCGTCACCGGCTGCCTCTGCGACCTCGCGCCGGGAGAAGAACAACACTGCGGGGAGCACACCGTGAACCCCCTCAGCGCTCTCGCCGAATTTGCCGTGAAGCGGTGGCAGTTCACGGTGCTGCTGTTCCTGATGTTCGCCGCACTTGGGGTGTCGAGCTGGATGGCCATCCCGCGCGCCGAAGATCCGGATTTCCCTGTTCCCATCTTCACCGTGGTGGCCGTCTATCCGGGTGCATCGCCGGAAGACATGGAACAACTCGTCACCGATCCGGTGGAGAAGCAGCTCAAGACACTCACCGATGTCATCAAGCTGGAAAGCACCAGCTCCGATGGTCTGTCGGTGGTGCGCGTGGAGTTCGATCCCGATGTGGACGCCGAACGCAAATACGATCAGGTCGTACGCGAGGTGAATGCTCTGCGTCCCACCCTGCCGGCGGCCCTCAATCGCCTGGATATCCAGCGCAACGAGAATTCCGATCTGACCGTGTTTCAGGTGGCACTGGTCGCACCGTCAGCACCGTTCACACAGGTGGACGATATCGCCAAGCGCCTCGAGGATGCGCTCGAGCAAGTGCCCGGTGTCAAACACGCCAAACGCTGGGCCGCACCGCCGCGTGAAATGCAGGTGACGCTCGATCTTGGTCGTCTGGCTCGACTGGGTATCACGCCGTCGCAGGTGCTCAATGCGCTGGGCAGTGACAACACGCAGATCCCCGGCGGATCAGTGGACGTGGGCACGCGGCGCTACAACGTGGCTACCACCGGGCGGTATCGCACCGCGGCCGATGTGGAACGCACCGTGATTGCCGGCGCCAATGGAGCCATGGTGCGGGTGCAGGACGTGGCCACGGTATCGTGGGGTGACGGTGATCCGGTGCACATGGGTCGCTGGAACGGGGAACGTGCCATGTGGGTGACCGTGGCCGTACAAAAAGGACAAAACGTTTCCAGCGTCAAACAGGCCGTCTGGCAGGTGCTCGATGAATTCGAACCCACGCTGCCCAAGAGCGTCACATTGGCCCGTGGTTTCGATCAGTCGGAGAATGTCGACCGGAGACTGGCCCGTCTGGGTGAAGACTTTGTGATCGCCATTCTGCTGGTGCTCATCACATTGCTGCCCCTGGGTACACGGGCGTCGATCATCGTGATGATCTCCATTCCGCTGTCGCTCGCAATGGCCGTCACGATGCTCTATGCCACTGGCTTCTCCATCAATCAGCTCTCGATCGTGGGTTTTGTGATCGCGCTGGGGTTGCTGGTGGATGACTCCATCGTGGTGGTGGAGAACATCTCACGTTTTCTGCGGCAAGGCTATTCGCGCACGGCTGCTGCGATCGAAGCCACCAAGCAGATTGGTGTGGCCGTGGTGGGCGCCACCGGAACGCTCATCTTTGCCTTCCTGCCGCTGCTGTTCCTGCCGGGGCTTGCCGGCAAGTATATCCGGTCATTGCCGATCGCAGTGGTGTACGCGGTGTTGGCCAGCTTGTTCGTCTCGCTCACCATCATTCCATGGCTGGCCAGTCGCTTGATGCCACGCACGGAATCGGAGCATGGCAATCGTGCACTGCAATGGCTCGACCGCGCCATCCATCGCACCTATGCGCCGCTCCTGGGACGCGCGATGGCCAGACCCTACGTCACGCTCGCCGTGTCGGCGCTGCTCATCGTTGGTGCGGTGGCGCTGGTGCCAGCCGTGGGCTTCTCGCTCTTTCCCAAGGCCGGCACACCACAGTACCACGTAGACATTGCCACACCCGATGGCACGTCGCTGGCGGAAACCAATCGGGCGGTGCGATATGCCGAAGGCGTGATCGGTGCACATCCGTCCACGCGGGCGGTGCTGGCCAATGTGGGCAAGGACAACCCGGCCGTGTACTACAACGTGTTCCAGCGTGCCGAGGCGCCCAATCGCGCGCAGATGCTGGTGTTGCTCAACGAATACGACAACGTGCGCACGCCCGTGGTGCTCGATTCGTTGCGCGAGAAGCTGGCGTTGTATCCCGGAGCCCGTATCGAACTCAAGGAGTTCGAGAACGGCCCGCCTATCGACGCGCCCATCGCCATGCGTGTAGAAGGCACCGACCTCGATACGTTGCAACACATCGCCGCACAGTACGAAGCGGTGTTGGCCAGCACCGCCGGTACGCAGTATGTGAACAATCCCGTGCGTCTGCGTCGCTCCGATCTGCAGCTCGTGGTGGACAAGCAGAAGGCCGGCTTGTTGGGCGTACCCAGTGCGGAAGTGGAACGCACCCTGCGCCTGGGTATTGCCGGACTCGAAGCCGGAAAAATCCGCGCCGACAATGGCGAAGAGTATCCGCTCATGGTGCGCATTGCCCATCAGGGCCGGCCGGCACCCGAAGCGCTCGAACGCATCTTCGTGAGCAGTGTGACGGGGGCCATGGTGCCGCTGTCGCAGTTGGCGACCACCCGCTTCGAAGCCTCGCCCACCACCATCGATCACAAGGACCGCCAGCGCAGTGTGACCGTGACCAGTTACGTGCGATCGGGATTCAATACCGACGCCGTCACACGCACCGTGATCGCGCGCCTCGACTCCATCGCTTTGCCTGCCGGGTACACGTTGCATCCGGCCGGCGAAATCGAAAGTCGAGAGGAAAGCTTTGGTGGCATCGGCAGCGCCATCATTGTGGCGGTGTTTGCCATCCTGGCCATTCTTGTGCTCGAATTCCGCGACTTCCGCACCACCTTGGTGGTGGCGTCGGTGATTCCACTGGGTGTCGTTGGTGGTATTGTCGCGCTGCTCTTCAGCGGCTACACCCTGAGCTTCACGGCGATGATCGGATTTGTGGCGCTGGTGGGCATCGAGATCAAGACGAGCATTCTGCTGGTGGACTTCACCGATCAGTTGCGGCGGGAAGGGGTGCCACTCGACGAGGCCATTCGTCGTGCCGGCGAGATCCGCTTCCTGCCCATCGTACTCACCACGTTCACGGCCATCGGTGGGCTGTTGCCACTCGCGGTGCAGGGGTCGGGGCTGTATTCGCCGCTCGCCTGGGTGATCATCGGCGGACTCGTATCCAGCACGCTCATCGCGCGTCTGGTGACCCCCGTGCTGTACAAGTTGCTGGCGCCCGCACTGGACGTCGAAACGACAACGGAGGCCGAACCGATGCTGGTCGGTCCGGCCTCCGTGTCGCCGGCGCACGCCTGACGTGCGCTCGGCTGCGATCTGGGTTACTTCGGCTTGATCGTGAGATCGTTGGTCACCTTGTAACCCACCGCCTTCGCGGTGGCGACTTCCTCGGCGAGCTTCTTCTGCTCTTCCGTGGGCACGGTGCCGCGCAGTGTCACCGTCTTGGTGTCTTCATTGGTATCGACGTTGATGTCACTGGCGTCGATACGTGTGTCGGTGGTGAGCGCGGTTTTCACCTGACCCGTCTCGAGGGCGCCTTCTACCTTGGTGCCCGCATCCGCGGCCAACTCAGCGGTCTTGTCCGCTGCATTCTCCGCGTCCTGCTTCGCTCCATCGGCCGTATTACCGCAAGCGGCCGTTACAGCAAGCACGGCCAACGTTCCGAGTATCTGGCGTGTGTTCATGGAATGCTCCTGGCTGGAGGGATCTCAAAGCGAACTACCGCGGCTTTCGCCGCCGCTTGAGTACGACCCGCGCCATATCACGAAGATCCGGCCAGTTGGTGATGCGACGCACCAACGGCTACATAGGCTCAATGCGCCGGTAACGGCCTCAACTGTCTGTGCCGATGGCGGCCAGCTTCTCGCCCACCTCGTGGAAGCCCCGGGCAATCGCCAACATGGCGGGTGTGCTACCGTCTTCCATCTTCGCGTGTGCATCGGCGCCCCGCGTGATGAGCAGGTCGCACAACGCCTGATCGCCACGCGACGCCGCGAGATGCAACGGGGTGATGCCGTGCGCGCCGCGTGCGCCCACATCGGCGCCGGCAAACACCAGCCGCCGCACAATGGTGGCATTGGTGGCACCGGCCAACGCCGCATGCAGCGGTGTATTGCGGGTGGCGTTGGTGCTCAGCGCATCCAATGGTGCACCGTGATCGATGAGTAGTGCCACGGCATCGACCTGACCGAAGAATGCCGCGAGATGCAGTGGCGACCAGCCATCACTGCTGCGACGTACACGGGCATCATCGTCATTTTCGATGGCGGAGCGCAACGCCGTCACATCACCCAGCGCGGCAGACTCCGGAGCATCGGGCTTACGCCCGTGCAGCAACAGCGGGGCGAGTTCGGCGGCACCGAGATAACAGGCGTGCAACACCAGCGACTCGCCACCGGCCGCACGCTGCGTGGACAGCGCCGGATCATCCCGCAACATCCGTTCGATCGTGGCGCGATCACGGCCACGGATGGCGGTCAACAGTGCTTCAGGGGCAGTGGGGACCATGCAACCGTCCGGAACAAAGTGATGATCAGCCGGGGCGGGTGACTGCGGCATCGCGCAGGCGCGCCACGGCTTCCCGGGCTTCCCGGAGCTGTGGCTGCAGCGGCTCTTCAGCCTCCTGCCACAGTGTCAGAAAGCGCTCGTACGAGGCAAGGGCCTTGGCTCGCTCGTCGAGCTTTTCATACAACTGGCCGCGCAACATGAACTGACGGACATACACCGCCCAGGTGATGTCGAGCGCATCGCTGCGTTGGAAACGCACGGGATCAATAGCTTCCAGCGTTTCCACCGCCCTACGTGTGTTGCCCAGTTCCGAAAGCACCAGCGCCCGCGAGACCATGCGCATGCCAGTCGTGCCGATCACCGACTTGCGCAGCGAATCAGGCAACGGGAAGCTCCGCGCGAGACGCTCAGCGGTCGCCTTGTCGCCGCGCTGCAACGACAGCAAGGCCACCAACTCGGGATAGCCCACCGTATCGCCCTGATCGGCCACGGTCTTGAGTGCGATCTTGGCGTACGTGGAGTCGCGCGTGCCGAGGTACATGAGATACGCGCTCACGCGGTCACGGCGCTCCGGCGGGAGCTTGCTCAGGATGCTGGTGACTTCGTCGAACTGGGCCTTTTCTGCCGTGGTCAGTGGCACACCCGCTCCGCCGCGCACGGCCAAGGCGAACCACTGTGCGATGACCCGCGTGGGCGTCTGCGCCACGGCCGGCAGCATCACCGTGGTGTTGGTGAGCAGATCGGCCGCCGTGGGCAATAGCGAGAGGCGTCCGGAGAGTCCCGCGGCGGACATCGCGTCGGTCAGGGCTGAATAGCGCTCAAGCAGACCCATCGCCGCAAACGAATCCACCGGTGTGCGACCAAGGAGATCTGCGTAGGCCCGACCGATGCCGGGTTGCAGTTGTCGCGCCCGGATGCGGAGAATGCGCCACGGCACGGCGGCCGAGTTGGTGGAGGACCGTGCCATGGTGGCCTGCAGCACTTTGACCGCGCTGTCCGCCATGCCCGCTGCTTCGAGATTGGTGGCCAGCGAGAGGCGGGCCTGTGATGCGTCGGGGTCGGCAGCGATCCAACCCAACGCTGCCTCACGAGCCCGGGCACTGGCCGCCGTGCGCAGCGTCGCGATGCGTTCGGGAGTGCCCACGCGACGTTCGTTGGCTTCAGACCCACCGGCCTTGATGGAATCGTTCACCAGAATGAACGAGCGCGGCACGGCGGCCCGTTCATACAGATCCACGAGGTGCTGGTAGGCCAGGTGGAACGTGGAGTCGAGACGAATCGTGCGCTGAAATGCCCGCATCGATTCATTCAGGTACTTGGATGCGCTGTCGGCGTTGCGACCGTAGCTGGTGCTCCAGACCAGGTGATAGTCGGCATCGGCCAGCGCATACCAGGCTTCGGCGTCCAGCGAATCGATCACCACCAGCTTCGCAAAACGATCACGCGACTGCAGGAACGAAGCGCGTGACGCAACCGGATCGCCGGTGGCCATGTTCACAAAGCCGCGCGTGAGCTCCGCCTGTCCGCGTACGATCTCCTGCTGGCGCGACGGCAGCCGCGAGGCGTATTGCACGGCGTGATCCACATCGAACAGCATCGAGCTGTCCATCCGACCGCGCCATCCCTGACCCAATGAACGACGGTAGTACGCCAGCGCAAACGTGGAGTCGAGCTCGATGGCCTGCGAGAACATCGAGTCGGCTTGTGCGAGTCGCCACGAATTGAGTGCACGCAACCCGGTCAGGTACAGGCGATAGGCTTCCACCGATGTGGTGGTTTGCTGCGCCAGATCGAGCGACAAACGCGGACCGCCCACCAGATCCAGCAATTCACCGGCCAGTTGCTCGAACAGACCGCGTGGGTCGGCGGTACGTAGCGCGGCCGCACGTGCACGATCGGTGACCTTGCCCGAACGCACATCGTACAGATTGGCCGTGGCAATCACCGAGTCACCGGCCAGCGTGAGCTGACCGAGCACGACCCGGCCGGCGCCGCCACGGCGCGCGAGACGCTGGGCGTCTTCGAGTCCCACGCGGCGTGCGTCTTCCAGCTTCTCATCGCGCAGCAGATCCAGCGTGCGTTCGTATTCGACGACGTGCAGATCTTTCCACTGCGCCAACGAGATGGTGAGCATGTTGAGCCCACCCTCGCGCAACCAGTCGAGCGAGCGATCGGGGCTCTGCACTTCGAAGGGCGCGACGATCCACTCCTTGTCGCTGCTGCTGCCACGATTGCCAAGGAAGAAGACGCCCGCCGCCACGGCCGCGAGGGTGCCCACGCCGGCGCCAATCCACGTGCGCATTGTCTTCGCGGCCCGTGAAGCGCGGGCATTTGCCGTGGTACGCGACAAGGCACCTGGCGCGGGTGTCGTTCCGGGAATCGGCTCCCCCATCACTGCTGCAGCAAAATCCCGTCCGCGCGCCCAGCGCTCGTTGGGATCCTTGCGCAGCAGCAGATCTACGGCCTGCGACACCGTCTCCGATGTGCCGGGGGCCGATACGGCCAACGACGGGACCTGCTCGGTGAGGTGTTTGATGAGTACCGTCGCCGCCGTGGTGGCTTCCACCGCCGGCGTGCCCGTGATCATCTCCACGGCAATGAGACCCAGCGAGTAGAGGTCGCTGCGGCCATCGATGGAGGGTTCGCCACCGGCCTGCTCAGGGCTCATGTAGCGCGGCGATCCCAAAACAAAGCCGGCGCCGGTGAGCTGCACATTGCTCTGCAACGCGCGCGCGACGCCGAAGTCGGTGAGCATGGCGCGGCCCGTTTCGCGATCGAGCAGCACATTCTCGGGCTTCACGTCGCGATGCACCACACCGGCGGCGTGCGCGTAGTCGAGCGCGAGCCCCATGTCACGCAGGATCGGGGCGGCGTCGTGCTCCGACAGCTTGTGCTCCCGTGTGAGCCGGTCGCGCAGACTCTCGCCCGGCACGAACTCCATCACGAAGTACAGCAGTCCGTCCACCTCACCGGCGGCGTACACGGCCACGATATTCGGATGCCGCAGGCGGGCCACCGTGCGCGACTCCATGACGAACCGCTGGCGCAGCTCCGCGCTGGCCGCCATATCGGGCGAGACCACCTTGATGGCGACGGGTCTGTCGAGCGCCTCGTCATGGGCGCGGAACACAGCCCCCATACCGCCCTGTCCCAGCAAGCCTTCCACACGGTACTGCCCGGCAAGGGCGGTACGAAGCCGTGACTCGATGTCCTGGGATGACGGGTCGCTCATAGCGGTAAGTTGGGGCGAAGATCGACGAAACTCCATGACACCCTGCCATCGTCCATTCGTTCGACGGGTCACCCGTCTGCTCGCCATGTCCCTCCTCGGGACGGGCGTGTTGCTGACCCTGCCCGCATGTCGGGGCGGCGCTTCGGCCCCGAGCGGCGCCGTGATGCCCGCCGCCCGTCCCCTGGTCATCGCCCACCGCGGCGCCAGCGGACATCGGCCCGAGCATACCATTGCCGCCTATACGCTGGCCGTGGAGATGGGGGCCGACTACATCGAGCCCGATCTCGTGAGCACCCGTGATGGTGTGCTCGTGGCCCGTCATGAGAATGAGATCGGTGGTACCACCGACGTGGCCGAGCGCTATCCGTCGCGAAAGACCCGCAAGGTCATCGATGGGGACACGGTCAGCGGCTGGTTCACCGAAGACTTCACGATCGCCGAGCTTCGGACACTGCGGGCCCGCGAACGGTTGGCGTTTCGCTCGCACGATTTCGACGGACAGTTTGCCATTCCCACCTTCGATGAGGTGCTGGCACTCGCCGATTCCCTGTCGAAGGCGCGTGGGCGGGTGGTGGGCGTGTATCCGGAGACCAAACACCCCACGTACTTCCGGAGCATTGGCCTGCCGCTCGAGCCGGCGTTGCTCCGCAGCTTACGGGCCCGTGGTCTCGATCGCGCCGATGCGCCGGTGTTCATCCAGAGCTTCGAGGTGGGCAACCTGCGGGCGCTCCGGCCGGAGACGCGGGTGCGGCTGGTGTTGCTACTGTCGAGTGGCCAGGTGCCCTATGACCGGCGCACGGGCGCGCAGTGGGTCACGCCGGAGGGGCTGCGCGAGATCCGCACCTTTGCCGATGCCATCGGGGTCAACACGCGCATGATCGTGGGCGGGGATTCGGCCAGTGTCCCCACGTCGCTGATAGGCGATGCCCATGCGGCGGGGCTCAAGGTGCATGTGTGGACACTGCGGTCGGAGTCGGTGTTTCTGGGCAAGCGCTATGGCGGGGATCCGCTGGCCGAGGTGCAGGAGTTTGTGCGGCTTGGGGTGGACGGGATGTTCGGCGATTTCCCGGATGTGGTGAGGAAAGGGGTGGGGGGGTAGCGGTTCAACGATCTTTCCGTTGACCCAGGCCTCCCACGGGCGAAGGTTCCGTCATGACCGACATCCTCGACCCACCTCCAGCGAGGGACGAGAAGGACCGTCCCCTCCGCGACGATATCCGCCTCCTGGGCCGCCTGCTGGGTGACGCGGTCCGTGAGCAGGAAGGGGCTGATGTCTTCCAGCTCGTGGAGGACACTCGGCGCGCGGCCATCCGGTTCGCCCGGGAAGGTCGGGCCGAGGACCGGGAGGCGCTGCATGTCCTGCTGGATCCACTGCCGCCCGACACGATGCTCAGCGTGGTGCGTGCGTTTTCGTACTTCCTGCAGTTGGCCAACATCGCCGAGGACACCCACCGCGGCCGCCGGCGACGCGCCCACGAAGTCATGGGCTCTCGGCCGCGCGAAGGCACGCTGGAGTTTGCCCTCGAGATGGTCCGTCAAGCGATCGGCAACGACGGCCTCGCACAGGAGCGTCTGACGGCCTTCTTTCGCAGTGCGCTCGTCTCACCGGTGCTCACGGCACACCCCACCGAGGTACAGCGACAGAGTACGCTCACCGTCATGCAGCAGATTGCCACGCTGCTCGAGCAGCGCGATCGCATGGTGCTCACGGGAGAAGAGCGCACGGAAAGTGATGCCCTGCTCACGCGCCTCGTGCTCACGCTCTGGCACACGCGCATCGTACGCGGCGAGCGCCTGCGGGTCGTGGACGAAGTGAAGAACGGCATCGCGTATTTTCGCAGCACGTTCTTCACCGAGGTGCCGCGCCTGCATGCAAATCTCGAGGATTTGCTATCAGCGCAGTTCCCCGGCAGCACCTGGCAACTGACGCCTTTTCTACAACCCGGCAGTTGGATCGGCGGCGATCGTGATGGCAATCCGTTTGTCACGGCCGATGTGTTGCACGAGACACTGCGCCTGCAGGCGTCGGCGACATTCGATTTTTATCTGCAGGAGATTCACGCACTCGGACAGCAATTGTCGCTGTCACGCACCTTGCATGCGGTGACGCCGGCACTGGAAGCCCTGGCCGCACGCTCACCCGATACCAGCGCGCAGCGTCTCGACGAACCGTATCGTCGCGCACTGAGCGGCATCTACGCGCGGGTCGCGTCCACCATGAGTGGGCTCGAACTGCCACCACCGGTGCGCGCGGCACTGGGCAGCGGTGAGCCGTATGCCTCCGCCGATGCGCTGTACGATGACCTCGTCATCATCCGCGATGCACTCACGACCACGGGTGTGGGTCTGCTCGCCGCCGGACGGCTGCGTCGGTTGCTGATGGCGGTGCAGGGATTCGGCTTCCATCTCGCACCACTCGATCTGCGGCAGAACGCCGATGTGCACGAACGTGTGGTCACGGAGCTGTTCGCGCAGGCTGGGGTGTGCGACAATTATGCGGCGCTCGACGAATCGCAACGGGTGGCGTTGCTGGCCCGCGAGCTCGAGGGCACGCGTCCGCTGCATTCTCCGCATCTGCGTTACAGCGAAGAAGTGGCCGGTGAGCTGGCGATCGTCTTCACGGCCGCCCGCCTGCGGCAGCGTTATGGCGCGAGTGCGTTGCCGCACTACGTGATCTCCAAGTGTGATGGTGTATCGGACTTGCTGGAAGTGGCACTGATGCTGAAGGAAGCAGGGCTCGCCACGGGTGGTCAGCAGGCCACGCTGGGCCTCGATATCGTGCCATTGTTCGAAACCATTGCCGACCTGCGGCGTGCTGGTGACACGATGCGTGCGGCGCTCGCGCTGCCAGTGTATCGCGCACTCCTGCGTACCCGCGGTGACGTGCAGGAAGTGATGCTGGGGTATTCCGACAGCAACAAGGATGGTGGCTTTCTCACCAGTGGCTGGGAGCTGTATCAGGCGCAGACTGCGCTGATGCAGGCGTTCGGGGACGCCGGGGTGCAGTTGCGGTTCTTTCATGGTCGGGGTGGCAGTGTGGGACGCGGTGGTGGACCCAGCTACGACGCCATCCTGGCACAGCCCGCAGGGGCGGTGACCGGTCAGATTCGCCTCACCGAACAAGGCGAGGTCATTGCCTCCAAATACGCCACGCCCGATGTGGGACGCCGCAATCTCGAGTTGCTGGTGGCGGCCACACTGGAGGCCACACTCACCGACCATGAAAGCGGTGCTGATCAGGTGACGGCATTCCGTCCGGTCATGGAGCGCCTCTCCGCGCACGCTTATGCGGCGTATCGTGCGCTGGTGTACGAAACGCCCGGATTCGCGCAGTACTTTCGCGAGAGTACACCGCTGGCCGAAATCGCCACACTCAACATCGGCAGTCGACCAGCGAGTCGGAAACCGTCCGATCGCATCGAAGATCTGCGCGCCATTCCCTGGGTGTTTGCCTGGGCGCAGTGCCGTTGCATGCTGCCCGGATGGTACGGCTTCGGCAGTGCGGTGACGGCATGGCTCGTAGAGCAGCCCGATGGACTACCCGTATTGCAGCGCATGGCGCAGCACTGGCCATTCTTCCGCACACTGCTGTCCAACGTGGACATGGTGTTGGCCAAGAGCGACCTGCGGGTGGCGTCGCGCTACTCAGAGCTGGTGCAGGACGAAACGCTGCGTCGTACCATCTTCGCGGCCATCGAAGCCGAATGGCATCGCACGCGCGACGCATTGCGGCAGATCACCGGACAGGACCAACTGCTGGCCGACAACCCGCTGCTCGTGCGCTCCATGGCCAACCGGTTCCCGTACATGGATCCGCTCAATCACCTGCAGATCGCCCTGCTGCAGCGCCATCGTGAGCACGTCGCCTCCGGGACCGCGCCCGATGATCTCATGCGGCGCGGCATTCACATCACGATCAACGGCATTGCTGCGGGGTTGCGCAATTCAGGGTGAGGAACAGCGGGGGGAACACTGATGACGCAGAAACAGCACAGAACAGCACAGATACTACAACTGCTTTTTTTGTTGATTCCGTGAAAGTCCTCAGCTCAAGCTGATGGCTGACATGCTGTTCAAAAAAGAAAAGTTGTATCTGTGTTTCTCCGTGCTGTTTCTGCGTCATCAGTGTTCCCCCCGCTGTTCCCGATCCTTCCGCCACGCCTCGAGCGCCGCGACACGCTGCTCCAACGACAGCGCTTCCTGAGCGCGCACTGGTGTGCGTGGCGTCGGCACGGCGGGCGGAATCGAAACAGCCGGCGCAGCCGACTGTGAGTTCGGTGTGCTGAATGTTGCAGGTTGCGGCAGCACACCGGCCGAAAACATTTGCATCACCACGCGCCCAGGCCAACCAGCCCAGACCCAGTCGTAAAACCGCTCGCCCACACTTGCTCGCAGCGGAGAGCGCATCAGTCCTACAATAGAAACACCGCGCATCACGTAGGCCGCAAACAGGATGATCACGCCCGGACCCGACACGCCATACCATCCCGGTGTGAGCTCGGTGCGCATCGTGCGGACTACCCATTGTTGCAATGCAAACGACGCGAGGAATGCGCACACCAGCACGATCATCTGCCGTCGCCGACGGGTCACGATCGTTGGGTTGGCTCGCAACTGCGCCCGCTCTGCGTCCCGTTCGGCACGAAGCCCGCGGAATCCTGTCTGAATGGCTTCCACCGAAAACCCGCGCAGCACCACGCCACGCAACTGCTGCACCACCTGCGCGAGACGCCCCCAGATGATCGCCACCAGCAGTACGATCGGGAGAATCGCATCGAGATCACCCATCCCCTGCTTCGACAGGAAGTAGTACATCAACGGCAACAGGAGCAGCTCGAACAGCACCACGATCGAAACCTGATGAAGCCCCTGCGCCAACAGTCGCACCGGCAGCGGAATCTCCACACCGCGCAGTGACGTCACATCGAGCGCTTCCACCAACGACTCGGCGTTGGCGAATCGCTCCTCGGGAGCTTTCCGCACGCACCGGTCCACCACCTCCGCCAACTGCGGCGGCGTGTCCGCACGCATCGTGGCGATGGGCGGAATCGCCTCGGTGAGCTGCTTCACCAGCACCTTCTGCGTGCTCGCACCCGCCACCGCCGGCCGGCCCGTCAAGGCAAACCACGCCACCAGTCCCAGCGAATAGAGATCACTGCGGCCATCGAGATGATCGCCCGACGCCTGCTCAGGACTCATGTACTCCGGCGTGCCCACCACCTCACCGACACGCGTGAGATTGGTGCGCGTGGCCGGCACCGGCACCGGATTCACCGAACGCGAGATGCCAAAGTCCATCAGCATCGCACGGCCGGTGGCACGCTCGATCATGATGTTGTCGGGCTTGATGTCGCGGTGCACCACACCACGCCCATGCGCATACGCCAGCGCGTAGCCGATGTCCTGCAGCACCCGCACGACATCACGCACCGGCAGCGGGCCGTTGCGCCCCACGAGTTCGGCGAGGCTTTCGCCTTCCACATACCCCATGGCGTAGGCCAGCAGCGAGTCATGTTCCTCGATGCTGAACACCGGCACGATGTTCGGGTGCGAGAACCCGGCCGTGGTGCGCGTCTCCCGCAGGAAACGCTCGCGCAAATCGTGCTGCGAAGAAAATTCGGCCGGCAGCACCTTGAGTGCCACCGGCCGATCGAGCTGGCGATCCCGGGCGAGGTACACCGCGCCCATTCCACCCTGTCCAAGCAAACGTTCGATGGCGAAACGATCGCCGAGGGCTGCACGCAGGTCGGCGATCGTATCAGCAGCCATCGATCAATCCATCGCGAATTCGCGGGCGAACGCCACCTGGAACTGGAAGGTCTTGGCGCGACTGCGCGTTTCCATCATGTCGGCCACCCGCTCGAGGCGGGCATTGATGGACATGATCTTCTCCTGCGCCTTGCGGCCCGCCTCATTGAGTCCGTCGATCTTGTCGATCGTCCAGAACTTGATGAGATCTTCCACGATCTTGATGTACTCACGCGGCCCGTAGATACCGGCCCGGCGAATGACATCGGCCATATCGCGGAAGTGCGGCATGTTGATGCCCGGCATGTCGATGCTCGGCATGATCAGTGCCGCCGATTCGAGCGCCCGGTTGGGATCCCGATCGAGCACGCGCTTGAATATCTCGCGATAGAAGACGTAGTGACGCGCCTCTTCCTTCGCCACGTTCGACAACACCGTGCCGATGAGCGGCTCGTACTCGCCGGCCAGTTTGCCCGTGTTGGCATGGCTGACCTGCGTCGCCCGCTCCTGCAGCGACGTGTACACGAACACACGGTACGGATCCTTGTCCCACGACGGCTCGAAACCGGCTTTCAGGTATTCGAACTGCATGCGCTCGAACGTCGGATTGTCGAGCAACTGGCTGTCGCGGGTGTAGTCGTGCAGAATCGCGCCGTGCCGGTCTTCTTCGGCCGTCCACAGGTTGTTCCACTTCGCCCAGAACGTATCGCCGCCCAGGTAGGTGGCCAGCAGGCGGTGGAAGTGCGGCAGGCCTTCTTCGGTGAGCGTATTGAGGCAGATCGCCACGCGTGACGGCATGCTGATGCCGCGGGCGCGCTCGCGCAGCCCCTTCACGTGCAGATCAGGGTCGGTATCCGGTTCTGGCGCCAGGATCTCGGAAGGGAACCACAGGATGCGCTTGGCTTCATGCGCTTCCATGAGCTGTTCCACGTCCTTCTCGAGGTCGGCCAGGACTTCAACCTTGGCCAGAATTTCTGAATCGGGGAGGTGCATGGGACTCGGTTAGGGCTGAGTAGTGAAAGATACTGCACCCTCTGCGCCGTCACCATGCCCGACACAACAGCTCGGTGATGGTCGTTCAGGCTGCCGCAAGCCCCCCACAGTAGATTGCCGGGCATGAATCCTCCTGCCAAAGGCAAGCCGAAGTACGACAGCAAACGCGCCTGGAGTGAAGTGCGCGCCCTCATGTGGGAGCACCGGCGTTCGGTTGGTATCGGACTGGTGCTCATGATCATCAGCCGTGCATCCGGTTTCGTGCTGCCGTATTCCACGAAATTTGTGCTCGACGATGTCATCCCCAACAAGGACATCCGCCTGCTCGGCATCATCGCGCTGGCGGGTTTCGCAGCGACGATTGTGCAGTCCGTCACCGGATATGCGCTTTCCCAGGTGGTCAGCGTGGCCGCCCAGCAGGCCATCGCCCGCCTCCGTGAAGACGTGCAGGGGCACCTGATCCGCCTCCCGGTGCGCTATTTCGACAGCACCAAGAGCGGCGTGCTGGTGTCCCGCGTCATGAATGACCCTGAAGGCATCCGGAATCTCATCGGGACGGGGCTCATTCAGCTCACCGGTGGCATTCTGAGCGCCATCGCGGCCCTCGGCGTGCTCATCCACCTCAACTGGCGCCTCACCCTGGTGACGGTGGTGTTCCTGGCCATCTTCGGTGCCGGCATGAGCGTCGCCTTCAAGCGTCTGCGCCCGATCTTCCGCGAACGCAGTGTCATCACCGCCGAAGTGACCGGCCGCCTCACCGAAACGCTGGGTGGTATTCGTCTGGTGAAGGTGTACACGGCCGAAGAACGCGAGCGCGCCGTGTTTGGCAAAGGTGTGCAGCGTCTGTTCGCGAACATCGCCAAGACCATCACCGGTACTTCACTCACCGGGACCCTGGGATTTGCGGTGGTCGGTGTCATCGGTGTGATCGCGATGTATGTGGGTGGCCGCGATGTCATCACCGGAGCCATGACACTGGGCAGCCTGCTGACATTCGTGTTTTTCATCGCCATGGTCACCGCACCGCTGGTGCAGGTGGCAAGCATCGGTACGCAGATCACCGAAGCCTTTGCCGGCCTGGATCGCATTCGCGAATTGCGCGACATGGCCACCGAAGACCAGGAAGACGAACGCAAGCAGTCCGTGCCCACCGTCGTGGGACATGTGAAGTTCGATCAGGTGTCGTTCGAGTACGAACCCGGTGTGCCCGTGTTGCATGATGTGACGTTCGACGCGCCGGCCGGCACCACCACGGCGCTCGTGGGATCGAGTGGCAGTGGCAAAAGCACCATGATCTCGCTCATCATGGCCTTCGCGCAGCCGCAGCAGGGGCGCATCCTGGTCGACGGTACACCAGTCAGCGACCTGCGCCTCCGCGAGTACCGTCACCACCTTGGCGTGGTCATGCAGGACAATTTCCTGTTCGACGGCACCGTGAAGGAGAACATCGCTTTCACCAAACCCAGCGCCACCGACGAAGAGATCATGCGTGTGGCACAGATCGCCAACGCGCACGAGTTCATTCTCGGATTCCCGCAGGGTTACGAGACGATCGTGGGTGAGCGCGGCGTGAAGCTCTCCGGCGGACAGCGTCAGCGTGTGGCCATCGCCCGCGCCATCCTCGCCGATCCGCGGGTGCTCATCCTCGACGAAGCGACCTTGAGCCTCGACTCCGAAAGCGAACACCTGATTCAGGAAGGGTTGCGTCGTCTGCGCGCGGGCCGCACCACTTTTGTGATCGCGCACCGGCTGTCGACCATCACCAGCGCGAATCAGATCCTGGTGCTGGAGAAGGGGCAGATCGTGGAGCGCGGTACCCATGCGGAGCTGCTGGCATTGGGTGGGCGGTACAGGGATCTGTACAGCCGGCAGTATCAGATGGAGCTGGATCAGTTCATCAATCCGGGCGAGGAGATCGCGGCCACGGGTTGAAAAACGGGGTTTATATCAAAAGTGATCAGGGGGAGAGTTGGAGAGTGCGCAGGAGGCAGGACTGCTTCCCGCACACTCTCCAACTCTCCCCCTGTTTCCTCTGGAAATCGGTCTTTTCCGCCCCGTAGTCTCTATATTTCGGGAATGACCATGACTTTCAGTTCGTTGCAACTCCATCCGAGCCTCCAGCAGGGCCTCAAGGAACTCGGTTTCGCACGACCCACGCCCATTCAGGGCGAGGCCATTCCACCGGCCCTCGAAGGCCGCGACGTACTCGCCTGCGCCATGACCGGCAGCGGCAAGACGTACGCGTTTTTGTTGCCCATTCTGCATCAGCTCATGAGCAAGCCGCGCGGCAACACGCGCGCGTTGGTCCTTACGCCCACGCGTGAGCTGGCCGCTCAGATTCTCGAAAGCCTCCAGGACGTCACCACGCACACCCCGCTCACCGGTGCCGCCGTTTTTGGCGGCGTGGGCATGGGTCCGCAGGAACACGCGTTCCGCAGCGGCGTGGATGTCATCGTCGCCACGCCGGGCCGCTTGCTCGATCACTTCCGTCAGCCGTACGCGAAGCTCGATCAGCTCGAATATCTCGTGCTCGACGAAGCCGATCGCATGCTCGACATGGGCTTCCTGCCCGAGATCAAGAAGATCCTGCGCCATCTGCCCAACCGGAAACGGCAGACGTTGTTCTTCAGCGCCACCATGCCGCCGCCAATCGCGGCGTTGACGCAGGAGATGCTGAACAAGCCCGTCACGCTCAACCTGCAGCGGCAGGCGGCGCCGGCGAAGGGTATCACGCAGGCCGTGTACCCCGTGTCGCAGGAACTCAAGAGCGCGCTGCTCGTGGCGCTGCTCAAGCGCGGTGATATGCCCCAAGCGTTGGTGTTCACACGCACCAAACATCGCGCCAATCGCCTGGCCAGCCAGCTCGTTACCGCCGGTATCAAGGCCGAGCGTATTCACGGCAATCGCTCGCAGTCGCAACGCACGCAGGCGCTGGCCGGCTTCAAGGACGGTTCGTATCAGGTGCTGGTGGCCACCGATATCGCGGCGCGTGGTATCGACGTGGAAGCGCTGGGCCATGTGGTCAACTTCGATGTGCCGGTGGCCGCGGAGGACTACATCCATCGTGTCGGCCGCACTGCGCGTGCCGAAGCCACTGGTGAAGCGTTCACGTTCGTGAGCCCGGAAGAAGAGGGCGAACTCAAGCTCATCGAGCGCGCCATCAAGCGGGCGTTGCCGCGTGTGACGGTGCCCGACTTCGACTATCACGCGAAGCCGACACAGAAGCTCGAAGTGCCCATCGCCGAACGCATCGCCGAGATTCGCAAGAAAAAGGCGGAAGATCGGGCACGTGCAGCAGCCAAGGTCGCTCGGCGTACCGCAGCGCAGGAATCGGAAGCCGCCCGGAAGTCGGCCAAGGATGCGAAGCCGTCGTCCGGTGGCGCGTCGTCTGGCAGCCGTCGTCGCGGACCTGCCAGCGGTGGTGGAACGGGTGGCGCAGCCGGTGGTGGAGCGGCTGGTGGCAGCGGGGCACCCCGCGGACCCGCGCGTGGTCCGTCCAAGGGACCTGCCCGCGGTGCTTCGCGTGGCCCGTCACGCGGTCCCGCCCGCGGCGGCGATTCGCCGTACAAGTGATACGTCCGTGAGGCAGTGACGCGGCGTGACTGACAGCGCGCGATATCCGGTGCCGGCCACTCGGCACCGGATCGAACAAGTGATCGATCGCAGTCGGTTTTTGTGCACCATTGAACGGGTGCGCACCACCGAAGATGCGCAGGCGTTCATCAAGGAAATGAATGCCGAATTCCCTGACGCCACGCACAATTGCTGGGCCTATGTCGTGGGAACTCCCGGCAGCACCGATCGCATCGGCATGAGCGATGACGGTGAACCACACGGCACCGCCGGCCGACCAATGCTCACCGTGTTGTCACACTGCGGAATCGGCGAAATCGCCGCCGTCGTCACGCGGTACTATGGCGGGATCAAGCTCGGCACCGGTGGCCTGGTGAAGGCGTACGGTGGCGCCGTGCAGGAAGCTCTGGCAACGCTTGCCACGGTGGAACGGGTCGACACGGTGACGGTGACCTTTGCCGTGGGCTACGGCCAGATCGGAGCAGTACAGCAGTTGTTGCCAACGGTTGATGCCGAGCTTCTCGAACAACAATTCGAAACCGACGCCCAATTCACCGTTCGTCTGCCCCGCTCCCAATACCCACTACTCACCACCGCCATCCAAAACCTCATGCGAGGATCCGCGGTGTTTCATCTCACCGAAAGCACTCCCTAAGTCAGTCCAACCTAACACCTACCACATATCACCCAATACCAAGCTCCCTAAGACCTGTGACGTCTGTTTGCCGTAGTCCCGAAGAACTGCGGTGAGGTCAGTGGTCATAGGAGGCGGGTACTAAGCTGTAGGTCTTGGGTGCTGGGTTGGAGCTGGCTTTGGGCTTGTTATGCGGCAGACAGACAGCGGGTTTAGGACAGGCCTTCGATCGTACCGTCGGGGCGCAGTCGCATGCCTTCGGCAGCGGGTACTTTGGCCAGGCCGGGCATGGTCATGATGTCGCCGCATTTCGCGACCACGAAGCCTGCTCCCGACGAGCCGTAGACTTCGTTCACCGTGACGCGGAATCCGGTCGGCACACCAAGCCGCGAAGGGTCATCGGTGAGTGAATACTGGGTCTTGGCCATACACACCGGAGTATCGGCCATCCCATTGGCTTCCAGCCAGTCGATCGATTTCTCGGCTGCGGCCGAAAAGTCCACGCCATCGGCGCCATACACCCGTTGCGCCACTGTCGTGATCTTCTCGCGAATAGGCCGTGCAGTGTCATACAACGGACGAAATGCCGCCGTGCCTTCCGCCAACTCGGCCAGCACTTCGCGGGCCAGCTCTTCGCCACCGGCACCACCTTCGGCCCACACATTGGCCAAAGCCACACGCACGCCGAGAGTGGCAACATAGTCGGCCACCATCTGCAACTCGGCATCGGTATCGCTGAGTCGGCGATTGAGTGCCACCACGACCGGCACTCCGAACTGCTGCACATTGCGCACATGATGTGCCACGTGTGGTAGCCCGCGTTCGAGTGCACCAAGGTCTTCCACATCCAGCGCGTTTTTCGGCAGCCCGCCCTGCATCTTGAGCGAACGCACGGTGGTCACCAGCACCGCCGCTTCCGGATTGAGCCCACCAAAGCGGCATTTGATATCGAAGAACTTCTCGGCGCCAAGATCGCTGCCAAAGCCCGCTTCGGTCACCACGATATCACCGAGCGCGAGTCCGGCCCGAGTGGCCACCAGTGAATTGCACCCGTGCGCGATATTGCCGAACGGTCCGCAGTGCAGAATGGCCGGACCACCTTCCAGCGTCTGCACGAGATTGGGCCGCAGTGCGTCCTTCAGCAGCAACGTCATCGCACCGGTGGCATTGAGATCGCGCGCGCGTACCGGACGTTTGTCTTTCCCACCGGTGGTGCCCACCACGATGTTGCCGAGTCGACGTTCGAGGTCTTCAGCGTCCGATGCCAGCGCCACGATGGCCATGATCTCGCTGGCCGGAATGATCACCCAGCGCTCTTCGCGCATCATGCCATTGCCCGCGCCCACACCAATGATGGCCTGACGCAGCGCGCGGTCATTCATGTCGATGGTGCGCGGCCAGGAGATGCGTTTGGGATCGAGTCCCAGTGCATTGCCGTGATAGAGATGATTGTCCAGCATCGCCGCGAGCAGCGCATGCGTGCTGGAGATGGCGTGAAAGTCGCCGGTGAAATGCAGGTTGATGTCGTCCATCGGCAGGACCTGCGAATAGCCGCCACCCGCCGCGCCGCCTTTCACACCGAACACCGGCCCCAGGCTTGGCTCGCGCATGCACAGGATCGCGTTGTGTCCCAGCCGTCGGAATGCCTGCGACAATCCCACGCTCACCGTGCTCTTGCCCTCACCAGCCGGCGTGGGGCTGATCGCCGTGACCAGCACGAGACGTCCACGGGGTGGTGCCGAGGTGACCGACATCGGCAGCTTGGCCTTGTAGCGGCCATACGGATCGATGTCATCGGCACCGAGTCCAAGATCCATGGCCACATCGCGAATGGGGCGCATGGTGGCTGACTGGGCGATCTCGATATCGGAAGGAACGCGGGATGCGGAAGGCGTCATGGCGGGACGGAGCTTGGGGACGCGACACAGAGCGGAGGTGGGATGCTCCCCTTTCCCGAATCCCGGGTGCAAGTTGGAGCATGCCGCTCATTCCCCGTGATCTTGCTTGCCGGACGCGCGAACCACAACAGGTTTCCCCGCGCGCCGTGTGGGCGTCGACGTTCGTTTGTGATGACGAATCGACCACTGAGAGGTTTGGAGGATGAGCATTGCCGTCTTCGGGGCGTCCGGTCGTCTGGGCCAGGCCTTCATCCACCAGGCCACCGAGGCCGAGTTCGCACTGCGGCTGCACTATCGTGCCAAGCCCTCCGAACAGGTCCCGCAGGAAAGCACCGTGGTCGTGGGTTCGCTGAACGATCCGACGGCGGTGCGCGAAGTGTTGCGGGGTGCCGAAGCGGCGGTGGTGTTTCTGGGGCACAAGAAGGACGCCCGCGTGCCGTTCTGTGCGAACGCCACCAGGGTCATCATCGACACCATGAAGACGCTCGATCAGTCACGGCTGCTGGTCGTGACCGGTGCCATGATTGGTGAATCCCAGGTGGGCCTGTCGCTCGGCATGCGTCTGCTGGCGCGTGGGGTACGCTACATGGCTGCCGAGGGCATCATGGAAGATCGTGATGAACAGGAGCGTCTCGTGCGCAGCAGCCATCTCGATGGCTGGACCGTCATCAAGCCGCCGCGCCTCACCGATGGCAGCCGGCCCGTTCCCGTGAAGGCCGGCCCCGATCGTACCGTTGGCTTGCTGAGCAGCATCTCCCGCACATCGCTCGCCGAGTGGATCGTGCAGGAACTCAAGGCTCCGCAGTATCCGCAACAGGCCGTGTACGTCGCTGAGTGACCGCTCGAAGTTCTCGCTGTGGAGCTCGGACGGCGTGGCGGCTTTCGTCCGTCAATCGCCAGTACAACCGAGGATGGCATGACCGAAGTTCGCAAGATCGCCTGGGACGATATCGAAGTCGAAGAGATGTCGTCGCACATCGGGCGTCGCCTCATTTACACGAAGTCGCAGATGCTCGCGCACGTGTATCTCAAGGAAGGCGCGGTCGTGCCGGCGCACGATCATCACAACGAGCAGTTCACGTATATCGTCTCCGGCTGGCTGCGCTTCTGGATCGGTGAACATGCCGACAACCCGGGCGACACGTATGTGGACGTACGCGGCGGTGAAGTGCTGGTGATCCCGAGCATGGTGCGTCATCGCGCCATCGCCATGGCCGACACACTCGACGTGGACATCTTCAATCCGCCGCGTCAGGACTGGATCGACAAGGACGACAGCTACCTTCGCGGAGACAAGTGATGGATCTCGGACTGAAAGGCAAGATCGCGTTGGTGTGCGGCGGCAGTCGCGGTATCGCCTATGCGGCGGCCGAAGAGTTTGCGCGCGAAGGCTGCACCGTGGTCATCTGCGCACGCGACGCGGAGGCCCTCACGGCGGCCACCGCCAAGCTCGAGGCACTGGGCGTACCGGTGCTGGCCATCGAAGCCGACCTGGCCACCGAAGCCGGTATCACGAAAGTGGTCGACACCACCAAGGCCCGTTTCGGCCGCGTCGACATCCTGATCTGCAACACCGGCGGGCCGCAGACCGGACCCGCCATGGGCCAGGATTGGGCCGCCTGGCAGAAGGCCACCGAGCTGCTGTTGCGCAGCGTGGTGGAGCTCACGCGGGCCTTTGTCCCGGGCATGCGGGAACGTGGATGGGGACGGGTCGTGGCAATCACGTCACTGGCCGTGAAACGTCCGCAGGCGTCGCTGGTGCTGAGCAACAGTTTGCGTGCCGCCGTAACCGGCTATCTGCGCACACTGGCCGACGAAGTGGCCAAGGATGGCGTGACGGTGAATTCGGTGTTACCCGGCTTCACGGCCACCGAACGTCTCGACTCGCTCGCCGCTGCCACGTCGTCACGCACAGGGCAAAGCCGTGAGTCGGTATTTGCCGGCTGGGAATCCGAAACGCCGGTGGGTCGTCTCGGACGCCCCGATGAGCTTGGAGCTGTGATAGCTTTCCTCTGTTCTGCGCGAGCAGGGTTCGTGACTGGGCAGGCCATCTTGGTGGATGGCGGCGCCGTGAAGTCGCTGCTCTGATCGCACGAGGTTTTTTCGCACGCTTCTCCTGCAGCCACGCACATGAGCCGCATCTCCGAGACGCAGTGGATTTGGCGCGACGGCCAGTTTGTACCCTGGGCCGACGCCACGATTCACGTGCTGAGCCATTCCGTGCAGTTCGGGTCGTCCGCCTTCGAGGGCGTCCGCTGTTACAACACGCCCAAAGGTCCGGCGATCTTCCGCCTGCGTGAGCACCTCGAGCGTCTGCTCCACTCCTGCAAGATCTATCGCATGGATGTGAAGTACACGATCGACGAACTCATCGCCGCGTCACGTGAACTGGTGGTGCGCAACAACGTCGAGTCGTGTTACATCCGCCCCATGGTCGTGCGTGGGTACGGCACGGCCGGCATGGTGCCGATCGGTTCGCCCATCGAGGTGTACCTCCCCTGCTGGCCCTGGGGCGCGTACCTCGGCGACGAAGCCCTCGACGCTGGTGTGGATGCCTGCGTGTCCAGTTGGCAGCGTGTGCAGCCGAACACCATCCCCGCGATGGCCAAGATCGCCGGCAACTACCTCAGCGGTCAGCTCATCAAGATGGAGGCGCTTGCCAACGGCTACGCCGAAGGCATCGCACTCTCACCCAGCGGCATGGTGGGTGAAGGCTCGGGTCAGAACGTGTTCGTGGTGTCCAACGGCACGCTGCTCACCGGCCCGCTCGATGGCTCCATCCTCGGCGGCATCACGCGCGCCTCGATCATCCAGATCGCCCAGGACCTCGGCATTCCGACCAAGGAATTCCATATCCCGCGCGAGATGCTGTACATGGCCGATGAAGTGTTCTTCACCGGCACGGCCGCCGAGCTCACGCCGGTGCGCAGCATCGACAAGATCCAGATCGGCGCTGGCAAGGTGGGTCCGATCACGAAGCAGTTGCAGCAGCAGTACCTGGGAATCGCGAAGGGGACGGTCGAAGATCGTCACGGGTGGCTGACACACTGCAAGTGACGCAAGGACTAAGCGTCTGATCTCTAGAGGGAACAGGGGGAAAGTTGGAGAGATTACAGGAGGCAGGTCCTGCTCCCTGCGAACTCTCCAACTCTCCCCCTGTTTCCTCTTGATATAGAACCACTTCCATATTTATGGCCTTAACCTCCACCATGTATTCGCTGCGCATCGAGCTCGCTCACGTCGATCGCGGTGTGTACGAGTCGCTCGATTTCCGGATGGCCATGCACCCCTCGGAATCGCCCGAGTATTTCGTGGCGCGTCTGTTGGCGTACTGTCTCGAGTACGCCGAGGGCATTGGGTTCTCGCGTGGCGTGTCGGACCCGGATGATCCGACCATCAGCGTGCGCGATCTCACGGGAACCATCACCACGTGGATCGAGATTGGGCTGCCCGATGCGGCGCGTCTGCACAAGGCCAGCAAGGCCGCGCCACGGGTGGCGGTGTACACACACCGCGATCCCACGGTGTGGCTCAGGCAGATTGCTGGCGAGCGCATTCACAAGGTCGACCAGATTGCCGGGCATGTGTTCGATCGCGAGCTGATCGACGAGCTCGTTGCGCGACTCGACCGGCGCATGACACTCGACGTGTCGGTCACTGATGGTACGTTGTTCATCAACCACAATGGCACGACCATTACGGGACAGGTCACCCCGATGTCCCTCGTGCCGGCCTGAACCACCTCACGACAATGCCGCGCTTTCTGCGCACCCGGCGTTTCCCGAATACGATGCGATATGTGATCGCTGCCGCAGCCTTCGCGGTGGCTGTCAGCGGCTGCGCGGTGGTGCATCGTCCGCCCACGACCATCGCCAAGCTGCAGCAGGATGCGGTGGCGCTGGGCGAACGCGATCAGGTGATGCGGGATTCCATCATCGCGCGCCTCGTGCGACGGGCGGAACGTCGTGGTGATCGGACCCTCGATCTGTTGCTGCTGTCGGGTGGTGGGCAGAACGGGGCATTTGGCACCGGGTTCCTCCGTGGCTGGCATGCGCGCACCGACAACCCGATGCCGCGGTTCGACCTGGTGTCGGGCATCAGCACCGGAGCGCTGCAGGCCCCGTATGCGTTGCTGGGCACCAAGGCCTCGCTCGATACCGTGACAGCGTTGTACGCCCGCGCGGCCACCACCATCGCGCCCACGCTCAACTGGTGGTTCTGGCTGCGCCGGAATGGCGGGTTGGTGAACACCTCGCGCTTCGAACGCACCATCGCCAGCGCTATCGACGGCCGATTCCGCACCGAGCTGCGGAATGCGTTCGCTGAAGACCGACAGTTGGTGTTTGCCACCACCGACTTCGATCTCGGTGTGGGGCAGCTCTGGTCGTTGGGAGACGAGATCGCCAATGACAGCACCGGCCTCGTGCGTTCGCAGATGTTGCTGCGCGCGGCCACGGCCATTCCCGGCATCTTCCCGCCGGTGGTGGTGGATGGTCATGTGCATGCCGACGGTGGCGTGGTGGAGAGTGTGCTCGCCACGCTCACCTTTGCCGACTATCAGCAACTCGGTCGCCAGCTGGCGGCGCGTGGGCTGAACGATGTGACCGTGCGCCTCTGGGTGGTCATGAACCTGTGGTCACATCCGGAACCGCGCATCATTGCCCCGGCCAGTCGTCGGCAGATCAGCAACCGCACCACGCTTTTGCTGCTGTACCTGCATCAGTCGGCGTCGCTGTCGGCATTGGCCGATCTCTCGCGCGCCGTGAGCGCTGGTGTGCCGGGTCTCAAGCTCGAGTTCAAGCTGGCTGCGCTGCCGTCGAGTGAATCAATGAGCCCGGGCGCACAAAAGCTGTTCGAGCAGAAGTTCATGCAGCGTCTCGATTCCATCGGGTATGCCAAGGCCACCGGCGCCACGCCGTGGGACAGCATCCCGAGTGCCTACCGTCGTCCCGAACCACCGGTGCGTTGAACATGACCAGCAACGCCACCGGCCCGACAACTGGCGCCTTGCATGTCGTACGCGAACATCCGCTGTGCGCGGAAACGCCCGCCACGCAGTTGCCGCAGCCGCTCACGCCAGCACCCAGCGTGTATGTGCGCAGCAACTTCGACACGCCGGTGTTCGATGCCACGCATCGCATCACGGTGGGTGGTGCGGTGGATGCACCGTTGTCGTTTCCGGTGTCCGACCTCGATGCCATGCCTCAGCATGCGGTGGTCATGACCCTGGAGTGTGCGGGCAACGGCCGTTTGGGCATGAACCCCGTGCCGCCGGGTGAGCCCTGGGGGTTTGGGGCCGTGAGCACCACCGTGTGGTCGGGTGTCCCGCTCAGCATGATTCTCGAACGTGCCGGTGTGCGTGATGGCGCGGTGGAAGTGCTGGCCAGCGCCGCCGATCATGGGCCGCGCGGTGATGCCAACGGTGAAGGCAACCCGGCCGACGTGCGCTTTCAGCGCTCGATGCCACTGCATGTTGCCATGCACCCCGATACGCTGGTGGCTACGCATATGGCCGGTGCGCCACTCACGGAACCACACGGCGCGCCGGTGCGCCTGATCGTGCCGGGATGGTACGGCATGGCCAGCGTGAAGTGGCTGGCGTCGCTCGAACTGCTCACGGAACCCTTCACGGGCTACTTCCAGCGAAAGCGGTACGTGTACGACACCGGTGAACACATCGAGCCGGTGACCACGGCGCGGGTGAAGTCCATGATCACGGCACCGGTGCATGGCAGTCACTACGAGCGCGAGGTGACGGTACGTGGGTGGGCCTGGTCGGGCACCGATGTCATCACGCGTGTGGAAGTGGGAATCGACACGGGCAGCGGTGAGACGTGGCGCGACGCCGAGCTCGGGACAGCCGCCTCGCGCTACGCGTGGACTCCGTTTTTGCTGCCACTCGTCTTGCCACCCGCAGCGACTGGTGAGGCCACCCGCGCGGTCACTCTACGCACCCGCGCCACCGATGCCTCCGGGGCGGTACAGCCCGAGCAGATCATCTGGAACCGATTGGGCTACGGCAACAACGCCATCCGGGCCTGCACCATTCACGTGGTGTCGTAATGTCCCAGCTGATGAAGGCACCTCGATGGCTGCTGGTGCTGGCACTGCTGGCCGTGTTGCTGCACGTGGGCGTGAACCTCATCACGCCATTCGGTGTGCATCGCGATGAGCTGTTGTACTTGTCCATGGGCACACACCTGTCGTGGTGGCGCATGGACTTCCCGCCATTCATTGCCGGTGTGGCCAACCTCTCGCGCGCCCTGTTCGGTGACGCGCTGTGGTCCATCCGGCTGTTCCCCGCCATCACCAGTGGTCTGATCGTGTTCGCCGCCGGTGTGGCGGCGTGGCGATTCACCATGGCAACCGTTGCCACAGAAACCGCCTCGGCCCGTGCCACGCTGCTGGCCGCTGTCGCCGTACTCACCGGTTCGGTGTTCCTGCGCGCGGGTATCCTCTTCCAGCCGGTGGTGTTCGATCAGCTGTGGTGGACCCTCGCCCTGCTGGCCATTGCCGAACGTCAGCGCAGTGGCAACATCCGCTGGTGGATCGGTGTGGGCATCGCGTTGGGATTCGGGCTGCTCACCAAACACAGCATCCTGTTCATCGGCGTTGGATTGGTGACCGGCATGCTGCTCACGCCCGTGCGCCGCGATCTGCTCACGCCGTGGCCGTGGGCGGCGCTGGGTATTGCACTGCTCCTGGGCTTGCCGTCTTTGGTGGGGCAGTGGCAACTCGACTGGCCCATTCTCTGGCAGATGCGTGACCTGCAGGCCAGTCAACTCGAGGCACGCAATCGTTGGTCGTTTCTGTTCGAGCAACCGCTGTTGGTGGGGCCGGTGGCCTTTGTATTGGGCATGACCGGCCTGGTGTGGCTGCTGGTGGCGCGGGCCGCCCGCCAATGGCAGATCGTGGGGATCGCCTGCCTGGTGAGCTGGCTTGTGCTCATCGTGCAGCACGGCAAGGCGTACTACGGCGCCCCGGTGTATCCCATCCTGTTTGCGGCCGGTGGTGCCGCGCTCATGCATCTGGCGTCGCGTGTGCAGCGCTGGAGCACCTATGGCGGCGTGTTGCTCATGGTGGCGTTGGGGGTGCTGAGTGCACCACTCGCGCTGCCGTTGCTTTCGCCTGCATCCACCGCGGCCTATGCGGCCCGTATGGGTGTCTCCAATGCCACCGAGACCAACACCGGCGAACAGCTCCCGTTGCCGCAGGACTTTGCCGACATGCTCGGCTGGCCACAGCAGGTGCAAGCGGTGGCCGATGAGTGGAACAAGTTCACCGCCGAAGAGCGTGCGCAGACCGTGCTCGTGGCCAGCAACTATGGCCGCGCCGGTGCACTCGATCTGTATGGGCCCGCACACGGACTGCCACCGGTGATCAGTGCGGCCGGCAGTTTCTGGTACTTCGGTGCCGGCGACAAGCCCGGTGATATCCTGCTGGCACTGGGTGGTGACGTGCAGGAATACCAGCAACTGTACGAGCAGTGCCGCGCACTGCTTCTCGTGGGCACCGCCTGGGGCGTGACTGAAGAACAGTCCGTGCCCATCATCCGTTGCGACAGGCCGCGGCAACCCCTGCAACAGGTGTGGCCCATGCTCAATCCGGCAAATCCTTCATGATGATTCCGCCATGAGCGATTCCGCATCATCGGTCATTCGCATGGCCACCGTAAGCGACGCGCCCGCGTGGTCCGATTTCGCACGCCGTGTCTTTCTCGATACGTTCGGCCCGAACAATGATCCCGACGATCTGGCCGAATACATGCGCGATGCCTTCACGCACGAGCAGCAACGGGGTGAACTCGAGGATCCGCAGAATCGATGTATGCTGGCGGAGTGTGAAGGTGTGCTGGCCGGATACACGTTGCTGCGCGCCGGTGCCTATGGCGCCTCGGACGAATCCACGGATGAGCGATTGTTGCAGGCCACACGTCCCCTGGAGATCCAGCGTTTCTATGTGGACCACGCCTTTCACGGCCGTGGCATCGCGCAGCAGATGATGGCCGAAGCGCTGGCGCACGCCGTGTCGTTGCACAGCGATGTGGTGTGGCTGGGTGTGTGGGAACACAACCCGCGGGCCATTCGTTTCTACGAGAAGTACGGATTCTTCAAGGCTGGCGCACACCGTTTCCGATTGGGGCGTGACGTGCAGCGTGACTACGTGATGATGAGACCGTTATAGAGATGTCCGCTCGGGGCGAGGGCCCGTCGCCGGCGAATAGGTGCTATGTTCTCTCATTGCCTCCCATTCCCGCCCCCATCCTATGCACATTCGAACGTTGTCTCTCATGGCTGCCGTGCTCGTTGCGGCCGCACCGTCATTGACCGAGGCGCAGAGCATCGGCGAGCGTCTCAAGCAACGGGCCGCAGATCGCGCCAAACAGCGTGGCGAAGATGCCCTCAATCGCAAGACCGATGAAGCCGTCGACAAGGCCATCGATGGTGGCCTGAACGCGGTGAAGTGCGTCGTCACCGACACGGAGTGCATCTCCAAGGCGCGCGACGAAGGGCGCACCGTGGTGCGCACCGACAAAGCCGGCAAGACCATCCCGGCTGATGTGGAGATCGAGAAGCAGGCCGAACGTGCTGCGTCGACCAGGTCATCGGGTGCACAGGGTGCGGCGTCTGCTGCCCCTGCTGCAGCGGCAGGTCCGGCCCGTGTGGCCACCGCCGGTGCGTGGGCCAACTACGACTTCCTGCCTGGCGAGAAACCGCTCGTCGTCACCGACTTTTCGGGTGACGTCATCGGTGACTTTCCGCGCCGCCTGGAAGCCGTTGGCGGCAACTGGGAAGTCGTGGAGATCGACGGCGCCCGCTGGATGCGCGGCAACGGCAATCGCAATCAGTTCGCCGTGAAGGCGGCCGCCCCGCTGCCGGCCCGCTGGACACTCGAGTTCGAGATGCTCGGCACGGCCGGTGAATGCTGGCTGTATCCCGATGCCGACGATGAAGATCAGTACCTGATCTTTGCCCCCAACCATACCGGCGGGTACAAGCGCAATGGTGGCTCGCCCGCGCGCGTCGAATCCAAGGAGGATGGCGCCGGTGTTCCCTACGAGGCCCGTGTGATGGTGGACGGAACGTACTTCAAGTCCTACGTCAACGAGAAGCGCGTGGTGAACGTCCCGAATCTTGCCTACAAGCGCTCGGATCGCGTGCTGTTCTGGTGCGATGGCACGGAGGACGCGCCGATGTTCATCCGCAACGTCCGGCTGGCCGGCGGTGGACGCAAGCTCTACGACGCGCTCAGTGAATCGGGGCGCGTGGCCACGCAGGGCATCTACTTCGATACCGGCAAGGACGTCATCCGTCCGGAGAGCACGCCGACGCTGAAGGAAATCGCGGCGATGCTCTCCGAACATGCCGATCTGCAACTCATCATCGAGGGACACACCGACAATGTCGGTGCCGCGCCGGCCAACCTCGCGTTGTCGCAGCGTCGCGCGGACGCCGTGCGCAGTGCGCTGGTGTCAGACTACGGCATCGACGGCGGGCGGCTCACGGCCAAGGGCCTCGGGCAGACCGTGCCGGCCACCGCCAACACCACACCCGAAGGCCGCCAGCAGAATCGTCGCGTGGAGTTGGTCCGGCCGTAGTGGCTCCAACGTGAGCACGCGGGGTATGACCGGGGCGCGTTTCCATAGGAGGCGCGCCCCGACGTCTACCTTACGAGGGCATCATGCCATTGACTGCGAAGCAGTTGCAGAAGATCGAAGCACGTCTGCACGAAGAGCGCGAACGCCTGGTCGAACAGTTGCGCGAGTTCACCGAGCCCGAGGCGGCGGAAGACAGTCAGACGCAAGCGGGTGACAACTCCAAGGTGCCCACGCATCCTGCGGACCTCGGCACCGATGTCGCCAACGAAGAGCTGCAGGCGTCCATCGCCACGCGTCGCTCGGCCGAACTGGTGGAGATCGACTTTGCCATCGATCGCCTGACCAACTCACCGGACACCTTCGGGTTGGACGAAAACACCGGCGAGGAGATCCCCTTCGCGCGACTGGAGATCATTCCGTGGGCCCGCACCACCGTGTGATGCGGCCGAGGCGTCTCACCGTTTCTTGGCCAGAATCGTCCCACGGCAGGTGATCGCGCCGCAGTAACACGGGAACCGCTTCTTGGCCGCCGGCGTGTGGCGCTCTTCCAGGATGTAAGCGTAGTCGTACACCAGTTCTTCGCCCACTTCGATGTCGTGGATGGACTCGATCCAGATCCGTCCATCGTCAATCACGGCATCGCAGTTGGGCGCGCACGAATGATTGAGAAAGCGCGCCTCATTGCCGTTCACGGCCGCGTCCACCACCACCTCGTCATCGATGGCGAACAGGAACGTGTGGTGCCGCTCGCCCAGCGTGTCCGGGTAGCGTGCCTCCGACTCGGCGGGCGTGAGCCGCTCGCCCGCGTATTCAATGATGCGCGTCCCGGCCGGAATGGCCTGGGTGGCAAAGCCGCCGAACCCCTGGATGCCCGACTGGCGCACCTCAAAAGGGAGCGGAACGGCGGATTCTTGGGACATGGGGGTGTGGGAAGTATCAAAAACCGCAAAAGGGGACCCGAACCGTCTATATTTATCAGGTTGGGGACTTTCGGAGTCTTTTTGGTGGTCGCGCCGGAATCATGGTATCGCGGCCCTTTCATGTATACGCCCAAGCACACGCCGGCTGGAAATCAGGGGCGCGCGGGCAGGATGTGGGATGAGCGACGGGGAAGTTGGGCAGGACGGGGCGACGGTGAGTGGGTTTGGTGCACTTGGGGTGCACCCGAAGATCGCCGAGGCGTTGGTGGGGCTGGGGTACGAAGAGCCCACGCCGGTACAGCGGGCAGCCATTCCGCCCCTGCTGGAAGGAAAGGATGTACTGGCCCTCGCGGCCACGGGTACCGGCAAGACGGCGGCGTTTTCGCTACCGCTGCTGACGCGCATCGCCGAGAAGGGACGGCGGGCGGGAAATGGCCCCGGTGTGCTCATCCTGGTACCGACGCGTGAACTCGCGATGCAGGTGGCGGAAGCCGTGCATCGCTATGGCAAGCCGCTGGGCTTGCAGGCGCTGGCCGTGTACGGCGGCGCGAGCATGGAGCTGCAGGTGCGGGCCCTGCGCCGTGGTGTGGACGTGGTGATCGCCACGCCGGGCCGCGCGGTGGACCACATCAAGCGCGGCACGCTGGTGTTCGACGGCCTTTCGGCCGTGGTGCTCGACGAAGCCGACGAAATGCTGGACATGGGTTTCGCCGAAGAACTCGAAGCCATTCTCGACGCCACGCCGGAGAACAAGCAGACGGCGCTCTTCTCGGCCACGCTGCCGCCGCGCATCGGTGGGATCGCGCAGAAGCACCTGCGTCAGCCGGTGCACGTGAAGGTGGAGCGCGAAGTGGTGGCAGAGGGTGAGTCGGCCCGTGTGCGTCAGGTGGCGTATGTGGTGAGCCGCGCGCACAAGATGCCCGCGCTGGCGCGTGTGCTGGATATCGAGCAGCCCACCAGTGCGATCGTGTTCTGCCGGACGCGTACGGAAGTGGACGAGCTGAGTGAGACGCTCACCGCGCGTGGTCTGCGGGCGGAAGCGCTGCACGGTGGCCTGAGCCAGGATCAGCGTGACCGTGTGATGCAGAAGTTTCGTGCGCGGAAGGTGGACCTGCTCATCGCCACCGACGTGGCGGCGCGTGGTCTCGACGTGAAGCATGTGAGTCACGTGGTGAACTTCGACGTGCCGGTGGACGCCGAGACGTATGTGCACCGCATCGGCCGTACGGGACGTGCGGGCCGTGAAGGTGTGGCGGTGACGTTCGCCGAGCCGCGAGAGAACCGTTTGCTGCGCAACATCGAGCGGCAGACGGGCCAGAAGATCGAGATCGCGCAGGTGCCCACCGTGGCGGATCTGCGTGCGCATCGTCGTGAGCTGGTGCGTGCGACGTTGCGTGAAGCGGTGCTCGAGGGGGATCTCGAATCGTGGCGCGGCCTGGTGGAATCGCTAGCCGGTGAGCTGGACATCATGGACGTGGCCGCGGCCGCGGTGAAGCTGGTGGCCGCGCGCAGCGAAGGGGAGGAAGCCGAGATCCCCGCGGTGACGCCGCGTCCTGATCGTGGCGGCGAGCGTTCGTTCGACCGTGGTGATCGTGGTGATCGTGGCGGTGAGCGCGGATCGCGTGAAGGCGCGCGTGACCTGCGTGGCAAGCCGATCGGCCGTGAAAGCCGTGGCGCGACGGGCGAGCGTAGCGCCAAGCCGCGCCGCGAGCCCACCTGGCAGGCCGCCCGCCTGTGGATCGGCGCCGGCCGTCGTCTCAAGATGCGTCCTGCCGACCTGGTGGGCGCGATCGCGAACGAGGCGGGGGTTGATGCCTCACAGATTGGTGCGATTCAGATCGCCGACGGATTCAGCACGGTGGAAGTGCCGGAGACGATCGCCGAGAACGTGATCAATGCGTTGCGCGGGACCAAGATCAAGGGTCTCAAGGTGCAGGTGCGCCGGGATCGTATGGGGCGCTAACGCGCCTGGCGCTTGTCAGATGTGAGAAGGCCGTGGTACCCGGGGGAATGGGTGCCACGGCCTTTTTGCTTGCGGGATCTTCTTTGTGGGAGAACCTTACACTGCGCTACCTACTGTATAGCAGGTCTGCGCCGTCTACTGCCGAAGCGCGTGCAATCACTACGGGCACAACAACTTGCGAACAATTCGACGCATGTCCGTCGAATTGCCTATGCTGCGGAAGTCGCGAGTATAAAGCCTGGCTCGCAGTGATTGCGTGTAGCCCAATACGCGCTAGCCAGCGAACCAGAGCTTCACGATCACTACTGGAATAGGTCTCATGGATGCAAAACCGTGTCAGATTATCGAGTTCTTCAATGGGACCAAGCAGTATCTTGTACCACTGTTTCAGCGCCCCTATGAGTGGAAGCAGAATCACTGGAAAACGTTCTGGGACGACCTCCTTGATCGCTATGAGCGTGGTGCAGCGGATTCAGTTTCTCATTTCACGGGCGCGATCGTTACAGCGCCAGCGCGGTCAGTTCCTGTGGGCGTTTCGAAGCATCTGATAATTGATGGGCAACAACGTCTAACGACGGTTGCATTGCTCGTCTGCGCCATTCGTTCACTTGTCGAGGAAGACTCCGCAAGATTCCGCAAGCTTTCGCGTTTGCTGATCAACGAAGATGATGAAGGGCTAGACTACTACAAGATTCTGCCGACCCAGTTTGATCGAGAGGCGTTCTTCGCGTTGGTTCGAGGCAGGCCGATTGCAGGAACGCGTGTAACCGAAGCATATGACTTCTTCCGGGATTGCCTAAAGAGAGGGGATTCTGACGACAATACAATCGATCTAGAGCGTTTTATTGAAACACTAAATTCGCTAATTACTGTAGTTTCGATCAATCTTTCGGATGCTGATGATCCCTACCTCATCTTCGAAAGCCTAAACGCGAAGGGGGCCCCGCTTACCCAAGCGGATCTTATCCGAAACTACGTTCTACTCAGGCTACACGCTCAAGCGCAGGAGGAGGCATACTCGAAGTATTGGGTGCCAATGCAGCACCTCCTTCCGACCGAATACCTGACCGAGTACATGCGGCAGTACCTCATGATGTCGGGAGAGGAGGTTTCTAAGTCGGAGATCTATGCGGTGCTGAAGCGGCGCTTCGCGGAGATCCCTGACAAGGATGTACTTGATCGCTTGAAAGAGTTGCACAGCTGCGCTGTGCTCTACTCCTACATGGTCGGACTTCAGCAGTATTCAGATACTGCGATCGACACTGCGCTCGGTCGCCTTCGGAGGCTGGAGATGAGTGTAGCGAGTCCTCTACTCCTCCGACTGCTGAGTGCAAAGGCAGATGGCCTTATAAGCGCAGGCGATGTTCTCGGAGTATTGGCAGCACTTGAATCATTCTTCATTCGCCGAATGGTTTGTCGGGTCCCCACGAATCAACTCAAACGAATTTTTCTTGGATTGACTCGAGAATTGCCTCAGGAGTACCCCGTTCCGTTCGTAGTCCGATACCTTGCTAACGGTGTATCAGGACGTCGTTGGCCTAAGGACGAGGAGTTTCGAAATGAATGGCTGGTCTACCCAGCGTATTCAGGATCAAACGATCGTTGCCGTCTTGTTCTTGAAACTCTTGAGGCTGACTATGCTCACAAGGAACCCGCTTCATTTGAGGCGGCGACCATAGAGCACATCATGCCACAAACTCTCACCGATCATTGGCGAAACCATCTTGGAGATGAAGCAGAAAGGGTTCATGAGCAATTTCGCGATACTATCGGAAATCTTGCACTGACCGCCTACAACTCCGAGTTGTCCAATGCGCCGTTCGAAAAGAAGGTCCTCCTCTTTCACAAGAGCCACTTCGAATCAACCAAGGCCATCGCCGCTTCATCAATCTGGAACGCCAGCAGTATACAAAATCGTGGACTGGATCTCTTTGCGCGAGCTTGCCGAATTTGGTCTCGACCGATCGGTGATGTTGGCTAACGGACCTTGGTGCCGATGGGGTGGAGTAAGGAGCGCGGCTGGCTCGCTGCGCTCGCCCGCCGCATTGTTATAGGACCGCCGGGCGTGAGGTGGCAATTCCAACATCGATACACCTGAGAAATGGTGCGTTTCTCCTACGATGCGCGGTTCTCTGAAAACGAGTACGACCTCTGGGCGTTGGGTGAATATCTCGATAGGCTTGAAGCGCAACTAGTCACGTTGCGCACCAGCGATGAAGCGCGAACTTTCGCTGAGTTGTCCGCAGAGGGACTGCTCGATGATGAAGAGTCGCGCACAATAGCTTGGCAAGGCTTAGAAGAACGGGCGGATCGGGTCTACCCGCGTCTATTGCGCGGCCCGTTTTTGGTGGCGCTGTGGGGGTGCTACGAGGCGACAATCCTAAACGTTGCTGAAAGCATCGCTACAGAACGGAAACTCTCGCTTCAGCACAGAGACATTCGGGGAGAGTCAGCTGTCGCGCGCGCCAGAAAGTACTTTGTTGACTATCTCGATATCGCGCTTGACAAGGATCCCATCCGTGAGATGAGGATTAACGATCTTTACGTGCTCAGAAACGCATTGGCGCATGCCAACGGACTGGTGAGTGCAAACAGTGATGATGGGAAGCGGCGAATCGAGGCGATCGTAGGCCGCAATCCCACAATCGAACTCAATGGCGGATTCATTGTCCCGTCCGCAGAATATCTGAGGTCTGCATTCGATGATGTTGATTCGAGTGCTCGCGATCTAGTCCAGCGTGTTAGAGGTGGACCGGCGTTTCGCTATGAAGAGGGCACCTAACGGGCCGCTGATGCCGGCGGGGCGTGCGAAGGATGGCGGCTGGCTCACTGTGTTCGCCGGCCGCATTGTTGGAAGAGCCCCGCAGCAGAGCGCTGGGCGTTGAAGCTGTAGGATAAGTCGATTTCGACGGTGACTTGAGTCGACGATACCCGTCGATGCATGATTTCGAAGTGGATCGATGAGATTGGGCGCGATTGGCGACGGTGATCGCCGCAATTCGCGATCCGTTGCGCCTATGGGCGGGCTACGCCGCGTATCCCGCGTGCGCCAGTTTCTCGATGTTGTGCACGAGGCAATACAACTTCCATTGCGTGTCGACTTTCACGCGGCCGCGCAACGTGAAGCGATCGAGCCGCTTGTTCGCGCGCAGATTCGCAAACACCGGTTTGACCGTGGCGAAGCGGTGTGCATACCGCGCGCGCCCCGCGGGAGCGTCGATGCGCTCGCGCATCACCGCGCTGTGATTCACACGTTGCGTGCTCACCCGCCCCCGGAAGAACGCCACATTGCGCACGGGCGTCGTGTTGGGCGTGCGCAAGCATTGTGCGCGTAACCCACAGGGGCCGCAGTCGCGCTTCGCGCCGCGAAAGTGTTCGCCGATGTGATCGCGGGTGATGTTCTGCGCGCCCTTGCGATACAGCGACTTCCCAGCGGGGCACACGCACGTCCGCGCCACGGGATCGTACTGAAAGGCCTCCGGCCCGAACACGACGAGCGGCTTCCGCGCTGGTTTCGATTTGTCGTGAAGGGGATTCAGGAGCGTCGTATAGCGATCCTGGTTGGCAAAGCGGGCATCGCGCTTCCGCATGTTCCCGTCCGCAATGAGCGCCGGCACCTGGGCCTCCGCCAGCGCGCGCAGATTCGCTTCGCTATGGTAGCCTGCGTCGGCCGTGATGAGCGTCTCAGGCGTGCGCAGCGAGGCGGTGGCGGAGATGGCTTTCAACAACAGTTCTTGCTCGGCGCCCACGCCATGGGCCTGTGCGTCCACGATGATCTGGTGCGCCGCATCGACCGTGGCCACGCCGGTATACCCTTGGATGACACCCTTGCTGGTCGCCATCTTCGGCTCTCGTTGTCGGTGCGGTTGCTCTTCCGCACGGCGCCCTTTGCCCCGCGTCGATCGTGGGGATGCTGCGCGAGCCATGTGCGCAGCTCCGCCGCATCACGCACGAGGCGGCCCTGCCGTGCCTGGTCCTTCGTGGACAGCGACGGCTCCCCGTCTCGGGCATCCTCGGCCCGATGCCGCGCGAGCATCTGCTCCGCCGCGCGCTCCATCTTGGTGGCCTGGCGTTCGAAGTCGGCGCGGCTCCCACTCCGCTGCTTCGACGCGTTGCTCGGCAGCTTCACGCCATCGATGGCAAACATCTCGCGCCCAATGAGGCCCTGGCGGTCGCACACCGCCAAGACGGCCGCGAAGATCGGCGCGATCTGGTCGCCCAACGTGCTGATGAAGTGGGCAATCGTCGTGAAGTGGGGCCGGGAGTCACCGCTCAGCGCGATGAACGTGACGTGGTCTTGGCAGGCCTGGGCGATGGCACGGCTGCTCACGATCCCCCGCGCGTACGCGAACAAGACCACGCGGAGCAGCATCGCGGGAGGATAGGCCGGCGCGCCGGTCAGATCATTGCGATAGCGCGCATCGAACGGCGTGAGATCGATCGCGTGGTCGAGTAGGTGGTGCAGGGCATGCTCGAACGTGCCGGGCAGCAGCTGGGCGGTCAGGTCGACCGGGATGAGCTTCGGCTGGGTGTCGATGTACTTGTAGCGGGCCATGGCCTCTCGACGGACGACGAAAGTGCGCGCAGATTCCTCTGGAGAGGCGTACGCCCGATTGAATGGCAAGTTGCATATCACGGACACTCAATCGGGCTTTTTCTACAGCCTCGTTAGGTGTCATCATTGCCCACACGTATGTCCAAAGCAAAAAGTGCAACGCTAGCTTTGCGCGATCAGAAGCAATAGAAATTGACGAGCCTTGGTCTATCTGAGGCGCTGTCTATTGTCGCGTTGCTCCAAACTCGCGATGCCAATTCGCCACGTGTTCAAGTTATTGCAGATCCGCCTTTCACCTACGCGCTATCCGACTCGTCTACAGGCCATAGGCGCTACTTCGCTTACCATCGGATCGTGGTTACGAACAATGGTGGACGAGCGGTTACGCTCCTCGGGCTGAAGCCCGATTCTGCAATCGGACCATTCATGGCGCTCCGAGGCGACATGGTTGTCGACCCTCAGCCAATAGTAAAACTGTTTCGAATCACGGAATCACCAGATTCGGTATTTCGAGACCGGAATATCCTTCCACAGTACAGGAACGATGGGTTCTCCAGTCTCCGTGTTCTGAATGAGGTGATTCCTGCAGGTGAAGCGCGACTGCTTCAACTCGGGCTTTCAATCGAGGGATACAGCGAGGGCTGTTCTGCCTCCGACGTCATGCTATTCGCAGCTATCCCAGAGTTCTCAAGCGGCGATCAGATCCCTTTCCGTCAGGGGTACACACTAGTGAAGTGATAGAGAGTTGAGCATCTACATGAGTGGAATCGCCGTATTTGAGTGGGGCACCCGACATCTAACGAGGCGTTGCAGCTGACAAGGCGGCGCACCGTTCATGCCCGACAGCCAAAGCACCATTCTGCCGCCTGGCAGCTGAGCCGGGCGTTTGATGGCCCTCCAGCTGGAGTGAAGAATCATGTCAGATGAAAGAGCCATAAAGGCGTGGGAGCATTGGCGTGCGAGTAGCGAAAAACTAGACTACTTCCTGCTGGGTACGTCCAGTGCCCTTACGGCGTACATCGGTCAGAGGTTGCCAGTCGAGCCACTTGGTTTCAACGCAGGAACATTGGAGCTCAGCAGTGTGGTAGTTTTCGCGTTTGCGTCTCTCGCTGCGATTGAAAGGCTTCGTGCGTCCGTGACTGGGCTGGGCGTAACGCATCAGATGCTTGAGTCTGCGAGTATGGCTGGTGATCTTCGTGCTATGGTGCTCAAGGGAGAGAAAGAGCATATCATTGAATACAAGAGCGGGCGAGCATATACGCTAGGCCAAGCAAGTCGGAAGGCAAATCAAGAGGATGAGCGACGTCGGTTGTCCGTGAAGGAATGGGAGAGATGGGAGAAACGTGGACTGCGTGCCTACAATTGGCGAGATCGCTTACTGCTCTTGGGTATCCTGCTCTATAGCGCTTCGAAGGTCCTTGCGGCGCTTCCAAAGTAGGTTCGCTTCCATCTAGTGGACCGGTGCTGCAGAGAGGAAGATTCGGTAGGCGGCGTGCGCGCTACGCGTGCTCACCGCGATGTGCGGTAGTTGCCCCGCGACAGAGCGCTGGGCGTTAGATGGCACACACACTGTATCGATGAAAGGACGCGATCGTAACAAGCCGTGTTGGTGTGATTCTGGTCTCAAGTACAAGAAGTGCCACCTTGAGAGGGAGCTGCAGGAGCGTCCGTCCATCTGGAATGCCCGCAAGGACGTTCAAGGACTTCAGCGGTTCAAGACCTGCTTGCACCCGGAAGCAGGGCCGAGCGCCTGCTCCGGCCCGATTGTCCGCGCTCATACCGTGCGGCGGGCTGCCGACCTCTCGGTGATTGCCCGCAAGGGACATGTGTATCAGACGTCCGCCGATCTAGGTGATCTGCACCTGAACAAGGGACGGTTGCTGCCGAAGCTGGTCGGCATCAATGAGGCGTCAACGTTCTTCGGTTTCTGCTCCAAGCACGATAGCGCGACATTTGCCCCGCTCGAGGCCACCGCCCTCGTTCCTACAGACGAGCAGGCACTGCTGCTCACGTACCGGCCGCTATGCCTGGAACTTTACGCTAAGGAGCGCCAGCTTGAGTCGCTAGAGATCGCCCGGCAGGGCGATAAGGGACGGTCGCTTGAGGAACAGTTCGGACTACAAGAGTATGTTCTCCTAATGCGGCTCGGCATGGAGACGTCGCTCCGGGACCTGCGGCGACATAAGTCCAGATTCGACGCTGACTTGCTCGCCAGAGACTTCGCCGAAGCTCGATATGTCGCGGTCGAACTAGATGTGCCACCGGATCTCATGTGCAGTGGCTTCGTGCAGCCGCACTACACGTTTGACGGAGAGCGGATTCAGGATCTGAGCGATCTCAAAACCGAGCTGCAGGTGATGAGCTTTTCGCTGGCGTCGACGGCGAAAGGCGGCGTCGCGGTCTTCGCATGGAGATCTGACAGCGATGCCGCGAGTTCAGAGCTTGTCGATTCGCTACTCCGCTTGGAGGTAGTCGACATCCCCCATGCGTTGGTGCGGTATGCAACGAGTGAGTTTGAAAACACCTACTATCGTCCGGACTGGTGGGACGGATTGCAGCAGACCGACAAGGACGCGCTAGTCGACCGGCTACACCACGGGGTTGGGCCAGACATTGCGCTAAATCCATCCTATCTGAAGGACGATGGCCGGCGGCTCGTAAGATGGAACGTCATCAACGTATCCCAGAAGCGGTGTTAGCCGTGCTGCCATCTAACGATCATTGCAGCTGAAGAAGACGTGCAACGGTCCCTTTCGTGGAACAAATCCCGTTTGTGTCTCCGCAGCTGAACTCTGTCGCTATGCAACGAACGGCCTCCATGGAAAATAAGATGAGATGTCGATGCGCAGATCCATGAAGTTGGCTATGAGAATCACACTAGCCGGTGCAGTATCGGCCTGCGATGGCTCTCGAACACTTGAGGAGGAGCGTGTAGCGGCTGCGGAGCAGGTTGCGAAAGCCGCAGAGGCTGATCGCGCGCGGTTCCAAGCCTATTTTGCTCGCCCAGATACGAATGACCGGATCACTACGATGGATGCCGATGAGTGGCTCTCACGCTACGATTCGCATGGTGCCTCTGGATCGGTAGTGGAGACTGTTCATCGTGTTGCCGTTCGCGCACGTTTAGATTCGGCAGAGGTTACCGCAAGGGAACTTCCTGGCGACGAAGAATTGCGTTTCGTTCTGAGAATGGAGCTCAACAAGATTGTGCCTCCGCTCTCCACTAGGGATTCCAATAGGCTCGCAGGCATCAGAAAGCGCGTTGAAGATGCCGCTCATAGCGCACTATTGGCGCGAGCTTCCGCAGAGACAATCTCTTCTCAGAATACCGTTAGGTTGGCAGGAGCGCGCGGAGATTGCACTTCGGTATCGCGCAACGGCTGGCTAGTCGACTTTGATCGACGAGGAGAGGTGGCGCTACGCAAAGCAGCTGGCCCTCTAGATGGGAATCCAATCAGTTCTGTGGTTGCATGGCCCGATGCCATTCGCGGAGAGCCAATGATCACGAAGGTGCTCGGGCAGTGCGACGTTGACCATATTTTGTACTATCTCGTCGATTTCGACGACGACCGTAGGGGGTGGGTGGATGTAGACTATTTGCACTGGCGACGGCCTTAACTCTAGCAACCGACTTACGCGACATCCTCGTTCCGTTGTATAGCGGTTACTGCGACATTGGTGAGACGACGGCGAGCGGATGTTGCTACTCTTGACCAACAGCGCGCAGGTCACCGAGGCGAGGGTCGTCAGTTTTGAACAGAGCGCGATAGCAAGCGTGTTCCTCGCCCCAGAATCTCGGCAAAGGACGAGACCTGCATTCGCGATCTCGCTGCCAGTCGCACCCCATACCCCGGTCCGTGTGGTCCCACCTCACTATTCGATCGATGAACATACGCGAACACTTCATCGTGGAAGTCGACGGTTTCGAGGGTGAACGGAGTCGAATCGAACTTTCCGACGCGTCAGGAAAGCCGCTCCGCATGCTATACTGCATTGCCACGCGAAACGAGGCTTCGGGCGTCCTGCAGTTCGTCGACTACGGGTATGAGACGTTGGAGGAGGCCCGAGCAGCCTGGCCCAACGCGAGCTAGCATTCCCCTGGCGGGACTACGCACGGCGCATCTAGCTTCCGGCGGTGACCACTCCTAATGACATTGCGCGCCATTCGGCGTTCTACGCATCGCCAATCTCGCAGTTCCTTGCGGCTGACGATGCGACCGTGCTCGGGCACCTCGCCGGTGGTAGCGGTCTCGCAATTGACGGGGCGCAAACGGAAGCCTGGAAGGAGCAGGTGCGAGTGCTCAAGCAGACGCTCCCGGGTGTAGACGGGTCGCTCTTCCTCGAGTTTGACGTACCGCGACTGGGCAGCCGCATTGACGGGGTGGTAGTCGCCAACTCCGCGGTGATACCCATCGAGTTCAAGGTGGGCGAGCATCGGTACGCCAAGGGCGACTACAACCAGGCGTGGGACTACGCGCTCGATCTCAAGAACTTTCACGAGGCGAGCCGAGAGCTGCCGATCTTCCCTGTGCTCTGCGCGACCAATGGGGCAACCCCAGATACTGGTTGGCAGCGTCCACACGCCGATGGTGTGTACCCGCCCATCAAGTCCAATGCGACGTCGGTTGGTGATGCGGTCCGTTCGGCTATCGCGCTCGCACCATCTGCACCGGTAGATGCCGACGCGTGGGGCAGAGCACCCTATCGGCCGAGCCCAACGATCATCGAGGCCGCCAAGGCGCTGTATGCGCAGCACTCGGTGCAGGCCATTGCTCGGTCGGATGCCGGCGCTCGCAATCTCCACGTCACAACGCAGTGCGTTGAGGAGATCATCACCCGCAGCCGCGCGCAACGCGAAAAGGCCATCGTGTTCGTCACTGGCGTGCCTGGTGCCGGCAAGACGCTCGTAGGGCTGAACATCGCCACGCAGCATCTCGGGCAAGACGATACCCACGCGGTGTTTTTATCGGGGAACGGACCGCTCGTGGCCGTGCTCCGTGAGGCGCTTGTTGAAGATGATATTCAGCGCCAGCGCGCACTCGGCAATACGCCAGAACGCAAAGGTGTGGTACGCCTCAAGGTGAAGCCGTTCATTCAGAATGTGCACCATTTCCGCGACGAAGGTCTGCGCAGCGCAGCGCCACCTATCGAACACGTGGCCATTTTCGACGAGTCGCAGCGCGCGTGGAGTCGCGAGAAGACGGCCCTGTTCATGAAACAGCGGAAGGGTGTGGCCGACTTCAGTATGTCCGAGCCCGAATTCCTCATTTCGTATATGGATCGTCACAAAGACTGGGCGGTGATCGTGTGCCTGGTGGGTGGCGGTCAGGAGATCCACACGGGTGAGTCGGGCATCGGTGCGTGGCTGGATGCCGTCCGTGACAAGTATCCGCACTGGCATACCTACATCTCCCCTGAGCTGCACGACTCGGAATACGCCGCAGGTAAGAGCATCGAGCGTCTTGGTTCACATGCCCACGTGGAGACCCAGTACGCGCTTCACCTCGCGGTATCCATGCGTTCGTTTCGCGCACAAAAGGTATCGGGGTTTGTGAAGGCCGCACTGGACGCTGATGAAGACAAGGCGCGCGAGCTGCTCACCGAAGTGCTCAAGACATACTCTGTGGTACTCACGCGAGACCGGACCTTGGCCAAGAAGTGGGTGCGCGAACAGGCGCGCGGCAACGAGCGGTATGGCTTGGTGGCATCGTCACAGGCGCAGCGACTCAAGGCCTACTGCATCGATGTGCGCGTCGATGTAGACCCGGTGAAGTACTTTCTCGCCGATCGCGCCGACACCCGCTCGTCGTACTACCTCGAGGATGCCGCGACCGAATTCCAGACGCAGGGGCTCGAGCTCGACTGGACGATGATGAGCTGGGATGCCGACCTGCGCCGGACCAATGGTCGTTGGTCGTATCACAATTTCCGCGGTGATCGGTGGACGAACGTGCACAACGCCGATCGACAGCGCTACCTGCTCAATGCGTACCGGGTGCTGCTCACGCGTGCGCGGCAGGGTATGGCCATCTTCGTGCCGAAGGGGCGCAAGTCGGACGCGACCCTGAGCCCCGAGAACTACGAGCAGACGTCGCAATACCTCCAGTCACTTGGCATCCCGTTGTTGTGAAGGGACGGCTTCAGTGGATCTGGTGTCGTCTCTTCAGGATGCGGAAGAGATGACCTCATCAAGCGCCTGACGATAGCTCTCCGGATCGACCGCGGGGTAGCGGTAGAGATCAGCCTCGGCTTCGGTGAATGCGGCCCGCAGTCCCTCGACGGTTACCAGACCGGCCTTCAGCATGGCCCGCACGTCGGCGAGGTCGCGCAGATGACTTCGTTCGATCTTGGCGAGGGCCTGTGCCGTAAGATCGTAGTGGCACACGGTCAACAAGCCGATGCGTTTCACGATGGGGCTGCGCTCCTCCCAGTGCGGTGGCACCGGGATGAAATGGTCAGGCGCCGCGAACTCCACGTTGATCGCGAGCTGATCTTTCAGCCGAGGGATTGCGCGAAGTAGCGAATCGGATTCGGGGCGGATGATGAGATCGATGTCACGCGTGCTCTCGCGCCAACCCGTGAGAACCGCCGTGGCCCCGCCGACCAAGTATACGGTGGTTGGTACGGTGGCAGCCTGAGCGAGCGCCGCGAGAAACCGATCAATCCGTTCGCTGGTAGCGACCTCACGCATGCTGCCGACCCATCATGGCCGCAGCGCGCGAGAAGCTCACCATGCGACGCACGAGTGCGTTGTAGCGCGAGTGGGCGGCTCGGCCATGCTGCTGCTCGAGCAAGACGAAGAGTGCGTCCTCAGGGTGCGGAATCCCCCCAGCCACGCGAATGCCAAGCCGTCGCAGTCGCGGGGCCGCCATGGACACGAGCAGCGCATCGATAGAGTGCTGCCGACGCGCGAGATCACGCAGCCCCGCGCGTACGATCTCAACCCCGGGGAGATCCGAGGTGGGTGTGCCAATGGTGGACTGCTCGAACTCCCGCACGGCGCGCTTTGCCTCGCGACTGGCCACCATGGCCTGCGCCTGCTCGGGAGTAAGGGTGCGCCGGCTGCGTAGTCCGCCGCGCCGCCCGATATCCGCCAGGTATCGCCGCACCGATTCTTTCATCTTTTTAGCATATACAGCTTATGATCGTAAGTCAATATTGCAAGGATATTTACGCGTCAGGAATTCTTCGATTGAACCGCATCATGGCCAGTGTGTACCAATGCCCGATCAGTGCGAGTGCGCCACCAACCCCAAATCCCTTTCTGGAGTCACCATGTCCGATGCCACGGCCCGTCGTATTCTCATCGCCAGCTTCAACACGCTCAGCGGCGCCGAGTCCGGCGTGGCGCTGCTCAAGTCCGCGGCGATTGGGCTGGGGAACGTCGCCGTCATCACCCGCGACGACAGCGGCGAGGTGAAGTTCACCGAATCGCAGGATTGGGGGGTGGGCAAGAGCGCACTCATTGGCGCGGTTGCCGGGCTCATTCTGCCGGGCGTTGGCACCATCACGCTTGCCGCCGGCGGCGCACTGGCCGCCTACTTTCTCGACCTGGGTTTTCCTGACAGCCTGTTGAAGCAGATGGGCGAAGGGCTCACCAACAACTCCTCGATGCTGGTGGCGTTGGTCGATGCGACCAGCACATCGCAGGCGAGCAATGTGTTGACGCAGGCCGGTGCCGTGGTCGCCAGCACGGCGGAGACCGATCTGGCCCGGGCGATGGCGTCCATGTAGTCGATGTGGTCGCTCAGCGCCTGCGGACCTGACCGCGTCCTCCCAATCATTTTCCCATGGCCAAGCGCGCACGCGTCGCCGGACACATCCCCTCGGCGGCGCCGACGGACTTCGTGCTCCGCGTACACCTGGAGTCGATAACCCCGGAGATCTGGCGTGCGCTCCGCGTGCCCGGTGAGTACACGCTGGCGCAACTGCATCGCACGTTGCAACTCGTCTTCGGTTGGCAGGACTATCATCTGCACGAGTTCACCATCGGCACTCGGCGCTTCGAGGCTCCAGGTGAGGGAGCGGAGGGAGAGTCCACGGCGATGCGTCTGGCTGATCTCGCCCTCGTGGCTGGCGATCGGTTCCTGTATCGCTACGATTTCGGCGATGACTGGGCCCATGTCATCGAAGTCCAGGCCTTGGAGTCGCCAGCGGACCCTGCTGAGCCCCGATGGCCGCTGCTACTGGGTGGCGCCCGCGCGGGGCCACCGGAGGACTGTGGTGGGGTTGCCGGTTACGCGGAGCTCGTGACGGCACTTGCGCGCCCGCGTACCAAAGCGGGGCAGACGCACCGTGATTGGGTTGGGCCGACGTACGATCCGGCCGTGTTCGCTGCTTGGCACGTCGGGCGCATGCTCACCCTGGCGGCCGCGTATGGCGCACTCTAACGGTCAGGCGCTCCCGCGCACCACGCCTTTGAGTGACGCAAGCGGACCAACACCGCGGTGAGAGGTCGCGTCCTCGCGCTTGCCGGTGGCGACTCGCGGTCCGATCTTTCGGCATGCGAGTACGGGATGCGCTTCGGCTGTTGACGGACGATGGGTGGTTTCTCGTGAGAACCCGGGGCAGCCACCAGCAGTCCAAGCATTCCGACAAGGCGAGGCTCGTGACCGTTGCAGGCCATCCGAGCGACGAGCTTGCGCCCGGACCTGCCGGGATGCGTAGCGACGGGCACGACGACTCCTGATGGACCGCGCTTACCTCGCCCCGCATTCCATCCGTGGCTGAAGACTGGTCCCAGGCTGAAGTCGCCGCGATCGTGGCGGACTATTTTGCGATGCTCGGGCATGAGCTGCGCGGCGAGCCGTTCAGCAAGCGCGAGCACAATCGTCGATTGCAGGAACTGCTGAATGGACGCTCGGCAGGCGCCATCGAATTCAAGCATCAGAACATCAGCGCGGTCCTGATCGAGGAAGGCTTCCCCTACATCGACGGCTACAAGCCGCGCGCCAACTACCAGGATCGCCTGCGCACCGAGGTCATTCTCCGGTTGTCGATGGATGCCCCTGTTGTTGCAGCAGCCGAAACGGCGGTGATGGCCGTCGCCTCCGTGACAACGCCATGGCGCGATCTTGAAGACATTCTCGTGCCACCGCCGGTTCGTGAACCGCGAGCGGGGCGTACCTACGAGCGCGCCGTACCGGTGCCAGCTCCTCGGCTTGGCATCAACTATCTCGAGCGCGAGGCGCGCAATGCATCACTGGGCGAAGCGGGGGAGCGGTTCGTGCTCGAGATCGAGCATCGACGTCTTTGGGAAGCAGGCGCCAAGCACCTCGCTGAACGCATCGAACACGTGGCGAAGACGAAGGGAGATGGACTCGGCTACGATATCGCATCGTTTGACCCAGACGGGTCCGAACGCTTGATCGAGGTAAAGACCACCACGTTCGGTGCCATGACGCCCTTCTTTGCGACGGCGCGGGAAGTTGCGGTATCCAACGATCAGCCGCACCAGTATCGCTTGTATCGGCTGTTCAAGTTCCGCACCGAGCCCAAGGTATTCGTTTTGCCAGGCTCACTTCGGCAGTCGTGTGTGCTCGATCCCGTACAGTTTCGGGCCACGCTCGCCTGATGATGAGTCGCCTGCTCGCGCTCGCGACCGCCCTTTCGGCGAGCCTCGCCTTCTCACCACCCGTTGACCGCCGAGTTGTGGACACGGTCATCGCCGGCAACGCCGAGAGCGAACTGGCCCACGGCTACGCGGGGCACGACGACTGGGCCGGCGTGCAGAACGACACGACCTTCCGGCAGGCCAATGGCTGGATGCGTTACGCCCTGACGACCTTTGACGACACCGAGGTCACCATTGCCTGCGTCTTTGCCGGCAGCCGCGACTCCACGCGGCATTTCGACCTGATCGTCGAAGACAGCGTCGTGGCACGGGCCACCCTCGCGCCCACCGATTCGGCCAGCCGTACGCTCGAGTTGCGCGTACCTTTTGGCGTGACCAGGGGGCGCACCAATATTGCCGTGGTCCTGCGCGGTCGAGAGGGGCGCACGCCGGCGCTGCGTTCGCTCAGCGTATTACAGGACCACCACGAACTGGCCACAACCGTTCACTAACAGGTCGCGATGCCTGCATCACGACTGACACACTCACACCATCCGTTTGGAGCTGTTCGATGATGTCGTCACGCATGGTCCGCGGCGCTGGGACGGCGCTCGCTGTTGCTGCACTCACGCTGACGACCGGCGGCACTGCGGAGGCGCAGGCCGCGAAAACAGCACCGAGTGCCAACGCGACCGGTAGCGCGAAGTTTCCGCTCACACGCCCCGAGCGCACGGACTACGCGGAAACGAGCCGCTACGATGACGTCATCGCCTACATGAAGCTGATGGCGGCGGCCAATCCACAGATCCACCTCACCACGTACGGCTACACGTACGAGGGACGGCCGCTGCCACTCGCGGTCATTGGTGCGCCCGGTGCCACGGCGGCGCAGGTGCTCGCCACCGGCAAGACCCGCGTGTACATCCAGGGCAACATCCACGCGGGTGAAGTGGAAGGCAAAGAGGCGCTGCTGTGGTTGCTGCGCTCCATCGCCAAGGGCGAGCGCAACGCCTGGCTCCGCAACACGGTGCTGCTCATCAATCCCATCTACAACGCCGATGGCAACGAGCGCGTGAGCGTGGCCAATCGTGGCAGTCAGGCAGGTCCGGTGGGTGGCATGGGCACGCGCGAAAACGCATTGGGTCTCGATCTCAATCGCGATGGCACCAAGATGGAGACGGCCGAGGCGCGCTCCATGGCTCGGCTGCTCACCGAGTATCAGCCGCATGTGGCGATGGATCTGCACACCACCGACGGCAGCTCCAACAGCGGTTTCAACATGACGTATGAAACATCGCTGAGCCCCAACAACTCGAAGGCGCAAATGAGTCTGCTGCGCGATGAGTTGCTGCCGCAGATCACCAAGGCGGTGAAGGCCAAGCACGGGTCGGACTGGTTCTACTATGGTGGTGTGTCGGGCACCGGCGCCGAACGCGCCTGGCGCTCCGACGCGGAACTCGCCAAGCCACGCTACACGTCCACCTACTATGGTGTGCGGAATATCCTGGGCCTGCTCACCGAGGCCTATTCGTACGCGTCGTTCAAGACCCGCATCACCGAGACGTACTGGTTCCTCGAGGAATCACTCGACTTCGTGTCGAAGAACAGCACCCGCGTGCGTGAAGTCGTCGCTGCGGCCAATGCAGAATCCATTGTGGGTCAGCAGCTCGCCGTGCGACAGCAGTTGGTGAAGGCGCCGCAGCCGTACGAGATCGTCTTTGCGCCCACCAACTCGGTGCGCAATCCGTACGTGGCCGATCGTCCGTATCGCATGCGCCCCGATGGCAACACCAATCGCACCACGGAAATGCTGCCGTTCTTCGGCACGGCCGTGGCCACCGAAACCAGTATCGCGCCGCGTGTGTGGGTGATTCCGAATGTGTCGCAGGAACCGGCCGGTTCCGCGGCGCCGGCCGCTGCGCCTGCACAAGCCGCTGGCGCGCCGGGAGCAGCAGGTGGCCGCGGCGGCGCACGTCCGGGTGGCTTTGGTGCGCCGGGTGGCACGCCCACGCAGCGCATGATTGCCAGTGTCGCCGATCGTCTCGATGCGCATGGCATCAAGTACACGGTGACCGAGCGCGACATGGCGTTCACTGGTGAGCGGTTCCGCATCACCGGCAACACGCTGGCCGAACAGAACTATCAGGGCACGCACCGCGCGCGCACGCTGACCGGTAACTGGGAAGCCAATCAGCAGACGCTGCCGGCCGGCTCGGTCATCATCAGCATGGAGCAGCCGCTCGCGCGACTGACGTTCTTGCTCATGGATCCGCGCTCCGACGACGGCTTCATGTGGTGGAACATCCTCGACCCGGTGCTTGGCGTTTCGCCGGGACCGCAGTACTACCCGGTGCTGCGCTCGATGAATACGCCGGGATAAAGGTCTGGCGGCAGGTACGCCATTGGCGTACATTTCCCAATGCGCTTCGTCGAGACGCCCATCTTCACGGTGGCCCTCCGTCGGCACCTCGACGACGAGCAGTATCGCGCCCTGCAAACCGCACTGTACTTGCGTCCTGAGCAGGGCGCGTTGATCCCCGGTGGTGGTGGACTCCGCAACTCCGCTGGGGCGCGGAAGGTCGCGGCAAGCGCGGCGGTGTCCGGACGATCTACTACTGGGCGGCCGATGATGGCGTGTGCTACATGCTCTACCTGTACGCGAAGAACGAGCAGGGCGATCTCACCGCAACACAGCTACGCACACTGGCCCGAGTGGTGCGTGAGGAGTTCAAGTGAAAGCCGACGCATTCAACGAATTGCTGGAGAGCGTGCGCCAGGCGGGGGCGATTCGCCGCGGTGAACGGAAGCCCGCGCGCGCTCGGCAGTTCAAGCCGACCGATGTCAAAGCGGTCCGTGCGGATCTCGGGCAGTCTCAGGCCGAGTTTGCACTGATGATTGGTGTCAGTGTGGCCACACTTCGCAACTGGGAGCAGGGCCGGCGCATGCCGGAGGGGCCGGCCCTCGCGCTCCTGCAAGTCGCGGCGCACAATCCCGCGGCGGTCGTTGAAGCGCTGCATCGTCCGAAACGGCGCGGGGCGGCATAGCGTCGTAACACAGGTCGAACGCCCGTAACTCGTGTCACCTCATTGGGCAATCCCAGCGCGCACGGCACCTACATCAGCCCGATAACGCTCGATCAGTTGCGCGATGCGGTGGGCCGCCTGGACCGCCGCATCGTGGTTCTGTGAGAAATTGAGGCGAATGCTGTCGGTGCTCTCCGGGCTGAACTCGGTTCCCGGTGTCACCGTCACGCCGGCCTGCACACGCAATGCGCGCACGAAGTCGTGCAGTGACACATCCAGCGCCGGCAGCTTGGGGAAGAGATAGCTGCCGGCCTGCGGGGCACGCACCACCAACTCCGGCACGGTGGCAAACACGCCGAGCAGCTCGTCACGCAGCGCCTGGTGCAGGGCGATGCGATCCTGCAGCCAGCCATCGGGTTCGGCAAACCAGGTACGCAACACCGCCTGCGAGTATCCCGGTGCGCGCAGCGACACGATAGCCTGCAGCTTCTCCATGCGATCGATGATGTGCGGCGCGCCAAAGGCCACGCCCAGTCGGTAGCCGCTCAATGATTCCGTCTTGGACGGGCCCATGATCGTGACGACCTGATTCGCGTCGATATTGGACGCGCGCAGATGCGTGTACGTGCTGCCCGAGTACAGCAGGCGCGAATACAACTGATCGACGATCACCGTCGCGCCGTACGTGGTGGCCAGTTCGGCGATGCGCGCAATTTCTGCGGCGGTGTAGACTACGCCTGCCGGATTGTTCGGGTTGGAGAAGAGAAACGTCTTCACACCCGACTTGAATGCGTCTTCGAGTTGGCCCAAGTCGAGACCCGCGCCGTCGGTGTGCGCGAGGTAGTCCATGCGCACCGGAACGACCACGCCGCCCAGAAACTCCACCAGTTTGCGATTGGCAAAGTAGTCAGGGCGCACCACAGCCACTCGATCGCCGGTATTCACCGTCGCGCCGAGCGCGAGAAACAACGCGCCCTGTGTGCCGGGCGTGATGATCAGTTCATCGGCACCCGACACCGGCTTGCCGGTGAAGTGCGTGAGGCGTTCGCCGAGGCTGTCACGCAACTCCGCACCGCCGCGATACTCCGTGTATGCCTGCGAGCCGCCGCGCTCCACACCCGCGACAAATTCCTCGAACGCACCGGGCGTTGGCGCGAAGGCGTCGTCGTTCACATCACCGTGAGAAAAGTCGACCGGCGTTCCGGCGATCACATCGCCACGCAGGTCCGTGTCCTGTGCCACGCGGTCCTGCCGGACTTCCTGTCCGGGGGCATGATCGGTGCCGAGTCGGGCGAACTTCTCACTGATGGTGAGCATGGGGCTGCCTGTGGTGAAAGGTGGGTGCATATAAACAATAACTTCCGGTATGGGTCAGGCAGACAAATGTTCGCTGAGCGCCTGCTATTGCTCTTTTCTACAGCGGCGATGTCGACGAGCCTTGCCCTTCCAGGTGCCCGTCGTCGGGAGGTAGCATAGTGTGTCATTTGGCGACCTGAGGTTGTCCCTGCGAACCAATATGAATCGCTCTCCGCTTTTCATCGGAATGTCGGTGGTCGCCCTGGTGGCAGTGGCGGTCGGTTTCGGACGCACCTACGTCGTTCCCATGGTCGGAGGGACGTTCGAGGCGCCGCCGATCCTTCATATACATGGTGCATTGGCGATGGCCTGGGTGCTGTTGTTTGCCCTGCAGCCGATGCTGATACGTATGCGTCATGTGAACTGGCACCGTCGCGTGGGGCAGTTGGGAGTTCCGCTGGCAGTGGCCGTGGCAATCACCATGATCCCTGCGGGTGTCGTGCAGGTGCGCCGCGAGCTATCTCAGGGTTTCGGTGATGTCGCGATCTCCTCGATACTTGGTGTCTGTACCTCTGGACTGATGTTTGTCCTGCTGGTGGTCGCCGGCTATGTGCAACGTCGACAACGTGACGCGCACCCGCGCTGGATGCTGCTGGCCACACTGGTAGTGATCTGGCCTGCGTGGTTCCGCTTCCGGCATTGGATGCCATGGGTGCCGAATCCCGAGTTCTGGCTGGCATTTGTCTTGGCTGATGTGTGGATTCTCGTGGCCATGCTGCACGATCGTCTCACGCGTGGGGCCGTGCACCCGGTTCTGCTATGGGGCGGACTGGTCGTGATCGCCGAGCAGGGCGCAGAAGTGTTCCTGTTTGATTCACTCTGGTGGCGTGCGGCGGCGCACGCGGTGTGGTCGGTGGTGGGCGCATGAAGCCACTGGCATGACACGGCGACCACTTCCCCCGGGTCCGAGCCGACGAGTTACATTTCCATGCATACGACAGGGGCGTCCCGGTACTGCCGGGGCTGAGAAGCACCCTTTGAACCTGACCCAGATCATGCTGGCGTAGGGAGTCGCGGCCACCCTCCGGTAGCAGCTTGGGGTGCGCGCGTTCCGTCCTCGCTGGCTGGAGGACGCATGGACGCTCCGAGTTCGGCTTCAGGCCCCACACAGCCCCGCCTCTCGCCCGCCGACGCCCTCGCGGCACTGCGCGCGTCGGCCCCGCTCACACAGTGCATCACCAACTATGTGGCGATGCAGATCGCGGCGAACACACTGCTCGCCGCCGGCGCGGCGCCGGCCATGATCCACACGGTCGAAGAGAGCGGCGCGTTCGCCGGCCTCGCACGTGCGGTCACCATCAACATCGGCACACTGTCGCCCGCATGGGTGGACGGCATGAAGGCGGCCATCGACGGGGCCACCGCCGTCGGCACGCCGTGGGTGCTCGATCCGGTGGCGCACTATGCCTCGGCGTACCGTTCAGCCGTGGCCCGTGACCTGCTTTCGCGTCGACCCACCATTCTGCGTGGCAATGCGTCGGAGATTCTGGCGCTGGCCGGTGGCAACACCGCAGCACGTGGCGTGGATGCGGCCGATCCGGTGACGGCGGCCGGCGCGGCAGCCAGCGCGCTGGCTCGCGAATACGGCAGTGTGGTGGCCGTGACGGGTGCGGTGGATCTGGTCACCGACGGAACCCGCGTGGCGATGGTCTCAGGCGGTTCGCCGTGGATGCCACAGGTCACGGCGCTGGGCTGCTCGCTCACCTGCCTCATGGGCGCGTTCGCGGCGGTGACAGCTCCACTCGAGGCAACTGTGGCAGCCTTGACGCTGTTCGCGGAAGCGGGCGCACGTGCACATGCACACAGCGAGGGGCCCGGCTCTTTCGCCTGGCGATTCCTCGATGCCCTGGCGGCGGTGACGCCCGACGATCTGACAGGCACGGAACGTGTGTCGTGGAACGCTCCATGACTCGCGATGCCAACACGATGCGCGCGTGTCTGCGTCTCTATCTCGTCACCGATCCGCTGTTGTGTGCGAAAGCGGGGCTGCTGCACACGGTGCGTGAAGCCATCGCCGGCGGGATCAGCATGGTGCAACTACGCGACAAGACGGCCACCACCGAAGAGCGCATTGCGATTGGCCGAGCCCTGATGCGTGTCCTGCACGGAACGGGTGTTCCGCTCATCATCAACGACGATATCGACGCGGCCCTCGCCATCGGGGCACACGGCGTGCATGTGGGGCAGTCAGACCTCACGCCACGTATCGTACGCGAGCGCATGGGGCCTTCGGCCATTGTCGGATTGTCCTGTGAAACGGTAGCACAGGCAGCCGCTGCCGATCCGCTGCTGGTGGACTATGTGGGCATGAGCCCCGTGCTGGCCACACCCACCAAGCGGGATCATGCCGCCGCCCTGGGTTTCACGGGGCTCGAGGCCGCGCGGGCTGCGACGACGCTACCGGCCGTCGCCATCGGCGGCATGCACCTCGAACATGTCACTCGCGTCATGCGCACCGGCGTGGACGGTATTGCTGTGGTGTCGGCGGTGTGCGGACAGCCGGATCCTCGTGCGGCGTCCTTGGCGTTGCGTCAGGCGATCGATGAAGCGGTACGTGACATGACACACCCGCGCATTCCCAACGCGCTCACCATTGCGGGATCGGATCCATCCGGCGGCGCAGGCATTCAGGCGGACCTCAAGACGTTTGCCGCACAGCGCGTGTATGGCATGGCGGCGCTTACGGCACTCACGGCGCAGAACACCCGTGGTGTTGCCGGAGTGCATGTCGTGCCGCCGGTGTTTGTGCTTCAGCAACTCGAGTCACTCTTCGATGACATTCGCATCGATGCGGTGAAAATCGGCATGATTGCCACAGCCGACATCGCCACTACCGTGGCCGACGTACTCGAAGAGCGCATGCGCGGGCCCGTCGTGCTCGATCCGGTGATGATCGCCAAGGGCGGTGCGGAGCTGTTGCGACCCGACGCGGTGGACGCCGTGCGCACACGATTGTTGCCGCTGGCCACCGTGATCACCCCCAACCTGGCCGAAGCAGCCCATCTGCTGAATATGCCGATGGCATCCACACGCGCTGAGATGGAAACGCAGGCCACGCTGTTGCGTGCACTCGGGCCACAGGCCGTGCTGCTCAAGGGTGGCCATCTCACGGAAGAGCGCAGCCCCGACTGCCTGGTGACGTCCGACGGTGTGCACTGGTTCGACGGGCCGCGTGTGGCCACTGCCAACACGCACGGCACGGGCTGCACGCTGTCAGCGGCCATTGCAGCCGGCCTCGCAGGCGGAGGCAACCTGCTCACGGTCGTGCGCACCGCCAAGCAGTACGTAACCGACGCCATCGCTTCGGCGCATCGACTCACTGTCGGCCACGGCCACGGCCCCACGCATCATTTCCACAACCTCTGGAACCGCTGATATGTCGCACGCATTGCAGGACCAGGTCGTTCTCGTCTCCGGCGCGGCGCGCGGTCTGGGCGCAGCCATTGCCTCGGCCTTCGCTCGCGAAGGCGCACAGGTGATCATCAACTACCGATCGAGCCGCGAACGCGCCGAAGCGCTCGCGGCCGAGCTCGGTCCACGAACTCGCGCGTTACAGGCGGATGTACGGGATGCCGCGCAGGTGAGCGCGCTGTTCGACGAAGCGCGCCGCACCATGGGGCCGATCACCACGCTCGTGCACAATGCCATCGCTGACTACGCGTTCAATGGCGACGCGCGTGATACACTCACCACGCTCACGGCCGATCACCTGCTCGATCAGACACGCACCGCCTGTGTGGGTGCGCTCACACTGCTGCAGCAGGCCATCCCCGACATGACAGCCGCCGGCTTTGGTCGTGTGATCACGATCGGCAGCAATCTCGTGCAGCACCCTGTGGTGCCATACCACGACTACACCGCCGCCAAGTCGGCGCTGCTGGCGCTCACGCGCACGGCCGCGGCCGAGCTGGGGCCGCAGGGCATCACGGTGAACATGGTGTCGGGCGGGCTGCTGCGAACCACCGACGCCAGTGCGGCCACACCCGATGCGGTGTTCGATCTCATTGCCGCCGGCACACCACTGCGCCGCGTCACCACGCCAGCAGAGTTGGCAGATGCCGTGCTGTTCTTCGCCAGCCCGTGGTCACGTGCGGTGACAGGACAGAATCTGATTGTCGATGGGGGACTGGTGTTCGGGTGACGCGGTTGCTGATCTTGTGATTCGATCAGCAAGAGTCGCCGCCGCAACCACGCCTTACCCGCAAGGCTACATGTCAAAAGCGAACGCCGTCCCGCCGGCGGCGCCGTCAGGGTCACAGCGCCCTGCCTTCGATGTTGCGGCGCCGTTGCAGTTCGTCCTCAACGGCAAGGCAGGTAATTCCGACACCGACGCGACCCAGGAGGCCATCAGGTCGGCGCTGGATGCCGCCGGTCGTACCGGGCGCATTTGGTTGGCCGGGCCGGGGGAACTTGAGCGGGTCGCACGCGATGCCACCGCGCAGGCACAACGGGAACACTGCGCGGTGGTGGCGGTGGGCGGCGACGGCACGATCAACACGGTGGCGCAGCTCGCACACACCACCGGTTGCCCGATGGGGGTGATTCCCGAGGGCACCTTCAACTTCTTCGCGCGCGAACATGGCGCGCCCACGGAGATCGCCGACGCGTTGCCCTGGCTACTCGCGGGGCGCCCGGAGCCGGTTCAGGCTTCGGCGATCAATGAACGGCTTTTCCTCGTCAATGCCAGTCTTGGCGTGTATCCGGAACTGCTGGAAGATCGCGAGCGCTGGCAGGCCCGGTTCGGCCGCAGTCGTGTGATCTCATTGGGCGCGGCCGCTGGCACACTGCTCCGCGCGCAGGCCCCGTTGCGTCTGCGTGTGGCGTGGGAGGCGAAACAGCGCGAGCTGCGCACGCTCACGCTGTTCGTCGGCAACAATCGTCTGCAGCTCGAAAAGCTCGGTCTCGGAGACGCCGATGCAACCGAAGACAAGGCGGCTCACCTGACCGCCGTGATCCTCAAGCCCATCGGATCCATGGCCATGGTGGGACTCATGCTCCGCGGCGCGATGGGGCAGTTGGGCGATGCGGACGGCGTCGATCACTTCCCCTGTGAGGAGCTCGTGATTCGCCCCGCCTCCGCTCTTGGCCGACGCACGGTGAAGGTGGCGTTCGACGGTGAGGTAGCGTGGATGCGAGCGCCCATTGTGATCCGCGTGTTGCCAGAGCCGCTGTGGCTGCTCAAGACACCGTCGGCATCCCGCGATCTGTAGGCTGCCGTTCAGCGTTCAGTCGATGTGACCGGCATGCGTGTCGCGAGATTGATGCCGGCCAATACCGCCACGAGCGCCAGAATCAGGCGCATGGTGATCGGCTCACCGAGCAGGAATACGCCCAGTGCGATGGCAGAAATCGGATTGAGTGCGAGGAACACCGCCACCCGTGAAGGTGTGGATCGACGCAGTGCGTAACTCCAGAGACCAAATCCCACGGCGCCGCCCAGTGTGCCGAGAAAGAGCACGGCCAACCAACCGTTGAGCGAAATCGTGCGCGTGTGTGTACCGAGTCCCTGCAGCAGTGCCAGTGGGGCGAGCAAGAGCACACCGGCGACCATCGCCCATGTCGTGACCAAAGCCGATGAATATCGCAGCAGCAAAGGTCGTGACCACACATTGTAAATCGAGCCGCAGATCACCGTGGTGAATGCCAGCACGTAACCGATCCAGTAGTTGGTGCCCGATGTGCTCTGTGCCGCGGTCGCACGCGCGGGATCAATGGCGAGCACGATGCCGGCGAGCGCGAGCAGTTGTCCGATGACCATGCGCGCGGACAGGCGTTCGGTGCCACGTAGTACGGAGAGTGCGAGTGTCACCAGCGGGTTCGTAGCGACGATGAGCGCCACGGTGGCCGCTGGCAGGTGCGTCAGCGACGCGCTGAAGCTCCAGGGGAAGAGCCCAAAAAAGAGCGCGCCGAGCAGTGCAATCTGCGCGCGGTCGCGCCCTGGCATCGCTACCAGCGCGCGGCCTCGCAACAGCGCGAACATGCACGCACTGGCGATGACGTATCGCAGGAAGGCCAGCACCACTGGTGTCGTTTGGGGTACGACATAGCGCGTGGCGACGACGGAAGCGCCGAAGCAGATGCAGGCAACGGCAGCGGCGAGGGACGCCGAAGCGGCACCCTGCTCTGCGGTGTACTGGCTTGTGTGGCTATCGGCCAAGGTTTGGTGTCATGAGTTTCTCTGTCCGTGAACGAAATAAGTCACCGTCGTCAATTCCCGCCACATCTGTGCGACCTGTCCGTAACTAAGCAATCTGCCTACGATTCTTGTGGCTGACGTGGACGGATCGGCAATCGAATCCTTCACGCCGGCTGCATGACAGCGTTTCTCTTGTACACGAACGCCGAGGAGTGCATGCGATTGTTTCAGGCTCTGGGGGGCGAATGATGTCGCGTTCCCACGGTTGGGTCGCCGCGCTGCTGAGTGTCCTGATGCCCGGCCTCGGACACCTGTATGCCGGACGGGCGCTGCGTGCAATCGCCGCGTTCATATTGTTGCAGGTGTTGGGCTTCGGGCTGGTGTACCTGACGTTGGTGGCCTCGACCGCACCGCTCCGCGTCGTGCTCATCGTCCTGCTGCTTGCCGGTTTCCTCGCGGTTGTGCTCGACGCCGCACGCGTCGCTCGGCGTGACACATCGGAGCCTCGCCGCAGGGTGCAACGGTGGTACGTCCTGCTGCCGGTCTGCCTTGGTGTCGGTTTCATCGTGCAACCCTGGATCTTCGGTCTCACGAAGCGCCACATCGTGGAAGCCCACCGGTTTCCCGGTGGTTCGATGGCGCCGACGATCTTGCCGGGTGACTACCTGCTTTCATCGCCACGCGCGCCGAATCCGGTGACGCGTGGCGAGCTGGTCGTATACCAGGCCAGCGGCCAGCGGAACATTCACCGCGTGGTCGGGCTGCCGGGCGACACCATCAGCATGCGCGATTTCCAGTTCATTGTGAACGGTACGCTGGCGCACGAACCCTACGCGCATGCCGAAGATGGGAGTGGCAGCCTGACCGATCCACAATTCGAGTGGCAGCGTGGTCACCTACGTGATCGCACAGACGCTGCAGGCTATCAGGCGACGTACGGTACCTGGGGTCCCTTGGTAGTACCGGACGGCGCGTACTTCGTCCTTGGGGACGATAGAGCGAACAGCTTCGACAGCCGCTATCGTGGATTCATCGCCACTGATGCGCTCGTTGGTCGCCCGGTCTGGATCTACTTTTCGCGTGACCCCGACACCGGTATCATCCGGTGGTCCCGCATCGGTCTGGGGGTGGGCGCCTGACAAGAGTCCTTCTTCGCATGCCAACGAACGAAAGACCCAAAGGACCCGCGTCTCATTTCCCCTGAAGGAAGTCGCTGGGGGTTACTGCGGCGGCGGTCCGGCCGGATGCTTTTTGCACGCGGGTGGCTGTTCGATGGTATAGATGAGTGACGCGACCCGCCACCGACCATCGCTTTTCACCAGTGTGAACGCATCGACGCCGCAGTGTGACCAGGTCTTGCCGACGTACAGATCATACGGCACCCACACCTGAGCGACGCGATCCTGAACACGTGCTGTCGCTCCGAACCCTCGTTCCGTAAAATCCGATGGGCCGGTGCGCGACGTGTAGGGTGCCCATGATCCGATGGCCATCCGCTCGGCGCCATTCCGCACGCCAACGGTGCCCACGATGGCCGAGTCCAGCGTCAGCCGCTTGAGCGTCACATTGTCGCCGTTCGACAGCGCCACGAGCACCGAGTCGGCAACCGCGATGACCGCTCGGATATTGGCATCGGGGCTCTGGGCGAGACAGACGGGCGCCACAAGCAACAGCAACAGCAGGGAGAAGGGGGCCGCGAAGGCGCGGGTGGTGGCTGGCACGATTTTGAAGACTCCGCCGGAGAGGAAGGTGCCTATCCTACGCGGCTCATGCGGGACGTGTCAACGATCAAGTGTGTTACCACGGTTGTCGGTCACAGTTTGTCGATCACAGGTTGTCGATCACGGGGAGGTGTGATGGAACTCGCGATTGCGGTTCTGCCGGCGGATGATTTGCGGGAGGCCCGCGCGTTTTATGTCGACGGGCTCGGTTTCACCGTGCGCTTCGAGGCGAGCGAGGACGGCCGAACGGGGCTGCTCGGGCTGGCGCGCGGTTCGATGTGGGTGACGATCGACGCGCCGATGGCAGGCCATGGCCGCCACGCCTGCGTGTCACTCCAGGTGGAGAGCGCCGATCGGTACTACGAAGAGTGGCAGGCACGGGTCACCATTCCGCATCCACCACGTGAGGAGCCGTGGGGGGCGCGCACCTTCAGTGTGCACGATCCGGCGGGCAACACGATCTTTGTGATCGGTCCGCCAACGTGAACAACTGGCGCAATGAGCTGTTGAGGAACCGAGGCGGAAACCTCGAGGTGCTATTCCTGACCACCAACATTCCGAGCAATGAACCAACCCTCCGATACGTTCGGCTTGAACTTCCGCGTTTGGAAAGTCTTTCACACGCCATGGATTTCATGTCGAAGTCAAATTCGCCTGACATGGTGCGTGCGCTGCGCATTGCCGCCGATCTTCGGCGCGAGACCCATGGAAGAGATAGAAATGAATTCGTGAAGGCCGTCAAGGCATCGAGTGAGCGGACGGAAGCACTGATCATGATCTTGAATCACTTGGAACATCTCGGGATCACCGTGCGTCTTCAGGCCGCAACCGAGGAGCCGCTGAAAGAGTACTACGGCGTGCCAGTTCGTCGTGCTTGGCATCTGTATGGTGCATGGATCGCATTCAAGAGAGTTGAGGTTCAGACGGCCGATCTCTACTCTGAAGTAGAGTTTTTTGCAAAACGTTGGGTGAAGAAATAGGTTTTTGCGTTCGAAAGCCAAGTTGCAGAACGCCATTGGGAGCTTCTGAATATGAGTCGAGCCGTACCGATGATTCATGTCTCCGATGTAGCAGCCACTGCGCGCGGGCACGAATCGATTGGATTCACTCTCGATGGTGCTCATGTCGACGGCGGTGAGATGCTCTGGGCGCGCCTCACCATCGGTGCGAGCGAGCTCATGTTGAATGTCGGCCGCATACCAAGCTAGGCGGCGCGGCGCGAGGTGGACCTCTACGTATACGTCGAGGATCTCGAAGCGGCGTACGCCCGGGTTGCGGCGGTGGCCGAGCTCATCGAGTCCGTGCATGATACGGAGTATGGTATGCGCGAATTCATCGTTCGCGACCTCAATCGATTTTGGCTCCCTTTCGGACAACCACGGCACTCGGGCTAGTCACGTCTGCGCAACAGCAGTAAGAAAGCGCATCCCGCGCGGTGCCCGAATCATCGACGCGGAAGGGAACGTGCTGATCACAGGGTTGTGGGACAGGTACAGCCATTCTCTTGGTCGCTGGAATGGTCGTCCCTGTCAATGTGTCCGATGGCGTGACCCCGTTGGCTACCTTGCAAAACGCGACCGTCAATCCGGTCCGATTCCTCGGACGCGATGCAGATTGGAGACGATCTCGTCGTGCAAGTTGGCCGACCTCATGCTACTCGAAGCGAATCCGCTCGAGAACATCGACCACACAAACGCATCGGGATGGTTGTACTCAATGGTCGTTCTCTCTCGCGGGTGGAGCTGAACGGGTTACTCGATCGCGCTGCGGCGATCGTGGCACGGCCGCATCGTTCAAATATGCATACCAGATCCAGATCGTGAATCCGCAACGCCAGTGCCGCCTGTGTTTTGTGCTACGGGCGGTCGCCACCTTGACCTTGTGCATTGAGTCCAAGTGAGTAACGGTCAGCGAGCAGTACGCTGACTGGCCAGCCGAAGTCCATCAATGCTCCCACTGAAACTGAGGATATCCGCACGAAACCACGCGTTGACCACGAGCCCATAAGTTCGCCGGAAAATGGTGGGGTTGCCCAATGAAAGCCACCGCCGGACAAAGGCACGGCGGCGGTCATCTGATTGGCCCCAAGGGCTTTGTACGCTCTCAGCGCGGCAGCACCCAAAAAGAAGTTCACCCCCTCACTGGGTGATGGCGCTAACGGTGTCGTGATCGGCACACCAGAGAGGACATTTGTCTTGAATGCACCAATTCCAAGCGCATGTCCGGCTTCGTGGGCAGCCGTCGCTTCTACGACCCACAAAGAGGCAGAATCAAGCCCGACCTCTCGGGTGAATTCATTGTCGTCGTACATGATGGCGCCTGCAAATGGCAATGAGTTGCTCAATGTGGAACAAGGTCTACCGGATGCGCCCGATGCCACCACAGCACCAGTACGAATGACGAAAACGAAATCCTGGGTATTGATGTCAAGGGGCTGATCGTTGGCGCAGCTGTTCGCAGGAAGCGTATGGCGAATCGCTGACCCATGCATTCGAGCAATGAACACACGCTCCCAACGTCGCACACCGCGCTCAACGGCAGCCTGTACGCGAGTCGAAGGGCGATTCGTCCCTTGCCACAAAATGGCGAACCGTACTGGCGATGGTGGAAAAACTTCGATCGTCGCATCAAGTGTGTTGCCATCGACACGCGCACGCACCACTCCGCTGCCCGGCGCAATTGCGACAATACGACCTGTCACGCTATCAACGCTCACGGCGGAATTTCCGCGAAGCAGCTCAAATCGCACGAAGCTCGATCGATTTCCTGTCGTGGCAGACTCCGCAATCCAAAGTGGGACGAGCGTGTCTCCAACTATGAGCCCATGAGGATCAAATCGCACGCGGAATGTACTCAATGTGGCAGCAGTCACAGTAAGTGTGGCGGTTCCCGTCACGTTTTCTGTCGTCGCAGCAATCGTGGTGGTACCGATGGCGAGGGCGGTGATTGCGCCGCTCGCACTAATCGACGCCACAGATGAATTGTTGCTGCGCCATGTGATCGGTCGACCGGAAAGCAGCGCACCGTTTGCATCACGCACCGCGGCCAATGCTTGCGCTGTCGCACCGACCTCGAGCACGGCGTTCGGTAGCGTGATGACAATACTGGCGATTGGTGCAGCGGAGACCGTCAGTGTAATCCCACCGTTGATACCCTCACTCGTTGCAACAATTCTAGCCGTTCCGACCGCGAGTGCAGCAACGGTGCCTGTCGAACTGACCATAGCAATTTCCGGTGTTTCCGAGCGATACGTGACTGCGCGATCCGAGAGCACCTGACCCGTGCGACCAGTGATCATAGCTGTCAAAATTGCAGTCTGCCCAACGGTGAGCTCAGAAGCCGAAGACGACAGCGTTACCTGAACGACTGGATCGCGCACGGGATTGGTTGAACGATTGTCAGGCGAGCTGCACGAAATCAAAAACACCAGAAGTGCCCAGGGCCAGTTTCGCACTAATTGGGCCATCGTGAAGGATCGCATCGGCGGGCGTGGCGGCTGAAATTGAGGATCAGTGATTCGCGATAGCGCTACGAGAAATGCTATGAGGCAATGCTACTCGAAACTCCGCTGTAAAAGGCGGACACATCCAGTGATGTCTGCGCTGAGCCGCCTCTTCGCCAACCGCCGTCATTTCTTTACGCTCCAGACAAAAGGACTTACCTGAGCACAACTGCGAGGATGTATTCACCGAGCGCAGTATGGCCTCTCCAGTACTCCAAATTGAACATAGCTGATTCGAGAAATGTGTATCCAACTCGACCCTGCCCTTCCACACGGATGATCACCACTCCGTTGCTGTGACCGTAGGTGTGGACAATGCCAGATCCTCCAAAAGGGTTTCTGCCAAGCAACACCTGCCCCTGCGCGTCCGTACTCAATTGCAGATCTGGTGTGTTGTCGAAGTATTTTCCGTACCACTCATTCGCTTTCGGAGTGGATTGATAGATGCGCACTGATGCCCTGGCAATAGGAACGCCCGCCGCATCCGTAATCTTCAATCTATTCTGGGCAGGAAGGTCATTCAGAAATGCTCCAATGTTTCCAGGAGCATTGGCATTTCCAAGAACGGCACGCCGACCCGCAATCAGGTTCAATGCTGCCGCGTTGTATTCACCGACGGTATAGTAGTCGCCCCCCATTAGGCCATTGAAAAGCGGAGTGTAGTACACATGCTCCCAGTTTGCGATTCGCATGTAGGGAGATCCCGCAACGAACTGCCCTGCTTCCATGATCGCAATATTTGATCCCTTGTCGATGATTCCAGCTGGAGTCCAAGCCCCATCCTTTACGTTGAAGCCGTATACATCGACGAGGTAGCGCGCATGTCCAAGCTCGTGCAGTAGAGAACTTTCAAAATAGAACGGATTGTCGGGCTGGTTGTTGGCGCCAGGAATTCCGACATGGTTGCCATACATGTTTCCCTGCAGCAATGACGCCGGGAACCCCCACTGCAGGTCAACGGTGCGATCATTGCCGTTGGGAAGGTTCCCTGCGACCCCGCCGGGAACCAACGGGAGCGCTCCGTCCGGCACTACGGTGATCTTGTCGATCCGAACACGATCGAGCACTCCCACAGGGCTAAGTGGGTATCGGGCATTCTCGAACATGGTATTCCAAAACCGAACATGACGCTGGGCCCAATCCTCCCAGGAGTTCGATCCAACCCCCAATTTGCGCTGATTCTCCCCGAAATAGTCATATACGGACCTTTCAACATAGAAGCCGATCGCCAGCGCATCCGAGAACACCTCAATCGTGTTGTTTCGTTCTTCAGTTTCTCCGAACGAATTGTCAGGGTCCAGTTCGAACCCGATCTTGGTGCGCGAGAACGTCCAGTTCCGAAGCAGAGGAATCGTGATGACAGCACCTGCTGGCATATCTATGGTGCCAGCTGAAACCTGAATGCCATCAACAGTCCACCGGTAGGGCACGGCAGTCCTGTTGAATCGGGAAGTACTCTTGATCTTTGCTTCCCAGGTTACGGTCTGACCGGCAGCCGGCCACCCTTCCCGTGTCGGGTTTGCACTTCCCCGGACGAAGTCAATTTCCGGAGAGCGGTGGACATAGCCAATGCCGAGGTCCCCGAAATCATCAACAATGACTTGAGTCATGGCAGACAATGCTCCGTGCTGCGCTGTCACCGTCGTGGAGCCCCGCCCTACCGCCGTTACTACACCCATACTGGATACCGTGGCGACCGTGTTGCTCCCCGATGTCCACGTGACCGTCCCGTTCATCGCGGTCCCGCGCGCGTCCCGTATGGTCGCGGTCAATTGCGAAGTCTCCCCGACGGCAGAGAGAGTGTCTCTGGGGGGAGTAAGTTGAAGAACATTCGCACGTTGATTCACGGCGATGGCAATGGTTGCTGTCTTTCCTTCTGCTGTTGCCCGTATTTCCGAGCTGCCGTTTGCAACTGCGGTGATGAGGCCCGTCGCCGAAACAGTAGCTACGGCGATATTGGTGCTGCTCCACGTCACTGCGGGATTGGCAATCCTGTTCCCGTTCGCATCACTTGCGATCAGCGCGGCTTGCGTCGATTCCCCAATCGATGCCAAAGTTGCAGTGGGTACGGTTGATTGCAGTAATGCGATCGTCTGCTGGACAGACACAGCAACGGAAGTCGTGATCGTTCCAACGGTTGCTGTAGCCGTTGTACTCCCCGTGCCTACCGACGCGACCACGCCGGTCGAAGTGATTGTGGCGATCGCACTATTCTGAATCATCCAAGTCACCTGGGCCGATAGTTCAGCTCCCTTTTGATCCCTGACGGTTGCCGTCAACTGTTGACTCGAACCAACAGCGGTGAACGCGATCGTTGCTGGGGATATCACGATCGAATTCGCGATCGGCGTATCGAGATTGTCTGATCCGGTCGGTGGCGATTTGGAGCTTTCGCATCCAAACAGGAACGCGAAACACAGCGTCAAGGCCAGCCTTGTGCTTGCAGATGCATTCGCCAGCGCTGGTACTCGTTCGTATGTCATCGATCGATCATCAGTTTGATGGTCAGCCGGAACTGGTTCTGCTTGTCATGACGAACTCATGCGAATTGTGGTAGGCAATTCCGCATGTCTGCGTTCTGCACATTCAAGCCGGTCAGAGATTACGATCCAAAGCGTCTGGAATCCAGATGCCTGCCGCTCTATCTCGCGACATTGGCAGACCTACCAACCCCTCAGGTCCCGTCGGTCAATCTGCCATGCGGTCAGTTTCATCGCCGCCAACCCCACCGCTCCCAATGACAGAATGAAGTAGGTCATTGCCGTCAGTTCCCGCCACACCGGCGCGATCTGCCCGTTCCGCAACATTGGAAGCAGCAGACTGCTCGATCCGATGAGTATCAGCACGCCTCCGACTAGGCATGCAACGATCATCGTGATGTACACCTTGCTCGCTTCGGCGCGGCTCTCCGCGCGCCAGGGGCCGACCTTGGTGAGCGATGGCATGAAGATTCCGAACACGCCGTGGATACCGACATTCGCGGTATTGAACGCGAGCAGCACGATGGGTATTCCGCCAATGACAACCGATGAGGGCATCGGTGTTGCTGGTTCGAGCACCCGCCAGACCGTGTATGTCAGGCCAATGAGGAGACCTTGCACCAGCGTCAGTGCGAGGACCGTGCAGACACTCTCGCCGATCACCTGATGGTACATGTCGATGGGGAGACCTTTGAGCAGATGCACCTTCGGCAGCGACAAACGAATGTCCGATCGGATGAAGAGCGGACCACCCAGCAGCAGCAACATCCCCCAGGACGCCACCAGTCCGAGCACAAATGACGACAAATGCGCCAACACCGGGAGCGCACAGAGCGCCAACAGCGCTGGGCCGCCTATCGCAGCAAGCAGGAGAGGCTGTATCGACTGGGTGTGCCTGAACCCAACCGCATTTTTCCAGACGAGCGAGCGCCCATGCAAACCCAACATGCTGCTGAGACGATACACGGCATTCGCTGCTTGCTGTGTTGCGTACCCATCACGATGAGCACGGCGCATGAGGGGCTCACCGCGATCCTCTCGAAATCTCCAGGGAGAGGAATCCTGGAGCGTGAGCGCGATGATGATGGCACTGACCGATACCGCGGCCACGCTGCCCACCAAACTGGGCCCTGTGCCGTCGTAAATCGCGCGCGCCACAACGGATATCGGTGTGACGAGCCATGTCGCATACTCAACGACGCTCGCCACTCCTCCCACGGGCCAACGCGGTACCAGGCGACTACCGATCTCGGCGAGCAATCCCACCGCTCCGCACACGGAGATCGTACGCACCAGGACCACGATGCTCCGAGCAACCTGTTGCTGCCCGGAATTGGAGGAGTGCTTCGCCCGGAGCTCGAGGAGTTCCACAAGCTCGACACTCCGAAAGAGCATCAGCACCGAGAACGCGCCCCAGAGGTGCACGGCGAACTCCGGCCCACTGGTGGCCCCGAGGGTCAGGGTCAGCAGCACCGCCGACAGCACTGTCATGGGGGCAGTCGCAACGGTTCGATACAGCAGGAGCGTCCCGAGGGATACCGGCGCGCTGGCCAGCCACAGCCGCTCTCCCGCACGGGCTTCCACCCATGAAGAGCGCCCAAACGCCGATCGCAACAGCATCACCACGACAAAAAGCTGGGCGACCAACGACAGCACCGGTGGTGCGGTGGACTTGCTGCTCGCGGTCGTGTTCAGGACCTGCGAGCTTCGCGCCGCAACGATGCCGAGCAGCAGCACTACGCCTGCCAGTTGCAGAGGGTCTTTGGTCAGCGCCCGCCATTGTGACTGCAGATGCGCCATCCCCAGGAACCAACCCGAGCGCATGGCTCCCTAGCTCCGGATGGCGTGTAGGTCCAGAAACCGGCTCTCGAGCTCTTCGACGGAATGGGTCTGGACATCCGACTCCGTCATGAGGCGCCCTTCGACCAGAAAGCAGACCCGGGTACAGAGCTCCGCCACCAATGGCAAATTGTGCGAACTGAGTAACACTGAGGCTCCTGCTCGCGCCGCGTCGACCACCAGCGCCTTGACCTCCTGAATGACAATGGGATCCAACCCGGTCAGCGGTTCATCCAACACCAATACGCTGGGCTTTCGGGCCAGGGCCAATCGCAACAGGAACAACTGTTGCTCGCCGCGCGACAGGACCGCCGGTTCCAGATGACCGTGATCGTCCAGCCCGCAGTCTTTCACCACCGCAACCGCCTCCGCCTTGCTGGTACCATAGATCATGGCCCACAGCATTGCGTGTTGCACGACGGTCAACCCATCGAAGAACTCGGGCACATCCGGCAGATAGGCCAGTTTCATCTTGGCGTGTTCCGAGGAAGACTGCATGCTGTGTCCGCAGACCTCGATGCTGCCCTGGTCCAGTCGTGATATCCCGGCAATGCACTGAAAGAGCGACGTCTTGCCTGCGCCATTGCGTCCGAGCAGACCCACGATCTCCCCGGGGTTGACCGTCATGCTCAGCTCGTCCACCGCGACGGTCTGCCCATAGCGCTTGGTTACGTGGTGCACCCTCAACATCCGCATCGTCTCCTAAGGAATGAGAATTGCTACTGCGGAGGCGGCAACTCCCTCAATCAGCAACCAAACCGCAAAAACGGCGAGAGCGGCGCGTCGCAAGCCAAGTGGCCCTTGCTGCACGAGGTAAAACGTCACCACCGCCATCCAGATGGCCTCGCCCACGCTCAGGGCGTTCAAGACCTGCAGGAGCGCAGCACTTCCGTTGGGATCCGGGCGAACGAGAAATGACGATGACAGGGGGACATATTGGGCCACCGAGGTCAGCGCATCCTCCGCGACATGCGCGGCACTCCACAACTGACGTGAAAGGGACTGGGCAAGCATCACCGGGGCGGCGTACAACACGGCGCGGAATACGAGACGGAAGCCCACTTCTGATCCCAGGATGATCAGCGCCAACTGGATGAGCAAGGCGGTGAACAGTGCCTTGAACGCCAGGATCGCGGGAGCAAAGTAGATACCAACCGTCTGCCATTCCTTCCACAATGCATACCGCGACTCGATCTGGGTCTGATCCAGTCTGGCCGACAGCAATTGTTCGAAGTACTCACGTGTCACGACCACATTGGCGGTGTAGTACGTCAACAGAACGGACAGCACCGCCGCGAGGCCAAAGACCTGCCATGTGGCAAATGGGTCTGCCTGGGACGCCAGATCCCTACGAAGTGACCGCATCATGGCCATTCCGATTCTCCCGAACCCGCAGTGAATAGTGAGTGTGGGCGAGCGCCCGGAGTTTGGCGCTGTGTGAAATCAGAATCACACCGGGGCGCCATGAGCTACCCACCACGGCCGACAGGACCTGTGCCGCGCGTGGTTCATCCAACGCATTGAGTCCTTCATCGATCGCGATGAACGGTGGCTTGGCCACCAGCACTCGAAGCACTCCGATCGCCTGTTGCTCTCCCGCAGAGAGTGGATGTCCACCGTGTCCAACCACGGTGTGCAGCCCGTTCGGCAAGCGTTCCAGCAGACTCCACAGCCCTGCTTCCACGGCCAGCGCTTGAATGGTCAATGCAGGGATCGGCCGTCCGAGCGCGATATTTTCGAGCACCGTGCGGGAGAAGATGATGGTGGTGGCAGGGATCAGCGCGACCACATGCTCCAGTTCATCGTCGGCCAACCGCTGACCATCGCTTCCTTCCACGTGGATGTTTCCCGTGGTGAGCCGCAAATGCCCGGCAATGACAGCGACCAGTGACGACTTTCCGCATCCACTGGGCCCTTCGAGTGTGACCAGCTCTCCGCGTCGCACCACAAAATTGACATTCTCCCACACGGGCATTTGGGCAGCCCGACGCAGCGACGCGGTCTCGAGGGCAATCGAGACCGGAGTGCTCGATAGTGATCGAGAAGAGCGATCACTGCTCGTCTGCAGCTCTTCGATGCGGGTCGCGGCGACCAAGGCCGTCTGCAGGGAATTCACCGAGTCCAGCACCCGCACGATGCTGGGTACGGCCAATCCGCCCACGATGTAGAGCATGAACAGCTCGTCGCGTCGCAGTTGGCCACCCAGCACATGCATCGCGGCGTAGCCCACTATTCCGGAGAGTACCATGGCGCCGATCAACTCCGATGAGAGCGTCAGGGATCCCAGAGAGGAGGCAACTCGGTACTGCAGGGCGGCGAATGTGCTCACGCGCTGCTCGTACATATTCATTCCGAACGAACAGGCGTTCGCAAATCGAAGGTCCCGACTACCGGAGAGCACCTCCCTGAAGCGCTCCTCCAGATCGGAGTAGGCGGATGCCACACGAAGACTCGACTCCCGAAGTCGGCGAAAGTGCCGACGAAGCCCGATCGCGAGGATGCCAACGGCGATGAGGAGAAAGGGGAGCAGTGCAGCACTGATGAACGCAATGACCACGCACGTCACGGTCAGCAGCAGGATGTCCGAACCGATGGTGGACAGCGAGCGCAGGAGTTGTATTTGCGCAATCTGCACGTCGACCAACCGGGCGCCGTGATTGCCCAATAGTCCGGAATGAAACAGCCGCTCCGGCACGTTGAGCAGGGCTTCCAGCAGCACGGTGTGAAGGCGCCGCACCAGGCGTTCGGAGGCCCGTGATACGAATAGATGTCTGGCAAACCCGATGAGGGCACGCGCCATCCCGATGCCCAGCAGCGCGCCGGCGAGCGCATAGATCGAACTGGACTGCCCCGCGGGTACGGATCTTGTGACCAGTTGCGCGGCGACCAGCGAGGAGAGAATCGACCCCGCTGTACCAAGCATGATGAGGAATGTGGCCTGCGCGAGCAGGGCCTTGGACTCCATCAGCAGATTCAGCGTCCATTGGATTTGCGGAACATGCAAGGTCAATGGAGGAACGGGCGCACGGTCTTCGAAGAGCAGTACGGCCCGACTCTTCCACATTTCTTCAAAGTGCTCTCGGGAGAGTTTTCTCGGCCCAAGCGCCGGATCCCCAATCCGTACTGTGCGGCCGATGGATTGCACGACCACATAGTGCGGGCGTCCACGTTCATTCACGACATGGGCGATGCACGGCAATGTGCACGCCTGTAGTTGGTCGAGACTGCCGGACGCGGCACGTGCGCTGAAGCCCATGTGATTGGCGCAAGAGACCAGATCGGCAAGGGAGGCGCCTCGTGGATCGCGTAGACACTGGCTTCGAATATCAGGCAGCGTCGCCTTCCCACCAAAGGCGCGAATCACGGTCAGCAGAGCGGCCGGCCCGCAGTCCGCGTCATCCAACTGCCCGACGACGGGATGATGGGATGCCTTCGTCAGAACGGACGAGAGTGTCGATGCGAGAGTGGTCATAGGATGGCCATGTGGAGCTGGTGCATGGCCTGGGTCGCGAACGCTGGTGATCGCCACGACCCAGGCCTGCCAGGTCTACTTGAAGACCACGATGTCCAAGGCACACGCCCATTCAGCGGCGATCATCGCGGCTGGAAGGGCGCCACCGCCGGAGATCATCACCGCACCGATGCCGGCGCCGATCGCTGCACCACACAGAAATCCCCAGTCGCCACCAACGATCTCGTGCTGTTGCTGCATCGTGAGAGTTTTCATGACAAATCCTCGATTGAGTTGGATGTTTGCACGCAGTCCCTGAGAGCGTTTGCTATCAGGTGAGCTCGCCCGGAAGCAGCGTGAGACACGCGGCGATCGCCGCGACGGTGCCGACTGCCGTCGCTACGCCTGCCGCCATACCAAGACCACAGGCGGCTCCCCGAACGAAGAGCCCAAAATCGAAATCGCCACCGACCAATCGGGACTGTTCCGCCACTGACATCGTCTGCATCGCTCCCTCCATCTCGAATGGCAGGCATGGCATGCGTTGGCCTGAAGTTGTTCGCCCTGGGTCGATGCCCAGCATCCGGCACGCGCGAATCCCGCATTCACTTCGTAGCAAGGGCGTAAACCGAGTCGACCCGCACTTCTCCGACAAATCCCTTCGCCAGGCGGCGATTGCGGTCGTATACCAGCACCGTGGGAACGGCTCGGATGTGGAACTGCGACTTCACAGCGGGCCACGAGGCCTGAGCCCAGGTGACGGCGCTGGATGCGCGCAAGGCGGGCCAGATATCGGCGAGGCTGTCGAGTGGCAGATCGGCGATGCTGACTAAAAGGAGCCGCGCGCCGACGGGCATGGTGGATCTGGCAAAGGCATCCAATTGCCGATGACAGTGATCGCACCGGGGAGAGTAGATGACGACCACCAGTGGAGATCCGGTGAGCGTATCCAATCGAAGGGGTGTTTCTCGTGTCGCGACATCGAGGCGAGGCACAGGTGTGCCCACCAGCGAAGTCACCGATGGTCGACTGCGGATACTGTAGACGATCCCGCCGATGCCCAGTACGAGTGTTGCAAAGACCAGGTAGGCGAAGGCCTTGAGCGAGGTGCTCACGGTCTCCTCCGACGGAGCCGGATCGAGATCAACGCCGAGACAATGCCACACAAGAGAATCGGGCCACCAAGTGCAGCCTGACGTTCCAGCAGCGCTCCACCAACAACGATGAGCGAGATGGCAAGGCCAGCATAGGTCGAGCTGGTATACGGCATGGGCATTCTGCTGGAGAGTGACTTGGCCAGGCCAACGAGCTTGCCTGCGAAGTCGGCTAGTGACAGCGCCACCCTACCAGTCGCCGTCAGCGACCCGTCATCCAAACACTTGATGACGGTGGTCGCGTAGGCCTCTCCGATCACATTGCGCGAACGATCCGACGTTCGCGTGGCACCTCAGTGCAGGTCGCGCACGGCCTCGGCCAACGCCTCGATCAACCGGGTGCGCAGTACGCCGCCACGAGCGCTCATCTCCCGCTGACGCTGCTGATACTCCTCTCGTCCGTCGGGCGTCTCTATCCGCACTGGATCGAAGCCGAACGCGCGGAGATCATAGGGGCCAGCCTGCATGTCGAGCACACGAAGCGTCGTTGCGAGCTCGAAACAATCCCAGAGCAGATCGCTGCCGATCCACGGCATGGCCGTGTACGCCCATCGATAGAGATCCATGTTGGCATGGATGCACCCCGGCTGTTCCATCTCATACCGCGTGTGCCAGGTCAGCGGGATGCGGTTCATCGGTCGGGCGGCCGGTGCGAAGAACCGGAACGCGTCGAAGTGGCTGCACGCCACCGGACGACTCTCTACCAGCGCGTCCACGTCCTCCTGCGACAATCGGAGCGGCGCAATGCCGGCATGACGAATATCGTGGCCACCGTAGACCATGGCCCATTCGTGCATGCCATAACATCCGAAGTTCGGCGCACGATCGCGCGTTGTGCGCAAGACGTGCAGTACCTGCTGCAGGGTCTCGCCTTCCGCTGGCAGGAGTGCACCCATGTTCCGTCTGATCACGCCATTCAATACGTGATACGCCGGTCCGCTGAAGCGTTCCCGGGCTTCAGGGCTGTCGATCAGGTGTTCATGTGCACTGGGGTGCCACGTCTCCAGTCTGCCGCCGGAATAGCTGTAGTACTGGAACAGGAAATCGTAGACCGGGTGCGCTTCCCCACGCGAACGCCGCTCCCGATAGGGCCGCGTCCACCGTTGCACGCGCTCGACGTGTGCCAGGGCACGTGCCTGCCATTCGGCAGTCGTCAACACCGACTCGCCGGTCGGTGCGGTCTGGACCTCGGCCGTATCAGACATCTCACAATGTACCAGACTCAGAACGGCGCGGGTTGCTCCACGACCACCTTGGCACCGGACACCGGATGCACAAACGCCAAGCGTTCGGCGTGCAGTTGCAACCGTTCGTCTTCATCTGGCGCGGTACGCCCGTACAACCGATCGCCGACAATGGGTGCATCAAGTCCATCGGGGTGGGCGGCGTGAACACGCAGTTGATGGGTGCGGCCGGTGTGCGGCGTGAACCGCACCCGCGTGCGTCCATCGGTCCTCGCCATCACCTGCCATTCCGTGTGTGCGGGTTTTCCGAACACCGGATCGTGGATGTTTCGCGGACGATCATCCACATCCATGCGCAGCGGCAGATGGATGTGCCCGTGATCGTCCGTTACGACGCCATCGAGCCACGCCACGTAGTGTTTGTCGATCTCGCGCAAGGAGAACAGCCGCTGCAACGCCGATGCCGTGATGGGGTCCTTTGCGGCCAGCAGCAGCCCCGACGTGTCGAGATCGAGGCGATGCACCACCATCTGACCGGTCGCATCCGGATACCGCGCCCGGAGCCGTGTCATCACACAGTCCTGCATGGTAGGGCCGCGCCCTGGCACGGTGAGCATGCCACTGGGTTTGTTCACCACCAGCAGATGATCGTCTTCGTAGACCACGGCCGGTTCGTTGGGCCCCAATGCGGCCGAACCGTAGAGTGGTGGTGGATCGACCGACAACCCGCCCAGCATATGCGTGAGAATGGGCAGACACTTGCCACGGCAGGCGGCGTAGAACACACCCTGACGGCGATCCCCGGTCGGAGCGGGCGCACCCCACCAGAATTCGGCGAGTGCGAGCGGCGTGAGCCCTGCCCGATACGCCTGCGCCAGCAGCTTGGGTGCCGCGCAGTCACCCGCACCGGCCGGCGGTTCGGCTGGCGTGAAGATCGATCGCAGGGAACGCACCGCACCCAGCGCATTCCCGAAATGGTAGCTGTCCTGAATCTCTCGCATCAGCGTGCGTGAGCGTGCCGTGCGTGTTTCGTCGAGCGCACGAATCGCGGCGGTGATCTGTGCCGCCTCCGTCGCGTCCAGGTGGTCGGGCAGGCAACCGACCAGTGTCGCGCGTTTCGCGGCGAAGTCGAACATTTCTGCTTCACCGGGAACCCACACCAGATCGCGCGTGAACCGATCGAAAGCCGGAGGCGCCCAGCCATCGATGTCCCATTGCCCGTCGACCATGCCGGAGAAGCCGCGCAGGTAACCGATGGTGCTATCGGCTCCGGCGACCACCAGCACGCCGAACATCTTGCCATTGCCCGGTTCGTGCAGGCGCCATGGCAGGGCATGGTGGACTTCGATCGTGTCCATGAGTTCCACCGCCGCTCGCCGTGCCAGCGGGTGCACGGCACCACGATCGAACGGCGTCGGAAAGCGGGTCGGCCAGTCGGCGAGGGGTGGCGCGGGGGAAAACGGAATCACTGGCGGTGTCGATCGATCAGCAGGAGTTTGGTGAGTATCACAATGGTCACGCACCACCCCACTCAGCAAGCACCGGCATTTGTCATTGGCCGGTACCTGCAGGCATTCCTGCAGACGTTGCATGCCGACGATACAGTAGGCGCGACTTGATGGAACCACACGTCATGTCTTGACCATTGGGCGATCGTCTCAATTGTGCCACAGAGGGATCGTGTGGAGTGTTCCGGCATATCATTGCGGGATGCGTTCGCTGATCTCCCGTGCCCGGAAGCTGTGTCTGTCCGGAATCCTCGCCGTGCTGCTGCCCTCCTTCGCGTTTGCGCAGGAGGCCGGCCGCCTATCCAGCCCCGGGAGCCTGCCCGCTGGGTTCGCACTCGTCCCGTTCGGGGTTGGGGAGTCGTTCGACTTCCGGGTTCAGGTTCGATGGTTTCTCGTGAGCGGCGGTGGCACCGCCACGCTGGCCGTCGAAGCGCTCGACACCGTGCGCGGCAGGCCAGCCTATCGCCTCGGGTTTCGCACCAGAGGAGGCATCACGGTATTCAAGATCAATGACCAGCAGCGCTCCTGGCTCGATGCCATTGATCTGTTCTCACATCGTTTCGAGCAGAAACTCAACCAGACGGGATACTCCAAAGACCGCACCTACGAGTTTCTCCCCGGTAGTCTGCGCTACGAGAGCCTGGCTTTTCCCGACGACACCGGCACGCTGGCTTCGGCCCAGCCGCTCGACGATGTCTCGTTCATCTACTTCATTCGTACGCTGCGATTGCAGGTAGGCGACGAATACACGGCACCACGGTACTACCGACGCGATGGCAACCCGGTCACGGTGCGTGTGCTGCGCACGGAGCGCATCAAGGTACCGGCCGGTGAATTCGATGCGGTGGTGGTGAAGCCGATCATTCGCACCAAGGGCCTTTTTGCCGAGGGCGGCGAAGCGGAGGTGTGGTTCACCAACGACGCGCGGCACATTCCGCTCAAGGTGCGCGCGAAGGTCAGTATCGCCACGCTCACGATGGAGCTGCGGTCTTTCACCACCGCTTCTCCACAGTAGATCTCGTCCGTCGTATGACGGTTTGGTCACAGCCTGTCACATCCAGGCACGAGAGCTTGGCAGTCACGGCACGCCCGGCAAGGTTGTCGGAAACTTACGTGACGGAGTGCGATGCACGCAGTGCGTGCGATGACATCAGCCCTAGCGCGGCTGTGCTGGTTCTGTGCGGCCCAGGCGATGACAGGGCTGCTCGCCGTACTCCTCCTCGTTTCGCTGCTGTACGCGACGACCTCGCTCTACGTCTTTGCGGTGTCCCAGCCATTCGTCGGCCCTGGATGGTACAACCCGTACGGTGATCTGCCCGCCGCAGGGCGCTGGCAGAAGGCAAACTTTCATGCGCACTCGATCGCCTGGGGTGGCCTCACGAACGGGGGGCAGTCTGCGCAGGACGTCGTGAGCGCCTACGCTGGCATGCGCTACGACATCGTGGGTGTGTCCAACTATCACTCCCTGTCGGCCAGTGAAGTCACCGGCACATTCCCGGTCTATGAGCAAGGCTGGAACGTGCAGAAGTCGCATCGCCTGGCGATCGGCGGCGACAAAGTGGTGTGGCGTGACTATCCGTTGGGGCAGACCGCACACCAGCAGCAGGACATCATCAATCGGATCCGTGCCACTGGCGCCGTAGTAGCCCTTGCCCATCCGGCAATACGCGACGGACACTCACTGGCCGACCTCCGCCGGCTCTCAGGCTATGATGCGCTCGAGGTGCTCAATCACTTCGTCGCTCCGGCCACCGCGCAGTGGGACGCCGCCCTCTCGGCGGGGCGCGCGGTGTGGGTGCTCGCCAACGACGATTCGCATGATATTCATGGCGCCGGCGAGACCGGGGTGAACTGGACACTCGTGCACACACCATCCAGTGCTGCTGCTGATGTGCGATTGGCAATTCGGGCTGGCCGTACGATTGGCGTGCGCGGCCAGCGCGGCCAAGCACATCTGCAGTTCCTGTCACAACACATCACTGGTGATACGCTCGAAGTGCGCGTGCGCGGACCCGTTGGTCGGGTGACGATCTCTGGTCAGGACGGTGTCGCACGCAATACCGTCATCACCGACTCGGCCGGCATCATCATTGCGCGCGCCATCGCACGATCCGACGACGGCTATTTGCGTACCACGGTGCAGGGTGATAGCACGAGTGAAGGCGAACTGTTGCTGCTCAACCCGGTGGTACGATGGGATGGTCAGGCACTCGGCGCGGCGCTGGCCACGGTCGACACATCACGCACCTCCGCACTGCGATGGATTGCGTTCTGTCTGTATGGCGCCGCATTCACCTCGATACGTGCGCGACAGCCTCGCCGTGTGCCAAGAGCCCGACCGATTCTCACGTGAACGCTGAGGTGAACATCGCGGGGCGCGCCGCATCGGATGCCGTGTGGAACAGGCGTCTCTGGTTGATTGTGTCTGCATCAACCGTTGTTCGACTGATGGTTGCCGCCGCGACAGGACTCGGTGTCGACGAGTCGTACGCCGTGACCGTGGCCCGGCCGCTGTCGTGGAGCTACTTCGATCATCCACCGTTGCACTTTTGGATGGCCGGTGGCATGACGTGGTTGACGGGTGACACGCGTGCCTTGGCGGTTCGTCTACCGTTTGTGCTGGCGTTCAGCGTGACGCTCTGGGCCATTGGGCGCCTTGGTCAGCATGCATTTGGCGCTCGTGCGGGCGCACTGGGTGCGTTGTCGCTCGTCTGCACGGGAGTGCTCGGACTCACCACCGGTACGTGGGTGTTGCCGGACGGGCCGCTCGTGATGTGCGCGTCACTGGCCGCCTTGATGCTCGCACCTCTGTTGTTCAACACGGCCAATCCCACTCGTGATCCGGCAACCACGAATTCGTGGTTGCGTTGGGGAGTGGTTGGCGTGCTGTTGGGAGGCGCGCTACTGAGCAAGTATCACGCCGTGCTCTACGGTGCAGGAATTCTACTGTTTCTTCTCACTACGGAGTCGGGTCGCCGGCAGCTCCGCACATCAGGACCGTGGCTTGCCGCGGCAATCGCCCTGCTGTGCACCGTGCCGGTGCTCTGGTGGAATGCGGAGCATGGATGGGTGTCGTTCACCTTTCAGGGAGCGCGCGCTGCAACGACCGCCGCGTGGTCGATCGCCCCATTCGTTGAGAACGTGGTTGGTCAGGCACTCTGGCTCCTGCCGTGGATGGCCGTGCCGTTTGCTGTCGCACTTGGCCGAGCCATCGCATCGGGGCGGACCGACGTGCGTCAGTGGTTCTTCGCATGCCTGGCGCTCGTGCCAGTGTGCGTGTTCACCGTCATCACGCTCGGCGGCGCACGCGGATTACCCCACTGGCAGGCACCGGGTTGGCTATTTGCTGCGCCATTGGTCGGTCGCATGCTGGACCGCGCGATCACACGCGATGTTCGTTGGCCGCGATGGTGGCTGCCCATGGCCGCGGGGACGTGGCTCACATTGGTGCTGATCCTCGGGAGCCATGTCGCGACTGGATGGTTGAGCCCTCATATCGCGGTGCTCAGCGCGCCAGCCGACCCGACGCTCGATGCATTCGACTGGCGTGCGCTGCGTGATTCATTGTCAGTACGCGGCATCGATATACGGGACGGCGTGACGACGCGTAGCTGGATCCAAGCTGGCAAGCTCGGTGTGGCATTGGGCGCGACCACGCCAATCATGTGTGCGTGCGACGACGCACATCATCTGCTGTTTCGCTATCCGGCGACGGTCTTTCCGCGATTGGTCGTGGAACATGTGCAGCCCTGGAAGCGCGGTTGGCAGCCCGCGTCGGTGGCGCTCACCGGCCAACTCGGGCCACTCGATTCACTCGGCACCATCACGCTCGCCCGTTCGGGGCAACCGGCAGTAAGCCTCGCGGTATATCGTCTGGCGTTACCGGAGACGCAGGCGCAGGCGGCGAGTGGGTCTCGATCATTCCGGCGATAGCCTGCTACGGTTGGAGCTTGAAGGGACGCCCCAGGGCGCGACTCACTCCTGCCTCGAGCACCTCATCGCGACCTGCACGAAATCCTGCCAGTGTCGGCCGCACAACGAGATCCGGCACGATACCGATTTGTTGTGTTGGTCTCCGGTCCGGGTAGAACACGCCGATTCCACTGATCAACGCGTGCATGCCACCGGGGAGTGGAATACGAGAGACGTTGCCGTCAGCCCCAGCGGTAGTACTGCCAACGACCAGCGCACCGGGTGCTGTACGAAATGCCATGGTGTGAAATTCCGCGGAGCTTTGCGTGGCTTCGTCTACCAGTATCACCACCTTGCCTGTGAACAGTGGGACACGTGGTTGCAGGGAAGACACCATACCACTCCAACGAAATGTGCCCGGATTGGACCAGTCCGCGGCGGTGATGCGGGCGAACTCTGCTCGTGCCGGGACCAGGTGACCGCCAAGTGCCGCCAACGGGAAGTGGCTCGGATAGTTTCGATTGTCGACCACGAACACCTTCGCACTCATCGCGCGCTGTACATAGCCGGCGACGCTGTCCGGCATGAGCGGCCCGAGCTTCACATATGCCACCTCCGGCGTCAGCATCCGGAACGTCTCGCCCGGAAGGTCGTGCGTGCTGGCAGCCATTGGGTTGGTCAATGCTGGAGAGACCCGCGGCACGCGAAGCATCAGAGACTTGCCGCCCCGATCCACAAGGAGCGTGGCAATCGTGTCGTCTCCTCGCCCCAATCCACGGGTCATATCGCGTTCGCGGGTGGGTTGATTGGACGCCGCATACAGCGGCGCCCACACGCGGAAGAGTGAATCGACCGGCGCCCCATCTACCGCGAGAATGGCATCGCCTACCTGCAATCCGCTGCGTGGTCCCAGGGAATCATTGGTAAACCGGAACACGACGGGTTTGCCTTCGATCATGCGCATGCCGACGGGTAGGACATATCGTCCGACCGGTGGACGAGACGACAGTGAACTCCAAAGATTGGCGTGTGTATCCTGTGCGCGGGCCATGAGGCGGATGAGGACACGCTGATAGTCATCGGTGCGTGTGGCGGTCCATGCCGCCGGCACCGCATCACGAAGGATGCGCACGCGGTCGGGCTCCATCAGATCGCGATAGGGGAACCAGTACTCCAGTATGTTCCAGAGCCGAAACACACCGACCAGGCGTATCATGGAGTGCGCCAGGAAACGCGCTTCGTATGGTGGTTCGTTCGTGAATCCGGGATTCTGCGCCTGCGTCGCGGGGCCAGCATAGCGTTGCCGCGCCACCTGCGGCCGCTCTGCATGAATGCGACCGAGACGCTCGGCAATACGCGCACCCACGGTCGCGGTATCACGGATCCACGCGATATCGGCGCTCAGCGCGACATCTCCCGTGCCTGAAGCGCACCGGTCTGCGCATGGTGGTGGGGGGCCGATCCGGTCGAGCCATGCGACGATGGAATCCCGAGCAGCCGTGGGAGTTTTTGCCTCGAGTACGAGGGAGAAGGACTCGATGAGCGCCGAGTCGGCGTTCGCCCCGGCAACGACGAATCGGGCATGATGGTATTTCACGAAGCCCCACACACGCCCAAGCAAGACCGCCGATTCGTACTGATCCGGACGCAACGGGGCCGCGTCGACGGTCGGCGCCTGTGACAGGATCACCGTGGGAAACAGGCCGAGCGCGGCGAGTGCCGAGCATGCCCGGCCGGTCAAGGCGGGGAGGCGCATAGGGATTGCCGGTAGATTGGAGGCGGAAGGAACGCCAGCATTTGAAGGCACTGCCAACAAACTGCACTTTCCTGGGGTCTCCCGCGAGCGTGATGCCTCGTTGGTCAGGTAGCTCTGCGGTACCATTGCGGGGTGGGTGAGTTCAAACGGCTTGAGCCGTTCCGATGTCCAATCGCTATGAAAATTTCGTTTCGCTACGGTGTGCCATCGACAGCCGCCCTGGTGTCAGCCGTCTGCGCCTGCATTGTTCTCGCGAATTGCACCGACTCATCCCGTCCGGCGAGCGGCTGGCAGGCCAGTGTCGCCGCGTTCGATCAGGAGCTGCAGGATCTGCAGGGTGCGCTGGCCATTCCCGGATTGGCCTATGCCATCGTGGAGCGCGGACAGGTGGTGCACGCCCGTGGCTTCGGCACAGCGCATCCGCCGGATACCACGTCGTTCAGCCTGGATACGCCACTGCGCATCGCATCGGTCACCAAAGCTCTCACCGGTGTGGTTGCGATGCAGATGGTCGAATCAGGGCGACTCATACTCGATGCACCGGCACGATCCTATGTGCAGGCCTTGGCACTGCCTGAGAGTGTCACCGTTCGACACTTGCTCACGCACACGGCCGAAGGTCAGATCGGAACGGAGTATGTGTATGGCACCAATCGGTATGCCATGCTGGGACAAGTCATCGAAGCCATCACGGATTCGTCGCTGCACGATGTGTTGTCGGCCCATATCGTGCGTCCCGCGGGCATGCACGGACACGAGTCGCCGCATCTCGGTGCTCATGCCGGCCTGGTCTCCACTACGCGAGACATGGGTGCGTTCCTTGCAACAATAGATCGTGGAATGTTGCTCTCGGAGAAAGGACTCACTCAACTCGCTACACCGTCGCGATCGATACACGACACACCCCTACCGGTGAGCCTGGGTTGGTTTGCACAGACGGTGCAGGGCGAGCGGGTGATGTGGAGTTTCGGGCAGGACGACCCCGAACACTCCGGCGCGCTGTTGGTGCGTCTGCCGGACCGTCAATTGTCGGTATTCATCTTTGCCAATTCCAACGTACTCAGCGATCCGTTTCGGTTGCTGATGGGGGATGTCACCAAGTCGCCATTTGCGATGGCATTTCTACGTCTGTTTGCCTTTTCGGCACCAGGCGCACCCATCGTGCGGCCAGCCCGCAACCATGTCGCACTCGCCGCGGCACTCGATTCGATGGAGACGGCACATCGCTATCGGTTTCGCGATGAACTGATCGGGTGGGCGATGATGGACCTATGGACAGAACAGGTGCCAGGTGCCGAGGCAAAACTGATGCTCGTCCGCTCCCGCTATCCGCATGCCGTTGATCCGGTGATGCATTTTGCATCTGCCATGTTGTCCGACACGGCTCAGCGGGATCTGGGTATTCGCGACGGCGCACAGCTATTGATCCAACATCCACTCAATCGCTGGATGCTGCTGTCCCAAGGGGAACTGCTGCAGTCACGTGGGCGCATGTCGGAAGCCAAGGCACATTTCGAGCGCATTCTGGCGTTGCCCAACCAGCATCCGGATTTCCTCAGCCGACTCTTCAAGGCGTGGAGCTGGATGGCGCTGGCGCAGATGTCAGCGCCCACCGACACCGAGGCAGCCAGGCGCTACCTTGGGGAAATTCTGGGCAGTGCTGTGACCGGCGAGACACGAGCAGGAGCGCAACGGATGCTCGACAGTCTGACGCATGCGGGAACACCATCGCGCTTGCATGGCGCCCGGCACTAGCTTCAATGGGAGGTAGCGATGAACACGGAAGACATCCTGACTACACTCGCGCAGCTCGGGAAGCCGCAGACCGCCGTGATCTATCGGCGTCATGGTTCTGGCGAACGGGTCTTTGGCGTGCTGACCTCGGAGATCGCCAAGCTGCAGAAGCGGATCAAGAGGAATCATCCGCTTGCGATGGCGCTTTGGGAAACAGGAAACGCCGAGGCCCGCATCCTGGCATTGCTGGTTGCCAATCCGGAGCAGGTGACGCGGTCCGACGCTGATCGTTGGATTCAGGACGGACCCGTGCACTTCGTGGGGTGCTATCTGTCAGCACTGCTGGCGCGCAGCCCAATTGCCGATGAGACCATGCGCGACTGGATGCTGTCCTCGGACGAACGGCATGGTGAAATGGGCTATGGCATACTGGCCGATCGTCTGAAGCACGATCCGGATGCGATCAGCGATGCATATGCCGAACAGATACTGACGACCATCGAAGAGCGGATTCATGGCTCCGCGAACTGGGCACGGTACGCGATGAACAACGCCCTGATCTCGATTGGCATTTACAAGCCGCTGCTGCGTGAACAGGCGCTTGCTGCGGCGCAGCGTATCGGCACGGTCGAGATCGACCATGGGGAAACAGACTGCAAGACCCCCAGTGCGGCATCGTCCATCCGGAAAGCCTCAACGCGCAAACGCTGTCCCTGATTGTAACCATTCATCGAATGTCAGACGCGCCTCGATGCGTGGTGATACACCGCGAAGAGAACCCGAGGCCAATCCGCGTCCGTAGACACCAGGAATGCGTAGTTCCACCACGCGTCGCCGATGGCCTTCGTGAGCGAGCTGGCGACGTGCCAGATCGGCTAGGCGCTCGTCACGAGGTCCTACCAGATCCACGGCGCGTTGCACCGGTCCGCCTTCCGCCACGGTCACCAGATGATCCCCGACCTCCTGCGCCGCCACGGGCCGCATGAGCGTCATGGGCATGATGGCGATCGGTCCCTTCATGCCGTGGAGCAGTTGTCCGGCGAACTCATGGAACTGCGCTGCCCGCGCAATGGTGTACGGAACCGGCCCCGCGGCAATCAGCCGCTCCTGCGCCAGCTTGCCGGCGTAGTAGCCCGCATCGATGCCATCGATACCCACAATCGACAGGGCAACATGGTGCTTCACCCCTGCCGTGAGTTCGGCGCTCAGTAAGTTGCGGGTCCCTGTCTCGAAGAACCGGCGCGCGGTAGCGGCGAACAACGTGGTGGTATTGGTGACGTCGATGAGCGCGTCCACACCGGTGAGCGCTGCGGCGAGTCCTTCTCCAGTCTGCACATCCACCCCATGGGATCGGGACAGAATGACGACCTCATGGCCTCGGCTTCGGGCCGCCGCCACGGTATGGCGGCCCACGGTGCCGGTGCCCCCGGCGATGGCGATCTTCATGGCTATGCTCCTCTTACTTCATCTATGTGACATCAGACCACCTCGGAATCGCGACGGGCTCTTGTAGTGGTGTGACGAGATGGCGGGTGGTGATGTGACATGGCCATTTGCCAGATGCTGGTTTCGGTACGTACCTCTTCGCATGTTGAAGTTCATGTGCTCCTGGCAAATGTCACCGTGGCGGGCCGCTGCAATTGGCGTGTGTGGTGTTGGTGTGGCTCTTACCACCCACCTACCGGAACTCCGGGCCAACTCGCGTTGTTCGATGGGGCCCGAGCCCACGCTTGCGGTCGTACGCGTGGAGCGCGACACCACATTGTCGTTTACCGCCGACGAACAGGCGTCCTATGGCAATGCACGGGAGCCGGGCAGCGTAGCGCGGCCGGTGCTCCTGCCGGCAGCACGGGTGCGCATACTGAATCTCGACTCGGCGACTCGTGCCGTGTTGTCCGGGTCTGGCATCGTCGACCGTCAGCCGGTCGCACTCATTCGTGCTGCTCCATATGGAGCCGACTGCCGCTCCGTGCCCTGGGCAAGCACTGACACATTTGCGGTGGCCAGTGAAGTGAGCTTTGTGCGCGCTTCGCTGCTGCCGCGGGAGCATTGGGTTGGGAACGTGCCCGTATTTCTGATCCGCGCACTTGGTTCATATCCCTATCCACGACGGGGCAGACCGGAAGGAGTACCTGGCAGCGTCCAGTTGGCTTCACCGGAAGCGATGTTCGGTATCGAATCGATTCTTGATCGACCGTGGCGGCACTCGCCAGAACGCCGTCCTGGCGACCTGGATGCGGCTGATCGCGCGCGAATCGTCCGGGCCATGGCATGGGCTCGCACGAATAGTGCACTGGCCGAGATGGAGCCACTGCGCTCCATTCTGCGCGAGGCCGTGCTCGAGCTCGATTGGACGTTGGCGCAAAGGACGTCCAGCAGGCTACGCGGTACCTATCGGGTGGAACTACATGTAGATGGCGCGCCATACGCTTGGTACTTCCGCACTCAGCCACAGCTTGCCTATCGCTGGATGGCTATGGATGTGGAACGGACCACTTCAGAGTTGCTTTCCTCGCCGCATATCAACGGCTATACCCTGGTCGGAGAAGCCGTTGATTCAACTGGCATGCCTGTGAGCATGGCGACAACGCGGGCAAATCGCCAACCACTTGGATGGTTCTCGGTGGGCGATCGACCGACAGCGCCGGGCAATGAAGCTCGTCGCACAATGAATGGCGTGTTCGAGTTCATGTTGGGTGGCGCTCCCGAGATGGCATGGGATGCGCTCGAACCGCTCGCTAGAAAGGTCCGTGCGAGTGACAGTATGATGATGGCTCGACTCGGCTACACGATGCCTCGGAGGTTCTGAGTCCATGAAGATTGTTTTGTCAGTTGTTCTCGCTGGTCTGTTGCTCATGCCTTCCGAGGTGGTGGCGCAGAACGCAGGGAAGCGCCGCGTGGGGTTGGGATTGAGCGGCGGGCTCTCCACCCTTCCTGATGCCTTTGTCTCTCAGTGTGGAGTGCCCAAGAATGGAGGAGGGGCTGGTGTCTTAGGCGCTGCATCATTCCTGTTCCGGCCTTGGGGATGGATCACCACACAGGCGGATCTGAGCGCAACAGTGATCACCATGCCGTCAAGCTGTCTCGGGCTGGTATCTCGTGTCAGGGTTGGCTACGACAGAAGAGACCGGCAGGATCCCACCTTCCTATCTACGGTGCGTATCGGACTTGAAACGCCACCGCGTTTGCCGCTGTTGCGTGCCACTATCGGCACGGGGCGGGTATTGGGCGGCACTCAACCATCCTTGATGGTATGGGGCATCGCCACCGGTACACGAGGGCAGCGTGCACGGTTACTCATCGAATGGGATCAGTATCGCGCGCGCGTGAATGCGGAGGAGGTGCGCAGTAACGGGCAGGTAGATACGTCGCGCACACCGATGGTCGTGCGTCCACGGTGGAGTGCACTGCGTGTTGGAGTGGAACTACCGATCGCCCGTTGAGCATGGCGTCACAAGAGCGCCTTTACAACGCTGCCCCGCACACCCGACAGTACTTCGCATCGAGATCGTGCCCGCCCGCTGAACAGGACGGGCACGATTGTGTTGACACTCCATGCTGGAAACGGCCGGCGGTCAGCTCACTGGTCACGATACCCGTTGGCACGGCGATGATGCCATAGCCCAGAATCATCACCAGTGACGCCAGCAACTGCCCGAGTGGTGTTCTCGGCGCGATGTCGCCGTATCCCACTGTGGTCAGTGTGACCACAGCCCAATACATCGACACCGGCAGACTGGTGAACCCGTTCTCCGGGCCTTCCACCACGAACATGATGGAGCCGACGATCACCACGATCGTGGCCACGGTCAGCAGGAAGACCGCAATCTTGCGCATGCTGGCGCGCAGGGCGTGCGTGAGCCGTTCGGCCTCGGACAGGAACCGCGCCAGCTTGAGAATGCGGAAGATGCGGAGCAGCCGCAGGACGCGCACCACCAGCAGTGCCTGAGCGCCTGGCACGAACAGGCCAAGCCATGACGGCAGAATGGCCAGCAAATCCACCACGCCAAAGAAGCTCGTGGCATAACGCAGCGGTTTGCGTACGGCCACCAGCCGCAGGATGTACTCGAGCGTGAAGATGGCCGTGAGCACCCATTCGAGCACCACCATCACCGCCTGCGTACGCGGCGACAGGTCACGCAGTGTCTCCACACTCACCGCGAGAATGCTCACCAGGATGAGCACGATGAGACTCACATCGAACGCGCGACCGGCAAACGTGTCGGCTTCGAAGATGATCTGATGCAGACGAGCTCGGTGTGAATCGGCGGGAGGTGGTGCCTCCGAGATGGGTGTGGTCATTGCCCTGAATTATCGTTCAGGGAATCCGCCCGGCAATGGCGGCGCGCTATGTGGCGGTATCTCCCGCAGTACCACCCATGGAGGTGTATGCATGAAGACTGTCTTGTTTGCTTTGGTGGCCGCGCTTGTGGTGTGCGCCAACGTTGCCGAGGCGCAAAAAGCCGGGATCGGCGCGCGGCAATCGCGATCACCGGTGGCCTCACATCCATCCCCGATGAACTCGGCGCGCAGTGTGGGCGCAACGGAGGCGATGGCGGTGGGCCAGAGGCGAACGGTGCATTGGTGATACGTCCATGGAGGTTACTGGTCGTACAGGGCGACCTGCGAGCAGCCGTGCGTGTCGCCCCCAGCGGATGCACCCTCATCGGATTCAACGTGGATACCACATACAACGCGGAGGATCGGCGGGATCTGTTTGCTACATCCACCGTGCAGGTTGGCATCGAAACACCGGCCAACCTGCCGTTGTTGCGGGCCACGGCAGGTATGGGTGTGCTGTGGGGCGGTCCGATGCGACCGGTGGCTGTCGTGGGTGTGGCAGCCGGTACTCGCGGTCAGAACATGCGATTGCTCCTCACGGTGGAGCGCATGCAATCACGTGTCGATGCCACCGAGGTGGTCGGTTTCCCCCGTCTGGACGCCAACTCCAGGCCGATCGTGGTGCGGCCATCCTGGTATGCCGTCCGGGTCGGTGTGGAGGTACCGTTGCGGTAGCTCGCGTCATTCCCTGGGCAGCACATCCTTGTAGGTCTTCGTGGTCGAATCGTAGACCATGAGTTGCGCGCGATCGGTGCCGGTGCTGCGCAGGATGGCACTCTCCTGACCGGTGGGTGCGGCGATTTTCATTTGCGCCCACCCACCTTTGCCCACGAGTGCAGTCACGCGATCGAAGGCCTTTTCGCCAGGCAGTCCGTTCACCACCAGGCCGGCCATCTGGTCGTTGGCGAACGCGACCAGACAGGCGGCTTCTTTCACACCCTTGGCGTAGTCGAGACAGACATTGGCGCGGCCATCGGGAAATGCGCCCATGCCACCACGTTCGTTGCCTTCCGGGTCGGCGATCACGAACCCCGCGCTGCCGCCCAGGCGATTGACCAGGGCCCCATTGACCATCGGGGCCGGTGTGGGCGCGCCGAGTGCGGTCTGGAGCGCACCGGTGGGCGAGAGTACCGCGATGCCATCGCCGGATTGTGCGGCGGTGCGTCCGGGTAGGTTGAGCGGGGCCCCGATCATGATGCGTGGCCGGCCGAGCGAGTCTTCGACGATGATGCCACGCACGCGGATCACCTGATCCTGGCGCTGCTGGGCGGTCCAGGCGCCGAGCAGCAGCGTCGCACCGAGGCATTGGATGGCCAAACTGCGGCGCCGGTAGCGGATGAACTCGCGGCGCAGGGTCTCGAGGGCGGGCGTTTCGGGGGCTTCATTGACGGGCATGGTCATCTCCGGTGTGTTGAAATATCAGCAGTGCTGAAAATCCAACATACGGAAATGGGACGGCGCGTCAACAGGCGCTTTTGGGGGGTCGGGGCGGAGTCAGCGTAAGGGCTGCCGCACCACCGTCTTCCACTTGTCCGGCGCGGCTTTGCGGATGTCGCTGAGGTAGATCTCGTGGTGCTTGCCGGCGAGCTGACGACCGGAGGCTTCGATGAACCCGTGCAGCCGCTCGATGGTGGGGCCTTCCTCTGAGAAGGGCCCAAGGTGCATGACCTGCGCGGCGGGCCCTTCGGCAAAGGCCTCGAAGCGCACCAACGGCAGGGCAACGGGGTTCTTCTTGCGTGTCACTTCCTTCGTGATGTCGGCAACCAACGACGCGTTCACGAAGTCCGGCTGCATGATCATCATGGTCCATTGCCACTGCGAGCGATCGCCGGTGGTGAACGCGCTCATGTCGTCAGCCCACCACAGTCCCTCGAGCGGCATCACACCATAGTCGATGCCGGCGGGACCCTTTTTCACCGCGAACTTGATGGCGTAGGCGAGCGTGAACAGCGCTTCCACAGCCTCCGCGTATGCGGGTGCGTGATTGGGATCCCCTTCGCCATCGATCATCAGAAAGTGCATCGACGGCACGTCGACTACGGCCACGTCCTTTGCGGAGGGCGCATAGAGATGGCGGAGGTCTTTCTTGAGGTCGAGTTTGGTCATGACCGTGTGATGTGCTGAACGACGGAGAGGCTTCATGATCGGGGCGTAGCCTTGCATTTGTGGAATCCACTTCCAGAATTGCAAGGGCAAGCACAACGCGTCACCACTTTGGGGGTATGCCAATGAGCGCTTCAATAGGTCGGTCCATCCTGCTCGGCGTGGCCGGAATGTTTGCTGCGACGGATGTAGTCGAAGCACAGCAGGCCGCGCGCTCGCCCGTTTCACTCGGCGTCATGGCTGGATGGAGCACGCCCAATGGTGCGCAGGCCGGCCAACTCTACGGCCGAGGGGGGCAGATCGGTGTACTTGGCGAGGTGCGCATGCCGTTGTCATGGCTGGCCGTTCGCGTAGATGCCGGATATCAGTCGCTGGGCGGTAGAACGGCGATCGTCACCGATGCCAATGGTGTCGCAGTGGGGCAAATGCAGCGTTCAGACGCGATGTACTCCGCTGCGGCGAGTGTCGTGCTCCGATGGCCTGGGCTTCGGACCGCGGTGCAGCCCTATGCACTGGCCGGTGGAGGGAGCTATTGGGTACGGTCGTCGGCTGTCCTGCCCTCGCTCTTGTCCCAATCTGCGCCGCAGTCCGCTTCGATGACCATGCGTACGACGGGCTTCACGGCGGGCGCTGGGGTGGAGACTCCGGTTCGCCGTGCGATCCTGTTTGGGGAGGTTCGCTATCAGCAGTTCGGCCAGGCGCCGATGCGATTCGTGCCGGTCAACGTGGGGCTGCGTCTCAAGTAGCTGGCTCAGACCGCGCTGACGCTCCACCCACCAATCGCGGTGTAGATCGAATCGCGCAGTCGTTTCACATCGCTGTTGAGGGCACCCAATTCCGCAGGTGACATCCCGGCGGTCGCGAGCAGTGTTTCGCCCAGGCAACCGACACGCGTCTGCATGGCCTGCCCCTTGGGCGTCAACGACACGACTACCTGCCGTTCGTTCTCCGGATTGCGCGTGCGCTGCACCAATTCGGCCGACTCGAGGCGTTTGAGCAGAGGGGTCAGGGTGCTCGACTCCAGCGCCAATTTTTCAGCTATTACGCCCACTGTCAGCGCATCATCGCGCCACAATACACTGAGTACAAGATATTGTGGGTATGTGATGCCCAGTTCATCCAACAACGGCTTGTAGGCGCGCTGGATGGCCATGCCCGCCGAGTAGATGGCGTAACAGAGTTGCTGATCGAGAGAAAGCGCGGTGCTTGCAGGATTGGTCATAAGGTCTCCTCCATCAAACGTACCACGATTCTCGGCAGAAAGATATGGCGATAATAATTACTGTTGACAAATGTATCGACTAATTTCATATTCTTTATCGCGATAACAATTACCGTTCAATCTCAACCGGAGCTCATACCATGAACGTTCTCTACCGCACCGCCGCTACCGCCACCGGAGGCCGCACCGGCCAGGCTGCCACCCACGATGGCGCGCTCAGTGTTGCCCTGGTAACGCCACGCGAACTCGGCGGACCCGGGGGCGAGGGCAACAACCCGGAACAGCTCTTCGCCGCCGGATACTCCGCCTGCTTTCTCGGCGCGCTCAAGTTCGTGGCCAGCCAGCGCAAGGTGACCGTCTCGCCCGAATCCACCGTGACGGCGGCCGTGGGCATCGGCAAGCGTGATGATGGACAGGGCTTTGGACTCGATGTCGAACTCACCATCAGCCTGCCGGGTGTCGATGCCGCCACGGCGACGGAACTGATGCAGGCGGCGCACGTGGTGTGCCCGTACTCGCATGCCACGCGCAACGGCCTCGATGTACGGCTTTCGCTGGCCCCGAGCGACGCCGCGTAATTCACACGCCGCGCTGCTAGCATACGGGATGCACAGCAAGCTCCCCCCGATTCCGTCATGGACCTCCGCACTGGTGGCGGTCCTGATCGGATTCGGTGGCACCGTCGCCCTGGTGGTGCAAGCCATGCGCACGCTTGGGGCGACGGTCGAACAAACAGGATCAGCGGTGACTGCGTTGTGCCTCGCCATGGGCGTCACGGGTATCGTGGCGTCCATGCGGGTGCGTATGCCCATCGTGCTGGCTTGGTCTACACCGGGTGCAGCATTGCTCGGTGCCACCACGGCGGGACTACGCTGGGAGGTCGCAATCGGCGTTTTTGTGGCCGCGGCGGCCATGATGATTCTGGTGGGATTGATCCCGGTGCTCGGCAGACTGGCCGAGCGCATGCCGAATGCGATTGCGTCGGCCATGCTGGCGGGCGTGTTGATGCCGTTCTCGCTGGAGTTGTTTCGACTGGGGGCCGTGGACCCGCTGCTGGTCTCCCTGCTGGTCGTGGTGTATGTCGCCGCCCGTCAGCGGGTGCCATTGTATGCACTACTGTTGGTGCTGACATCGGGACTGCTGCTCACACTCGCGCGTGGTGATATCGCCGATGTGCCAGCAGGCGCCACGTTCGGTGCGTTGCTGCCTGTCATGCCGGTGTTTGATCTGCGCGCGATCGTCAGTGTGGGCGTGCCACTTTTCCTCGTGACACTGGTGTCGCAGAATCTGCCGGGGCTCGTGGTGTTGCGATCGGCGGGCTACCAGCCACAAGCGGGCCCACTGCTGCTGGGCACCGGGTTTGCCAGTCTGCTGGCCGCGCCCTTCGGCGCCCATGCCGTGAATCTGGCAGCCATCGTTGCAGCACTGTGCACCAACAAGGACGCCCACCCCGATCACCACCGACGTTGGGTGGTGGGCGTGTTGTATGGTGCGTTCTATCTGCTGCTGGCGCTCTTCTCGCCGGTGCTGGTGCGGGTATTCGTCGCCCTGCCACATTCGACGATCGCCGCACTGACCGGCGTTGCGCTCATCCCCTCGATCATCGGGGCCATCGAACAGATGCTCGGTGACGTGGATGCGCGCGATCCCGCCATCATCACCTTTCTGGCCACGGCCTCAGGCCTGGCGCTGTTCGGACTGGGGGCCGCGCTGTGGGGATTGCTTGCGGGGTTCGTGGCACTCGGCATCAAGGCACTGCTGCGCCGTGCCCGCTAGCTGACCACTACTTGCCCAGTGCGGTGGCCCAGTTCGCCGCCTTGAAGCCGAGCAGGAGCTGATCGCCCGTATCGAGCACCGGACGTTTGATGAGATTGGTCTCGGCCAGCATCATCTGCTTCGCGCGTTGTGCATCGATGCCCACCTTTTGCTGCTCTGGCAATTCCTTGAAGGTGGTGGAGTTGCGATTGAACACCAGCTCCCAATCGGCGCGTGCGAACCAGTCGTCGACCACCGCCGGATCGAGCGCGTCCTTGCGATAGTCGAAGAAGGTGTAGGCCACGCCATTGGCGTCGAGCCACTTGATCGCGTTGCGTACCATGTCGCAACTCCGAAACCCGTACAACGTTGCTGCCATCGATCCTGGTCTCCTGCTTCAGCGCGAGCTGGGGGATCCGGTCGCGCGTATGTGCTCGCCGTATTTCCAGAGGGCATCGAAGATCGCCCCGGTGGCGCGTCGATCGGTGCCGCTCAGGGATGTATTGGAGATGTAGATGACGCCCACGTTGCCGGCAACGTCCGACAGCATTTCGACTTCCACCCCGGGGTCGTTGCCGCCATGACCCACTCGCAGGCCATTGAACTTGGTGCGCCAGAACAGGCCGGTATTGCCGTCGGCGGCTGGGAAGTTGGTCGGACGGTTCGCGTCCGTGAGCTGGAAACGCCGCATCTCGGCGGCGCTTGCCGAGTCGAGGATGCGTGTGCCTTCGTAGGTACCGTTGTTGAGCATCGCGATGAAGAAACGCGACAGATCGGACACCGACGTGCGCAGGGCGCCGTCCGGATAAGTCGTGCCGCCGTAGATTGGGATGGGTACCGTGAATCCGCTCTGTGACACGAACGGCGTGGAGTGATTCGTGCGGTCGACGTCGCGCATGAACCAGCCGGTGTGCGTCATCTTGAGCGGCGTGAAGATATGCTGCCTGGTATACACATTCAGCGGCTGTCCATACGCGCGCTCCACGATCAGGCCAGCGAGTGCGGCGCCGATGTTGGAATAGTCGCGCAATTCACCTGGTTTGGCCTCGAGGAAGTTCTCCTTCGCGTAGTACTTCCCGCCCGGTGTGAAGTACGCCGTGAGAAAACTCAACAACGGTTCCCTGGAATCGCCGTCGAACGTGTAGGTGGCGCGATAGATCTCCCATCGATCGGTGATGCCCGAGGTGTGCGTGGCGAGATGTCGCAGTGTGATGGGCACATCGGGGCGGTGCGGGTTCACCACGCGGAACGGCAGGTACCGATTGATGTCGGCATCCAGCGAGAGCTTGCCTTCCTTCACGGCCCGCATCATGGACACGCCAACAAATGGCTTCGCGACAGAGGCGACTTTGGCAGTGGTATTGGGTGTGAACGGACGTGTGCGCTGCCAGTCCATGAATCCGTACCCCTTCATCCACACGACGCGCTTGTCGACGATCACGGCCGCGCTGAAACCCATGATGCCGGCTTCGTCCATCGAGTGTGTGATGAGACTGTCCAGTGATGCGAGTGTGGGCGCTGCGGCGGCTGCCGGCCTAGTGACCGGAGGCGCTTGCGCCGCGAGTGACGCGGGGGCTGCGATCGCGTACAGCGCGATGCCAACGCCCATGACGTGCCGCATGAGAGCCTGTGGTGTGAGGGGACCGCGAAGAATCGCTTGCGCGCTCAATACGCGATCACGTCACGGGCGGTTTCGGATTGACGCTCTCCTGCGAGATGTTGCAAAATTGTCGGAGTGGGACGAGTGGAGATGCGCAGGGACCGACGATCTGTACGATTGGTGGCATCTTCTCTCCCCTGCGCCACATCGGCGCGATCGATCCACTCCCTCCATACCTGCCTTTCGATGCCCCTCACTCGTCCGATACTGATGGCGCTTGCGCTCTTGAGCGCATTGGCGATGGCGCCGACACACGCCCTGCGTGCTCAGGCCGCTCCGCAACCTGCGGTGCTGGTGACCGGTGCGAGTTCCGGCATTGGGCGTGTGATTGCCGAGCGACTCGCGAAGGAAGGGTTCTTCGTGTACGCCGGCGCGCGTCAGGCGGACGACATCGCGGCCCTGTCGGCCATTCCCAACATGCGTGGGGTGCGGCTCGATGTGACCTCAACGGCCGATGTGGCGGCCGTGGCGAAGCAGATTCAGGCCGATGGGCGCGGGTTGTATGGGTTGGTGAACAACGCCGGTGTGGCCACTGGCGGTCCCCTCATTGCCACGGATGATGCAGAACTCACGCGGGTGCTCGATGTGAATGTCGTGGGGCCGCTGCGTGTGACGCGGGGGATGGCCCCTTTGCTTCTCGCATCCAAGGGACGCGTGGTGACCATTTCCTCCATCTCCGGCATTCTGTCGGGTGCCATGCTCGGTGTGTATTCCATGAGCAAACACGCGGTGGAGGCTTTTGGTGATGCGTTGGGTGTGGAACTGGCCGGGCTGGGTGTGACGTCCAGTCTCATTGAACCGGGCAACTATCGCTCGGAGATCGGCCGCAACACGATGGCCGCGGCCGTGGCCGCCGCCGAACGGGCGAAGGGCACTCCGTTCGAGACGCCCATGCAGAATTTCGTGCGCGCCATGGGCAACTACGATTCGTACGCGCCGCCCGACAGCGTGGCGTCGGCCGCATTGCATGCTTTCACTGCCCCGCAGCCGCGACCGCGCTACATGGTGGTACCCGCGGAGGCTCAGGCCACGGTGACCATCCGCAAGGCCATGGAAGAGATGGTGCAGCTCAATCACGGCCACCAGTTCAGCTACGACCGTGCAGCGCTCATCAAGATGCTGGATGAGGCGCTGGCGCGGGCGAAGTAACGGGCGTTGTAGCGAACACGAGAACCCTGTGAAACTCGAGATTCCCAGCACCATGTACCGCGCGCTGTTCGTCACGGTCGCACTGCTTTCCGCCTGCCGGAGCCCATCGCCTGAGGCATCCGGCCCGGAGTTGCTCGATGCCGCCCATCGCGCACTCGGCATCACCGACACGATCAAGACCATTCTGACAGTGGCGACGGTGGAGTCGCCATCCGGAGGTTTCGACGCACGCATCGCATCCGCTACGGATGGTCGTGTGCATCTGACCATGGGCAGCAGTCTGGTGGCGGGTGTGGATTTCGGGACGGGGTGGTCATGCGATGCCGACGGCACCGCGATGCCCCTCGATTCGGTGACTCGCAGTGTGGTGCGTGGACACGACCTGCATATGCTCGTCGTATCACCACGCTGGATGGCGGCGCCGGTACGGGATGCGGACCGACGCTGGGGTGCGGACAGCGTGATGTCGTTGCGCTTCACCGACGAACTTGGTGCCCCGCTGTTGATGCACCTGCGGATCACCGATTCTGTGCCTGTTGGACTCGACGTGGTGAATCACACGGGTTCGGGTCCGCGGGAGGTTCGTGTGGTGTTCGACGATTGGCAGGAACACGGCGCGGTTCGTTTCTTCCGTCGCGCCACCTTCGAGCACGGTGGCAACCGGTTCGTGTATTCCTACGCAAAACCGGACGTCAATACACTCGGCGATTCTTCCTTTCGCTCAGCATGTGTGTCCAAGGGCCGTTGAATCAGGTCGTCTTCGCGACATGAAACACTGGCGGAAGGAGAGCTGATCGACGGCCGTCAACGCGCCTTGGTGTCGGCACCCCACGGGGCTGGTGGCGGCGTGATGGGTCGGGTGAGATCGAAGTCCACCCGGAACCGGCGATCACTGCCTTCGCGGCGAAGTTGGTAACTGAAGCGGGTGGGCGTGAGCTCCACGGTCCACACGTTGGTGCGCGCGGTCGGGATGAGTGCAGCGGTGGCGCTGTCGGCGGGGAATTCCACGTGGGACGCAGCCCGCGGAGCCATGGCATCGCCACCATACTGCGTCACGCGATCTTCGCTGCCGTCTTCATGGCGATGGTCATGTTTGAGACGCACGCCGTTCGATGTGCGCGTGAAGACCCACGTGCGGGATCGATTGTCACCCACGTGAAATGGGACCCGCACGGTGTCGCCGCATCCGCGCACGTGCATCACCAGACGCTGTCCACGCATGGCACTGTCGGCCGGCTGCGGATTCACGAGCTGGCCTTCGTACGCACGACCGCAGTGGGTACGCAGCGCTGTGAGAAACGCGGCGGACGAATCGACGGGCATCATCACGTCGCGCGCGGTTGAGCTCGCCTTTGACGCAGATGCCTTGGAGGCTGCAAGCAAAGCAGGGCTCGTCAGTACCATCACGATCGCCATGACATGACTTCGCATGATTCGGATTCTCGACGTGGGGGAAATGGAAACGGCTGAGAGTCGCGTCGTCGCCACAATATGTAGGTGCACCGTCACATTGTGAGATCTCTCCGTTCAGAGATACCGAGATCGGTCACGTTCAAATGACTGGAAACAAATGGGTTCCGCCGCAATCCCCTCACCGAGCCCAGCATTGGTTGCTCGGGCATGTTTCATGCCAAGTGCATGACATTGGAACGCATCTACCTATTCACCATGCAGCAGGAGAAGGCGATGGCGCCACTTCGCGGAAAGCTGGTCGGGACGCTGTTGGCAGTATCAGCACTGGTCGGTATGGGGACACCAAGAGCCGCTGAGGCCCAGCTCTCGTTCTGGGAATTCGTGGGCAATTGTGAGGACTGTGCGAGGGCGGCAGAAGAGCGCACGTACCAAGTGGGGGGGAGATTGGTCCTCAACAACTACGTGCAGGGCCAGATGCTGACGAACAACAACTTCGTCTCGTTCACGTATGAAGGCTCGAATCTGCTGGATTCGTTCCTCGTCTACACCGGACTCCCGCCCGAGGCTCCCGTAGAGCCCTGGGTGCACGCGCTGAATCTCGAAGGGGATGGCCTACAGGGATCACTGATCAGCGGTGGCGCGCAAACTCTGAGCATGTTCTTCGGTGATGGTCTGGAGCTGACGCTGGCCGACGGACAGTTCTTCATCTGCGGAGCGAAAGGCGATACGTACTACGCCGTGGCGTGCAGTTGGCAGCAGAATCAGGACTTCGGCACGGGCAGCTTCATTGCGCAGAACGTGAGCACTGTACCGGAACCCAGCACCTATGCCTTGATGGCGGCTGGTCTGGGTGCCCTGCTGGCCTTCCGGCGGCGGCGTCAGGCAGCCTGACACGATCGCCTGGTCCATGACACGAACGCCGCGCAGATCTCTGCGCGGCGTTTGTGCGTACGACCTGGGCGTCTCAGCGGCTGGCGCGCAGCGGGCGGACGTTGTCCTGAGGAGTGGAATCGATCAATAGATGAAATGGATCAATGCCAGCCCGTGAAGGAGCCTTAGGCACCGACACGACGATGCGCTGTGATCCTGTGCGAATGCGGTGCTTCTGCAGGTACAGAGGTTCGGACGCGCCCTCGCTGAACACTCCGACTTCCACCCATTCGTCCATTGGCACGATGGTCTCCACGCCGGCGCTGTCGAAAGCACTCTTGCGCGCACGCACATCCAGCGTGACCTGCCACATGTTTTCGGCCATCTTCTCCATCGATGCCTGCTCGGTCTCCAATGACCAATAGGTGTTCACTTCGAACAGGTCATGCAGCAGGCCGTTCAAAGAATCGGGCGTGACGGCTTTGAGTTCACGGTACAGATCGAGGGTCGTGGCCAATGGCGCCGAGTCGGGAAGATGTGTGTTACGCAGACTCCGCATGGCGCTGTTGATGTGCGCTTCGCCCACATATTCGCTGAGCGCTTGCAAGGCAAAAGGCCCCCGTCGATACGACATGTAGGGGTCGAGTCCACGGAGCAACGGTTCGCCGCGACGGATGGGTGCATACGGATACGGTTCACGCATGAATGCCGTGAGTCGACGCAACTGCTCCGTACCGGAGGTGTGCTGCACCAGACGCATGGCGTAGTACCACGCGAGACTCTCCGACATCACGGGCGCACCTTCCACGTACGCCGACGGTACTCCCCATTGGTGTCCCATCTCGTGAGCCACCACGGCATACGGCATATCGAGACTGCCTGCCGTTTCGCGCGGGTGCCAGTGGACAAAACCTTCCGAGTGCGACAGCATGCTGGCGTCGGCGTGCAGGCCGGTCCCTTCACCCGGACGTTCCACCATGGTGAGATGCGTGTACGGGTAAGGGCCAAACTGTGCTGAGTAGTACGTCAGTGACGCGCGGATACTGCGCAGGGTGCGGTCGAGATACTGGGTATGAGTGGGGTGGTGGTAAAGGCGGATCTGCACGGACTGACCGGACTGATCCGGGTTGTTCCATGTCTCGTCGTGCACGGCGTAGCGTGCGGATGCAAATACCCATTCATTGCCGATGGGCGCGCTGGTCTCGTAGTGAAAGTAGCGCCGACCGTCGCGCACCCAGGTACGCTGCAGTGCGCCAGGTGCAACGGCGACCTGATCTTCGGTGGTGCTGAGGACGGTGTTGAGCTGCGTGCCCCCACGCGGTGCCAGCGGTGCCTGTTTGCTGTACAGCGAGGGAATGACTGTACGAGAGGGCAACTGGTAGGCCCGACGTTCGCTGGGCGACATCAGCTCTCGGCTGGATTGATAGCCAATCGCCGGCAGCCAGTTGTTGCCAATGAATGTGCCATTGGCGGCGAGCGAGGGGTCGATGCCTGTCTCCGCAAAGCCCCGAGGAGCGACGTGCACACGAAAGTTGAGCTGCATCGCATCGCCCGGCGCGAGCGGCGTAGCCAGTACGAACACGTGATGGCCCAATGCGCTGTCGTTGACGGCGTGAACGGCGGACCGATTGATGGTCAGCTCGAGTGGAGATACGCCAACAGGTGTGGCCACATGCACCGAGTCGATGGCCGCCGCGCTGCGATTCACCAGATGATAGGTGCCTGTGATATCGACGGAAGGTTGCGCCGGGTGCAGGTCGACCTCGAGGTTGGCGATCGCGAGGTGCGGCTGTGTGACGGCGGCGAATCGGCCATACCGTCGTTCGTACTCCGCACTGCGCTCCGCCACCTCATCTGCCGTGCGATAGTCGTGCCGCACGTTGGTGTTGTAGAAGACGTAGCTGCCAAACGTCAGGATCAGCGTGCTGGCGACGCCCGCGGTGATCGCGGTCGGTCCCCTGAACCGTTGCCGGGCGATCGCGAGGCGAAGACGCACGCTGTGCTCGCGGCCCCGATTCCAGAACAATCGTGCCACGACCGCCAGCAATACCGACCAGGACACCCAGTACAGCTTGAACCACAGCCATGGGGTGACGGTGCCACCAAATCCGCGCATCTCGGTGTAGGACCACTGCGGCGCCGCGCCGAAGACCAACAGGTTGTGTTCCACGCCGAACAACGAGGCCAGCGTGATGAACACATAGGCCAGGATAGCGACCAGATGGCCCACATACTTCTGGTTCACAACGGCGTGCACCACCATCGTCAGCAGTGCAAAGAGCAGATACTCGGGCAATTGCAGCCCCAGCAGGATCTGCAGATACAACGACACGTCGTACTCGCTGTATCCGAGAATGGTTTGGGCGAGCAGTCCGGCACACATCTGCGCAGCCAGAAACACCACTACTACCAACGCCAACCCGAGGAACTTGCCCACCAGCGGGGTCCAGTCCGAGCCGGGCATCGCATCGCTGATGTCGCCAAGACCGGCTTCTCGCTCGCGCCATACCAATTCACCGGCGAAGAACACGAGCAGCAGCGGTACAATCACCCAGCGGCTCAGTTCATCGGACAGTGGTGCGATGAGTTCGCCGAGAATGCGAATGGTCGTGGGTACCAGTGGCGAGCCAAGCGACGACATCTGGTCGATCAGTACCGGCAACGTGATCACTGGTAGAAACACCAGCAGCGCCAATCCCGCCCAACTCGTGGCAATGGCACGAAACGAGATCCACGCCGTCGCCAGCAACTGATGCAGCGCGATGCCAGCGCCAAACGATCGCGTGACATTGGGTACCACCACCGGTGCCTGGGAGGAGATCGCGATTGTGGACGGCACCGGTGCGCTGGCAGTGGACGCGCGGGACCGTTGGAAGAGGCGGCGCCACACGCCGCTACGTTCAGCGCGATGCACAAACCGGAACTGCACCAGGGTCGCAATCAATGCCGATGCGGCCACACTCAGCCACACCACCCGATTGGCGAGGATCGTCCCGGAGAGCGACAGCAGGCGGGTGCTCTTCTCCACTTCGGTCCATGAGCGGGAAATCTCTTCCATGATGAACCGCACACCGATGGGATCGAACATCGGACCGAAGCGTTGCCGATACATGATCAGCGATGCCACGAAGAACCCCATGAAGAACAGCGTCATGCTGCCCAGATAGCCTGCCATGGTGCGACCGCTGCGCAGAGCCAATACGAACTGCAACGCCGTGGCGACGACGGCGTTTGGCAGCGTGATGTAGGCAAATCCGGTGAGAAACGTCGCTGCGCGAAATGGCGCGACCAGGGCTGGGTCGACACCGGGGGCATAGATCCCCAGCAGAATGCCCGCCGTCACGCCCTGCAAGACGAGCAGGTTGATCACCAGCGCGGCCAGAAACCGTCCACCGAGGTATTCCAACCGGCTCAGTGACGTGGTGAACACCAGCGGATACATGCCGGTGCTGATATCACGTGCCGCAGATTCTCCGGCGATCGATGCCGCAAACAGCATCCAGATCAACGTGCCGAAGATGTACGTCTTGGCTACGGTGAACGGCGCATTGAGTTGCAGGTCCTGATACAGCATCACCGGCAAGGAACCGTCACGTGTCATGAAAAAGCAGAACACGGTCAACACGGCAAACAACAGCCATGGCCAGACGCGTCGCATTTGATAGCGGAATTCGAATGCGAAGATCCCCGGCAGTTTCTTCACACCCATTGAAAGAGCTGATGTGCCGCTCACACCGTCACCATGTTCGCGCGTCGGCCGATATGTCCGGCCATGGTGCTGAAGTACACATCTTCGAGATCGGGCTCCGCGGGTTCGAACCCGGTCCCGGGGGTGTCGGGATGGAATACGTGTACCACGGTGCGACCGGCCAGCAGCTTTGTGGAGATCACCTGATACTGCTGCTCGATGGTGGCGAGTTCGCTGCGCGCCACCACACGTCGCCAGATGCGTCCGCGCAGTTCCGACACCGCACGCAGCGGTTCGGCCTCCAGCAGGATTTCACCACGGTCGATGATGGCCATGCGCGTGCACAGCTCGCTCACATCTTCGACGATGTGTGTGGAGAGCAGCACCACACTGTTCTCACCAAGCTCCGACAACAGGTTGAGGAAGCGCACCCGTTCAGCGGGATCGAGACCGGCCGTGGGCTCGTCCACGATCATGAGCTTCGGATTGCCGAGCAGGGCGACCGCCACGCCGAACCGCTGCCGCATGCCGCCGGAATAGCCGCCCAGTCGCTGTTTGCGCACATCCCACAGGTTGACTTGCCGCAACAACACTTCCACCAGCGCGCGTCGTTCGGTGCGTGATGCCACGCCCTTGAGCAGTGCAAAGTGTTCGAGCAGGTCTTCGGCGCTGGCTTTGGGGTACACGCCGAATTCCTGCGGCAGATAGCCGAGTGTGCGACGGGTTTTGTCCTTCTGCGCCACCACATCGATATCACCGAGCATGATGGACCCCGCGTCGGGGTCCTGAAGCGTGGCGAGGATGCGCATGAGGGTGGACTTGCCCGCCCCATTGGCGCCGAGCAGGCCATACATGCCGGCGGGAATGGTGAGCGAGACGTCTTTGAGGGCCTGAACGCCATTGGCGTAGGTCTTGGAGACGTGGCGGATCTGGAGTTCAACGGGGGGATGCATGGCGGACTGGTCGGTCGTGAAAGCACTTTGCAGTACAAAGTAGACAGTACGGGGCATCATTGGTCAAGAGTTTCACCTGAGACCAGAAGCCGAAGCAATTCGGGAGCAATGCCGGAGCAATACCGCCATCCTGCTGGTGGGGATGGGTGCATGGCTCATGGCCTTGTTGCGCGGGCGCGCTTCCATTTCGATACGGACGGGGTGCTGCGCTCAATCATGTGGGATGGCACGATCATCAACACCTCTGACGCGACCGTGTTGGACAAGCTTGGTCATCCCGGCGCGAGCATCGGTTGGTGGCAGCCCATCCGCTGGGTGCGGCCCGCGACGCGGCGCAGTTTCTCCAATCGCGCGGCTTTCAGGCGCGCATCGTGGACGATGCCGAGCCTAGCCTGCCCATTGTGTTTGTGGTGACCGACGCATTTTCCGGCACCGTACTCAATTTCCGCAAACACGTCACACAACTGCCGCGGCCCACTCCCGTACCTTGAATCAGGACAAAGTCAGGTCTGCATCAAAACTGGTCTTGCCCTTCGTTCCCTTCGTGTCCTGCCGTTTTCGCGCGCAGCGCCTGTTGTAACCCTTGGATCCCTTACTGTCGTTCGAAAGCACTGCGGAACGGAAAGGATACCTGCCGGCGCTGCGCGCGAAAACGGCAGGATGCGAAGGGAGAGAAGGGGAACAGCGACGAAACGGGGCTCGAAAACGACAGGTATACGAAGAGCCTGCTGCTCAGCGCGCAAACAGCAGCGTAACGGGCGTGCTGATGGTGCTGCCATCGCTCGACAACGTCAGGTCGCGCAGGGTAAGGAGGAGCGAGCCGTCGGCTCCGAAGCTGCCTCGCTGGTTGAAGGCGAACCGGTGCGATCCCATGGGGGTCACGATGATCGAATCGCCGTCGGGTCGCACGTGTGCCCGCAGTGTGTCGAGCCACAGCGCAGCGCCCATGTAGCTCGCGGGTCGTGTGGCGATGACGACCTGTAGCGAATCCGGTGCCATGATCACGAGCTGCGCCGACGTGAACACATGCCCCTGAGATCCCGTGGTGCTGAGCGGCACGGAAGCGGGAAGCGCGTGACCATTGGCGCTCACCGCCGACAGGCGCACCGGATGCACTGGGTCGATGATGAGCTCGGGAGCCAGTGGATCGGCGAAACAGGCGGCGGCGAGCGGCGCCATCAGCAGCGCGGCGAGCAACGTGCGGGAACGCTTCATCGGAAACGGGTTCTCGTGATCGAGCAGCAGGAAACGGCGAGACGAACCGTCCAGGCAAGTTAGTCCCGCCGCACGGCAGCGGTCTCCACGTGCCGTGCAGCGAGCACATTCTCTCGACCGGAATGTGGCAGAGCGCCATTCGCTGCACGTTGTGCGGCTTCGTGGAGCGCTCGGATCACGCGTTCGTCGCGCAGCGCGTTTGTCGGGCGGTTGTTGATCCATACCTCGGCAACACCAACATCGTCACCAGCATTGCCGACGATATCGCCGGCGACATCGTCAACTGCGAACCGTGCGGACGAACGGCGTGCGACGAGCAGGGTCACGCAGGCCGAGATGGCGCTGAGCATCGTGAATGGGATGCCGATCACCGCCGCGAGGCGCCAGAAGCCCGGCCCATTTTCTGCCGGCGTGGCGAGACCCAGTGTGGCCATCGCGTAGGGCACGAGAAAGAGCAGCACGCCCCCCACTGCGCCCCACGCGGTGAAACGCACCAGCGACAACTGCCCGAACGCGCGTCGGCGCGCGACCACCGACAGTACCACGGAAAAGATGGCCCCACCGATGAAGCCCGGAACGGCGAGCGCCGGCAATGGGGCATCGAACACCCGGAAGAAGGCATCCCACATGCGACCGGGGGCCACAATGCTGGCGACCCCGATGAGAATCCCGGCTGCAGCCCAGCCAAAGGCCCACGTGAACCCCATGCCCAGCGCGCCGCGCACCCGCTGCAGGAACCTCCCCTGAGACCGCCCCATGTGACCCTCCGGTAGGTCAGACGTCTTGACTGCACAGTACTTTGCAATGCAAAGTACAGTGGATCGACACCATGCCACAAGCCTCACGTCGTTGGAGATGCCATGCCACGCTGGATGCGGATTGCCCGAGGAATGATCGGAACCGGACTCACCTTCGCCGGTGGTCTCGGCGGATTGGCCGGTGCGGCCGCCTTGCTCGGCTGGGCTGTCGGTGAGCTGACCGTGTTCGAGATCGGGCAGGTCACCGTACGGGTTTCCGTGGTGTCCTTCATTCTTGGCGTGGCCTTCTCGGGGGCGCTCGCTTTGGTGGCGCGGCGACAGTCGTTTGCCTCACTGTCGGTGCCGCTGGTGGCTTCCATGGGCGGCGTGGCCGGCTTGTTGTACTACCTCTTCTGCCTGGTCATGGCCGGCTACCGGGCGTGGGATGTCTCCGCAGCCATCGGCAACTTCGTCCTGCTCGTGACCCTGGGTGCGTGCGCGGCCGTGGCCACGCTGCTGGTCGCACGCCAGGCACGCGCGAGTGCCGACGAAGACACGATGCCGGATCTACATTCTGCAACCTCTGCAGCTCTACCTGACGGCCAGCCGATGCCGTTTTCGTACGGGCATGCACCTGTGTCTTCGGCTGTGTCTTCCTCTGTGTCTTCGCATGGGCACACACCGGAGCCGCGATATACGCATTGACTCCACGATCCGTCCACCAATAGCTATGGCCTTCCAGATCGGCCCACACATTGCGCAGCGTTTGCGGCTGTCCATGACTGGCGAAATGTGGCATGGATCAGCCATCGCAGAATTGTTGCCGCATTTCACGGCTACGCAGGCCAGACAGCATCCCATCGCAGGCGCGCACAGTGTGTGGGAGCTGGTCCTCCACATGACCGCGTGGGCCGACATCGTCGCCCAGCGACTCGATGGCGATACACAGGGGTACCCCGCGCCAGACGTGGACTGGCCGCCAGTTCCCGCTGCTGCGACCGCACAGGCATGGGCACGTGCGAAGACACGTCTGTTTGCCGCGTACGAAACACTGGCCGCCCGTGTGGAATCACTGCCCGAAGAACGCTTCGCAAAAACCGTGGACGGGCAAGACTACACCACTGCCGTGATGCTGGACGGTGTCGTCGAACACGCGGCATATCACGGCGGACAGATGGCCATGCTGTGGCGAGCGCTATCGACCTGACGGCGCCTGAGGCAGGGTCTGCGGATCACCGGTCAGCGTGATGGTCATACGCGACCAGTCGGCGAGACGACGCGCACGCGCCACGTCTTCCGCGTTTGTGGTCGCGACACGCGCCAGCAACAAGGACCGCCAGTGCACTGTACGGCCTGCTGCGAGGTCGGCGCGCAAGGACCCTTCGATGCTTGCCAGCGTGGCGTGATCGAGCAGGAGCTCCTGTCGTATCTCTTCGGCCAACACCTGGTGATCCGGCAAGCGCAGCGTGCCATCAGCAAAGGCGCGCACCACGGCCTCCGCTTCCTGCAGGCTTTCCCGCACCCGATCGGATTGTACTTCCGCCAGCATCGTGAGACGAGACGAGTCGCCTTCCACAGCCACTGTGCTGTTGGCGCCATAACTCCATCGCCGTTCGGTGCGCAGGCGGGTGTTGAGCGCCGCCGTGAGTCGTTTGCGCAGCACCCGCAGCGCGATTTCATCGGCTGGTGTGGCCGAAGGAATGCGCAGTTCGATGCGCAACTGCGTCTGCACACGTCCCGGTGCCGGGATGTTACGCACGCCTGGCGTGAGCGGCGCGACGGCGACAGCCGGAAGGCCGCCGGTCTTTGTCGTGCGTAGCCAACCGTGCGTGGCGCGCGACAGGGCATTGACCGCAGAACTTGGCGTAATGTCGCCCTCCACGTACACCGTGGCCCCGGATTGCGGGCGCAGACCAGCCAGCCATGTCCAGAGTTGTGCGATACTGCCGGTGGCCCGTTGACGGGTTGCCACCGGGGCGCTGTCACTGACGACGGAAATGCGCACCACCGGCAAGGTGTGGAGCGGCGTGACGATGAATCGCACGTCGTGCACCGTCGTATCGTGTGTTTCGGCAATGGTGCGCGCGCCCGATGTGCCAAACACCATCGGCGCATTGGTCGGCAGTGTGCCCTCTGGTGGCCGGCTCTCCGATGTCGCTACGAGCGCGAGTTCGTACCCACGTCCCACCAACCAATCAGCCGCCGCGCGCATGGCCTCGGTGCGGGTGACGCGCTGAAGCCGCCGTAGACGCACGCGCGCCACGTTGGGGTCACCCGTGAAAAACGTCGCTTCGCCCAGTTGTTCGGTGCGTGAGCGTTGGAACCCCAATGCGTCGTGCAGTGTGAGCAGGGCCGCCGTGGCATCGGCACGGGCGTCGGTCAGTGCTGCGGTGTCGCCGCGGGCTACCGCTGCCAATGCACTGTCGAGCGCGCGGCTGCTGGCCATGATGACGCTGCCGTCAACGCGTTCGGCATGGGTCACTTCGGCGTCGATGGTGAGGTCGCTGGCCAGCATGCCGGGTTCAATGGACACACGGGGCGCCTGACGGAACGTGGCGCCATGTTGGTGCCAGCGCGCCGCCGCCATGCGCAACGCCACCTCGGCGTGCTCGAGCGCAGGATCACCCAGTGGCGGCAAGGCAAAGCGACGGGTGATGCGCGATGGTCCCGATGTGGCACGCTGCATATCGCGGCGGAGCGACTGCGCCGGTGGCAGTTCACGCCAACGCCGAGCGGACATACCGGCTCGCGCCGGCAGCGCGCCGAACCGCGCGGCAATACGTGCGCGCGCCGCAGGCACATCGAAGGCGCCGACAACGAGCAGCAGAGCATCACCCACGGCCGCGTGCGACTCGGCAAACGCACGCAGATCGGCGGCCGTGATGGAGCGGACAGATGTCTCGCTCTCCCCGATCAGTCCATACGGATGGGTGTCACCATAGGTGCCGGTCTGCAGACGCCAATAGGGCTGCACGCCTTCGGTGATCGGCGTACCCTCCCCGCGTCCTTCATTGACCACGATATCAGCGTGCTGGCGTACGATGGAGTCCGTGATGGTGCTACGGTCGAGTGCGAGACGCGCAGCATGTGTGGCCAGCGCGGCATCGAGGGCCGATGGATCGACGAGCAGGAAGTACCGCGCATGATCGCGGCGTACCTGGGCATTGGAGTTGGCGTAGAGCGGCTGCGCCTGTCGCCGGCCGATGGTATCCACCGGAGCCGCCAGCGCCGCGGACACGTGTTCGAGCAGGTGGGCCGTACCCCGTTGTCCACGAGGATCGTGGATGGTGCCGGAGGCCAGCCAGAGCTCCACGCTCGCATGCCGGGCCGAAGAATCGGGCGCCAGTACCACACGGAGCCCGTTGGCCAGGCGGTAGCTCACGATGTGATCGAGAAATCGCGGTGTCTGCGCGCTGAGAGGGGTGCAGACCCCAAGTCCCACAGTGATCAGCAGTCCCCAGCACCACGCTCCAATGCCAATCCGATGCGTCATAGCCATCCTGTGATGGGCGGTCGATGGCCCCGGACGAGGGGCAGAACCGGCGCCGTTCACGGTCTTGGATGCTCCAGGGGGCTGGAGGGATTGAATCGGGCGGCACCACGATGGTGCCGAGCCTGGTCAGCCCGACTTTTTCACGAACTCCGACTTGAGTTTCATGGCGCCCACGCCGTCGATCTTGCAGTCGATATCGTGGTCACCGTCCACGAGGCGGATGTTCTTCACCTTGGTCCCCACCTTCACGACGCTGGAGGTGCCCTTGATCTTGAGATCCTTGATCACCGTGACGGTATCACCGTCGATGAGCTGATTCCCATTGGCATCACGCCAGACCTTGGTTTCGCCCACTGCGGCGGTGTCGCCAGCGGTGGACGACAACGGCCATTCATGCGCACAGGAGGGGCAGACGAACTGGAAGCCGTCCGAATAGCTGAACTCCGATGCACATTTGGGGCAGGCGGGAAACTCGCTCACAGGATCTCTCTTGAAGGCAGTGCGGGGCTGTCCCGCGGTTCGTGATGTTGATCGATGCAAGGTACTGTCCACCGGCACACCACTGGAGTGCCTGTTCTCAATCGCACCAGCAGGAGAGGTTTGATGCGCGCCCCCGCATGTCTTCGTTGTCAGAGCGCCATGGAGCAGGGATTTCTGCTCGATCGTGGGCACGCCAACGCCTCGCAGGAGCAGGAATGGGTGCAGGGCGAAGTGGAACGCAGCATATGGGTGGGGATCAAAACCAAGGGACGCGAAAAGCTCCCGGTGCGCACGTTCCGGTGTCCGCGCTGTGGCTATCTGGAGAGTTATGCCAATGAGACGGCGTAGGACCTTCGTGCGCCATGTCGCTGTTGCATTCGTCATGGGCGCAGGGCCTGTGGTCGCTGCGGCGCAGCGTCCCGCGGCGCAGCGTCCCGCGCCGAGCGTGGCGTTGCCGGCGGCGCCCGCCGAACTGCTGGGCGCGTTTCGGGACGACTATGGCAGCAGCTATCGTGTGTCGGCCACCCTGTTCGAGCATCTGCCGCGAGCGAAGTATCACATCGTGTCGTGGCATCCGGTGGAGCGATATCTCATCGCCCGCAATGACACGAACAACGTGGCCGATAAAGCATTGTGGACGCGCATCGACTGGATGCCATTCGACAACATGGCGCCGTACACCTGGGGGTTCTGCCTCACCGCGTATCGGGCGGCTACGGAACAGGATGCGCGCAACACACCGCCCGCTGATCGTCAGGCCCCACGCACGGGTTGCAACGGATTCCCCTTCACGCGCATGCAGCACGCGACGTCCGATTCGGCGCGGCACTGGTCGAGATAGGTCACCGCCCCCCTCATCCTGACGCCTGACGGCATGCGCACATTTCCCTTTCTGCAGACGGTTCAGTGGTTGCGTGTGTTGCGCGTGTTGCTGGGGCTCTACATGGCAGCCCACGGTATCACGCGCGCCGCGGTGGGTACGGTCGATGACTTCGGTGGGTTTCTCACCCAGACGGGATTCCCGTTTGGTCTCATGTTGGCGTGGGGCATCACGACGACGGAAATACTCGGTGGGTTTGTGCTGGCCGCTGGCTTTCTGGTGCGTGCGCTCTGTGCGGTGTTTGCGTTTCAACACGTGATGGGCATCGTGTTGGTGCATGCACCCCGCGGCTGGTTCACGGTGGGACATCAGGTGGGCGGTGCTGAATACAGCGTGCTGTTGCTGGTGTGTTTTCTGTTGGTGGCATCAACCACCAGGCCCGCATCCTCGTTGGCGACGGTCGGGAGCGAGCGCTGACCGACTCCGTCGCTCATCCGGTGCGCCATCGACGCGCGCGTGCGATCGTGGCGGCGTTGGTGGTGCTCACCGTCATGGCAGGCCTGGCCTCCCGACGATTCCCGGAGTGGCAGCCGGCTTGGATGGCTCGATACGCCGGCGATACACTGTGGGCGATGATGGTGTATTGGGGTCTTGCATGGTTCCTCCCGACCGCCAGACCTGTTGTGCTGGCGGGTTGTGCACTGGCCCTGTCGTGGGGTGTGGAGTGCTCTCAGCTCTGGCATGCACCGTGGCTCGACGGTCTGCGCGCGACAACGGCCGGCGCCCTGGCACTCGGCCAGGGGTTTCTGTGGTCGGATCTGGTGTGTTACGCCGTTGGTGTGCTGCTGGCCGTGATCGTGGATCAGGGAGTGCTAGCTTTCAACCGGAAATCCCTGAACGCTCTGCCGTGAGATGACCATGGACGTGATGGCCGCCGTTGTGACGCTGTTCCTCGTGATGGATCCGCTCGGGAACGTGCCCATGTTCCTGTCGGTCCTCAAGACGGTGGAACCACACCGCCGCCGCACGGTGTTGTTGCGCGAGATCGGCTTTGCCTATGTAGTGCTGGTGATCTTTGCGCTGCTTGGCCGATCGTTGCTCAAGTTTCTCGGGCTCGAGCCCGAAGCGGTGGGCATTGCCGGTGGCATCGTACTGTTCCTCATCGCCTTGCGCATGATTTTCCCCGATCACGGGGCGGCGTCGGGAGATGCGTTGCAGGGCGAGCCTTTCATTGTGCCACTGGCCATTCCGCTGGTGGCGGGACCGTCCACACTGGCCACGCTGCTGCTGCTGGAAAGTGCGTCGGGCAACGCGTTGGGCCCCGTCATGCTGGCGATGACCGTGGCATGGGCGCTGAGCGCGGTGATTCTGCTGTCCTCCACATCGCTGTTTCGCATTCTCGGTGAACGCGGACTGATTGCCATGGAGCGGCTCATGGGCATGCTGTTGGTCATGGTGTCCGTGCAGATGCTCATCAACGGTCTGCGAGCATCGCTGCGACCGATTCCCTGATCCTTTCCCCTACCTTTCGGACCTGAGCGATGGGCAGCAGCCAAGACTACGTGGACTTTGTGACGGAGCGCATCGCACTCGGCGCGCGTCTCACGACACGCAAGATGTTTGGAGAATACGCGTTGTACCTCGATGGCAAGGTGCTCGTGCTCATCTGCGACAACAGTGTGTTTCTCAAGCCGCTGCCTGCGAATGCCGCACTGGCGACCGGGTTGCCGCAGGGATCACCCTATCCCGGTGCCAAAGCCCATTGGGTGCTCGACGAGTTGCTCGAGGACCGCGACCGGTTGCAGGAGATTCTGCAGGTGACGGCCGATGCCCTGCCGGCGCCCAAGCCCAAAACGCAGAAGGCCGCCAAGACGAGCAAGGCGGCCAACACGAAGACGGCAAAAACTGCCAAGACGAGCAAGACCGCTAAGGTCGCGCCAAAACGTCGAAAGCCCTGAACGCCGTGATGGCATCACGTTTGACCCACACACCAACGCGGCCGGTTGGTGCGGTGTCGAATGTATGTGTGACGGACAACGTGCTGTCAGAGGCCAGTGACACACGCACCGTCTTACCCGCCACGGTGACCTGGAGCGTGTGCCAGGTATTGAGCGGCAATTGCGTTTTCACGTTGCCACGCGCCACCACCCGGCGTTCGCCGTTGGCAAATCCCCAGATGGCGAGGTTGCCTTCTTTGGTGTTGTAGCGCGCGGCGTAGTACTCACCCTGTGGTGAGAGGCCAAACAGGATACCGGCCACCTGGTCCGATTTACCGCCGATCATGTTGAACTGCGCACGCAGTGTGCCGTTTGCAAACGATGCCGTGGTGGTGTGCACGGCAAACGGAAAAGCACCGGCCGCCGTGCCGTTTTTCACAAAGCTGTCGTTGGCCGAACCAAAGAGCTGCGTGCTCACACGCCGCAGCGCTCCCGGGTCCGTCTGTCCGGACCAGCGTTCTCCGTTCACCACGATGCCAGGCGTGCCGATGGTGGTGTCGGCCCAATGGCCCACCGCGCCCGCGAGGTGGCTCGCTTGCGGCTGGGGACGTGGCTTGGTGCCCGAGGCCGCATGTTTCTGGTCGTCTTCAAGCGCCGGCAAGACGGGCGCGGCAAAAAGCGCTGCGGCCAGGACCGCGAAGGCGCCTCGCCGCATGGGTGTTGCGCGGCCAGCGGCGCGGCCAGCGATGTGGCGCGAGCGACGCTCGCAGGGCGTCCGGTGAATTCCTGATTGAGGCATACGGCAGGATACCACCTGGGCCCCATCGTCGCCACGATGGGGGTATGGGTCGATATTCATCACGCGGCCTCATCCACGTCTACCCCTTCCACCGATGAACTTCTCCAGACTGTTCGACCATCTCGCATGGGCGGACCAGCAGGCCCTGATGGCGATGGCATCTCTCGATCCGCAGGGCACCCACCATGCGGAAGCGGTGCGATTGTATGCACACCTGGCTGGTGCCGCACACACATGGTGCACGCGCATCGCGGGGCGTCCCACCGAACATCCGGTGTGGCCTTCCCTCTCGCTCGATGAGGCCACTGCGCTCGCACAGGCCAGCGTCGCTGGGTTGCGCGCGGCGGCGGCCCACGGCGATCTGGATCGGGTCGTGGAGTATCGCAACAGTGCTGGGCAGGCCTTTCGCAACACCGTGTCGGATATCCTCACGCAGGTGGTACTGCACGGCAGCTATCATCGTGGACAATTGGCGTTGCTGGCCCGTCAGGGTGGCGGCACACCAGCCGTGACGGACTACATCTTCTATGTGCGGACGCTCTCCTGAGCACGGCGCGTGATATGCATGATTCACGAGCACGTTACTCGGGATGACACAGCCGGTTGAGTGAGGGCGTGACATAGACGATGCGCAGCAGGTAGTCCTCTATCGTCTCATACAGTGACCCACCATACTTGCACATGCGCCTGACCGTGAACGGTTCCAGCCGTGAGTACACCGGCGATCCCAACCAGCCTCTGCTCTGGTTCCTGCGTGACGAACTCGGATTGACCGGCACCAAGTTTGGATGCGGCGTCTCGGCCTGTGGTGCGTGTACGGTGCATGTGGATGGCGCACCGGTGACATCGTGTGTGACCACGATGGGCACGCTGGACGGACGCACCGTGCTCACCATCGAAGGACTCGATGGCAACGGGCAGCACGCCGTGCAGCGTGCCTGGACCGAACAGAACGTGCCACAGTGCGGATACTGTCAGTCGGGACAGATCATGGCTGCGGCCGCGTTGCTCAAGGCCAAACCACAGCCCACCGAGCAGGACATCGACAACGCGATGACGGGTATCATCTGCCGCTGTGGCACCTATCCCCGCATCCGCGAAGCGATTCGCCGTGCGGCGGGTCTTCCCACTACCGCCGCGGAGCGCTGATCATGACCCCGAGCAAGGCGCCCTGGCTGCGTCGTGATCCGCGAACGGCCGATCCAGAATCCCGAGCAACGCCGGCAAGTGGCCTCGATCGTCGTGAGTTTCTCACGCGCATGGCGGCCAGTGGCTTGGTGTTGGCCATCTCGGCGTCCGGCATCGGCTGTGTGGCCGATATGGCGGCGTCAGGGACTTTCGAGCCCTCGGTGTTTCTGCGCATTGGGGAAGACGGTATCGTCACCGTGATCGTGCACCGCTCCGAGATGGGGCAGGGGGTGCGCACCGGTCTGGCGATGGCGATGGCCGATGAACTCGAGGCCGATTGGTCGATGGTGCGAATCGAGCAGGCCATCGGTGATGCCAAGTACGGCGATCAGAACACCGACGGGTCCACGAGTATTCGCAACGGTGGCTGGATGACCTTCCGCCAGGCAGGCGCTGCGGCGCGCGCCATGTTGCAGCAAGCGGCCGCCGACGAGTGGAAAGTGCCGGTGGGCGATGTGCAGGGCACCAATGGTGAAGTGGTGCATGCGGCCTCCAATCGTCGGGCCAGCTATGGCTCACTCGTCAAGCGCGCCAGCAAGTTGCCCGTGCCGAAGGACGTGCCGCTCAAGACGCCGGCACAGTATCGCTTCATCGGCAAGACGATGGCGTCGCTCGATCTGCAGTCGATGATCACTGGCACGGCGAAGTACGCGCAGGATCTCTCCATGCCGGGTATGCGCATTGCCGTGATTGCGCGACCGCCGGTGTACGGGTCGAAGGTGAAAACCGTCGACAGTGCGGCCGCCATGCAGGTGAAGGGTGTGGAGCGCGTGATCGAAGTACCAAGTGCGCCGGTACCATCAGGCATGATGCCGCTGGGTGGTGTGGCAATTGTTGCCACCAGCACGTGGGCAGCCATCGAAGCGCGCAAGAAGTTGATCATCGAGTGGACCGAAAGCCCCAACGACACGCACGATTCCGTCGCCTATCGCACGGAACTCGAAGCCTCGGTGCGCGCGGCGGGCAACGTGGTGCGCGACCTGGGTGATGCGGCCTCGGCGATCGCAGGTGCGACGCGCAAGGTGACGGCCGAGTACTACGCACCACATCTCGCGCATGTGCCGATGGAACCCCCAGCGGCCATGGCCAACTTTGCCAATGGTCAATGTGAGGTGTGGGCCTGCACGCAGGATCCACAGACGGCACAGGGGGTGGTGGCGGGCATGGTCGGTCTCGACAAATCGAAAGTCACCGTGAACGTCACCTTCCTGGGAGGTGCCTTCGGTCGTAAGTCGAAGCCGGATTTCATTGCTGAAGCGGCGTTCCTGTCGAAAGAGATGAAGGCGCCGATCAAGGTGGTGTGGACCCGTGAAGACGATATCCAGAATGGGTTCCCGCACACCATTTCGATGCAGCGTCTCGAAGCCGGACTCGATGCCAAGGGCAAGATCGTGGGCATGGTGCACCGCATTGCATCACCGCCCATCGGCTCCACCTTCGGACCCGACCAGGAGTATCACTCGGAAGGTGAGCTGGGGCTCGGTGTGCTCGATATGCCTTATGCCATTCCCAACGTGCGTGTGGAGGTGTGCAAGGCACCGCCACATTCCCGCATCGGGTGGTACCGCTCGGTGAGCAACATCCCGCACGCCTTTGCGTTGGGCTGCTTCATGGATGAACTGGCGCAGGCAGCGGGCAAGGATCCGGTGCAGTTCCTCATCGAGTCGCTGGGCGGAGACCACATCATCGACATGACGGCCACCGGTGCGAAGAAGCCGGTGGAGAACTACGGTGCCAAGTGGGAAGACCATCCCAATGATACGGCGCGTCATCGTCGCGTGCTGGAGCTGGTCGCGCAGGAGTCGGGGTGGGGATCGGCGCTGCCGGCCGGTGAAGGACGCGGCGTGGCGGTGCATCGCTCGTTCCTCACGTATGTCGCGGCGGTGGTACGGGTGAAAATCGCGCCCGACGGCAGTATCTCGGTGCCCCGCGTGGACATCGCCATGGACTGTGGCTACGCCGCACACCCCGATCGTGTACGCTCTCAGTGCGAAGGCGCGGTGATCATGTCACTGTCGAACGCGATGCTCTCCGAGCTCACGTTTGCGCGGGGGCGTGTGGTGCAGTCCAACCTGAACGACTATCGTGTGCTGCGCATGGCGGGTGCGCCAAAGGACATTCGGGTCCATCTGGTGGATGTCGAAGGTCCGATTGGTGGTGTCGGTGAGCCCGGTGTGCCACCGGTTGCACCAGCATTTGCCAACGCCGTATTTGCCGCGCGGCGCACGCGCATTCGCAGTCTGCCCGTGCAAAGCGCATAGCTCAAAGCGCACACACACACATCTGTCTATCCGGCGGTATGGTGCTCCTCCCAGCGCACCATACCGCCGGCCAGCGAGCACACCTTGGTGAATCCCGCTGCCTTGAGCTGACGTGTGGCGCGGGCACTGCGCACACCACTCTTGCACACCATCACCAGGGTGTGATCGCGCGGCAGGGTGTCCATCGCGGCTTGGAGTTCCGCCATGGGCACCAGGCGTGCACCGCCAATCACACCGGCAGCGGTTTCCGTTGGCTCACGCACATCGATCACGGTGATGCGCTCGTTCCGGTCGATCCATCCCCGCAAGGTGGCCACGGAGATCTCTTCCGCGCGCGCGTCGGCCAGCGCATGCAAGCCTGGGGTGCCGCAGAACTGGTCGTAGTCGATGAGTGCGGTGATGGTGCGCGTGCCGCAGGCCGGGCACTCAGGGTCTCGCGACAGCATGACCGTGCGGAACTGCATGCGCATCGCGTCGATCATGAGCAGGCGACCGGCGAGTGACGTGCCGATGCCGAGCAGCACCTTGATGGCTTCGGTGGCCTGAATGGTCCCCACGAGACCAGGCAGCACACCGAGTACGCCCCCTTCCGCACAATTGGGCACCATCTCCGGCGGCGGTGGCTCCGGGTACAGGCAGCGATAACAGGGGCCATCGGGCATGCCAAACACCGACGCCTGTCCGTCGAAACGAAACACCGAGCCGTGCACATTGGGCCTCCCCAGCAGCACGCAGGCGTCGTTGACGAGATAGCGGGTGGCAAAGTTGTCGGCGCCGTCGATGACCAGGTCGTAGTTCGCGATGATGTCCATCGCATTGGCCGACGTGAGCCAGCTATCGTGTGCGACCACCTGCACCAGCGGATTGATGTCGCGCAGGCGATCACGGGCCGAGGCCAGCTTGTCGCGTCCCACATCGCTGGTGCCGTGCAGCAACTGGCGGTGCAGGTTGGTGATGTCGACCACGTCGTGGTCAACCAGTCCGATGGTGCCCACGCCCGCTGCAGCCAGGTACAACGCCGCCGGTGATCCGAGCCCACCGGCGCCCACAATGAGCACGCGGGAGGTTTTGAGACGCTCCTGCCCCTCGAGGCCAAATGACGGCAGGGTGAGCTGCCGCCGATACCGATCGCGCTCGTCCGACGTCAGGCCGGCTGCTGAGTCCGGCGACGCGACCGGAGGGGCGTGTTGAGTGAGGTTCGCATCCACGGGACAGCACCAGAAGAGGAAGCGCAGGGCGTCCGCCGCGGACCGATGAATTCGGGACGGCGACGGAGTCCAAGAAGTAGTTTAGCGAATCACCTGCTTCCTGCACTCTGCATCCTGGAGCGACGATGAGTCGGGTTCGAGTTCTGGTCGGCACCCGCAAGGGCGCATTCATTCTGCATGCCGATGGTGCGCGGAAGTCATGGACCGTGGACGGTCCGCATTTCCCCGGGTGGGAGCTGTATCACGTGAAGGGATCACCGGTTGACCCGGACCGACTGTATGCCTCGCAGTCGAGCGGCTGGTTCGGCCAGGTGGTGCAGCGTTCCGATGACGGTGGACGCAACTGGAATCCCGTGGACAACTCTTTTGCCTACGATGGTGTGCCGGGCACCCATATGTGGTACGATGGCACGCCCCATCCATGGGAATTCAAGCGCGTCTGGCACCTGGAGCCGTCGCTCACCGAGCGTGATGTGGTGTTTGCCGGTGTGGAGGATGCGGCGCTGTTCAAGTCCACCGATGGCGGCGCGAGCTGGCATGAGTTGTCAGGGCTGCGCGGGCATGGGTCTGGCAGTCAGTGGCAGCCCGGCGCGGGTGGTATGTGTCTGCACACCATCGTGGCCGACCCCACCGATCCGCAGCGCATGTTCGTAGCCATTTCCGCGGCCGGCGCGTTTCGTACGGTGAACGGTGGCGCCACCTGGACGCCGATCAACAAGGGACTGCGCTCCGGTGAAATTCCCGACGGTGATGCCGAAGTGGGCCACTGCGTGCACCGCATTGCCTTGCATGCGTCCAATCCCCAGCGGTTGTACATGCAGAAACACTGGGACGTCATGCGCAGCGACGATGGTGGCGATCATTGGTATGAAGTGAGCGGCAATCTCCCCACCGACTTCGGTTTTCCGATCGATGTGCACGCGCATGAACCGGAGACCGTGTACGTGGTGCCGATCACCAGCGATGCGCACCACTTCCCACCCGATGGCAAGCTGCGCGTGTATCGCAGTCGTACGGGCGGTCATGAATGGGAAGAGCTGGGGCGGGGGCTGCCGCAGGACAACTGCTACGTGAACGTGCTGCGGGATGCGATGGCGGTGGATCGCCTCGATGATTGTGGTATCTACTTCGGCACCACTGGTGGGCAGGTGTATGTGTCACCGGATGGTGGTGACAACTGGTCGGCCATCGTGCACAATCTGCCACCGGTGCTGTCGGTGGAAGTGCAGACGTTGGCGTGACAGCGTCACACGTGACGGGGTCAAACGAGACGGCGGTGGAGACGCCGCGTACGGTGCGGGTGGTCTTGCCCGCACCGTTGCGGGCGTTGGCGCGCACTGACGCCGAACTCGATGTGACGGTGATGGGTGCAGCCACTGTGCGTGGGGTGCTCGACGTACTCGAAGAGCGCTTTCCCGCGCTCCGCGGGACCATCCGCGATCATGGCACACACAAACGCCGCGCGTTCATCCGGTTCTACGCCTGCGAGCGTGATCTCTCGTTGGAGTTGCCCGACACGCCACTGCCCGAGGCGGTGCAGGATGGTCGGGAGCCGCTGCTGATCGTGGGGGCCATGGCGGGAGGATGATGCGCATCACGGTGGTGGGCCAACGCCCGCTGTCGATCCATCGTCGCTGAAGAACCAACGAGGCCAACGCCGGGAGTCCGGCGCGAGTTGGTAGGCCATGATCATCTTGGCAATCTCCGGCATCACGCTGGTTTGCAGCGGCGTGAGAATGCCGCGTACGATGTCGCGTTGCGCCCAGAAGCGACGTTGATAGGCCAGCTCGGTGGCACGGATGTCTTCCAGCACCGGCGTCGCCGCGAAGCCACTTGGCAGTGCGGCCAGCCGCTCGGCGAGAGGCAGGAAGAGTGCACGTGCTTCACCCTGAAAGACGGAGTCCGCACCACGCAGTCGGTCGATCTGATCGCGTGTGAGAAACAGTGTGTCGGTGAACGACAGCAGCAAGCGGTGCAAACTCGATACCTGGCGCATTTGCACACGCTCCATATCGGCGAGGGTCGGGCGTTCCCAGTTCCCGTTGCGCTTCACGGGCTCCAGTGTGCGCGCCAGCCGTTGTTCGGCCAGCGGCTTCGTGAGATCGAGCGAGAAGTCGAGCGTCACGCGGAAAGGGTTGCGCAACAGCGTATGCGCGGGATTGCTGCTGCCAAAGCGCGGATTGACGGCGTACAGGAAGCGACTGGCATTGGCGTCGAACCCCCGTGGGACCAGCAGCACGGGGTCGGGCAGAGCAGTATTGCCCCATCCACGCGTGTTCGCTCCATGCAGCAGCAGATCGAGTCCGCCGGCCAGATTTTCGAGATTGAGGGCGGCGCTCAATCGACGACCGGCAACCGATATGGGCACTGTGATATCGATGCGGGCATTTGCGGACACGGTCCATGGGCCACTGCAACTCTGCCTCGACACCACCCGTCCGGTCTGAGAAGACAGACAGTCGCGTACTCGCGCATTGGAGTGGTCGAGCAGCGCACGCATGGCGTTGGCCCGCTGCGCATCGGTGTCGCGTGATGGATCGAACACGAAGGCGCGATCCCCCGGTATTCCGTCACCGTCGACATCCCCGCGTACGATTGGTGTGAACGGGATTCCCGACTGCAATCGCGCGAAGAGCGTGAGTGAACCCTGCCGAGGCAGCGTGTAGCCTGCCTGCAGTTGCATGACATGTCGCGCATCGTTGGCGCCGCGGGCCCATTCGATGCGAGTGGGGTCTCCGAAGCCGCCCCCATCTGCGCCACGATACTGCTGCCGCACCTGCTGCACGGTCCACGTGGCGGAATAGAATGGCGACGGCCGCTTGAAAATGTCCGACGAAATGCCCAACGAAATTTGCCCAGCTTCCGATCGCAGGTCGCTGCGCACTTCGTGCACGAGACCCGAACGTGTGTCCATGCGACTGGTTGCTGGTGACACAGCGCCGGAGCGCGGGTCGATCGCCTCGGCGGACACGAAGATCAAACGCTGTTCGTCGGGCAACAGGGTCGCGCGGGAGGCATCGAGATTGCGATCGATCACTCCCGGCAGCGCCAGGTTGACCGCACCCATCGCTTCCACACGAGCGAGCACGGGTCCGACATTGCGTGAGTAGTTCACATAGCTGCGCCATGCGCGTGGGGTGTCGTACGACGACCTCAGATACCGTAGCGATGCCGCGCGTTGTGTCAGGACTGGATCGCTGCCGACACACGACGCGGGACTGGTGCCGGCATCGGTGTACGCGTGCCAATTGGGGGCAGGGGCCGCAGCGCCGACGCAACTCAGGAGCTGAGCGCCGGTCCGGGTGCCGACCACCGCAGACGCCTGATACATGTCGCGAAACTCGCCGATGCCGGCGCGCAGCACGCCCATGGATGGGCGCACGACCGTGCCGTACGACGAAAACATCTGGGCGCTACGCGCATCACCACCACCAAGTTGCCAGGTGAGGCCGATGCGCGGGCTCACGTGTACGCGCATCGGCACGGCATCGGTGCGTAGCCGTTCTGCGGGCCGCGTATTGCCGCTGCCGAGTTCAATGGGTGTGTCGGGCAAACCACCAAAGGCGTTGCCTTCGATCCGCGCGCCGGATAGTACCTGGAGTGATGGGGTCGCACGCCATTGGTGTGCCAACGCCAGTGCACCGTTCCAGGCCGATCCAGTGGTAGGAGGCTGGACCAACGTACGCGTGAAGCGCGATGGTCGGGAATTGCTGAAGTCACCAAGCGATGCAAAGGACCACGTGCCCAGTGCATCCTGAAGACTGGCATCCCGCAGAGCATCGAAACGGGACCAGGCAATGGCGCGGAAGCGATGTGCCGGTGTGCGTCCCAGCCACGCCCATTCACTGGCCCCTTCGACGGTCCATTGTCCACGATCGACGTGGCCCGTGGGCGAAGCGCCCAGTACCGCCAGTGCGCCGTCCGTTTGATCCGTGATGACCACGGCGGTGGGCGCCGTCGTGCGCGCGCGTCCGTCGATATCGGTGCGAGACACGGAGAGGCGATTCTCATTGAACCACGACCGCCGTGCACCCGTGCGCTGATGCAGCAATTGCACGTTGGTCGCACGATCGGTACGCGTATTCGTGGTGAGTGGAGAGAGCTGAGGTGAAGCACCCATGCCGCGATGTGCGGCGCCACTCACGAAGGCGGTCAGGGCCAGCACGCGGGCCGTGTCTCTCGTGTCGTCGATGCGGGCCAGCAGACTCCAACTGTCGGTGGATCGCGCGCGTGTCGTGCCCACAGGAAGTCCGAGCCCCGCAGCGGCGGATTGCAGTCTCGTCACACTGTCGGCTGACAATCCAAATATGCCCAATGCACCCGGGTCGGCCGTGATGAGCGTCGCCGGTGTGGACGTGGTGCGCATGTAGTCGGCGCTGACGTTGTACGACATCGCCCGTCGAATGGCCTCACCGTCGGCACTGCCGGACAGCCGAAGATTGCCCGCGTCGGCGCCTGTCGCTCGGCCGATGGCATCAGTGCCTTGCAGGAGCGAAGGGGTGAGGGTGCCCCAACCACGTCGACGCTGCATGTCCCGATTGCCGGCAGGCAGGCGGAAGTCGAGTTGGCCTCCGGCAAAGCCACCCCGCGTCGCGTCCATGGTGCCGGCGGAAAAGCGCGCATCAACCGGCGCACCGCGCGGAAGTTGTCCCGCTGGTAGTGCCACGCCATTCAGGGTGACCAGGTTCGAGCCGGGCGCCGCTCCCAACAGCGACGCCCCGTCGGAGCCGACGATCACGCCGGGTACGGTACCCAGTGTGGCGGACGCATCGCCGCGCACCGTGGGAGGCAATACGGCGGCGACACCGTCGATCCATCGCTCCGAGGCCCCCACTTCTTCGGTGCCCAAGCGCACACCATTGTCGGGCCGTCGGCCTCCCGTCGCCGCTACGCGCACCGTGGCGAGTTGCGCGGCGCTGCTCGCTTTGAGCACCAGGTCCACGACAAACTCGCGCTCATTGCCAGACCGTTGCACACGGATGCGTGCGCTCTGGTACCCCGGCGCCGCGACGAAGACGAGGTAGTCACCAGTTCCGTCGTCGAATCGGATCGTCCAGGTACCGTCGGTGTCGCTGGTGGTTTGTTGTACGGCGCGATCGCTGCCGCGGGTGACGTAGATCGATGCGCCAGCGACCACGAGGCCGGAGTCATTCCGAATTCGGCCGCGCAGCCGGTCAGGAGATTCCTGAGCGGAGAGGGGCAGGGCAAAGAACAGTACCAACCAGAAATATCGAGGCATGCGGGCGGGGGGCATGTCTGTTCACAAGGAGAGCGCATGCGCACCAAGTCGCAGTGGAAACCCGCTGTCACGTGCGTCCCCTATGCGAGGCCGAGCCGCATTCACGATCTCTCATACGAAGCGCCCGGCACACCATGTCAAAGGCGATGGGTGCCGGGCGCTAACTCTTGGCCGATCGTCAACGAAAATGGTTGAAGCTCAAGGCCACCAGTTCAGAGCCGTCAAGCGGTCGATCAGACCCGCTGGTGGGTTCGGTTTCCCCGCAACCTGACGCATCTTGGCCTTGATGGGCAGTGCGCCGGAGACGATGCCGTGTTTGAGACGATTGACGGCGTTGGACACCAGTCGCTTCTTGCGGCCGAGGAGATTCTTGCGATTGCGCGGCCCGAGCATGGTCTCGAGGTCTTCCACGATCTGCTTGCAAAACTGCGTCAACGGACCGCTCTGCGCGGTGCCCAGCAGCCGTCCGCTCCAATAGTCCCCGAACTCGAGGTTGTCGAGTGTCTGGCGCATGTCGCGATACGCACCCATCGCCTCGTACGCGTCGAGGCCGATCGGTTTGAGATTTCCATTCTGAACGGACAGCAGCACGTTGCTGACGTTGGTCGTGACGATAAGGTCACTGCGTCCTGTGCCATGTGGTGAGAAGCGATCGGCGTTGCCGTTCCACAGGTCGCAAGCCACGATGCGCCCCAACGACTCCAATCCATCCGTAGCGTTGAGCGCGGCCGCGATATCACGAATGCCGCTCTTGTCACCAGCGGCCGCCCGCTCTCGCGCGCCCTTCATATCCACGACGCCGTCGCCCTTGTCCATCTTGAACCAGGCGCCGTTCTGTTCGTCGAGACATGTCTTCAAGGCCTTTTTATCGGGGTCGAGCTCCTTGCCCAATACGTCGGCGATGTACTCGTAGGTGTCGATGTAATCTTGCAGCGCGCGGACTTCAGTATCGGTGAGGATTTTACCCTTGGCGCTGTCGCTCCCGGTCTTCATGACCTTCAGGGCGAACTTGAGGTTTTCCTTCTCCCCCGCGTGCTGAAGGACTTCCTGCTTGAGAACGACTTCACTGCCATCGGTGGCAGTCGCCAGAAACACGGGACGTCCTGGCGAGAGCCGGACGATCGCACGGAGGTGTTCCAGCGAGAACGATTGGGAATATCCGAAGTGTGGCATATCCCACATTACCGCCTGGAGCACGGATTGGGGATGGAAAGAAATGCCCGTATCCGTCGCAATTCCCCGAGAATTGCAACAGCCAATGCACATTTGTGTCACGGCTGTGTAACGCAAGAGGTTCTTGTGTAACAACGAGTTACGGTTCTGTCGCAGTTCAGCCCGCTCTTGCGGTGACGTTCCCGACTGGAGGGAACGGCCCAGGCACTCCGACAGATTCCATGCTTCGTCCCGTACCGGCGCGTCACTTCGCGCCCGTGGCACCCCTTCGCCGTTCGACGCGCGTATTCGGTGGCCTGATACTGTTGAGTTCGTTGCAGGCGCTCTCTGGAACATCCATTGCGGCCCAGGAAGCACCGCCCGTTCGCGGTGCTCCCACTCAAGCCGCGGCCAAGTCTCCGGCGTGGTACGACAAACTGCGCATTCGGGGCTATGGTCAGGTGCGGTTCAACCGCCTGATGGAGAACAACGACCAGCTTCAGTGCGAGCAGTGTGACAAGAGCTGGGGCGAAGACGGTGGGGTGTTCATCCGCCGTGCGCGCGTGATTGTCCAGGGCTATGTGCATCCGCAGGTGTTCATCTACCTGCAGCCCGATTTTGCCAGCTCAGTGGGCAGCTCGGGCAACGTGGCGCAGTTGCGCGACTGGTACGTGGATCTGGGGCTCAACAAGGAAAACACCTTCCGCTTGCGCGTCGGTCAGAGCAAGGTCCCGTACAGCTTCGAGAACATGCAGAGCAGCCAGAATCGCCTGCCGCTCGATCGCGCCGATGCCACCAACAGCGCGAATGCCAATGAGCGGGATCTTGGCGCGTTTGTCATGTGGGCGCCCAAGCACATTCGCGAGCGTTTTGCGCACCTCGTCAACGACAATCTCAAGGGCAGCGGTGACTACGGGGTGTTCACCGTGGGCGTGTACAATGGACAGACCGCCAACAAGGCCGAAGCCAACGACAATCAGCACGTCATTGCGCGTGCGACCTATCCGCTGGAATGGCGCGGGCAGATCATCGAGCCGTCAGTGGCCGCGTATTCCGGCGAATACACCCTGCCCGTCGACCAGCGCACCGTAGGCGTGAAGGGACACGAAAACTGGACCTATCGCGACGAACGTGTCGTGACATCGCTGTCCATCGCACCGCAGCCGTTCGGTCTGTTGGCCGAATACAACGTGGGGCGCGGACCAGAATACAATCCCGCGCGCGACAGTATCGAGACGCAATCACTGCGTGGTGGTTTTGTGACGGCCACCTACCGCGTGAAGAAGGGCGGGCACACGTTCTTTCCGTTTGCGCGTTGGCAGGTCTACGACGGCGGCAAGAAACACGAGCGGGATGCGCGCAGTTACAACGTCAATGACGTGGAGTTCGGTATGGAGTGGCAACCCCACGGCAACTTTGAAATGGTGGCCGAGTGGTACCGTGGTGACCGACGGTTCGAGGACTCGTCGTTGCCGTTCAATCGTCAAGCCGGTCACTTGCTGCGTTTGCAGGCGCAGTTCAATTTCTGACCTCCCGCCAGGAGGTCATATGTACGAACCGAAGACGAAGCCCACGGCCGTGAGTGTCGAGAGCTATCTGGCCGCCATCGAGAGCGACGAGCGTCGTGCCGACTGCGAAGCGCTGACGGCGATGATGTCGAAGATCGCCGGCGCTCCAGCCAGGATGTGGGGCACCAGCATCGTCGGCTTTGGCAGCTACCACTACAAGTACGACAGCGGGCACGAAGGGGACGCCTGTGAGGTGGGCTTCTCGTCGCGCAAGGGCGATATCAGCATCTATCTGATGCCGGGCTACGATGAGCCACAGGTGCAGGAATTGCTCGCCCAGCTCGGCAAGCATCGCACGGGCAAGGCCTGCCTGTACGTGAAGCGGCTGCGCGACGTACAGGTGCCCGTGCTCGAAAGCCTGGTGCAGCATTCGGTGAACGAGGTGCGGCGTCGCTACCCTGGCCATTGACCTGCTGGCCAATCATCGCGGACACTTGCCGCTGGTGGCTGCATGGTTCGTTGCTGAGTGGCCAGACTGGTACGGCGACGGTGGTCCTGGTGATGCGGCGGCCGATGTGGCGGCTTTCAGCACATCCCCCGATGCATTGCCCCTTGGAGTGATCGCCTTCGAGCATGGTGAGCCGGTGGGTGTTGCTGCACTCAAGGCAGACTCCGTGGCGAGTCACCGGCATCTCACGCCGTGGGCCGTGGCGGGCTATGTGGTGCCACATCGACGAGGGGCCGGCATCGGCACGCAGTTGCTCGCCGCGCTGAGGAGTCATGCCGAACGCTTGGGATACGCGCACGTCTACTGCGCCACGTCGACGGCGGGACCGCTGTTGCAGCGGCAGGGGTGGATGCCGGTGAACATGTGCGACGATGAAGCCGGTCCGCTCACGGTGTTCGTGCAGCATCTGTCGGCCCGGAAACACTGAGAGCCACTCCGATCGGGAGTGGCTCTCGTGTTGTACAGCCATTGGTCAGTCAGTCGGTGGAGATCAGCGTCCCGACAGCTTGCGTCCGGTTTCGATAGCGCCCATGCCGTTTTCGTCGCGACGCTGAATGATGAAGACGGTCCAGCCTTCTTTCATGCGCTGTTCCATCTCGGCCGGGTTGTTCGCCGGGAAGCCGCAGGGAACCTTGAACTCCTTGCACGCGGCGAGGATTTCGGAGGTGGCCTTCTCGCGGCCGGCGGGATCGTCACGGAATACACCGCCCAGCGTGCCGTAACCGACGAAGATCTGCCCGACACCCGGCACGGCGGCGATTTCCCGTGCCTTGGCGACGCCTTCCTTGCTTTCGATGATCAAGGTGAGGAACAGCTCACCCTTCTTGTTGAGCGGCCAGACATCAGCACGCTGCTTGTACTGGTCGACCGAAAGACCCCAGTACGATGCGGCGGCGGCCAAGCCGGTGTCGGGGCGTGTGCCGCCGGCCGAGGCAAACCGCATGGCCTTGAGCACGTCGCGCACTTCCTGGGCCGAAGAGACTTCTTCGGCCGAGATGTTCACGAGCCCCGCGTTGAGCTGGCGGATGATGACCTGCTGACCGACTGCCGGATCCTTGTGGAAAATGCCGATCTTGGACGAGAACGGATGGGTGCGGGCTGAACCGCCGGCCTTCTTGATTTCGTCGAGATAGCGGTAGAAGGTCTCGTTGGCGGCGGAGGTGAACAGGAAATCTGCCCGCGTGTATCCCACGGTTTCCTTGGCCACATCACTGAGCACGATCTCCGGCATCGGCGCTGGGGGTGTAGCCGGTGCGGCAGCGGGTGGTGCTCCGTTTGGCCCACGCGGCGGTCCACCAGGACCTCCCGGTCCGCGACGCACGATGGCGGGATGGGCGATGCCGAAGATCGGCAATCCCTTCTCCTGTACGGCGATCACCGGGTTGAGGCGATCGGCCTTCTGGGCCGTGGCCATGGCAGGAAGTGCAAGCACGGCAGCGGCGCCAGCGGCGAACGCTAGAACAGGGCGCATGGGGATCCTGGGGGAAGGCGGGAAAAGTAGGCGGGAACGGCTGATGAACTTACGACGGCGGACAAGGGGGCGTTGATGAATCCGGGGATCTGGCGGGCGCACCGGCGGGTGCACGAGTGGTGGGTCGCGGCAGCGCTGGCCGGTGTGCTGGCGGCAGGGGCGCCGCTGGCGGTACTGCCGGCACAGTCCACGGCGACAGCGCCCGGCCGACGTCCGGCCTTTGGCTACGAAGCCATCGTGGTCGACGTGCGGCACGAGGCGATGAGCGCCCCTTTGCTGGGATTGTCACCAATCTGGCGATTCCGACAGCCCGGCCGCCGGGTCAACTCCAGTCTTGGCTTTGACGTGGCGTTCTCCAGTGCTCGGGAACGGAGAAAGGTGTGTCGCCCCTACCCCTACGCCGGCATCGACTGCCCGATTGAGGACGTGCGCGAGCGCGGCCATTGGACCGCCATGCACGGTGGTGTTGATGTGGCGTTCTGGCGTCCCGGGCGGGCCGAGTTTGCGGTGCTTGGCCACGCACTCCTCGCTTATATGCAGAGTCAGACAAAAGGTCTCGACACCGAGCAGACCGATTCACGCGGTGGTCTCCACTTCGGAGCCGTCACCGGCGTGGAGGTTCGCTATCAGCCTCATGCCCGCTGGCTGGTCACGTCGCGTGCGGTGATCGGTCGGACCACGTCATTGTTCGACAATGTGGATGCACACGCTGATCATACGTTCCGCGGGAGCGTCTCACACAATCAGCTTCGTGTCGGTCTTTCGTACCTGCGATGACGTCGTCTTCAGCGATGAATGCAACGTGGTATTCTTGATATCTCTGTGTGAACGCACTTCCTGATCAACGATATGGCTACACATGTGGTGCTCGTGCACCCGGAAATTCACTGGAACACCGGCAATGCGGGACGCACCTGCCTTGCCACCGGTGCCACGTTGCATCTGATCGAGCCACTCGGGTTTTCGCTTGGCGAGCGGGAAGTGCGACGCGCAGGGCTCGACTACTGGGAGCATGTGGATGTGCGCGTGTGGCCGGATTGGGACACGTTCGAAGCACAGTTGCCCACGTTGGGTGAGCCATACTTTTTCTCGACCAAGGCCACGCAACTGTTCTGGGACGCGCCTTTGGGCGAGCCCGACCATATCGTGCTGATCTTTGGCCGCGAGACTGCCGGATTGCCCGAACCGGTGCGGACGCGTTGGGCGCATCGTATGGTGGCGATGCCAATCACCTCACCACATGTGCGATCCCTCAACCTCTCGACGAGTGTGGCCGTAGCGATATATGAGCGACTGCGGCAACAGCATCGTCGGTCGCCTGGCAGCCCAGTCATGAAGGACGTATGAGCGACAATAGCCGCGATATCGCAGTGGATGCAGAAGCGCGTGTGCCACGGGTGGTGCGTCACGGGCCTTTCCCGGTACAGTTTCGGCAGGTGACCGTGCAGCGGGTTGAACGGATCGCCCCGCGCATCCAGCGCGTGGTGCTCGGCGGCGATGCCCTGGAGGGCTTTCGCAGCGATGGCGCGGATGATCATGTGAAAGTGGTCTTCCCTACCGCCGACGGACTGCATCTTCCCACGCCGGGGCCCAATGGACTGACGTTCGCGCCTGGCATCACCGCACCACCCATGCGGGACTACACACCGCGTCACTTCGATGCGGCACGTCGCGAACTCACGCTCGATTTCATTCTGCACGATGCCGGGCCGGCGACGGCTTGGGCGCAGCAGGTGAAGATTGGCGATCAACTGGGCATCGGCGGGCCTCGCGGTTCGCAGGTGGTTGCCGATGTGTTCGACTGGTATCTACTGCTCGGCGACGAGACGGCGATGCCGGCCATCGGACGACGACTCGAGGAGTTGTCAGACGATGTGCGCGCGATCGTGCTGATCGAAGTGGACGACGAACAGGATGCACTCCCGTTCACCAGCCGCGCCTCGCTGGATGTCCGGTATGTGTATCGACGCGGTGCCGCACCAGGGGCTACGACGCTGCTGGACGACGCGGTGCACGCCCTCGATTGGCCGACCGGTGAGGGTTTTGTGTACATCGCTGGTGAAGCCGGTATGATGCGACGTCTCAAAGAACACGTCACCAGCGTGCGAAATCATCCACGCGACTGGATGCGTGCGAGTGGGTATTGGAAGCCCGGCGTGTCGAACCATCATGATTGAACAATCGATGCCCAACGAATGGCGAACGCTCGGCGTTCCCTTTTCAGTGGCTTGTGCAGCTCGGTCCTGTCGAGGGGAAAGATCGTGGTCGCTGTGCTCGTGAAGATGAAGCGTCCGGCCATCCTGCTTGCTCTTGCGGCCCTCTGTGGCGGTGCAGGCATCGCACTGCAATCACGCGGACTGCGTGCGCAGGGCGCGCCGGTGCAGACGGGGCCCATCACATCATTGCTGGGACGGGTCCTGATGCCGCGCCCGAGCAATGCTTCCGTAGACAGCGCCAAGTATCTGCTGACCAAGCAGCCCAATGATGTGGGTACGCTGGTGGCCACTGGCCAGGCGTATGACGGCGTATGGCAGTTCGGTGAATCGATCGGGTTGTACAGCAAGGCCCTCACGATCGCGCCGAAGGATGCGCGTTCGCTGAGCTTCCGTGGACAGCGTTATCTCTCCACCCGTCAGTTCGATCGCGCCATCGCGGATCTCGAGATTGCACGCAAGCTGTCTCCGCAGAGCTTTCACAGCCTGTATCATCTCGGCCTCGCGTACTACTACGTCGGGCGGTATGCGGAGGCGGCATCGACCTTTGGTCAGTGCGCCGATGTTGCCCCCCGCACCGCGGCGCCTTCTCTGCTGTCGTCGTCGGTGGCGCATTGCGATGACCTGCACGACGGTCTGCGGTTTGCGCTCGCCTCGTGGCGTTCTGCGGCGCTGATGCGTGCGGGGCGTATGGGGGAGGCCAAAACCGTGCTGGAGAAACTGCCCACGTCGAGCGCCACGGTGCCGGAAGGCCGCTGGTACATCGACGCGGTGGACATTGCGCGTGGCCGCAAGGCGGACACCCTGTGGAGCTCCGTGCAGGTCAATGGCGGCGGTGTGCTCACGATTGGCTATGCGCTGGCCAATCTCTCCATTGTGCGTGGCGATAGCGCCAAGGGGTGCCGTATCCTGCGGGAGCTCGTTTCGCGCGAAGAGTGGCCTGGTTTTGGTTACATCGGCGCGGAAGTGGATCTCTCGCGCGGTCGCTGCAACGGCGTCAAGTAACAACGCCGATTGCAAGGCGGCTGCCTACGTTGGCCGCACGTCGGCTGCCATGCGGGTCAGGACAACACGTCGCGAATGGAAGGATCCTTGCCAAATTGCGCCAGCGCAAAGGGGCAGGTCGCCATCACCTTGGTGCCCGTTTCGCGTGCCCACGCCACGAGCGCATCGAGCAACTTGCGGCCCACGCCCTGACCGGAGAGTTGTTTGTCCACTTCCGTGTGATCGATGATGATCAGTGAGGCGCCGGCCCGACTGTAGGTCATGGACGCCAACCGCTTGCCGTCCACCTCGTAGTGAAAGCCGCCACGGTGTTCGTGTTCGTAGTGCCCGATGGTGGCCGTGTTGTCGGCGTGATCGCTCATGAACTCCTCAGGGATAGGGCGTGAATGCGGGAAACATAGGCAGTGTGTTCAGCCAGCACGTCGCGCGTGGGTTCCATATGCGTAACCGGGGCCATGTGCCCGGTGCCTTCCAGAGTGATCACCCGGGCATGCGGATAGCGGGTGGCCAACAGGGCAATCACCGCCCGCGCGATGGCTGGTGTGCGGGATCCATATACCAGGGTGATGGGCACCGTGTGAGGCAACCCCAGGCCCTCCAGTGCATCCGGTCCGTTCACGCTGCGCACCTCCTGATACATCTTCCAGCCCAGGGTGCGGATGACGGCTTGCTGCGCTGGCGGCATGCGCTGCCACGAGCCCGGACGATTCCAAAAGTCGATGAAGCGCTCGATCCATGCCTCGCTGCCGCCGAATTGGTCGTCGCGCAGAAACTGAGGATCATTGGAAAACGCATCGAGGGTGGCGCGGGCCTCGTCATCGAGCGTATCGATCACTGGGCGCAGTGACGCAAACAAGGTCGGCTCGAAGAGGAACAGCGAGCGCAGGCGGGTGCCCAGCAACGGGGCCAGTGTGAGGCCCACGAGTCCACCGTAGGAATGTGCGACGATATCCACGGTGCCGGCATCGTGGCCACTGACGGCGAGGTGTCGTGCAATGGCAGTGGCGTCGTCCGCGGCTGTGACGACCTGGCCGCGCATCAATGGCCGATCTGGTGGATACCCGATGTGTGCCGGCCGCAACGGAACCCCCAGGGGGGCCACGGTGGACTCGTAGGGAGCCCACATGTCCGCCGTGGTGGCGGTGGAGTGCAGCATGAGGACGGAGGCGTGCATAGTGAAGAAAGATGCACGCCCTGCCTGATCATGCCCAGAGAAAACCGGGATGATCGTCCGTGGTGAGTGCACGCACGGCCCGTTCATAAACACGCGCACCACGATCACCGTTGGTGAACACGACCATGGCACGACCTCCTGACGGATCGAACCAGCAGAAGTTCTTGAACCCCGGGTTGTCGCCCCACTGCCAGCCATAGCGCGACCGCCCGACGTCTTCGAGTCCCACACCCAGTCCCCACTGGATGGCGTCGTTGCCACGAATCTGCGGTTGCATCATGCTGGAGACGATGGCGGCGCTGGACGGCGACGGACGCGAGGGTGCGACGAGATGCTGCAGGAACCGCGTGAAGTCGTGCACAGTGGTGAGCAGGCTGGCCGCCGCATTGATCGAGAGAAACACCGGCAGCGCTGCACGGGTCGGAGCGACCGTACGTTGCGCGGCTTCGAGATCCTCGATGCGTGCGTCCTCCATCGTCTTTCCGCGTGCCGCCATCAACTGTTGCAGTACCGGCGCCGGATCATTGTCGGCCGCTGGCAGCGGTTGACCGCGCCCATCGTGACCGGTGGCTTGTTGTGCGCGCAACGTGGGCAATGGGGCCAGGCTGGATTGTGCCATGCCCAGTGGTTCGAACACCCGCGTTCTCACCAGCGTGGCAAAGGCCGTACCGGTGATCTGTTCGGCCATGCGCTGCAGAAAGAAGAACCCTTCGCCGGAATAGGACCACCGCGATCCCGGTGCAAAATCGGCGGTGATCTTCTGCGTGGCGTCGAATCGCCAGTTGCGCCACCCACCACTGTGGCTGAGCAGGTGCCGCGCCGTGATGGCCTTGCTGGTCTCGTCTTCATCGGGCAGTGGCAGGTACCGATGCACCGGCACATCGAGATCGAGACGCTTTTCGTGCACCAATCCGAGGATCACGTACGACGCCACGATCTTCGTGAGGGAGGCAGCGGCGTAGACGGTGTCGGCGGTCGTGGGTTCCGGTTCTCCGGACCGTCGGACGCCAACGGATTGGGTGCGTGTACGACCACGCTCGATGACGGCCAGGCTCAGCGATGGTACGCGGGCCAGCGAAAGCAGCCGGGTGAAATCGGGATCCGCATCGGTATTGACCGAATCTCCCACGGCCGAGGCCGAGACGAGACGGGGGGCTGCGAGACCCATGCCCAATGCGCCCATGGTGACCAGCGCCTGACGACGGGAGGGTGGGACGGCAGCAGCGTCGTGCAGGGGTGACATGGGCGTACAGGCTGAAGAGGGTTCGACGGATTACACTTTCACACAGACACTACGAACCGGCTCAGACGGGGATTCACCGCCGCCGTCGGTCAGCCGGGTGCCATCGCGTTTCTGTATGAGGAAGACAATGCGTTTCATCGGACAGTTGTCATGGCTCTGCGGAGCGCTGGTATCGATACGCCTGTTGGCACCGGCGCCGATGCTGGCGCAGGGGGCGGTGTCGCTGCAGGCGGCCCGGGGTCAGGTCATCCTGCGCGCGCCGGGATCGGCGTGTCGTGTGGCCATGCTCGATGAGCAACCCGCACAGCGCGGTGCGGACAGTCTGTTTCGTTTCACCGGCGTCGCTCCGGGCGGCTATCGTCTGCTGTGTGGCTCTCCGTTGGAGATCTACGTGCAACCTGCTGCCGAGCTTCGTGTCACGTTGAGTACCAGCACCTATCCGATATTTCAGGGGCGTGGCGCGGGGCTCAATCGGTATCTCATCGCGCAGAAAGCCATGAACATGGAACTGCTTTCGGCGTTGTGGCGCGAACGTCCCAGTGTGTTTTCCCGTGAATGGACGGACGCCTACGACGAAGATCTTCGGCAGCTCCGGCGCACGCCCGGCATGGATGACGCGTTTCGTGAACGCGAGTCCATGCGACTGCGATTCAAGCACACGTTCGGGCGGGTGACCTATCCATATTTTCACTGGCGTGAATCCGACGAGCGCAAGATTGTCTCGGCGCCGGATCTGACGGCGCTGTTGTCGGGGGTGCCACTCGACGATCTGCGATGGTCGTCGCTGCCGGAGCACACCGAGTTGCTGGGAGCATTGATTCACGAGAATGCCCGCGTTGAACTGGCCAGCGACACGATGTTGCAGCGTGGTGACGCCCGATGGATGCGCGCCGAGTTTGCGGCCGCCCTGACGCTGCTCGCCGACTCCACGCTGCTGCGCCGCACCACGACACGCCTGCTGGCCAACGCGATCGAAGAAAACGGCAGCCGTGGCATCGACTCTGTGTATGGTCGCTGGCTGGCGCTGGGTGTGGATTCGGCCAGTCGTCGTCGTATCGATTCGCTCGTCGCTGTGGATCGTGGGATGGAGCAGGGGCATCACACGGAGAGCTACCGGACGATTGATGGCGTCGCGCAGCGCGTTCACATCCTACGTCCCGAAGGGGTCGATAGTACGGTCGTCACGCCGGCCATGCTCTGGTTTCACGGTGGATCGTGGGCCAGTGGCACCTGGTGGCACTCACCCGGCGTGATGGGTGCGTTGCGGGAGAATGGTGTGACGGTGGTGGGTGTGGAATTGCGCACCAGCAATCGTTTTGACAGTGGACCGCTGGAACAGGTGGAAGACGCGATGCTGGCGCATGAGTGGATCGTGCGGCATGCATCGCGGCTCCGTATCGACAGCACGCGTGTTGGTGTGGCCGGGTTTTCCTCTGGCGCCACGCTCGCCACCATCCTGGGGACTCGCGGGTTGCTGCCGCTGCCACCATTGCCGGTAGGCGACAACCCACCCACGCCGACACCCGCCACGGTACGGCGGTATCCTGCCGCGGTCATCGCGGTGGGAGCCTGTGTGTTGCCGGGGGGGCCGGCAGAAGACGGGTTTTTCCGGAAGGTGGTTGGAGCACAAGCCGTGGTATCGGAGTTCACCCCGCTGATGTCGATCATGGCTGGTCAGCCACCCACCTTGTTCGTGCATGCCACCAACGACGAGTACTGCGACATGAAGTCCGTGCGCAGTTTCGTGGAGCAATCCGTGAGCTATGGCAATCGGGTCGCGTTGAGCGAAGTGGAAAACGCGGGCCACTTTTTCGGATTTTATCATCCCGCCGGTCAACGACAGATGCGACGCGCCATTCAGGACGCGCTGCGCGACTGGGGGTGGATGGGTGCGCGATGATCTCCGGGTCCTGCGGCGCCCTTCGTATCTTCCGACATCTCTTCCGGAGTCATGACGATGATCTTTTCCCTCGACGAAGGGCTGGCGATCCTCGAGCGCACGCCCGCCACCCTGCGTGCGCTGCTCGGCGGCCTGCCATCTGCCTGGACCCAGGCCACCGAGGGCGGCGAGACCTGGAGCGCATTCGATGTGATTGGGCACCTGGTGCACGGCGAGCACGATGACTGGGTTGTCCGTGCCCGTATCATTCTCGCGCAGGGCGAGGAGCGCACGTTTGCCCCATACGATCGTCTCGCCCAGTTTCGCGAAAGTGAAGGCAAGACACTCGATCGGTTGCTCGACGAATTTGCTGCGAGTCGTGCCGCCAACCTGGCCATCGTGCGCGGATGGGCGCTCACCGACGCTCAGCTATCCCTCGAAGGCGTGCATCCTGCGTTCGGGGCGGTGACACTGCGCCAGTTGCTGGCCACCTGGGTGGCTCATGATCTCGCGCATCTCCTGCAGGTGAGTCGCACCATGGCGCGACAGTATCGTGACGAGGTCGGCCCGTGGCGCGAGTATCTTTCCGTGATGCGCGCCGACTCCCGCACCGAAACCACATGACCACAGTTTCCTTCACGTTCGACGCGGCATCACGAGCGATGCTGCAGCACTTTCTGGCGTCCATCGCGTACCGCACGCAGAAGGCACTGCGCGGTGCACCTGCCGATTTTGGTGATTTCCGCGCCGCGCATCATGTGCGCACGCCCTACGAACTGCTGTGGCACATGACCGGTGTCATCGGCTACGCGCGCACGTTTCTGCGGGGCGGCGAGTTTGCTCCGCCCCGACTCGAGGGCTTGCAGCAGGAGATCGAGCGCTTTCACGTCACGCTCGAAGGACTGCGTGATGACTTTGCTGATCGTTCGCTGACGGCGGTCATCAGCGATCTGCAGTTCCTGCATGGCCCACTGTCCGACACGATGACCCATGCCGGGCAATTGGCCATGTTGCGCCGGATGGCCGGTTCGCCGGTGCCATCGGAGAATTTCATTTATGCGACAGTGGCAGCAGTGAATGTGGGTGCTGACCAACCAGCGCCCGTCGCGCCCGACGACTGGTGGCGTCCGAATCAGGCCCCACAGCCACCCGGTCCGATCACCGAAGTCCCTGAAGAGGGATAGTCGGCGCGACTCATTCCTTGCTGGACAAGCCAGATACCGGGCGTGACGATTGTTGCGCTCGGCTTGGTGGGTCTCGTGGGCAACCCTATGACAGTCTGTCCCTGTCGGAGGGGTAGATCGGAGCCACGTCGACGATGGAAATATTACGAGTCGATTAAAACTCGTGATCACCCGCTGTGGAGTGGTTCGTCAGGTGCCATGATGGCGCACCCGCAAATGGTCCCCCACCCCGAATGGTGTCTGTATGCTGCGATACCTGCGTGCCCGGCTTCGCTATGTAGGTGCACTCGTCGTGTTGCTGGTCGGTGCGTCCGCCTGGCTCTACGCCCGCGATACCGGCGGCGTCAACGAAGCCAGTGGTGTGGTGCCCGTGAAACGCGGCGATTTCGAGGTGGTGGTCACCACGTCCGGTGAACTGCGTGCGCCCAAGTTCGTGCAGATCCAGTTGCCGCCAAATACACAGCAGGCTGAAGCCTATCAGCTCAAGATTGCGACCATCGTGGCGGAAGGCACGGTGGTGAAATCGGGCGATGTGGTGGCCGAACTCGACCGGTCTCCTCTGGCATCCAAGATGCAAGAAGTGTCGCTGGCGCTGCAGAAGGCCGATGCGCAGTACACCCAGGCCCAACTCGACACGACGCTCAATTTGTCGCAGGCACGTGAAGACCTGCGGAACATGCAACTGCAGCTCGAAGAGAAGCGCATCGCCAAGGACCAGGCGCAGTTCGAAGCCCCCAGCGTGCGACGGCAGGCGGAAATCGATCTCGAGAAGGCCACGCGGGGACTCGCCAAGTCGACGACCGACTACAAGACAAAACAGGAACAGGCCTCCGCCAAGATGCGCGAAGTGGGCGCCGATCTCGAACGGCAGCGCAATCGTCTCAAGATCATCAATGATGTCATGGCTGGCTTCACGATCCGTGCACCAGCCGACGGCATGGTCATCTATGTGAAGGAATGGAACGGACGCAAGAAGACCACCGGATCGCAGGTCACGCCCTGGGAGCCCACGGTGGCCACCCTGCCCGACCTCACGCAGATGGAGTCGATCACGTTCCTCAATGAGATCGATGTGCGGAAGGTCGCCGTGAATCAGGAAGTGCAGATCGCGCTCGATGCCGATCCGAGCAAGCGGTTGCGTGGCAAGATCGTGCAGGTGGCCAATGTTGGCGAACAGCGTCCCAACGCCGATGCCAAGGTGTTCGAGGTGCGTGTGCATGTGGAAAAGCCGGACACCACGCTGCGTCCTGGCATGACCACGTCCAATGCGGTGCTCACGCAGACCGTGAAAGACGCGTTGTACGTGCCGCTCGAGGCGGTGCACAGCGACAGTGGGCGCACCTTCGTGTATCGCAAATCGGGCGCATCCGTCACGCGTCATGAAGTCTCCACTGGCGCGATGAACGACGATGAAGTGGTGATCATGGCCGGGTTGACGGAGCAGGATCGGGTGTTGCTGTCACCACCGCTCGAAGGCCTCAAGATGTCATTGGTGGAACTGCCACCTTCGCAGCGCCCGGTGCCGCGAGGGGACACCGCTGTTGGTGGCAAGGGGGTGCAGGTGGCGCCGGCACCATCGGCATCGCCACCACCCGCGGCGACTCCCGCCACCAAGGTGGCCCCGTCCGGGAAGCCGTGATGGCGGGTCAGTCCGATCGCTGGCGCGCCTTCCTTGCAACGGCCGCATTCGCCTTCCGCTCCGGCATCGAAGCGCTTTCGCACAACTCCCTCCGCGCCGCACTCACGTCACTGGGCATTCTGTTCGGTGTGGCGTCGGTGATCGCCATGCTGGCCATCGGGCGTGGCGCCGAACAGGAGATCATCGCGCAGATGCGCCTGCTCGGTTCCAACAACATCATCGTCAAGCCGATTGTCGAACAACGCGAAGAGGCCGCGAAGCAAGCGGGAGAAAAACAGCCGCGGCGTTTTTCACCTGGGCTCACGGCGCGGGATGGGCACAGCATCGCGGCGGTGATTCCCGAGGTGGAGAGTGCCTCGGGTGAGGTGGTCCTGAATACCCTCATCACTCGCCAAGGGCGCCGACGCACGGGCAAGATCGTGGGTGTCGACACCGCGTACTTTGCGCTGCTCAATCTCGACGTGGCAAACGGACATCTCTTCAATCGCGCGCAGATCGAAGAGGGCAAACCGGTCGCCATCATTGGTGCCGGCGTGAAGGCCCGCTTCTTCACCACCGAAGATCCACTCGGCAAGTCGATCAAGGTGGGCGAGAATTGGCTCACGGTGGTGGGGGTACTCGCCGACCGTCCCATGTCGGAGCAGACGGCGCAGCGTCTTGGCATTCGCGACGCCAATCTCGATGTGTACGTGCCGATGACCACCATGCTGTTGCGCTACCGTGATCGCACACGGGTGAGTGCGCGGGACATCGAACAAGCGTCCCGTGAGGCGAATGTGGTGGTGCCCGGCAACGAAGCGGAGGATGCGGATCGGGTGGCGGAGCGCCGCAACTACCACCAACTCGATCGGCTCATCGTACGGGTGAAAGAGGCGAACACGGTGGCGCCTACGGCCGAAGTCATGCGCCGCATGCTGGAGCGTCGTCACAATAGCGTGATCGATTTCGAGATTGCCGTGCCCGAAGAGTTGTTGCGTCAGGAGCAGCGCACCCGGTCGATCTTCAACATGGTATTGGGCGCGATTGCGTCCATCTCGCTGGTGGTGGGTGGTATCGGCATCATGAACATCATGCTGGCGTCCATCCTCGAGCGCATCCGCGAGATCGGCGTGCGCCGAGCACTGGGCGCTACTCAGCGCGAGATCCTGGCGCAGTTCCTGGCCGAGGCCGTGTTGATCAGTCTTGCCGGTGGCGTGGCGGGCATCGTGCTGGGGGCGGCGATCAGTATGGGTATCGAGCAGTTGGCGGACATCAAGACGGTCGTGTCGGGGATGTCGGTGTTCGTCGCCTTCGGCGTGTCGATTTCGGTGGGGTTGGTGTTCGGCATTCTCCCGGCCTGGCGCGCAGCGCGACAGGACCCTGTGGTGTGTCTTCGTTACGAATGATCGAGATGATGAACGTTTCCTGTCGTCTTCTGTGTCTCGCATTGGGCGGGCTCATGTTGCTGCCGTCGGCGACAGCGGGCGCCCAGAGTGCAGCGCCTTCCGGTCGTGGTTTGTTGCTGGAGGAAGCCATTGCGATGGCCCTCGAGCGTGGCCCCGCCACACGGTCCGCCACACGGACCCGGGATGCCGCACGATTTCGCGATGCGTCGTTCAACGCACGGTTGCTGCCGCAGCTCTCTGTGACCGGCGAAGCGCCAACCTACAGTCGCGCCATCGTACCGGTGGTGCAGCCTGATGGCTCCACCCGATTCGTCGCGCAGCAGCAGCGGCAATCGTCGGTTGGCTTGCAGATGGCACAACGGTTGCCACTCACGGGTGGTGACCTGTTCATTTCGTCCGGACTCACCAATGTGAATGTGCTGGGCCAACAGGAGCTCAGGCTCTGGCGCAGCACTCCTCTGCAACTCGGTGTTCGTCAGCAGATCTTTCGCCTCAATACCCAGGCGTGGGACAACAAAGAGCAGGATGTGCGCGCCGATGCCGCCGAGCAGCAGTTCCTCGAGGCGCGAGAATCGATCTCGCAGCAAACGGCGGCATTGTATTTCGACCTGTTCGCCGCGCAGACTGCGTTGGCCAATGCCTTGGGCAACGCCAATGTGAACGACACGTTGTTCACCCTGAACAAGGGCCGCTACGAAGTGGGACGTATCGGCGAGAATGATCTGCTGCAGAGTGAGTTGGCGGTGCTGCGTTCCCAGAACGCCGTGCAGTCGGCGCGACTGGATGAGCAGCGGGCCGCGGCGGCCCTTCGCCTTCAGCTCGGTTATCCCTCGAGCGCACCACTGGTACTGCAGGTGAGCAACACCGTGCCCGAAATCTCGGTGGACACGGCCCTGGCCATGCGCGAGGCCCTGCAGAATGCGGCGCAGTTACGGGATGCCGACTTGCAGATGATCCAGCAGAATCGGCGGGTGGCCGAAGCGCGACGCAATACCGGGTTTGGTGCCACGGTATCGGCCAGTGTGGGGTTCAATCAGACGGCCGAAAATTTCAACGAAGCCTACAAGTCTCCGCTGCAGAGTCAGCAGTTTGCCGTGGGGGTGGAGATGCCATTGGTACAGTGGGGGGCTCGCAAGGCGCAGATCCAGGCCGCGGTGGCCGATCGGGAACGGGTGGAAACCGATGTGCGGGTGCTGCGTGAGCGGCGAGCGCTCGACGCCCGGTTCGCCGCCCTGGAACTGGAACAGGCGGGTCGTCAGTTGATCACGGCCGCCAAGGCCGATACGGTGGGCGCCAAACGCTTCGAGGTGACCCGAAACCGGTACACGATCGGACGCATCGACATCAGCAACCTTTATATTGCGCAGGTGGAAAAGGACCAGGCGCTGGAAGCGTATGTGCGTGCGCTGCGCGGTTACTGGGACGCCTACTATCGCGTGCGTCGGCTGACGCTGTATGACTTCGAGCGAGGCGCCCGGATCCGCTGATCGGATCACCCTTGCAAGCCTCATGAACAATCCCGCGTACGGGATCCTGCTGGCCATCAGTTTTTGTCACCTGCTCAATGACATGATGCAGGCCCTGATGCCGGCGATCTATCCGAATCTCAAGGCCGAACTGGGCCTCAGTTTTTCGCAGGTCGGGCTCATCACGCTGGCCTATCAGATCACCGCCTCGTTCCTGCAGCCCCTGGTGGGCTTCATGGCGGACAAGCGGCCTACACCGCAGGCGCTGCCGGGTGGGACGATCTTCACGCTGGCCGGCCTGACGGTGCTGTCGGTGGCACACCGATACGAGCTGGTGTTGCTGGGCGCATGCCTGCTGGGCATGGGGTCATCGGTGTTTCACCCCGAGGCTTCCCGTGTCGCCCGCATGGCGGCCGGTGGTCGCAACGGCCTGGCGCAGTCGCTCTTCCAGGTGGGTGGAAACGCCGGCAGTGCATTGGGGCCATTGGCCGCAGCACTGGTCGTGGTGCGATGGGGGCAGAGCAGTCTGGCGTTTTTTGCACTGTTGGCCCTGCTGTCGTGTGCGATCCTGTGGAAGGTGAGCCTCTGGTACCGACACACCGGCCTTGCCCGACTGGCCGCGGGACACAAGGCGGCTTCCGAGTTCACGTTGCCCAAGGGCACGGCACGCCGTGGCATCGTGATCCTGCTGCTACTGATTTTTTCCAAGTACGTATACCTGGCCAGCCTCACGAGCTACTTCATCTTCTACCTGATGCATCGGTTCGGTGTGACGGTGGAAGTGGCGCAGTTTCATCTCTTCCTGTTCCTCGCGGCCGTGGCGGTGGGCACAGTGGCCGGTGGGCCGATCGGCGATCGTATCGGGCGGAAGTACGTGATCTGGATGTCGATTCTCGGTGTGTTGCCGTTCAGCCTTCTATTGCCACACGTGGATCTGTTCTGGACGGCCGTGCTCAGCGTCATCATCGGGCTGCTGCTCGCCTCGGCGTTTCCCGCCATCGTCGTGTTTGCGCAGGAGTTGGTGCCGGGCAAGGTGGGCATGATCTCGGGGCTCTTCTTCGGCTTCTCGTTCGGCATGGGCGGCGTGGGCGCGGCCGTGCTGGGCAAGCTGGCCGACGTGTACAGCATCGAAACGGTGTACCAGGTGTGCGCCTTCCTGCCGGCCATCGGTTTGCTGGCGGCGTGGCTGCCCGATGTTCGCCGACCGGCGGTGGCCACAGCCCCGGTGGTGGCGGAGTAGTTCCGGCGGTAACTCTTCGGCATGGCAAAGCCGAAGGCCTCGCGATCAGCGCCACCCCATGCAACACCCCTGTCGAAAGGATCGGATTCCGGCACACAGGATTCCGGCGCGCCGGCGCATTTTGCGCGGGCGCTCGATGCACTGATTGCGAAGATCCGGGAAGATCGGTCGGTATTGGCCGTCGTGTTGTGTGGAAGCCTCGCGCACGACACCGTGTGGAAGCGATCGGATATCGATCTCGTATTGGTGACCATCGACGACAAGCTGGTGCCGGCATCGTCGATGGCACTCGATGCCGATGGGGTGAACGTGCATGCGCTCATGCTGCCCCGCGCAGCGTTCAAACGTCTGGCCGACGGTGCGTTGAGCAACTCGTTCATGCATTCGATGCTGAGCAAGGGCCGCCTGCTGTATGCACACGACGAGTCCATTGCGCCGGTGCTCGAGCGCATGCGAGTCATTGGTGGGCGCGATACGCAGATCCAACTGCTGGCCGCCGCCACCGAAGCCCTGTCGTGTCTGTACAAGGCCCGCAAGTGGTTCCTCACGCGCGGCGACTACAACTATGCCGCGCTGTGGATCCTGGCCGCAGCCACACCGATGGCGCGCATGGAAGTCATGCGTCATGGGCAGCTCTCCGATCGTGAAGTCCTGCCGCGTGCGCTGCCGCTCAACCCGGAACTGTTTTCCGTCATCTATACCGGCATGCTGAATGAGCCCAAAGACCGCGATGCCGTGGAGCGTGCGCTCACGATGGCCGAATCCCACCTGCTCTCGCTGGCGCCCGCATTTGCGGAACCGGTGGTGCGGTGGCTGGCCGAAGTGACCGAGGCTCGCTCATGCACCGAGATCGATGCGCATTTTGCTCGCACGATGGGCATCGAGCACGTGAGTGGCACGTGTGAATATCTCGCCGATCAGGGTCTGATTGGCCGAGCGTCGGTGACGTCGCGTTTGACGAAGAAGAGTACGGCGGATGTGCAGGAGCTTGCCTTCTACGCACTCACCCCACCTCCCGATGTCTACTAAGAAGACGGCTGCGAAGCGCGCCGCGCCGCGAACCACCGTGGCGGTGCAGGGCGCCCGAGTGCACAACCTGCGCAATGTGTCGGTGGAGATTCCCCGCGATCGACTGGTCGTGGTGACTGGTCTGTCTGGATCCGGCAAGTCGTCGTTGGCTTTCGACACGATCTATGCTGAAGGACAGCGACGATACATGGAAAGTCTATCGTCGTTTGCCAAGCGGTTCGTGGCGCAGGTGAGCAAACCCGATGTGGATTTCATTTTCGGGCTGTCGCCGGTCATCTCCATCGAGCAGAAGACCATCGCCAGCAACCCACGTTCCACCGTGGGCACCATGACGGATGTGGCGAGTTATCTGAACTTGCTGTTCGCCACGATCGGAGAACCACATTGCCCTCGCACAGGCGAGCTGGTGCCCAGTCGGTCGGCGTCGCAGATCCTGGAGGCGATCCTCTCGTTGCCAGACGGGACCGAAGTGGAGCTACGTGCGCCGCTGTTCAAGGTGTACGGTGAAGAGCTGGATGTGGTGTTCACTGAAGTGCGAAAGAAAGGCTGCCGTCAGGTGGTTGTGGATGGCGCCACGATAGATCTCGCAGAAGAGACGGAACTGGATACGGCGCTGGTGCAGCAGATGGATGCGATTGTCGACCGACTGGTGGTGCGGCGCCGCAATGAGAAGGCACTCAAGGCCGCGATCGGGGCAGCATTGTTGGTAGGTGATGGTCTGGTGCAGATCCACATCATCAAGGGACGCACCAAGGCGGAGATCGCGAAGTTTCACGCGACCCACAGCAGTGCCACACAGCACTTCATCTACGGGGACATTTCCCCCGAGTACTTCCAGTTCAACAACCCCGAGGCCGCCTGTCGCACCTGTGGTGGCCTCGGCGTGGACAAGCTCACACATCCTGATCTGCTGATTCCGGATCCCAAGCGGTCCATTCGGGGCGGGTGTTTTGTGCGCGAGGCGTATCGCTACAATCCCGACACCTGGGACGGTCGCATCATGTGGACGCTCTCGACACTGCAGGGATTTTCCCTGGATACACCCTGGCAAGATCTCGATGCGTCGGCGCGCCATGCCGTGCTGTATGGCATGGAGCGTCGTTTCCGCACTGAAGCCCCACCAGACAGCACCGTACGACGTGCCGACTGGGATCGTCATGAAGTCGGGTTCAGTGGCATTGCACGGCGTATCGAGCGCAACTATCGACGGTATCGGCAGCGCGGGGAAGGGGATTCGCGCATGGAAGCGTGGCTCGACAAGGTGATGGTGGAACACACCTGCCCCGATTGCCGCGGTACGCGTCTGCGCGCCACGCGGTTGTTGTTCACGGTGCAGGGCCAATCGGTGCATGATCTGGGGGCGATGCACTTCGACGAGCTGCATGCGTTTCTGGGCCGGGTGAAGCCCGTGGGGCGGGGCGCTGGTGCGGGCCAACAGATTCTCGACGAGATCCGCGGGCGTCTGTCGCTGCTGTTGGGTATTGGGTTGGACTACCTGAGTTTCAATCGTCGCTCCGGTACGCTCTCGGGCGGCGAATCTCAGCGCATTCGTCTGTCCACCCAGATCGGGTCCGGACTCATGGGCATGCTGTATGTGCTCGACGAGCCGAGCATCGGATTGCATCCGAAAGACAATGCCAAGATGATCGCCACACTCGAACGGTTGCGCGATATCGGCAATACCGTGCTGGTGGTGGAGCACGATGAAGACACGGTACGCGCGGCTGATCACATCGTGGAAATGGGACCGGGACCGGGCGTGCACGGTGGTACCGTTGTGGTGCAGGGTACGGTACAGGATATCCTGCGCTGCAAGGCGTCGCCCACCGGTCAGTTTCTCTCAGGAGCCCGTTCCATCGCCCTGCCCGAGAAACGACGCCAAGGCACAGGACATTCATTGGTCATACGTGGCGCGCGCGAGAACAACCTGCGCAATGTGACCGTGGAAATTCCGCTTGGCACGTTGGTCGCCATCACCGGCGCATCCGGGTCGGGCAAGAGCACACTGGTGAATGACATTCTGTACAGAGCGCTGTGGAAAAGACTCGAGGATACACGTACTCTGCCGGGCGAACACGATGGTGTGGACGGCATGGAGCATGTGCACAAAGTGGTGAGTATCGACCAGAGTCCGATCGGTCGAAATTCGCGCTCCAATCCTGCCACGTACGTGGGGTTCTACGACACCATTCGCGACTTGTTCACAGCCGAGCCGCTGTCGGTGGAACGCGAATACAAGGCTGGGCGTTTCTCTTTCAATGTGAAAGGAGGACGCTGCGAAGAGTGCCAGGGCGAAGGGGTGATCACCACGCAGATGTACTTCATGCCCGATGTGGAAGTGATCTGCGGTGCCTGCAAAGGCGCACGATTCAATGCCGAGACACTCGATGTGACGGTGCGTGGCAAGACCATCGATGATGTGCTCAACATGTCCATCGAAGAAGCGGTGCAGTTCTTCCGGGACGAACCCGTGATTGCCCGCCGCGTGGATGTGCTGAATACACTGGGGCTGGGTTATCTCACGATCGGTCAGTCGGCCACGACTCTATCGGGTGGTGAGGCGCAGCGTGTGAAGATCGCCGCCGAGCTCAGCAAGCTGCAGCGCACCAAGCACACGGTGTACATCCTCGACGAACCCACGACCGGTCTGCATCTGGCCGATGTGGTGCGGCTGCTGCAGTCGCTCAACCGTCTCGCGGATTCGGGGCATACGGTCATTCTGATCGAACATCATCTCGATGTGATCAAAACGGCCGATCATGTGATCGATTTGGGCCCGGATGGTGGCCATGCGGGTGGCACCATTGTCGCTCAAGGCACTCCGGAAGTGATCGCCAGCACAAAGGCCTCACACACGGGGCGCTTTCTGCGGGAAAAACTGCCTCCGGCACCCCGGCGCAGGTGACACAACCAGCAGAGGGCCGGGTATCGCAGGTATGCGACCCATCCCGTCCCACCTCAGCCGGTCGATGAACGCGCTGCGTCGCGTATCGTACACTGGCATCCGCGCCGCGCGTCCGGTGGCGCTCGCACTGGCCGCTGTGATACTCACAGCCTGCAGCGATTCCACCGGCCCGGGCGATTCGGAGCTGACCGCCGCGGAAGCACGGTGGCGGCTCGTACAGCCCGCTTCCAACAGTTACGTGATGCGCCAGCAGGTTCAGTGCTTCTGTGGCTTCGCGGGTTCGGAGTTCATCGTGACCGTCACGAATGGAGCGGTCTCGGCGGCTACTCCAGCGGCACCGCCTCAGAACGGGTTCGATACGCCGCCACTCACCGCGTTCCGTACGGTCGATCAGCTCTTCAGCGAGGTGCGCAACACGCTCGGGAAGTCGGGGACGCTCAAGGACGTCACCTACGACCCCGTCGCGGGATACCCGACACGGTTGTCGCTCGATCCGCTGCCCAACGCGATCGATGACGAGGTGGTGTACGTGACCCGCGGGGTTGGCGCACCCTAGGAGGCGATGGCGCCTGGAGTCGGTCGGGCGCTGTACCCGGGGCGTTCTGGGTAAGCAGAGGCTCTAAACCTCGGTGCGCCGGGCGGTATCATATCCCGTGTGCCCTGCCGATTCCCCTGAGTGGTGGCCTGACGGGCGTTTCTGAGCTCCCGTCGGCGTCTGCCGTGATCGACCCCGTCGTGCGCGCCGCGCAGGAGGGGGACGCCGCGGCTTTTGCCCGGCTGTATGACCTGCACGCGCCACGATTGTTCGCGTTGGCTCTGGGTCTGACGAGCGATCGGCAGATGGCCGAAGAACTGGTGCAGGACACCTTCGTGCGTGTTTGGGAGCGGCTGGGCACGTTCCGCGGTGATTGTGCATTCGGCACCTGGCTGCATCGCGTGGCCGTGAATGTGTTGCTGGTGAACGAACGCAGCCGCAAACGCCGGGCGCTGCGGGTGGCGATCGAGTCGGACCTCGCCGATGGTGACGACGGCGCCGCTCCTCGTTTGGACGGCCCCATGCGCAGCCCCGACATCGCACTGTCCATGGATCTCGAAACGGCGGTGTCCCGATTGCCAGCCGGCGCGCGTGCGGTCTTCGTGCTGCATGACGTCGGCGGCTATGCACACGCCGAAATCGCCGACCAGCTTGGTATCGCCGAAGGCACCTCCAAGGCTCACCTGTTCCGGGCGCGACGACTGTTGCGCGGGATGCTCGACCGATGAACGACACTGCTCAGCAGTCCCGACCCCACGACGGGGAGATGTCCTGTGATCTCGTGTCCTCGCAGGTGGCGGCCTATCTCGACGGGACGTTGTCACCGGAGGCCGCGTCGCGCCTGGAATGGCATGCGGCTTCCTGTGCGAAGTGCGAGGTGTTGCTCGAGACGGCAACCACACGACCGATGACCTATGCGCCGGCACTGCCTGCGTCACTCAAGGTGCCGACACTCGCTGCTGTCGACGCACAGCGACAGTTGCAGCACGCACGGCATCAGCGAAATCTGCGCTGGCGTCGCGGTGGCATCGTGGTGACGCTGGCTGCGGCGGCCGTGCTTGTTGTCACCGTCGTGACGCGCAACGGTGGTTTGACGAACGATCCGCTGATGGTGGCCGACTCGGGGCGGGTCACCAGCAGTCCGTCTGCCCCTTTGAAATCCGGTGTGATGCGCGAAGCGGAATCGATGGCCAAAGTACAGGCCGCCCCGGAGTTTTCGGCGCTGGATGCGGCGATGCAGGAACTCGATGCCGCACTGGAGGCCACACCCGACGACGCGGAGCTGCGTCGATATCGTTCCACCATTCGCACGCGACGCGATGAACTCGAGCGTCGTGTGCGGGATGCGGCCTCGTGACACGGCGCGTTTGGTGGACCGGTGCTCTTGCCGCGCTGACGGTGATGGGTGTGATGCCTGCTGATGCGCAAGGCACCACCAACGTGGTCGCCAAAGGGAAGCCTATCGATCGTGGTTTTGCGGCCACGCCCGATGTGGTCATGCGCATCTATCTCCCCAAGGGGCGATTGCGGGTGAGCACATGGGCGCATGACTCGGTGCATGTGCGCGGAACGGTGGGTGCGTCCGCGAGTTACTTCGGAGGCGGTTCTCGCACACATGTGAAGCTGGGTGTGGAATCGCAGATCCCGAACGACACTCGGCTGCCAGAAGCCGACTGGGTGGTGCAGGTGCCTCAACGGGCCCGGGTCTGGATCAAGCAGATCGACGGGGATCTCGAGGCCATAGGCCTGCAGGGCGAGCTCGAGGCCTACACGATCGGTGGTCGCATGGTGGTGCGCGATGTCGCGGGCAGCACCATGCTGGAATCCATCGATGCTCCAGTCACCGTGGAGTCGGCGCGTGGCGATCTGCGGGTACGGGGCAGCAAGGGGGCCGTGGTGATTCGTGATGTCGACGCCACGATCTCAGTGGCCACGGTCAGTGGACCCGTGACGGTGACCGGGGGCCGTCCCGACGGGCGTGTGGAGACCATTGGGGGAGACGTGATCATCGAGCGGCCGCTACTGGCAAAGGCGGAACTCGAGATTCAGACCCACAGTGGCGGTATCACGGTGCGCGTCGATCCCCGCAAGGCGCCGTTGATGGACCTGAGCAGTCGCGCCGGCGCGCCGTCAGGGGAGCGCATCACGGGGCAGGCCATGTTTGGTCGCCTGGTGGCGCGTTCTTTCAAAGGGACCATCATGGTGCAACGGTTGCCATAGCTGGGGTCGGTGCGATTCACGGGCCATCCCGCTAAACGTCTCCGGTGCAGGTGGCATCTCTCCTGTGGGCACAGCCCTTTCATTCACACAGGAGGAGGAGATGGCGTACACGGGACTTCGTCGGTGGTCGGTGCTGGCCTTGGGGTTCACGGTGCTGGCGGGTCCGCCGCACCTGAAGGTGCACACCATGCCGGCGTCATCGAGTACGGCTTTCGAGCTCGAGGTCGAGCACCATCACACCGACGTCGCGGTGACCGGCCGCGCAGAAGGCGTTCGCAACGGGGCGCGGGTGTCGCTTCCCCTAACGCTCACGCGCAAGGATGATGCGCATTTCACCGTGACTCGGCAGTGGGAGAACAATGCGGCGTGGGTGCTCGTGTTCTCCATCGAACAGGGCGCACAGGGGAAACACGGCGTCGCCGAGGCGGTGGTGAGTGTCGAGGCCAACGGGAAGGTGCGCGGCGTGGAGTACATCAATCCGGAGATCCGAAAGGATGGAAAGCCACTCGCTGCCACCACGGCCAAGGTGAATCAGGCCCTGCAGGCGCTCGGTCTGGTCACTGCCGCGAAGTGATGTCATCGCTGCCGTGAAGTCACTGTTGGTCGGTGACGGCCAGCGTGTTCTGCCGGTATATATTCGGGTAAGGGTCAATGTGTATGCCTACCCCAGACCTTCCCGATCATGGCCGTGCAGTACTTCACGGCGACGAGCCTCGATGGCTTCATCGCCGATCCGAATCATTCGCTCGAGTGGCTGCTGCAGTTCGGCACCGAAGATCCGTCCTACCCGGAGTTCATCCGTGATGTGGGTGTCATCGCCATGGGTTCCAGTACCTACGAGTGGTTGTGGCGCCATCATCTCGCGCCGGATGCTCCCGCTCCCATGCCGTGGTTTTATGCGCAGCCGTGTTGGGTGTTCAGCAGCCGTACGCTGCCGGTGGTCGAAGGCGCCGATGTCCGATTCGTGCGCGGCGATGTACGACCGGTGTTCGACGCCATGCAGGAGACCTTGCGCGAGCGGCACGCGGCCGGCCAGACGGCGCCCAACATCTGGATCGTAGGTGGCGGCGATCTGGCGGGTCAGGTCCATGATGCGGGCCTGCTCGACGAAATGATCGTGACCATCACGTCGGTGACACTGGGTCAGGGTGCGCCGCTCTTTCCGCGGCGTGTGGCGACGCCGGCGCTCGCGCTCAAGGCCGTCCGCCAGGTGGGGCCGGAGTTCGTGCAACTCACCTATCAGGTGCCGAAGAGCTGAACGGCAACGGCAACGGCAAACAAGCGGGGGGAACACAGAGCACGCGGAAACGGAGCAGATGACACCGATACAACACTCAAAAAAACATTACAGCATGATGTCTAGTCCTAGAATTTGTCTACACGAGATGAGGGACTTGGTCGGACTCAGGCTGCGTGCGTGAATACGTGTGCGGGGGTCTGCAGCTGGAGACTCCCGTGGAGGCGGACGGTGTTGTAGCGGTGAATGGCGTCGGCGACGGCCCGCTGAGCCGCTGGGAGAGACGGGAAGATCGCGTCGAGATCAAATTCGTCTTTCAAGATCCCATTGACGCGTTCGGCGATGGCGTTCTGATAGCAGTGATTCGCATCGGTCATGCTGGGTAGCAAGCGCGCGGCGGCGAGAGCCCGGCGATACGCGTGACAGCAGTACTGACTCCCGCGGTCCGAATGATGCAGCACGCCATCGGCCGCGCCGATCGTCTGGATCGCGTGGTGGAGCGCCTGCAGCGCACTGTGGTGCGAGAGATCCTGGCTCAGATGCCAGCCGACGATGCGGCGGGCATACACGTCGGTGACGAGAAACAAATACGCGAAGCGATCGGGCGCGAGGCGCAGATACGTACTGTCGCTCACGACCGCCTGACGCGGTCCCGTGATCTCCGCGTCCTTCAAGCGATTCGGCGCCACGACATACCCGTGCTTCGAATACGTGGTAAACGTCCGCCGCCGCTTGCGCGGCACGAGCGCCGCCGCCGCCCGCAGCCACGTGAAGAGCCGATCACGACCGACGGCCACGCCGGCGGCGGCCAAATGGGTGTGCAGTTTCCGCGTCCCGACGCGGGGCTGTGCCGCGCGCACCACGGCCACCTGCGCGAGCACTACCGCTTTCGACGCCCCGCGCTCCCCGCCCCCGACGCGGGCCGCACGTTTGTAGTACGCGTCGCGGGTGCGTCCGAGGCGCGCGCAGACGGCCCGGACGGGGAGGGCCCGCTCGTCGCAACAGGCCCGCGCGGTGTTGTACCAAAGCTTTTTTTTAGATCGGTCTTGTACACGCGGTTCGCTTGGGTGATGAGCTCGTCGTAGACCTGGAGGGTCAGATGCGCCTCGGCCAACGCCTTCTCGAGCGCGGCAATGCGCTCCTGTTCACTCTTCATCACCACCTCCACGACATCCCGTTTCGGTCGATACCGCCCGAACTCCTCCAGCCAGTGATGCACCATCGCCGCGCTGGTCTGCACGGTCCGGGCCGCTTCCCGCACCGACAGGTGCCCGGCTTCGAGCTCTTCGACAATCCGTTGCTTCAACTCGGGACTAAACTGGCGACGGCTGCGTTCCATACGTTAGCACATCTCCACAGGTGAGAGGATGTGTAGACGTTATTCAGGACGCGACATTTTTGTGGTATCGGTGCTATCTGCTCCGTTTCCGCGTGCTCTGTGTTCCCCCGCTGTTTCAGAGCCCCCGACGTTACGACTGTTCAACCGCGCAACGTGAGCTGACGAAGCAAGGCGCGGCGTTCCACCAGTGCCTGCACGTGCGCGCGTTGCAGCACGTACATCCAACTGCCGTACACGGCCGCGAGTTGCGTGAGTACGAACAGGGCCAGGCTCGTCCCCATGTCGTGGTGCAAACCGCGGCCCAGTTGGAGCAGAAAACTCACGCTCGCTGTCCAGGCCAGCAGACGCGGCAACGAACTCGTGAACGAGCGTGCGTCGCGTCCGTAGAACTCGGCGCTGATGTAGCCCACCAGCGTGAAAGCCGCGACATGTTCGAGGGCGCGGTATACCAGCGGCTGGGATAGCTCCACCCCCGGTGGCGTGAGCGCCAGCGTCCATTGCCAGTCGGCCCCGACTTCAGTGATCGGCCACAGCGACGAGAGCGCGAGATATATCGCAAAGAGAGGCAACAACAGACGCAGCGTAGGCAATTCGAAACGCTGCGCACCGTCACGCGCGACGGCCCGTCCGGTCGCGATGCTGCGCAACAAAGCGATACCCAGTGTGAGGGTACCGCCGGCAGCCATGAGTGGCAGGTCACCACGGGTGCCCGGCACCAGCGCCACCAGTACCCAGCCGATCACCACACCGATCAGCCATACACGATTGTTGATGCGGCGCGGTGTCATGTATGCCGCGTGCACCGTGCCGATGATACCACCTGCCACCGCAGCGATAGGCAACACCAGCCACCGACGGAGTTCGCCCTCGCTGCCCAGTCCCACCAACCAGCAGAGCGGAATGAGCAGGTACACGAGTCCCATCAACGGTAGTTCGAGTGCAAAACTCTGCACGGCATCCTCATCGCGCACCCGGGTGGCCACCCGCGCAAAGAGCCATGCCCCCAACGCTGCTCCCGCGGTATTCGTGGCCAGGTCGAACAACGACGTGTAGCGGGTCGGGGAAAACAGTTGCAGCAGCTCGATGGTGCCGCTGATCGCCGCGCCGAGCACGACGACACGAGGCCAGTCGGGCGGTGCGCCTCTGGGGCGGGTGAGCTGGTATACGTAACCGAACGGCACGAACATCAGCACGTTCATGACCAGATCGGTCCAGTTCCAGATGTCGGTCAGCCCGTGTGCGGGCGTGAGCTGAAAGCGGAACGGGGCCAAGGTGATGATGCCAATCATCAGCGCCAGGTAGCCCAGCACCGCCCGTCCGAGCCGGAGTGCGGTGAAATCGGCCGCGCGCCGGAAACGGAACGCCGAAGTCTGCGATGAGAGGTGACGGGACATGTGCGGAAGAGTATCGACGCGTGCTAGCTTTTCCCGTGTGCTTTTCATGCGATGGAAAGGCAGGCCGATCCATCGATTTTGCCCCCGCAACACCCCGACGCGTGACACGACCCGCCGCTCTTCCTGCGACATTCGCCCTGCCGGCGTCTCTCGCCCTCATGGCGCTGGTCTCCCAGCCGCTGGTTGCGCAGCGCACCGGCACTGCGGCTCGGACACCATCCAGGGCCACTCAGCCCTACGTACCACCCGCTGGAAGCTGGGAGCGTCGTACGCCCTCGGTCGCCGGTATGGACTCGGCCAAGCTGGCCGAGGCGGTGGCCTTTGCGGTGAGCAAGGAGAGCCGCTCACCGCGCGATCTCGAGCTCAATCACTATGCCACGTTTGGTCGTGAACCGTTGGGCGACCCTATTGGGCCGCTGCCGCCGCGAGGCGATGCGACCGGCGTGATCGTGAAAGGCGGCTATGTGGTGGCCACCTGGGGCAACCCGGACGCCGAAGAGACCACCAACAGTGTCACCAAGAGCTTCGTGAGCACGGTGGTGGGACTGGCGGTGGATGCCGGCAAGATCCGCAGCGTGCATGACACCGTGGCGTCGTACATGCCGCCCATCGTGCGGGCGCGCCCCAACGGGCGTGGGTATGAGCGCGATTGGCCCGGCAATGATCGCATTCTCATGCCGTTCGATTCACCGCACAATCGGCGCCTCACATGGGATCACTTGCTGCGTCAGGTGAGCGACTGGGAAGGCACACTGTGGGGCAAGCCCGAGTGGGCCGATCGTCCGGCGCAGAATGCGGCCACCTGGACCACGCGTCCGCGTGAAGAGCCCGGCAAGACGTACGAGTACAACGACACGCGTGTGAACGTGCTCGCGCTGGCCGCCCTGCAGGTGTGGCGCAAGCCGCTGCCCGAAGTGCTCAAGGAGCGCGTGATGGATCCCATCGGCGCGTCGGACACGTGGCGCTGGTATGGCTACGACAATTCGTGGATCGTGCTCGATGGCCGCGAAGTGCAGAGCGTGAGCGGCGGCGGTCACTGGGGTGGTGGCATGATCATCAATGCGTGGGACATGGCCCGCTTCGGTCTGCTCACGCTGCGCCGTGGAAAGTGGGGCGAACGCCAGTTGCTCAGCGACGCCTGGGTGACCCAGTCGCTCACGTCCACGCCGGCGCAGAAGACCTACGGCTACATGAACTGGTTCGTGAACCCCGACCGGTCGTATCTCGCGGCGGCACCGCCGCAGGCGTTTGTGCATGTGGGCGCTGGCAACAACTTCATCTACGTCGATCCGGTCAATGATATCGTGGCCGTCATTCGCTGGATGGACACGGCGGGCAGTCTCAACCAGTTCGTCGAGAAGTTGCTCGCGGCCCAGGTGAGCCGGTGAACGCTGGATCGCGCGCGTTGACGCGACAGGCCGGCCCCCGTGAAGAGCTGGCCAATGCGCTCACGCATGGCGCGGGGCTGGTGGCCAGCCTGATCGGATTGCCTTTTCTCGTGATCGCCGCCGCTGCTCGCGGGGAACGCGTGGCTCTCATCGGCGCGTGTGTGTTTGGTGCCACGCTGATCGCGCTGTATGCCGCGAGCACGGCCTACCATGCCGTGTCCACACCGACCATCAAACAGCGGCTGCGGGTGCTCGATCACGCCGCGATCTACCTGCTCATTGCCGGCACGTACACGCCGTTCACTCTGGGGGTGCTGCGTGGCACGTGGGGATGGACGCTGTTTGGCATTGTCTGGACGTTGGCCGCGATCGGGGTGTTGTTCAAAGTGATCGTGGGCAGTGGTCGCTTCGCAAAACTGTCGACACTCCTCTACATCGCGATGGGCTGGCTGGTCATCGTGGCCATCAAGCCGTTGGTGCTGGCCATCGATACTGCGGGACTGGTGTTGCTCGCGGCCGGCGGACTGCTGTACACGGTCGGTGTGATCTTCTACGTCGACAAGCGTCGCGCTTGGACGCACCCGGTGTGGCACCTGTTCGTGCTGGGCGGCAGCGTCTGCCACTATTTCGCGGTGCTCAATCACGCTTCGCTCGTGCGCTGACGCGCCGAGCCATCTCCTGACTTCCGCTTCACGCCATGGCGTCCAGCCTGCTCGTACTTCTCGACGATATCACGTCGATGCTCGACGATGTCGCCTTGCTCACCAAGGTGGCTGCGAAAAAAACCTCCGGCGTCATGGGCGACGATCTCGCGCTCAACGCAGAACAAGCGTCAGGCGTGCGGGTCGACCGCGAACTGCCGGTGGTGTGGGCGGTGGCCAAGGGATCGCTGGTCAACAAGGTGATCCTGGTGCCGGTGGCGCTGCTCATCAGCGCGTTTGCCCCTGGTGCGGTGATGCCGTTGATGCTGATCGGTGGCCTGTTCCTGTGTTACGAAGGCGTGGAGAAGCTGCTGCACAAGGCGTTGCACAAGCACGATCCCGCGCCGGCCGTGCACTCGGTGGTCGCGCAGCCCGAGCTGACCGATGAACAGCGGCTCGAAATCGAGCAGGGCAAGATCAAGGGTGCCATTCGCACCGATTTCGTGCTCTCGGCCGAGATCATCGTCATCTCATTGGGCACGATGAGTGCGGCGCCCATCGCGCAGCAGATCGGCGCACTTACCCTCGTGAGCCTGGCCGCCACGGTGTTTGTGTATGGCCTCGTTGCCGGCATCGTGAAACTCGACGATCTCGGGCTGGCGCTGCATCAGCGTGGCCGCGCCATCGGCGGCGTCATTCTCAAGACGGCACCGTGGCTCATGAAGAGCCTGTCGGTGCTCGGCACTGCCGCCATGTTCACAGTGGGCGGTGGCATCATCGCGCACGGCGTGCATGCTATCGACGTGGTGCTGCAGGGATGGGCCAGCGCCACGGGACCGGTCGCCGCGGTGAGCAAGATGCTGCTCGATGCGCTGCTGGGCGTGGTGGCTGGCGCCGTGTTGGTCGGTATCTCGGTCTTGGTGAAGAAGCTGCGCCCGACTGCAAAACCAGCCTGAGCGCGAATAGACGTAAGAAGGCGCGGCACGATCAGTTGATCGGCCGCGCCTTTGTTGTTTCCACTACGGCGCTACGAACCGCGTGATCAGAACGAGACGGTGATGCCGCTCGAGAAGAAGGTGTCCGTGGTCTTGAGGCGCACATTCTCGCGCACTGGCGGCGCGTTGTTGTAGCGCACCACGTACGAGAGCTTGAGGCCCAGTCGGCGTGACAGGGGCGCGACCAGCGCCGATTCCGTGTTCATGAGATAGGCTTCACTGTCCGACAGGTTGGGCAGGTACTCGCCCGTCTGCTGGAAGTAGGCCAACTCCGTGAAGCTGTGCTTGTAGTCGAGACCGAGACGCGCCGCAGGGAAATTCCGCTTGGCGGTGGCGGTGGATCCGGCCGTGAGGCGCTGTTGAAACAGCGAACCACCAACCTGGAACGACAACTGATCGCGCGGCGTCGCAATCGCCTTCACGTCGACACCGAACCCTTCTTCGAACCGGTGTGCAATGCCCTGCAGCACGTTGCGATCATAGCGCGTGGCCACGAACAGGCCGATGCGTTCCATGATGCGACGCTCGGCACGCAGGCCGCCGTTCCAGAAGTTGGCGTTGACCTTGTTTTCGGCCTCACCATAGAAAAACGCAAGATCCTCGCCCAGCGTCCAACCACGAGCCGTGTACTTCACCTTGTTGCCGAAGTTGGTCGTGGTGGCGTTGGCGTTGCCGCTGGTCTGCGCAAAGCCGGCCGTGCCGGTGACTTCGAGATTCTTCTTCGGTGGCGGCGGAGCATCCTGCGCGCTGACGATGGCCGGAGCGAGCGCGCCAGCGGCAACCAATGCCGCAGCGGTGACAAAGAGATGTGTGCGCATGATCAGAACGTAAGGGTGAGCCCCGAGGAAAAAAACATGTCGGTGGTGCGCAGCGGGATATTGTCGCGAACCGGTGGCTCGGAGTTGTACCGGATCACATACCCGATCTTGAGGCCCACATTGCGGGAAATCGGTGCCACGATCGCGCTTTCCGTATTCACGAAATACGACGTTGCCGTGTCACCAACGGCGGGCAGGTACTCAGCCGTTTGCTGGAGATACGCCACCGGCGTGAACCGATAGCGGTAGTCCAACGCCGCCCGCGCGGCAGGAAATGCGCGTGACACCTTGGCGACCGCGCCAGGCTCGAGCTGCTGCGAAAACAGTGAACCACCAAGAGCCACGTGCACTTTGTTTCGACTGTCTTCGAAGGCCAGCATATTGAGGCCGAAGCCCTGCTGGAAACGATTGGTCACGCCCTGCCGCACGTTGCGGTCGTACCGCGACGCCAGAAAGAAGTCGACACGCTCGGCCACATTGCGATCGCCACGCAGGCCGCCGTTCCAGAAGTTCGCGTTGACCCGGTCATTGGCCTCACCGTACACAAACGTGAGGTCCTGTTTGATGGTCCAGCCGGCCAGACGATACGTGAGCGAGTTGCCCACATTGAAATTGCGCGCCGTCGAGTTGCCACCGGTTTGTGTGTACCCGAGCGAACCGGTGAAATCGAGAGCCTTACGCTTGCGGGGAGCCTTGGCGGCGGTCTTCGCCCCGGCGCTGTCCTTCGGTGCATTGGCCGTGGTGGGGCTGCCCGAGCTCACACTCGACGTGCCCTGAGAAGCCACGAATCGTGGGGCCAGCAGCAGGGCCAGCCCCAACGAGACATATGTAGTTGCTGCAAGACCAGGTCGAAGCGTCATCACATCGTGAGCGAACGTTACTTGATGAACGTCCCTTCACGCAGTTCGCGCATAGCCGTCTGCAGTTCGGCCTGGGTGTTCATCACGATCGGACCATGCCATGCCACCGGCTCCTTGATGGGCGCGCCGCTGACCAGCAGGAAACGGATTCCGTTCTCGCCGGCACGCACCACTACTTCGTCGCCAGTGTCGAACAGGATGAGCGAGCGATTCCCCGACATATCGCGCACGAGGTCATCGTCATCGCCCGCTGTGCGTTCGGTCAGTACACCGATGTTGGCCGATGCGTGCCGGAACGTTCCGCTGCCCTCGAAAATGTAGGCAAACGTGCTGCGATATGCGTCCACGGGCAGTGACTTTTTCACACCCGCGGGAACCGAGACATCGAGATAACTCGGATCGGCCGCGATACCGTCCACGGGGCCGCGCTTGCCCCAGAACTCACCGGAAATCACGCGCACGATGGTGCCGTCATCGTCCGTGATCTCGACGATGTCTTTCGATTTGACGTCCTGATAGCGTGGCGCCGTCATCTTGAGTGACGAGGGCAGGTTGGCCCATAGCTGGAAACCATGCATACGCCCCTGCGGATCGCCCATCGGCATCTCGTGGTGCAGGATGCCGCTGCCGGCCGTCATCCATTGCACGTCGCCGGAGCCCAGCAAGCCGCGGTTGCCGAGCGAGTCAGCGTGTTCGACGTTGCCAGTCAGCACGTAGGTGATGGTCTCGATGCCACGATGCGGATGCCAGGGGAACCCGGCCTGGTACTGCCGCGGCACGTCATTCCGGAAATCGTCGAACAGCAAAAACGGATCGGTCTCGCTGGTGTTGCCGAACCCGAAGGCGCGGTGCAGATGCACCCCCGCGCCCTCCATGGTAGGCTGGGCCGAGACGATGCTTTTGACAGGACGAATGGACATAAACAGCTCCGTATTGAGGTATAGCTGAATATATCTCAGTTCTGAGAGATATGCAAGGACAGCCTCACGTCACCACGCCTGGCACCTTCATTTCCCATCGCCATGCACCGTTGCCACCCGCTCAGGGCACGATGAGCGGCGGATTCTGGGAGCGCGGCAGTGGTGGGGGCGGTGGGGTCTCCCCAAAAATGTCGAAAGCCCGCATGGTCACGTCGACCGCGGCGAGTGCTGTGGAGAGCTCGTCTTCCGCTTTGCGCAGCCCCCAGCGATAGATGGGGGCCACACTGGCGATCGCGACGCCACCAAGCACAATGGCTCCACCAAGCATGGGCCCTACCAGTGCGGCGCCGGCCAGGGCCAGCATCTTCTTGCCCACGGCCAGCCCGACCACGCCGCCGCCCACCGAACTGGCGCTGGATACGGCCAGCCAACTGGCGATGTTCGCCATCAACCCGCGACGCAGATCGATGGTCATCGTGACTTCGCAACTGCGCGGATCACCCGGGGTGGCGCTCAGTGACACACGTACCTGCGGGACATAGACGCCGTATCGCGTATACGTCCACTTGTAGTTGGAGTCGGACATCGCGGGCAGGTCGAACACCAGCACACCCCCATCCAGCGGGTGACCACCCAGTGTGTCGCGCAATGCGAGCGACCATGGGCTGCCTTGCAGCGTACGCCCGAGAGATTGCAGTACGGTGCGCGCCGGTGCGCGAAAGGTGCGCGAGACCGACAGAGTGCGCTGCGCCGTGCCGAGCAGACGCGTGGTGAGTCGTTCGCGGCGCGGCGAGAGGCTCGGCGTGAGCGCCTGGCCTGATGGCTTGGCGCGCAGTTCGTCGAGCGCCAACGCCACGAAGCGCTGCGAAATGCCTGCCTCGATCGCCGCTGCCTCCACATCGCGCAGGCGATAGGCGTCGGTGGGTGTGGCGCTTTCGGTACCGGCACCGTGATCGGCCGCGGTCTCATGCGGTGCGGCAAGCGCGCGCGTGTCATTGGCCCGCATGCGCGTTTCGAGGCGGGCCGCCGCTTCCGCCTGCAACTCGGCGGCGCGACGCCACACGGCCATCGCGTCGTCACTGTTCAGCGTATCCTTGCCGCCGGCATCACGCACGTCGTGCTCGATATGCTCCAGCGCTTTGGCGAGTGCATCGGCGAGTTCTTCGCCTGTCGCAAACCGATCGTCGGGGCGTTTGCGCAGGCAGCGATCGATCACCGCCGCGAGTGCGGCCGGCACGTCCGGTGCAATGCTGCGCAGCGTGGGTGGTTCTTTCGTGGCATGTGCCACCAGAATGGCTTGCGGCGACGCGCCCTCGAACGGCAAGCGTCCGCTCAAGGCATAGAAGCCGATGCACCCGAGGGCATAGAGATCGCTGCGGCCATCGAGCACGTCACCACTGGCCTGTTCAGGGCTCATGTAGTGAATTGTGCCGAGCACATAGCCATCCTGCGTCAACGCCGGATTGAAGTCGGCGCGCGCGATGCCAAAATCGGTGACGATGGCGCGATTGCTGGCACGTTCGAGCAGGATGTTGTCCGGCTTCACGTCGCGGTGGACGATGCCGCGGGCGTGTGCATACGCGAGCGCCCAGGCGACCTCGCGCAAGACACGCACGACTTCCGCTGCCGGTAGTGATCCCCGGTCGCGGATGCGATCTCCCAGCGATTCCCCTTCCACGAATCCCATCGCAAAAAACGCGTAGCCGCCCAGTTCATCGGCGCGGTACACGGGCACGATGTTCGGATGCGACAGTTGCGCGGCCATGCGGGCTTCGCGCAGGAAGCGCTCGCGGGTTTCTCCCGCTTCAGCGAGGGCGGGCGGCAGCACCTTGAGCGCTACGGCACGGTCAAGGCGTTCGTCACGGGCGAGCAGTACGATGCCCATGCCGCCGCGGCCCAATTCACGCTGGATGGCGTACTGCCCACGCAGGGCAACGCGCAGGGCCGCCAGTTCCGTGGGCGGCGTCTCAGATAGATTCGACATGCTTCCGTAAACCTACGACGAGGTCACCCGCGAGTTGCAGGGGCGGTGTACGGAAACTGCTGGTGGCCCGTGTCCGGCCCGTGGTGAACGGAATAGGGCCGGGTCTCAGGGGCCGCCGCGGCAGCGCAATGAACGGCTGCCGCGAACGCTCTGGGGCGCTACTTGACCCCGCCCCGGGCGATGGCTTTCACGGGCTGGCCCGAAGCCATGGATTCGGGCGGGTTCACGACCACCTGATCACCGGGCTGGAGACCGCCGAGCACTTCGAGCGAGGTCCCGTAGTCGCGCCCAATGGTGATGGGCACGAGTCGCACCGTGTCCTTTTCCACTCGCGCCACCTGCGTGCCGTCGCCGCGCACGATGAGCGCAATGGCCGGCACACGCAGCGACGGCGACGACGGCACCTTGAGGCGCACCGTGGCGAACATGCCTGGCAGCAGACGGCGCTGGGCATTGGGCACGTGTACCTCGGTGAGCAGCGTGCGCGTGACCGGATCGATGGCGCCGGCGGTGCGCACCACCGTGCCCATGATCTCTTCGTTGCCCAGGTCACTCACCACCACGGCCGTCCGCATGCCCACCCGCACTCGCGGCGCGGCGCTCTGTGGCACCTGCAACATCACGCGCACCGTGTCGGTCTGCACCAGCGACAGCAGCGGTCGCGCACCAGCGGCAGCACCGGCCACCACCAGCGAGCCGATATCGATGGATCGTGCGGTGACCACACCGTGGAACGGCGCGACGAGCACGCCGAAGCGCTGCAGTTCACGCAGGTTGGCAAGGTTGGCGCGGGCTGCGCGCGCGTTGGCGTCGGTCACATTGGCGGTGGCCGTACGCTCATCGAATTCCTGAGGCGTCACCACACCCTGCGTCGCGAGCTGCTTCCACCGGTCGAGCGAGGTCTTGGCCAACTTGGCGCTGGCTTCGGTCTGTTCGAGCACCGCGGTGGCCTGGCGTTCCTGCTCGCGCAACTCCGGCATGTCGAGCACGACGAGCGTATCCCCCGCCCGCACCGGCGATCCGATGTCGACGCGCAGTTGCCGCACGAAGCCGTTGGTGCGTGCGAATATGCTGGCTTCGTGCACACCCGTGAGTGTGGCCGGCAGCTCAAACGGTGTGGTGGTGGTATCGCGCTTCACCGGCTCGGTGAACACGGTGGGCACGGCGGTGGATCGTGCGCTCTCGTCGGCGCGGGCCCGTGATTGCGCGAGTCGAGGCAGCAACCCGGCAGCCAACAGTCCCGCGAAGATCAGCACAAAGACGATCGGCATCATCCGGCCGTGGCGCGCACGGGTGCTGGTGCGGAGACCGGCGCGAAGGGATGATGAGGCAGGGGTTCGCATGGCAGAGCGCATCACGAGGTCAATTCCAGCGGGAGAACCACCCCGTGCCGGTGAGCACGCAGGCGGCTGTAAACAAAGGGAAGCAGGGTCAGCGTCGCAAATGTCGCAAAGAGCAAGCCGCCGATCACGGCGCGGCCGAGCGGCGCGTTCTGCTCGCCACCTTCACCGAGTCCCAGCGCCATCGGCACCATACCCACGATCATGGCCAGCGCCGTCATGATCACTGGGCGCAGACGCGTGGCCGCCGCTTCAATGGCAGCCTCGAGCGCGGTGAGCCCTGCGTCCATGCGTTCATTGGCGAAGGACACCACGAGAATGCCGTTGGCGGTGGCCACACCCATACTCATGATGGCGCCCATGAAGGCCGGCACACTGATCGTGTTGCCGCAGGCATACAGTGCCCAGATCACGCCGGCCAGGGCCAACGGCAGCGCGCAAGCGATGATGAGCGGGTCGAGCCACGACTGGAAGTTGATGACCATGATCAGGTACACCAGCACAATCGCGAACACGAGGCCCGTCGCCAGGCCGGTGTACGAGGTGCGCATGCTGGCCACCTGTCCGCGCATCACCAGGGTGGTACCACGCGGCAGCGATTCCTTGAGGGAATCGAGCACCACATCGATGTCACCGGCCACGGCCCCCAGATCACGATCGAGCACGTTGGCATACACATCGTAGACCGGTGCCACATCGTAGTGGCTGATGACACCCACGCTCGTGCCACGCTGCACGGTGGCGATGTTCTGGAAGAGCTGTGGCATCGCACCGCTGTTGACACCCGCCGCACTGAGCACCGGCGTGCGGCCGATGTCTTCGATGGACGCGATGCGATACTGCGGCGTTTGCACGCTCACACTGTACTGCACGCCGTTCTGCGGATTGAGCCACACATTCGGCTGCGCCTGGCCGCTGGACGCCAGCGACACCAGCAGATCGTTCGCCACATCACGCTGTGTGAGCGACATCGACGCGGCGCGGGCACGGTCCACCGTCACGTTGAGCTGCGGCGCTTCGAGACGCTGCTGCAGGTACACATCCACGGCACCGGGGATCTTCTTGATCCGCTCCTCCAGCACACGCGCCACCTTGATGTTCTCGGCCCGGTTGGCACCCACCACCTGCACGTTCACCGGTGCCGGCAGGCCGGCGTTGAGAATCTGCCCGACGATGTCGGCCGACTGGAAGAACACCAGCACATCGGGGAATTCGTCACGCACCATGCGGCGAATGCGCCGCGCATAGTCCGCCGTCTTGCCGACCCGATGTTCGGTGAGTGAGATGAGCAGATCGGCGTCGGTCATGCCGATGGTCGGATTGTCGCTGTACGCCAGATTGGTGGAGCTGGTCGTCGCGAGTCCGATGTTGTCGATCATCGTGGCGAGATCACCCGGCGGAATGATGTCGCGAATGCGGGCTTCCACGGCGGCCACGATGCGCGCGGTTTCTTCGAGGCGGGTGCCCACCGGTGCGCGCAGGTGCAGGCGGATCTGGCCGGCATCGATCTGCGGGAAGAAGTCGCGACCCAGCCACGGCGAGAGTGCGGCGGCCGAGAGCACGACGAGCCCCGCCACCGTCATCAGGCGCGCGGGGCGTGCCAGCATGGTGGTGATCGTCTCCCGGTAATTCACGCGCCACTGTTCGAAGCGGTGCTCGAAGCTGTGGTGGAATTGCGCGAAGAAGCCGGGGCGCTTCGGCATGCCGGCACGCTTGGCTTCGAGCGCACGCTCGCGCTCCATGGCGTACCGCACCAGGGTGGGCACCAGGGTGCGGGAGATGACGTACGACGCCATCATCGCAAACACCACCGCCATCGCCAAGGGACGGAACAGCGAGCCTGCTGCGCCGCTCAGGAAGAAGATCGGCACGAACACGATGCAGATCGCGAGCGTCGACACCAGCGTCGGGATGGCAATCTGACCGGCGCCATCGAGAATGGCCTTCTCGATATCGGGTTCGTGTTCCTGCACACGGTGGATGTTCTCGATGCCCACCGTGGCATCGTCGACCAGTACACCCACGGCGAGCGCGAGGCCACCCAGCGTCATCACGTTGAGCGTCTGTCCCAGCATGGACAGCACGGTGACCGAGCACAGAATCGACAGCGGAATGGACAGCGCAACGATGAGCGTGGAGCGCCAGCTACCCAGAAAGATCAGAATCATGGCCGCCGTGAGGCAGGCCGCGATGAGGGCTTCGATGACCACGCCCTTGAGCGCCGCCTTCACGAACAGCGACTGGTCGGCGAGAATGTCGACCTTGAGGGCCGGTGGCAGCGTGGCGAGGATGCCCGGAAGCGCCTCGCGCACACGGTTCACCACGTCGATGGTGGAGGCGCCACCCGACTTGAGCACCTGAATCAGCGCGCCACGCACACCATCACGGTGCACGATGTTGGTCTGTACCGAATAGCCGTCGCGCACATAGGCGACATCACGAATGCGCACCAGCGCGCCGTTGACCACCCGGATGGGCAGGTCGTTCATGGCCTCGACCATGTCCGGACTGCCGTTGAGGCGCACCACATACTCGCGTTCGCCGATCTTGGCCGTACCGCCCGGCAGCACGAGGTTCTGCGCCGTGATGGCGTCGCTGACGTCGGTGGGCGAGAGGCCGCGCGCGAAGAGCTGGACCGGGTCCAGATCCACGTTGATCAGTCGTGATCGGCCGCCATAGGGCTGTGGCACACTGGCGCCGCGCACGGTGGCGAGGCGGGTGCGGATGCCGTTGGTGCCAAGGTCTGACAGTTGCTGCTCGGACAGCGAGTCGCCGCCCAGCGCGAGCTGCAGCACCGGCACATTGGCGGCGTTGTACCGCACGATGAACGGCGCGGCCGCACCCGGCGGCATGATGCGCAGAATGGACTGGGACACGGCGGCGAGCTGCGCCACCGCCGACTCGATGCGTGCGCCCGGCTGGAAAAACACCTTGATGACGGTGACGCCAGCCAGCGACTGCGACTCGATATGCTCGACGTCGTTGACGGTGGTTGTGACCGCGCGCTCATAGGGCGTCCCAAACCGGCGCTCCATTTCCTCGGGCGGGAGGCCGTTGTACGACCAGATGACCGAGACCACCGGAATGTCGAGCTCCGGCAGGATGTCCGTGGGCATCCGGATGGCCGAGAGGACACCGAAAAGCACCACCAACAGCGCGCCGACGATGAAGGTGTAGGGGCGCCGAAGGGCGAGTTGTACAATCCACATGGCTGAGGAGCGGGAGACGCCGGTACCGCGGGCGCTTCTGACTCGCCCGGCACAGTGGTTCTACGTGGCATGCCCCGAATACGCTCCGGGGACGGGGGAAAAATGCGGGGTGGCCGCGCGATTGCACGACCACCCCCTGAAATCCGGCCTGTTGCCCAGGCAAGTCGTCGCTTGCCTGGGCGGTCCAGGGCTACTTGTCCGTGTCCAGCATGGCCTTGATCTGGTCGCGGGCGTCCTGCAGGTGCGCCCGTGACGCGCGGTCGCTGGTCCGGCCGATCGCGTTGGCCAGCTCACGATCGAGGGTGCGCACCTCATCCTTCACGATGGCGCGGAAATCGCGCGGCTGGGACAGCGGAATGCCCAGCAACTGGGAGATCTGCACCTCGGCGGCCGACGTGGCCGGCGGCTTGATCTTGGTGGCCATCTGCTCGAGGTACACGTTCTGCAGGCGACGACGGTAGGCCGTGATGGCCTTGCCGCTCGCCACTTCACTCCACAAGCCCCGGCGCACGTCGGTCAGCATCTCGCCCACCGGGTATACGGTGGCCTGGCTGCTGGACGTGGCTTCGATTTCCACGAGGCGCTGCAGCTTGGTGTTGTTGAGCAAGCTGCCCAGTGCGCGGGCCTGCGCGTTCACGACGCGGTTGATGTTTCCTTCCGATTCGAGCCGGCGCAGCGTGGGCACGTCGATCAGATAGGCGGGCGTGGCGAACACCTGCTCGTTCAGGAACTTCACCGCCGCCTTCTGCCGGGTGCGTGATACCGGCGTCCACACCGGGCCACTCTGGCTCTGGCGCTTTTCCTGCTTGTCGAGACCACCCACGATCTTCGTGACGTGGTTGGCTTCGAGTGCCCACTGATTGATCACGCCGTTGTAGGTGGCCCGCAGCAGCGAGAAATCGGCGGTCTTGTCACCGCTCGCTGCGCCGTCCACCAGCTTCATGACGCGGGCGATGTTCTTGAAGCCCAGCGCCGTGGCCGCGACGGCGTCGGCATCACCGATGGCTTCCGACTGTTCACCCGGATCGGCACCGCCGGCACCGGCATCACTGGCAAAGCGATACCACGGAATGGTGTCCTGCATGCGCGCCCACGCATCGAGCTGACGCAGTTCGCCTTCCGGAGACGTGGCACCGGCGATGGGCGAGTATCCCCACTTCACGGCGTAGGTGTCGTACACGCCCACCCGCGGCACGAGATCGGCCAGCGGGATGTTGTCTTCCGGCTGCGCCACGTAATTGAAACGCGCGTAGTCCATGATCGACGGCGAGTGGCCCATCTTCGCCACCCACGTTTTCGAGCGCACCGAATCCAGCGGGTACATCGAGCTGCCCTTGAAGTTGTGCGGGAAGCCCAGCGTGTGTCCCACTTCGTGTGCCACGACAAACTGAATGAGCCGTCCCATCAGCGAATCGGGGAACGGGAACGTCTGCGCGCGCTTGTCGAGATGTCCAACCTGCGAGAAGTACCACTCACGCTGCAGGTCCAGAATGTTGTGATACATCTGCACATCGGCGTCGATGATCTCGCCGGTGCGCGGATCGACCAGACTCGGGCCCTGCGCATTGGCCACCGGCGACGGCAACCAGCGGATCATGGCCACACTGGCATCTTCACCCGAGAACTCGGGATCGTTCGGCGCATCGCCGGCGATGATGCCCTTGGCAAAGCCCGCCGCTTCGAACGCCGGCTGCCACTCTTCGATGCCCGCCTTCACCCAGGGTACGAGCCAGGTGGGTGTGGCCGGATCGACGTAGTACGTGATCGGCTTCTTCGGCACGCAGAGGTTACCCTGCTTGCGATCGGAGCACTCGAGGCGCCAGCGGCTGATGTAGCGACGTGGCAGCACCCGCTGTTCGCGTGACCCAAAATCGGTGCGGGCCCGGGAGAAAAATCCGACGCGTTCGTCAGCGAGACGCGGCATCATCGGATCGTCCGGCAGCCGCACGATCGAGAAGGTGTACGCTTCCGTGGTGGTCGTGACGGCACCACCACCGCCGCCAAAAATCGGCAACGGTGCTGCGCCCGGCGTGGCCTGCGGCGTGAAGGTCTGTACGGCCGTCACGTTCACATTGCGTGAGAACGCCGAGAACTTGTCGATGAACGAGCGTGAGGCATCGACGGCGGCGCGTCGGCCGTTGGCGGTGAACTCCTGCACGCCGCCGGTGAACAGGCGCGTCACTTCAATGACGGCGGCGCTGTCCTTGCCGTACGCATCCACGTTGAACGACGCGAGAATCGGGAAGAACTCGATCAGCGACATCGCGCGCGCGGTCTGCAGCGTGGTGTCGGAGGCGACGTTGTTGTAGTTGACGTCCCGCAGCAGGATGCGGTTGTCGCGGCGCTCGAAACGCACGAGGCGCGTGGGGCCGTTGGTGCTGCCCGTGATCGCGGCGTTGGTGCCGGCCAGCACGGTGGTGACCATGAAGTCTTTGCCCAACTGCGCGGCGGGGACTTCGAAATAGAGGCGCGCGCCGACCTGGTGCACCGCAAACACGCCCTGCTTCGACCTGGCGCGTGAGGTGATCACGGTGGCGTACGGACGCGGCGTCGGTTCACCCTGACCACCCAGTGCGCCGGCAAGCGCCGACAGATTGGGAGTGCCGGCGGGCGGCTGGCCAGCGGTTGGACCGGCAGGTGTCTGACCGGCCGGTCGATTGTTGGCACCTGCGGGCGTTGCGGCAGGAGTCGCAGCAGGCGCCGGCTTGCTGGCCGGGCGGCAGGCGGCGAGCACGAGGCCCGCCGCCAGAAGCGGCATGAAACGACGGTTGTGCATTGGACCTGACAGGAGAGAGAAAGGCCACCGGCCGGAGGCTCGCCGAGGCGACCTGGTCCGACCCGTGTGTGGCTGGAGTCTAGGGCCGAGTCGGCGCGGTCGTCAGTCCCGTCTCTGGACGGAAGAGGCATCTGTCGCCCCGGCAGGGGGCTGTAGGTCCCATTGTCGAATGAGACCGCGCCGGTCAGGATGCGACATCTGCAAGGAGGAGCACTTTCCTCCCCGCAAAAGTCTTTTTTATCCCTGGAAAACCACGTGAAGTCTGTTCGATTTTTGACGCGTCTCGCCGTCGCCACGACCCTCCTCGTGTCTCCCCTGCAGGCGCAGGTGGTGGGCGGCCCTGCAACCGACGAGAACTGCTTCCCCTTTGGGTGCTTGTATGCTGGCAACCCATCGACCCGGTATCAGCAGGTCTACAGCGCCTCGGCCTTTGCGCCCATCAACATCGGGTCGATCTCCTTCTTTCTGGGCGCCAGTTCGGCGGGTTCGCTGAACAGTGGCACCTACTCGTTCTACCTGTCCACCACGACGGCCCCGGTGAATGGCCTCAGCACGACGATGGACAACAACGTCGGCGCCGATGCGGCACTGTTCGGCGTCTTCCAGTTGACGGGTGGCGCTGCGCCGTCGGTGCTCTCCTTCAGCGGCGCGCCCTTTCAGTACAATCCTGCGAACGGCAACCTGCTGCTCGACATTCGCGTGAGTGGCCTCACGCATCCGACCGGTGGTTTTGCGTACTATCAGGGGCGTCATGACGCGGCCAATACCGTGACCAGCCGTATGCACGATTTTGGCCTCGGGGCTGAGCACTATGGTCTGGTGACCGAGTTCACGGCGGCCAGTACGGTGGTGCCGGAGCCGTCCACCTGGGTGTTGATGGCGGCCGGCCTGGCGGGCCTGGCGGTAGTGGCGCGCCGTCGGACGGTCTGAGCGCGGTTGTTTCCTGCTGGACGGTGTGAAAAACGAACGGGCTGCCGGAGACCTCTCCGGCAGCCCGTTTTGCTTCGCGGCGCTGAATCAGTTCTTGGGATCCAGCATCGTCTTGATCTGGTCGCGCGCATCTTCGAGGTGCGCCTTGCTCATGCGGTCACTGGTCCGGCCAATCGCCGCCGCGAGCTGCGCGTCGAGCGCTCGCATTTCGCTCTTGATGATGGGACGGATGTCGGCCGGGCTCACCGGTGCCTGTCCGCCGAACCCACCACCCTGGCCGCCCTGACCACCAGCGGCCGGTGTCGGCGGATTGATCTTCGCCGCCATCTGCTCGAGATACACGCGCTGCAAACGGCGACGGAACGCGTCGATCGGCGCGCCCGTTGCCGTCTCCTTCCACAGCCCACGGCGCAGATCGGTGAGCAGCTCGGCCACCGGATACACATCCCGCCGTGTGCTCGCCCGGGCTTCCAGTTCGACCATGCGCACGAGCCGGTCGTTGGCCAGCATGGCGGTGAGTGAGCGGGCCTGCGCGGCGCCCACACGATTCAGGGAGCCGCTCGGCTCCACTTTGCGCAGGATATTTTCGTCGAGCAACCAGGTGGGCGTGACGTAGGCGTTGTCGAGCAGGAATTGCACGGCTTCCTTCTGGCGTGCCGGCTCCACGTTGCGCCAGATCGGACCGACCTGACCCACCACCTTCTCGTGTCGGTATTCGGAACCGACGATGCGCGCCACGTGACCGAGCTCGGTGGCCCACTGATTCACGGTGCGGCCGTACAGTTCCTCGAGATTGTCGTACGTGTCGCCTTCCTTCCACGCCGTGGCGCTCTCCAGGAACCCCATCACGCGCTTGAGATTCTTGATGCCCAGTGCGGTGGCGCGCACGGCGTCGGCATCACCAACGGCTTCCGACTGTTCTGCGGGGTCCACACCGCCGGCATCACCGCTGAAGCGATACCACGGAATGGTGTCCTGCATGCGTGCCCACTGGTCGAGCTGACGACGCTCGTCGTCTGGCGTGCGGGCTCCGGCGATGGGGCTGTAGCCCCACTTCACGGCATAGATGTCATACGGACCGACCTTGGGGATCAGGTCGTCCAGCGCGATACCATCTTCGGGTTGCGCGACATAGTTGTAGCGCGAATAGTCCATCAGCGTGGGCGTGTGGCCCATCTTGGCCACCCACGTCTTCGAGCGCACCGAGTCCAGCGGATACATCGAGCTGGCCTTGAAGTTGTGCGGGAAGCCCAGTGTGTGTCCCACTTCGTGCGCGGTCACGTACTCGAGCAAACGCCCGGCCAGTGTGTCAGGGAACGGCAGCTTCTGCGCGCGCGGATCGAGCGGTGCGACCTGCGTGAAGTACCAGGCCCGCGTCAGGTTCATGACGTTGAGATACGTCTGCACATCGGCGTCGAGAATTTCACCGGTGCGCGGATCCTTGAGCGATGGACCCACGGCATTTTCGGTGGCCGACGGCAACCAGCGCACCATGCTCACCGTGGCATCTTCACCCGAGAAATCGGGATCGTTGGCGGGTGCTTCGGCCGCGACGATACCCTGATGAAAACCGGCCGCCTCGAACGCCGGCACCCAGGCTTCGATGCCCTTGCGGATCCACGGCTTGATCCAGGCCGGTGTGGCCGGGTCGAGGTAATACGTGATGGGCTTCTTGGGCACACACAGGTTGCCCACCTTGCGATCACTGCACTCGAGGCGCCACCGCGAGATGTAGCGCCGCGTTTCCACGCGCTGGGTGGCCCCGGAGAAATCCCGCTGCACCACGGTGCCGTAGCCCACGCGTTCGTCGTGCATGCGCGGCATCATCGGTTGTTCCGGCAGCTTGGCGATGGAGAAGGTGTACTTCTCCGTACTGGGCGCATTGGGGTTGGCCGCGCCCGGCGGGCCACCGCCACCTGCCGGCGCCGCACCCTGCGGCGTGAAGGACTGCACGGCCGTCACGTTCACATTGCGCGAGTAGGCGGCGAACCGTTCGATGTATGATCGGGCGGCATCCACCTGTGCACGACGTCCGAGCGCCGAGTATTCGGGTACGCCGCCCGTGAACATGCGCGTCACCTCCACCACCGCGGCACTGTCGGGGCCATAGGCTTCGACGTTGAGCGCGGCGAGGATTTTGGTCACGCCGATCAGTTCCGCTGCCAGCCGCTGCGAAGCGGCCGTATCGGCAATCATGTCCCGGAACGAGGCTTCGCGCACATAGATGCGATGATCGCGGCGTTCGAAGCGCACCACGTTGTTGCCACCCTGGGTGCCGCGAAGGCCGATTTCATCGGGCGTACCGGCCAGCGTGGTGACCACTACATAGTCCTTGCCCAGCTCGGCGCGGGGAATCTCGAAGTACAGACGCGAGCCCACCTGGTGCACCTTGAACACGCCGCTCTTGGTCACCGCGCGCGATGTGATGACGGCGTTGTAGGCGCGAGGCTGCGGATCCTGTCCGCCGCCGGCTGCACCACCAGCAGGCTGTGCGCTGGGCGCGCCACCCGGGGCAGGGGTTGTTGCTCCCGCAGGACGGCTCGCCGCCGGAGCGGGCGCAGGTGCCGGCGTGGGTTTCGGCGCGCAGGCACCGAGCAAGAGGCCTGCGGTCGCCAGACCGACCGAGGCAAGTGGAGATGGGCTATAGCGCATTGGTGGGATCGAGGGAGGGCCAAAACCCGTTCGGGCGGCATGATCCTGCGTGCTGTGAGCACGATGCCGGTCCCTCGAAAGCTACGGGGTGTCCCGACTCGATGTTGTCAAAAATGAACTCCAATACCAATCACGCAATAAATCACTCCCTTCATTCCCTTCCCATCCTGCCGTTTTCGCGCGCAGCGCCGGCAGGTAACCCTTGAGTCCCTTTGCCGTCCCGCGACACGACATGCTCGGCACGGAAAGGAAAGGCCATGGATGGAAAGGGCTACCCGCCGGCGCTGCGCGCGAAAGCCGCAGGATGGAAAGGGAATGAAGGGTAGCGCGTTTGAATTGTTGGGGAGGGTGCTGATGCCCAAGTGCCGCTCAAATCGTTGCCAACTTTTGAGGCAGGATTGCTACAGCAATCGCTCCCGCACCGATTGCGCCCGCGACCGCCCCACGGGTAGTTCGGTGCCTCCCTGCATGCGGAGGCGATAACGACCACCCCCTTCGACATGCAGGGCGTCGGCCTGCTGCATGTTCACGAGATAGGAACGGTGGATACGCACGAAGGCCGCGGGCAGCAATTGCTGCAGACGATCCAGACTCTTGTCGTGCAGTTCACGACGACCGTTCACGAGCTGCAACGCGCTGTAGTCACCATCCGCCTGGATCCACGCGATTTCCTCCACCGGCACCAGCGCCACACCCCGTGCGCGCCACACGCCGAGCTGCTGGGTTGCGCGCCCGGAGGTGCGGGACGCGACCTGCGCGCGTTCCAGCGCCTGTGCCAGTCGCGCTGTTGCAAACGGCTTGGCGAGGAAGTCGAGTACGCCGAGCGCGAAGGCGTCGAGTGCTCGATCCGCATGCGCCGAGATGACGATCGTGTGGAACGTGGACGCGATCGCCCGATGCAGCAGCGTGAAGCCATCGTCGCCTTGCAGGTTGAGATCGAGCAGCAAGACATCGATGGCGCGTTGACGCAGCGCGTCGTCGGCATCGTCCAGCGACGCGGCGCAGTCGATCTGTGCCGATGGGCCAAGCAGCTCGCGACACAGTCGCGCGATGCGCTGCTGTACCAACGGCTCATCTTCGACAATCAGCACCCTCAGCATGCCCCACGCTCCCGCCATCCATGTCGCATCGCCGCCCGCGGGAGCCGCAGTGTGCTCACCCATCGGCCACCGTGCGCCGCCTGCGCAAACTGCCAGTCGTTGTCGAAGGCCGTGCGCAAGCTGGCCTCGATGAAACGGGTGCCCGTGCCCGGAACAATCGACTTGCCCGTACGGGGGACGCCAGGCACGGACATGACAAGGGTGAGGTATGTCGCATCCTGCGCGTGCGCCTGCAGCACAAAATCCGAGACTGCGGATGCCGATGAGGCACCATCACCGTGGTACGCGGCGTTGGCCCCGTGTGTGAGACCATTCTCGATCAGCGTGTGCAACACACCGGGTGGCAGGGCATGCTCTCGCCACAGCGTGGCTCCTTCAACCCGCAACGTGAGTGGCTCAGGCCGACCAATCGAGACAATCGCCAGATGTGTTCGACAGAGTGTGACCTCTTCGTCCACAGGAATCCACCCCTCTTCGCTGGCCGCACGCACCATGCGAAATTCTTCGGCCAGCAGCTCCACCATGCGACTGGCATCCGCTGGTGAGCGCTCGATGAGCTCCTGGAGCGACGTCAGCGTATTCATGAGCCAATGCGGATGAATGCTACCGCGCAGCAATGCCGTGCTCAGACGTGCTCGGGCTGCCTCGAGCGCCGCGCTCTGCTCGGCGCTTGCACGCAAGTATCCCGCGTGGGCGAGCAGTACGGTCACCAGAATCGCGGCAAAGGCAATGACGTATAGACCATCGATGTAGATGCCTGGTGCGAGCAACGCAGCCACGAGAGTGGTGGCCAGCAGCACTGTGAGCATTCCAGCGGTGCTATGCCAGCCACCGTTGATGGCGCGCCGGGTGATGAGTATGGACATGCCCAGTCCACTCACATGCAGAATCCATCCCGCCAGATCGAAGGGGGCCGCGAAGAGCGCCACTCCCAGCACGAGCAGCGCATAGAGTCCATAGGCGATGGATCGGCGACGAGAGAGTGGATGCCGGCCAAACCGCAACGCGAAGTAGGCGGGCAGCAGCAGCGCCGATATCGCGGTGAGGATACGAATGGCGAGCAATCGAGCCAGATGCAGATCGTAGGGATATCCCACGAGAGGCCGCCACGCCTCGAGGGCGGGAAGCACGATGCCCACCACACACAGCCCGAGTAGTGGCCAGGCACCCTGTCGCGCTCCGGTGCGCGCAATCACCGCACCGACATACAGTGCAGCCACGAGCATGCATCCCACCGCCAATGCCGGCAGCAGCCATCCGCGGTAGCGCATGCCATAGAGCTCGTCGAGCGCCTGCACACGCACCTGCAGATCCGCGCGCGAGAAACCGGGCATCACTCGCTGACTTGATGCACGAATCGTGAGCGTGTGCGGACCGGGTGCAGCGCGCGTGGTTGGCACCGGCACAATCCAGTCAATCCGTCCTGGTACTTCCGACGACCGACTGTTCCCTACCACACCATTCGGCGCCAGCGCCACATCATCCCAGGTCGCTACGCTCGCCGCGCGCAGTCCCATGAGAATGCCCAGCGGGCGGGCGGTGTGTGAATCCGTGAGCACCACGCGATAGCGCAGTGTGTAGGGACCGGCCCAGCCCCGCAGTAGCCGACCGTCGAGTGGACGCCATTGCGCCACCGGATCGGTGTCGAGCCGCATGCCCATTGCTTCGATGTGCGCACCCGCTGGTGCGTCGCCAAGCATGAAGCCGACGATGAGCAACGAGAACAGCAGGAAGGGGATGAGGACCAGACGCAGGCGCGAGGCAACCATGATGGAAGGTAGTACGGCACCGCTGATCGGCCGGTGTCGTTCAGCGGGCTGTTGGTGTCGTTCGGCGATTGTGTGCACCGAAGCGTGTCAGGAGGCCGCACTGTGCATCCATGCTCACATCAATGTGCTCCACACAGCGGATCGCGTACCGGCGATCACGGATCGTTCGACGGGTCGGATTCACCGCGTCTTTGGTGCTGGCCTCCCTTGCCACGCTTAGAGCGGCAAGCGCCCAATCCGGTGCTTCATCGCAGATCCGCTTCGAACCCTACACACTCGTCACACGCGCGCACGGGAGCATCGACGCCGAATTGGGGGTGCTCGATGTGCCACGTCGTCATGCCGTGCCCAACGGCCCCGCGCAGACACTGCGTGTGGTACGACTGCGTGCCATTCGTGCGACACCGGGCATCGCACCGGTGATCTACCTGGCGGGTGGCCCCGGCGGGTCGGGTATCGAAGCGGCCCGAGGTGGTCGCTGGCCCGTCTTCGATGCCGTGCGGCAACATGCCGATGTCATTCTGCTCGATCAACGCGGAACCGGTCGTTCTGACCCTCCGCCGTCATGCCCACGCCCTGCGGCGGCGCCGTTGCACAATGATTCGCTGATCACCGAAGCACGCTACGTGGCGACGGTGCAGCAGGAAACATCGCGTTGTGTGGCGTGGTGGCGGGGCCAGGGTGTCGATCTGGCCGCATACACGACGGTCGAGAGCGCGCATGACATCGATGCGCTGCGCCGTGCGCTGGGCGTGGAGCAGGTGAGTCTCTGGGGGATGAGCTATGGCACGCATCTCGCACTGGCCACACTGCGGCTGCACCCCACCGTCGTGCAGCGTGTGGTGTTGATGGGTACCGAAGGACCGGATCACACCTGGAAAGATCCCCGCGATGCGGATGCAATATTGGGTCGACTGTCGGCGTGGTCGGCCAAGGATCCGGTGGCCCGCACCATGACGCCGGATCTGCAGCGGTCGCTGCGAGACGCGGTGCAATCACTGGCCAAGCGCCCGCTCACGGGCACGGTGCAGGGACCGCCAGGTGTGGGCGGACCGATGGTGATCGGCGCCTTCGATTTGCAACTCGCCGTGGCGGCTGCGTTGGGGCGCACACAGACTGCGTCGCTCGTTCCAGTGATGCTCAGTCAGGTGCAGCAAGGCGATGCTTCTCTGGTGGCGCAGTTGGTCAGTGGATTGCGCGACGCGGTGTTGCGCCCTGCGGCCATGCCACTGGCCATGGATCTGGCGAGTGGTGCCAGTCGGGCACGTCGATCACTGGTGCAGAACGGCGAGCGACGGAGCGTGTTGGGCAGCGCACTCAATTTTCCGTGGACCACACTCGAGGCCGCAGATTTTGGTGTGCCCGATCTGGGAGACGCCTTCCGTGCGCCCCTTCGGTCAGCAACGCCGACTCTGTTCATCAGCGGCAGCATGGACGGGCGAACACCGCCGAGTAATGCCGATGAGGTCAGACGCGGATTCCGGCGCGCCACCACGTTGCTGCTCGATGGAGCCGGCCATGATGACGACCTGTGGGTCGCATCACCTCGTATAGCGGAGGTGCTGGCCCGGTTCCTCAACGGAGAGACCGTCGCTTCGGATACCATCACGACGCCGATGCTGCGCGTGCCGGCTCCACCCGCTGGTGCTGAAACGCCCGCATCAGCATCAGCACGAGCCCCGGCAGCAGCGTCGGCACCTCCGGCAGATCGTGTGGCATCCGCCCTGCTCGATCGAGCCATCGCGCGCATGGGCGGTGATTCCGCACTCCGGGCGATCACGACCATGCGCATGGATCTGCTCACGCAGTGGCAGCGCACGACGTTTGCAGAACATCCGTATCCGGACCAGCCGTCCTTCGAGCGTAACAGCGATCTGCGCAACTATGCGCTCAAAGGATGGCGCAATGTGCGGATGCCGCTGACCGGTGGCACATTCGTCGACATCGTGCGTGATACGGTCGCCGCCCGCTCGTTCAATGGGCCGGGCGGTACACCCACCGTCATGCCCCTCAACATCGCGTATATCACCGAGCGCCGAGAGCAGTTTGCTTTTGCGCCGGAGCAGATGTTGCTGCTGGCGCGCAAGGCTGGCGATCTGCACGCGCAACGCGATACGTCCATCGACGGTGTGATACATGCCCGTGTGTTCGCCACGGTTGATGGCTTTCCGTCCACCTGGTTCCTGCGTCGTACCGATGGCCTGCCGGCACTCGTGCGGTTCGTCGCCGACGAAACAAACGATTTTGGCCTCGCGTCGTGGGGGGTCATGTCGGTGGAGATCTGGTTCTCCAACTGGACGCGAGTACCACCGGGTGTTTTCCTGCCGCGGCAACGTGATATCCGGCGTGTTGGCCGCCCATACAAGCGGATCACGGCACTCGCCATCACCGTGAATGCGCCAGCGCCGGCGGATTCGTTTGCCATCAGTGACGAGATGGCGGCACGCTATCTCGCCACCGAACGCCGGCCCATGTGGCAGTTGCCGTTCGATTCGGTGCGCGTGACGGCCGACCATTTTGTGGTGTTTCCGCAGTTGGTGGGCAGTGCCGGCGCCGTGCGCATCGGCGGTGGATGGGTGCTCTTCGAGACCGCACAATCCGAAGGATCGCTGCCCACGATCGACGCCTGGCTCACACGAGCAACGGGCGTCGGTCTCGCAGCCGGCGTCGTGGCGCGCCCTGGTATGGGCAACGGGGGCGCGCGATGGTTTGCACGCAGCAACCGCGCACTCTATGTCGCACCGGGCACGCGCGCCGTCGTGCAGTCACTGCTGGCTACCGATCCGACCTCCATCGCCGGATCGGCAAAAGCCGTTGGCAAGACCGCTCCACGAACAGCCATGGTCGTGCCCACCACACCACGATGGGTGCGCGTGGGCAACGACTCGCTGTGGCTCGAGGCAATCGATCTGCCTGATGCGCCGGGTGTGCTCACGGCGTACTCGCCCACGCATCGTTGGGTCTACTCACCCATGCTGGGTGTTCCCAACTACAAACCGGAATACGACGCCCTGCTCGCGCGCTGGCGGGCGCGCGGCTGGATCGTCGAGTGGCAGGGATCGTTGCGTGGGGTACGGGCGCCTATCTGAGTGTCTGCACCATCCAATCCGCGAGGGCGCCGAGAACTTCTCGGCGCACCTGCGTGTTGGGCAGCAGGGCGTAGCCATTGAGCGCGCCCGTTGAATCGGCCAGCATGAGGTGATTGGTAGCCGGGAAATGACGCAGGGTCACGCGACGATTGCCGGCGGCCCGCAGCGTGGTGGCGATGGAATCTGCCTGTTCACGCGTGACCTGCAGATCGGTGTCACCCTGCAGCACCAGCACGGGCTGCTTCACCTGCCGCAGCATCACACGCGGATCGGTGCGCATGAACTGGCCGAACCACGGATTGGTGCGCTCAACGGAATCGAGCGACGCCGGAACACGACGACGCAGCGAATCCCGCTGTGCGTCCGTGACGCCGGAAAGCTCCTTGATGACCGTCTCGTTCTGGGAGACCAGAATGCGGCGGCCATCGTACGCCGGTCCGGCCAGCAACGCGATGGCACGCAGCGATGGCTCACGCACCGCCACGATGGGCGCAATGAGTCCACCTTCACTGTGACCGGCCAGTGCAATGCGGGCCGGGTCGATATCGGAGCGGGTCTTGAGCCACGCAATCACCGACTGCACATCGTCGGCAAAGTCCGTACTGGTGGCACTGCCGCGCGACGAGGCACCGCCGCTCGCGCCGACGCCACGATCGTCATAACGCAGGACGGCGATGCCGCGGCGGCCGAGTGTGTCGGCGATCTCGCGGAACGGCTGATAGCCACGAATGCCGGGCAGCCGGGAATCGCGTTCCTGCGGGCCACTGCCGCTGATGGTGATGACCACAGGCACCTTGCCCGCAGCGCCCGTCGGCTTGGTGAGTGTTCCGGCGAGTGTATAGCCCCGCGAGGTGGGAATGGTCACTTGCTCGGCACCATACGGTGCGTTCACCGGCGCGTTGTAGCTGATCGCGTCAGCCGGTGCGAGCGTGATCGGACCCGTGGCGCGCACCGCCCGCAGTCCCTGCGCCGGTACCGTGACTTCCACGGGCAGGTCACCCCTCCACACGGTGCGCACGGCGAGTCCCGAGATGGAGAGCGTGGTGGTGTCACCCACGGTCACCACGGTGCCGTCGAGGGTTTGCAGGCCGGAGGCCATGAACACCGGCACCACGCGCCGATTCATCTGTCTGGCCGCACGGGAGACAACAGCGGCGTGCATGACCGACTGCCCTACCAATGGCAGGGCACCATCACGACTGGCCACGGCCTGCGTGCGTGAGCGGCCGCCCGATCGCGAGACGATCACCACACTGTCGCTGCGCGGCGTGAGAGTCACTTCCTGCAGCGGCGCAGCATCCGACAATGCTCCGGCCGCGCGCACGGTCACATCGAGCGCCGTGAGCGTGGTGCCGCTGCGTTGTTGTGTCCACATGAGGGACGGCTGTCCACGCAGCACCAATGCCCCGCGCAACGCACCCGCGTCCGCACTGAACGTCTCGGTGGCGACCGTGTCATTCCCGCGCAGGTAGACGAACAAGGTGGGCGGGATGATGCCGGCCGATGGCGCAGCCTGCGCGCCTGCCGAACGCGCGAGCACCAGGCCGGCAATCACGCCACACAGCACAAGGACGACGGTCGCGAGACCGACGCGTCGACCGCGTCGGAAGATGAGATGCAACATGTCACACACTCATTCGTCGGAGGAGAGGGCATCTGGCTGGTCGACATCGCGTCGATCGGCTTGTGGATCCGATGAAGAATCCGCTGGAGAATCGGTGTGCCGGCCGGTGGCCCGGTCGGTCTTCGTGTTTGGCATACGCCCCGCATCGCGGAGTGCATGCCGCAGCAGAAACTCGATCTGTCCGTTCAGGCTGCGCAGATCGTCGTTCGCCCAGCGCTGCACCGCGTCGAGCACGTCACGATCCACCCGAAGGAGGAACGACTTGCGTTCAGCCATGGTGCAGTACCGGGCACACGGTTGTCACGTGCTGAATCAGGTGTACAGCGAGCCGGTGTTCACCACCGGTTGCGCCGAACGTTCCGAGCAGAGCACCACCAGCAGGTTGCTCACCATGGCCGCTTTGCGTTCCCCATCGAGTTCCACGATGTCACGCGCCTTGAGCGCTTCGAGGGCCATCTCCACCATGCCCACGGCACCTTCCACGATGGTCTGACGCGCCGCCACGATCGCGCTGGCCTGCTGACGCTGCAGCATGGCCGCCGCGATCTCCGGCGAATAGGCCAGGTGGCTGATTCGGGCTTCGATCACTTCCACACCCGCCTTGGCCAGGCGCTCATGCAGCGCCTCGAGCAGGCCCTTGTTGACCTCGGTCTGGTGTGTGCTGAGCGAAATCTCACCCGTGCCGTGTGAATCGTACGGGTGCGTGGACGCCAATGCCCGCAGCGCCGACTCGCTCTGCACGGCGACGTACTGCACGTAGTCGTTCACTTCGAAGATGGCTTCGGCCGTATCCGTCACGCGCCACACCACGATGGCGCCGATTTCCACGGGGTTCGACTGCGCGTCGTTCACCTTGAGCTTGTTCGTCTCGAAGTTGCGCACCCGCAGCGACACCGCCGTCCGATGGATGAACGGGTTGACGAACCACAGGCCCGAGCGGCGCACGGTGCCCGCGTAGTTGCCAAACAGGGTCAGTACCTGCCCTTCGTTGGGGTCCACGGTAAAGAGCCCCTTGAAGCTCAACGACGCCACCGTGATGCCGATACCGCCGGCGATGATGGACACCGGTGCGGAGTACCGGGAGCCCCAAATGATCAGGGCAACGGAGGCGGGGATCGCGGCGATCAGCAGGATCGCCACGAGGAGCCCAGGCACCGGACGAACCTCGTTTTCGCGAAGCATGTAAACCTCTGGAGGGGGTTGGTATTAAAGTGATATCACTTCAGTATCTCTCTACGCAAGGTGGGCCGAACGGTTTCAGGGAACGAGACGAGGCGTACGGCGCGCCGCCGTGGGCGGGTTCTGTGGACCGCTCCGGAGGCACGTCAGGGAAAAAGCCTTGCGGTGAGGAAATGCCTTCGCAATAGTCGCAATGCGTCATTCACATATACGGAGGTCCCGCCCCGTGAAGTACCTCGTTCCGCGCCTGGCCCTGCTGGCCACGGCGCTAACTCCTGTTTTGCCCCTAGGTGCTCAAACGGCACGACCGGCGGCGCGTCCCGCTGCTGTTCGTCCCGCGGGTCCTGGGTTGCTGTCGGCGCCGTTCGATACCGGTGCCATCTCCTCGCTCAAGTGGCGCGAGATCGGTCCGTACCGTGGCGGTCGCTCCGTCGCGGTGGCCGGTTCGGTTGCCCGCCCGAAGGAGTATTGGATGGGCACCACCGGCGGTGGTGTCTACAAGACCACCGATGGTGGTGACACTTGGTTGCCGATGACGGATGGCTACTTCGGCGGCACCACGGGTGCGGTCGCAGTGGCGCCGAGCAATCCCGATGTCGTGTATGTCGGCGGTGGCGAGTTTGCGATCCGCGGCAACGTCTCCCATGGCGATGGCATGTGGAAGACCACCGACGGTGGCAAGACGTGGGTCAACATCGGTCTGAATGATTCGCGTCAGATCGCCAAGGTGCGCGTGCACCCCACGAACCCCGAGCTTGTGTACGCGGCGGTGCAGGGGCATGTGTGGGGCCCGAACGCCGAGCGCGGCATCTTCCGCAGCAAGGACGGCGGCAAGAACTGGCAGAAGGTGCTCTTCCGCGATGATTCCACGGGCGCGGCCGATCTGGTGATGGATCCGGCCAACCCGAACGTGTTGTATGCCGGCTTCTGGCAGGCGCATCGCAAGCCCTGGACGCTGGTCTCAGGCGGCAAGGGTTCGGGCATGTTCAAGACCACCGATGGTGGCGACACCTGGACCGAGATCACCCGGAACCCCGGTCTGCCGAAGGGTCTCTGGGGCAATATCGGCGTCACCGTCAGCGGTGGTGACTCGAAGCGTCTCTATGCCATCATCGAAGCCGAAGAAGGCGGCGTGTTCCGCTCCGATGATGCGGGCGCCACGTGGCAGCGTGTGAATGACGAGCGCAAGCTGCGTCAGCGGGCGTGGTACTACATGAAGATCTACGCCGATTCGAAGAATCCGGATGTGGTGTACGCCAGCAACGTGTCGTTCCAGGTCTCGCGTGATGGTGGCAAGACGTGGAGCAACGTGCAGGGCGTCAAGCACAGCGACTCGCACGACTTCTGGGTCGCGCCGGAAGACCCGAACCGCATGATCGAGGCCAACGACGGCGGCGCCAACGTGTCCACCGACGGCGGCAAGAGCTGGACGGACGAGGACTACGCCACGGCGCAGTTCTATCACGTCACCACGACCAACCACTTCCCGTATCAGATCTGCGGCGCGCAGCAGGACAACAGCACGCTGTGTGGTCCGTCGCGTGCGCCGGGTGGCATCACGATCGACATGTGGAAGGACGCTGGTGGTGGTGAGTCGGGCTTCATTGCGCCGCTGCCGAACAACCCGGACATCGTGTTTGCGGGCAGCTACGGCGGCTACCTCACGCGCAAGGACATGCGCACGGGACTCACGCGTGACATCAATCCGTGGCCGCTCAATCCGATGGGCCATGATGCGAAGGACGCGAAGTACCGCATGCAGTGGACGTTCCCGCTGCTGGTGAGCCCACACGATCCGAAGACGTTGTACGTCGGCTCGAGCGTGCTGTTCAAGACGGTGAACGAAGGCGACAGCTACACCGCCATCTCGCCCGACCTTTCACGCAACGATCCGCGCACGCTCGGTCCGTCGGGTGGTCCGATCACGAAGGACCAGACCAGCGTCGAGTACTACGGCACGGTGTTCGCGATCGCCGAATCACCGATCGCCAAGGGCACGATCTGGGCCGGCACCGACGACGGCCTGGTGCACGTCACCCGCAATGGCGGCGTGTCGTGGACCAACGTGACGCCGGCCATCCTGAAGGAACGGGAATGGGCGCGTGTCTCCATCATCGAAGCCAGCCACTTCAACGCCGGTACGGCGTATGTCGCGGCCAACCGCTTCCAGATGGACGACAACGAGCCGTATCTCTTCAAGACGACGGATTTCGGCAAGACGTGGACGCGCATCGACGGCAGCGGCAAGCCGAACGGCATTCCGGCCCACGAATTCACGCGTGTGATTCGCGAAGATGAGGTGCGTCCGGGGCTGCTGTTCGCCGGCACCGAACGTGGCCTCTGGGCGTCGCTCGATGACGGTGGCACCTGGTTCTCGCTGCGCCGCAACATGCCGATGGTGCCGGTGCACGATATCGCGATCAAGGAGGGCGATGTCATTGCCGGTACGCACGGTCGGTCGTTCTACGTGATGGACGACATCAGCCTGCTGCGTCAGGTGAACACCACGCTGCTGGCCAAGCGGGCGCACCTGTTCACGCCGAGCGCGGCGTACCGTCTCAACTGGGGCGGTGGTTTTGGTGGCGGCGGCAGCGCAGCCTCACCGGTGGGTCAGAACCCGCCGGCCGGCACGATCGTGTACTACTGGCTCAAGGAGCCGGCGAAGCGCGTGACCATCGAGTTCCGCGACTCCACCGGCCGCACCATTCGCAGCTTTGCCAGCGACGCTGTCGCGCCGACGCCTGCCGCTGGTGGCCGTCGCTCGGTGGCGGCGGATCGTCCGCCTTCGAACAACGTCGGCATGAACACGTTCTCGTGGAATCTCCGCGAAGGCGATGCGACCACGTTCCCGGGCATGATCATGTGGGCCGGCGCCACCAATGGTCCGCTCATTCCGCCCGGCAATTTCACGGTGCGTCTGCTCGTGGACGGCCAGTCGTTGGGTGATGCACGCCTGGTGGTGAAGAAGGATCCGCGTAGCAACGCGACGGGCGCCGATCTCCTGGCGCAGTACAAGCTGCTCATGCAGATCCGCGATCGGACCACCGATGCCAATGACGCCGTGCGCACGGTGCGCTACGTCCGTCAGCAGGCGGTCGAGAAGATGAACGCGGTCGGCAGCGACTCGGCGCGTTACGCGACGCTGGTGAAGGATCTCGATCAGAAGATCAGCGCGATGGAAGCGGAGATCTATCAGGTCAAGAACCAATCGGGTCAGGATCCGCTCAACTACCCGATCAAGGTGAACAACCAGATCGCGGCGTTGTCGGGTGTGGTGGCCAGCACCGAAGCACGTCCCACGCGGCAGTCACAGCAGGTCTTCGATCTGCTCACGAAGGAGCTGGAAGGCTATCTCGTGGAACTGCGCAAGGCGTACAAGGATCTGATCCCCGCCATCGACGAGATCCGCAAGAAGCACGGACATCCGGCCATTGAAGTGAAGGCGGCCGATACTCCGGGGGCGCGTCAGACCAGCGCAGAAGAAGACGAGACGGGCGACTATCGCCTGCAGTAGTCGTCTCGATGTTGCTGTGAGTTGAAGAGCTGCCGGCCGGTCTCGTGATCGGTCGGCAGCTTTTTACTGCTTTGCCGCGCATTTCCGTGTCATCCGCGGCAAAAAGTAGATCAACCTCAAGTCAGCCGCTGCAATCGCCGAATACTCGCTATGCCCAACAGCGGCCCGAGCGCCAATGCCGCAAATGCCCACTGCCACCCAATCCACTGCACCAGCAGCGGCACGATCTGAATGGTGACGGTGGTCAGTAGAAAACCAATGGACACCTGCACGGTGAGCGCAGTGCCCACGGCGTGCGGCGGAACACTTTCGGTGACCAGCACCGAGAACTGCGCGCTGTCGGCGATCACGAAGAATCCCCACGCCAGAGCGAGTGGCGCGAGCAGCCACCACGAGCGACCAAAAGTGAGGCCGATCAGCAGCGCACATGCACCGCTCAGTGCCATCGCGCGATTCACCAGGCGCGCGCGGCCGATGCGATCGGCGACGAGCCCTCCCCAGAAACAGCCGATGCCACCCACCGCGATCACGCCGAACGACAAAAGACCCACCAGTCGCGTCGGCACCGGCGAGCCGGTCGCCGCCGCATGCGCCACCGCACTCGCGCCAAGAAACGCGGGAATCCACGTCCAGTACGAATACAGCTCGGCCATGTGTCCGAGATAGCCGCCGGTTGCCAACCGCCAACGGCGCTCACGAAACACCGTGCCCACCAGGCCCCATGAAAAGCGGCGTGCCGGAAACGCATACGGGCCATCCACATAGCGCCATCCGATGAGCAGAGCCGCCACCAATGCTGCGCCACTCGACGCGAACACCACTGCCCGCACCGTGACATCGGGAATGGCCTGCGCGAGATACGGTGAGGCTTTGCCCACCGTGAGTGCGCCCACCACTGTGCCCACCGCCAACCCACGCCGTTCGCGGAACCAGGTGGACGCCATTTTCATGGCTGGCGGGTACACGCCCGCGATGCAGCACCCGCACAGTGCGCGTGCAACCAACGCCCAACCATAGCTCGGGGCGAGCAACAGCAACGCATTGCTGAACGCGCCCAGTGTCGCGGCAGTCGCAAACAGCCGACGGGCTGGCACCACGTCGGCCAGGTTGAGCACCGCCGACAGTGCCGTACCGAGTACGAACCCGAGCTGCACCACCGTGGAGAGCCACCCCACGTCCGTGGCCGAAAGCGCCCAACGCTCTGTGAGCTGGGGCGCAACGGCACTGCCCGTGAACCACACCGACATGCCGAGCAGCTCCGCCACCGAAATCAGCGCCAGCATGCGCCAGCGGTCCGGATGCGTGTCGTCAGCGCGCATGGTCATGATGGGACAGCGGGGGCGAACGCGTTCCTACTGCTGTTGATCTCGCGGCGTCGCGCGATAGTCGCCCAACTGCTCTGCCACACCACCCAGAAAGCCGTCCACGCGCAGATTGCGATTGCGGAAACTCCGCAGGAAGCGCGCAATCGGGTTGCTCGTCACACTCGATTCGAACACCGAGAGGTCGGTACCGTCACCTGCCACCTCGAGCCGAAGCCGCCATTCACCGACGAGCTCCTGGCTGTCATTGCGCAGACGCACCGTGAGTGTCGATGGCATGTCTTCCTGCGTCACTTCGAGCGCTGGCAGTTGCGGTGCCCAGTCGGGGATCTGTTGCACGCCGCGCACCACGCGCCACACCTCATCGCGGCGTGCGGCAATGCGAATGGTGCGAGTGATATCGAGACGCGCCGGCGCCATCAGGCCGCCGATCAGCATCGCCAGGATGATCGATGCGATGACACCCATGACGACAAGAATCCAGTTCATCATGAGGGCACGGTCCGGTGAGAGAGAGTCATACGGCCGCGCCGTCGATCATCGTGCGCACCCGACGGGACAGTTCCAGCGAGGTGAATGGCTTGGCCAACAGCGTGCGCTCATCGGCGCTGATTCCCTTTCGCAGGACCTCGTCGTCGGTGTACCCCGACACATACAACACGGGCAAACCAGGACGCAGCATCACGAGGCGATCGGCCAGGGCACGTCCATTCATTCCCGGCATCACCACATCGGTGACGAGCAGGTCGATGCGCCCGGGAAATGCCAATGAGATGGCCAGCGCCGCATCACCATTGGCGGCGGCCAGCACACGATAGCCACGACGCTCCAGCGCCGCCGTGGCCACGGTGCGCACGGCGTCTTCGTCTTCGGCCAGCAGAATGGTTTCGGTGCCGGCCAGTGATCCCGACTCCTGATCCGCGTCGCTGGGGCGTTCCACGGTTTCATCGAGACGCGGCAGCAGCAGATGCATGGTGGTGCCCACACCCAGTGTGGATTCCACCCGGATCTCACCGCCGGCACGTTCCACCATGCTGCAGGCCAGCGCCAAGCCAAGTCCTGAGCCTTTGCCGCGGGCCTTGGTCGTAAAGAACGGCTCGAAGATGTGCGCCTTCACATCGTCGCTCATGCCCGTACCGTTGTCGGCGACACTGATCGACGTCCACTCGGTCTGAGCGTCGAGCGTGAAACGCTGACGTTGCTCCGGCGAGATCGGTCCGACCCGGATGTCGATGCGACCACCGCTCGGCATCGCATCACGGGCATTGCTGACCAGATTGAGCAGGGCCTGTTCGAGCTGCCCCGCATCAGCGCGCACCGTACCCACTTCGCTGTCGAGATGGGTGTGCAACGCAATGTGTTCACCCACCAGGCGGCGCAGCAGGCGGTCGAGTCCCAACACGATGGCGTTGGGGTCGAGCACGGCGGGCTGCAACACCGCCTTGCGACTCACCGCCAGGATTTGCCGAGACAGTTCGGTGCCGCGTACCGCAAGCGCACGGATCTCGTTCACATCGGCAAATGCTTCGGTGCTCGGATTGAGCTGCGACAACAACAGATCGCAGTAGCCGAGCATGCCGGTGAGCAGATTGTTGAAGTCGTGCGAGATGCCGCCGGCAAACGTGCCGATGGCTTCCATCTTCTGCGCCTGGCGAAGCTGTTCTTCGCTGCGCGCGAGTGCCCGCTCGGCTTCACGGCGTGCGGTGATATCCATGCCCACCGACAACCAACTGGCGCGACCCAGGCGACGCGAAGAGGTGGTGATGACCTCCATCTCGAGCCGCTTGCCGGTGGCCGTGCGGTGCATCCAACTGCCCGCATTCTGACGGGCTTCGGAAAACGGGAGACGTGCGCCGCTGAAGCGTTCCATCTCCGATGGATCGATCAGGTCGACGATCTGCAGCGTGAGAAAATGCTCACGATTGTAGCCGTACTTGTCGATCGCGGCCTGATTCACCGCGAGAATGTTGGTCGTTTCCGCATCCCATGCCCACATCGGGAGCGGATTGGAGTCGAACAGAAATCGATAGCGTCGTTCATTGTCGGCCAGCGCCGCGGTGCGACGCTCCATCGTTTCCGCCATCTGGTTCAGCGCTACGGCGAGTTGCCCCACTTCATCGCTGGAGCGGATCACGGACCGATGTCCAGACAGGCCGGCCGACAATACATGGGCGTCCTGAATGAGGGCTTCCACCGGGCGTACGATGTACGTGCCCGCGGCATAGGCAATGACACCGCCGGCGGCGAACGCACCGGCCAGCAACAGCGCGCCGGGCCACCCGTCATTGCGCAGATCGACCATGGTGGCCACCAGCACCGGCGGCATCATCGTCACCAACGACATGACCAGCAACCGTGCGCGCAGTCCCAGTCCCCGCACCGTATGCACGGTGGGGGGACCAGAGTCTACGGTGCGTAGCGCCGGGTCGGTCACGGGTCAGAAGTGGATCAGCGGAACGCGCTGAAGAACGCCGGGGAAATCAGCCGCTGATCTGCTCGGTGCCAGCGGGCATGGTCACCGCCATGCCCATCGCGTGATAGCCCTTGTCGACATACACGGTGGACCCCGAAATACCGCTGGCCAACTTGCTGGCCAGGAAGGCCGCGGTGGTGCCCACTTCACGGGCTTCCAGTTCTTCCGGAAGCGGCGAATTGGCCGCGCAATACTTGACCATGGTCTGAATGATGCCGATGGCACTGGCCGCACGGGACGCATACGGACCGGCCGAGATGGTATTGACGCGCAGCCCCCACTTCCGGCCGGCTTCGAAAGCCAGCACACGGGTATCGCTTTCGAGCTGGGCCTTGGCCGACGACATGCCGCCGCCGTAACCCGGAATGGCGCGCTCACTGGCCATGTACGTGAGGGAGCACACCGAACCGCCCGGACGCATCAGCGGACCGAAGCGCTGCACCATCGACACGAGCGAGTATGCACTGGCGCTCGATGCAGCGAGGTAACCCGCGCGGCTGACCTCGAGCAGCGGCTTCTTCACTTCGGGGCCATTGGCCAGCGAATGGAAGACGATGTCGAGCGGCTGCTCGCCGAAGTCGGCCACGAGACGCTGTGCGAGGCCGTCGATGGAGAAATCGCCGAGTTCCTTGTAACGCTTGTTTTCGCGCACATCGGCGGGGGCATCCTCGAGTGCGTCATATACCGCGTCGAGCGGATAGATGCGCTCGAAGGTGAGCAATGAACCGTCCGGCATCTGGCGCGACTCGTCGATCTTGCCGCGCTCGATCAGGTTCAGAAAGATGTTGAGCGCTGGTGGCCATGTGGCCACACACACACTCGCACCCGCTTCCGCGAAGGCTTTGGCAATGGCCCAGCCAAAACCATTGTCATCCGCAACGCCCGCCACGAGGGCGCGCTTTCCAGTCAGATCGATAGGTAGCATGCCCGAAAGATACTCTACCGGGACGCCCTCGTGAGCCGGTCCCGCACGCCTTCCCATCCCGGCTCGTCGGGAGGCATCTCGATCAGCACGAGCGACGCACGCCGCGCGTCCACCTCATGCAACGCCGCGTAGAGGGCTCGCGCGTACGCATCGGGCGCCTGCGGCATGGTCAGCGTCATCATCTCCGGCCCATTGCCCGAGGAAGGACCGAACACCGTGCCACGGAGCAGCGCCATGGTCGGCCCGGAGTCCGCTGACCCTTCCTGGCGCGCGATCAACGCTGTGCTCACCTCGGCCTGTTGCTCCGGCGCAAACAACCACACATCGGCACGCGGGGCATAGTGCCGGTCTGCCATGCCAGGCGAACGGGGGGCCGCTGGTGTGCCATCATCGGCATGCGTGGAAGCCTCTGCCAAGGCCTGTGAGGCGGCATGTGGAACGGCACGTGGCGCCGCATGGCGAACGGCCACGCCCAATCCGTCGAGCGCCGCTTCGAGCGTCTCCCGACCCAGCATGCCGGGGCGCAGGATCGTGACCGTGTCACCGGTGCAATCCACCACGGTGCTTTCAATGCCCACGGTACTGGGGCCACCATCGAGCACCAAACCCACCCGATCCCCCAGCGAGGCCACCACATGTTGCGCGGTGGTCGGGCTCACCTGGGTGAACCGGTTCGCACTCGGAGCGGCGATAGGACACCCCGCGGCGGTGATCAGCGCCAGTGCCACCGGATGCGACGGCACACGCAGGGCCACGGTATCGCCGCCGGCGGACACGATGTCCGGCACATGATCCGCTCGAGGTACCACCAGCGTGAGCGGCCCGGGCCAGCAGCGCTCCGCCAGTCGTGCCGCACTGATCGGCCAGTGCGATGCAAATCCGGCCGCCATATCGGCGCTGGCCACGTGCATGATCACGGGATTCCACGCCGGCCGGCCCTTCGCGGCGTAAATGCGTGCCACCGCATCGGGGTCGAGCGCGTTGGCCCCCAGCCCGTAGACCGTCTCCGTCGGAAAGGCCACCAGCCCACCAGCACGAAGGATCTGTGCGGCATCAGCCAGCACATCGGGATCGGGGTGGACGGCGTCCACGGCAACAACACGCATCCCGATACTCTATCGACAATCGTGCGCCGGTGCAGGGGGCGGTGTGCCGACCGCCTCGTCCAGCGCTACTGCCGCGTCTCGATGGCCCGTTTGGCGATGCCGTCGACGAGGCGCGGCGAGATCAGCTTCAGCAGACGTCCGATCTTTCCACGCCAGGTCATGACGAGATCACGATCCCGGCGCGCCGTGGCTTGCAGGATGAGACGGCAGCATTCGTCCGTGGGCATCGTCTCCCCGGGCTGACGCTTGTAACCGCGCTCTCCGTATGGCGTCCCGTCGGACGACAACGCCCGTTGATTGATTTCGGAGAAGACAAAACCGGGATAGATCACCGTCACCGACACACCACTGCCATCGAGTTCGATGCGCAGCGAATCGAAAAAGCCGGCCATCGCGTGTTTTGTGGCGGCATAGGCCGTGCGTTTGGGTACACCCGTGAGCCCGGTGAGGCTCGAGATGGCCACGATGCGTCCTGATGTCGCGCGCAGGTGTGGCAAGGCATGGGCGGTGCACCACACACTACCGAGATAGTTCACCCGCATCAGCGTTTCGAAGATGGACAGGTCGGTGATGCTCTCGAATGGGGCGCTGGAGCCAAGACCGGCATTGTTCACCAGGACATCAAGACGGCCGAATGCAGCCACCGTGCGCGCGATGATCGACGCGCAGTCGGTTTCCACACTCACGTCGCCCACCACCACCAGCGCGTCACCGCCCTGGGCCCGACATGCCGCTGCCACCTGCTCGAGACGGGCACCATCACGCGCGGCCAAGGCCACCCGTGCACCACTTGCCGCAAACTGTCGTGCCAACTCGGCGCCGATACCGCTCGAAGCGCCGGTGATCAGGACGACCTGACCGGCAAACGGACCGCTCACAGGCCTCGTGGGGCGTCGTCACCCGGCACGAAGTCGTCCGATGCGTCCATCTCGAATGGTGCGTCGAGAATGCGCAGCGCCTGCGCGCTGTCGACAGTGCGTACCGCGAGGCGCACCGGATACAGCAGGTGCATGGAGGGGAGCATGCCGCCGGCATCGTCACGCAGCACGACCGCGGGGATCTCGTGTGCCTCGAGCACACTGCGTGCAACGAGTGCTTCCATCTCGTTCACGTATTCGCGAATGACCACCATAGCTTCTCCCATGGCGCGAAAATAGCGCGTCAGCAGAACCGCCGTGAGTGCTCGTTTGTTACATTGCGAGCATGGCAGCGGCATTTGGCATCTTTGTGCTCACGGAACTGGCCGGCGAAGCTGGCGCAGCCGTACGTGAGATTCAGCAGCGGTTCGATCCGAAGCTCGCACGGTTGACGCCGCCGCACATCACGGTGGTGGGTTCGTCCGGGCTCGGTTCCATACCCACCGATACCCCAGTGGAGCGCATTCGGGACGCACTCGCGCCGATTGCGGCGACGACGGCCCCGATGTCATTGCGTCTCGAGCCTCCGCATCGGTTCATGCAGACGGACATCGTGTCATTGCCACTCGATCCGCACGGCCCCCTGCGCACGATGCATGAACGCATCGGCAAGAGCGGACTGCCTTTCAAGGCGGCACGCTTCCGGTTCACCCCGCACTGCACGCTGAGCTTCTATCCGACGCTCACGCCGCAGCGGGAGCGCGAGCTGCTGGCACTGCGTGTCACAGCACCGGCCATCATCGACCGCCTGCAGGTGTACCTGACCCGCGATCCTCAGCCCAGCAAGTTGTTGTTCGAGTTGCCGTTGCTCGGCTGAAGGGAATTGGGAAGGATTGGAAGGGAGAACAGCGGCGTCGCTGCGCGACGCGAAAGCCGCATGAGAAATGGAAAACTGCAGGGCGCCACGATCACACAAAAAAGACCAGCAACGGTTCACAGGCTGAATGTGTGAACGATCGCTGGTCCGACAAACCTGCCCCTTTCCCTTCTGTCCCTTGATTCGCCGCGCAGCGGCCATCAGGAACCCTTCACTCCCTTCCCCGTCCCTTCAGCTCCGAGTATCGGGGCGCAATTTCTGGTAGTTGTTGGTCGCCTGCTTGAGCCCCAGCAACGCCGAGGCCTCGAGCTCGTATTCGAAGTGCAGGTCGCCGAGCGTATCGTCACCCTGCGTAATCAATCGCGAGGCACGTTCGGCGATGCTGTGACGGCGCAGGTATTCGCGAGCGGCCAGCCACATGGCATTGGCCGTCGTGCGCACGTCACCGGCTTCAGCCACCGGCACCTTGGCGCACTTCTTCTCGAAGTCTTTCACGGCTTCCGCCAGTGCCAGATCGATCGTGTCGACCATGGCATGTGCCGCCTGCAATTCGTTCGTGGACACGGCCAGCGCCATCAGCTTTGAAAGCCGCTCGTGCTGCCTGCACGTTTCGGCCGCCGTGCGCGCGAGGGTGTCGCTGAATACCAGCGGCCCCTGGTCGGCGGCAGACGGTTCGTCAGTACGGGCAGCTGCAGAGGAGCGCGAGGGAGCCATGAGACCGGAAACGGGCAGGGAACAGGCAGGAACACCGCGTCGGGAACATCGCGGACGACGTCCCGTCCTAGTGATCTAGCGGAACGACCCACGCAGGTGGTAGTGGGGGGCATGCAGTAAGTTCGTGAGTCCAGGCCAACCTCTTGCTGCGAGCAGACGACATGACCAACGCGACAGACACCGCCGACACGCGCTATTCCCATCTGCAGGTCACGACGACGGATGCCGGCGTGCGCACGATCCAGTTGCATCGCCCGGAGCGGCTGAATGCCGTGAATCCGGCGCTGGCCGAGTCGTTGCCGCGTGCCATGCACGACGCGGCGCAGGATGATGCCGTGCGTGTGGTGGTGATCACCGGCGCCGGTCGAGGCTTTTGCGCGGGCCTCGATCTGTCCGAACCGGTCGGTCTCGGCGACACACGCGCCGAACGGCTCGATGCCTACTACTGGGTCGGTCGGTGGGTGCAGAGCATCACGCAGTGCGACAAGCCCGTGATTGCCGCCATCAATGGGGCCGCAGCGGGCGCTGGATTTGGGCTCGCATTGGCCTGCGATCTGCGCCTGCTCAGCGCCAGTGCCACGTGCACCGCTGGATACGTGCGCCGGGGATTGTCGCCGGATGCCGGGGTGACGTGGTTCCTGCCGCGGCTCATTGGCCAGGCGCGGGCCATGGACATCGTCCTCACAGGCCGTGACATCACGTCCCAAGAGGCGGAACGCATCGGCCTCGTGTCATCGGTCATTCCCGATGCGGACTTCAGTGCGACCGTCGCGCAATACGCCGCCGCACTGGCCGCCGGTCCGCCAGTGGCGCTGGCGCTCAGCAAGCGCCTCCTGCTGGGCAGCAGCGACGCGTCACTCGATGCACAGTTGCGCGAAGAACTCGTTCACATCAAACACTGTTTTGCCAGCGCCGACGTGCGGGAAGCGTTGCAGGCCTTTCGTGAGAAGCGGGCTCCGGTCTTCCGCGGATCCTGATCCAGCGGTTCGACAGACCATCACACAACGCCCGCGCCTCGCCGGGGTGATCTCGCCTACGATCGCCCCGGATTGAACCGCAGGCTTCCCGGCAACGCATTCAACAGCGGTCCAAGTTCCGTTGCCCGCTCCTGCGTGGTCACGAACGTCAGCCCCTGGATGCTCACCACGATCATTCCGGAAACGCCGTACACCACCACGCAGCAGTCATCCGCGTGAATGACGTTGCCGGAGCTTTCCACGCAGTGCACCGATCCCATGACACCGTTCCCCGTGTCATCGAGTTCACGCACGCGACGCAATGATGCCCAGGTGCCGACGTCGTCCCACTCGAAAGCCGACGGCAGGACCACCACGCGACGGCTGCGCTCCAGCAATCCGCGATCGATCGACACCGATGTCACCAACTCGGCAAATGCTTCGAGTTCGCCGGCCGCGAGCCGTGGCAAACCATGCTGCAGTTCGTGGGTGTGGGCCGCCAGTTCGTCCAGCACCACCTTGGCGCGCCACACGAAGATGCCCGTGTTCCACAGCGCGCCCTTGTCGATGAGGACATCCGCCAGCGCAGCGCTCGGCTTCTCGACGAAGTGCTCCACATGACATGCGCCCCCCTCGGCCCGCGAGACGAGCGGGTCCACCATGCTGCCCGGCTGCAGGTAACCAAAGCCAGTTTCGGGGCGGGTGGGTGTGGCGCCGAGCACGACGAGATGTGCGTCGTTGCTGGCGATGGAGGCCGCCCGGCGCAGCGAGTCGCGGAAGACGTCGGGGTGTCCCACAGCGAGATCGGCGTGCAGGGCCGCAAAAATCGTATCCGGACCCGCGCGACGAGCGACTTCCTGGGCGCCCCACGCCAGTGCGGCGGCTGTGCCCAGTGGACGCGGCTCCACCAGCATATTGGCGCGCGGAATCTCGGGAATGGCTTCGTGCAGCGCGTCCGCGATATCGGCACTGGTGACCACCAGCACCCGTTCGGCGGGCACCAGCGGCGAGAGCCGGGCCACGGTATCGGCGATCAACGGCCGCTCATTCACCAGGGCCAGCAACTGCTTTGGGCGGCGTGGCGTGCTGAGCGGCCAGAAACGCGTGCCGATGCCGCCGGCGAAGATCACGGCCCACATCGCCGTGCGTGTATCGAGCAGCGGCTCCGGCTCGAAGTCTTCGAGCGTGCTGGCATCGGGCGTCGCGGGCTCGTCGATCACGGCGGCCGTTTCGGGGGTGACCGACGGCACGAGATGGGGGCTGGCCGCGTGTGGCTCGGACATCAGGAGCGGACGAAGGATGTGGAAGTCAGGCGTATCCCGTGAGACGACCGCCCCTTCGGCTGGCGCATCGTCATCGACTCCGACAACATACGTCGACGCATGTCAACCACGCACCTCACCGGGATGCCGGAAGAGACAGCGCCGGATCCACTGGCACTGCTGGAAGCCGATACCACACTGGCCGCCGCGGAGCCGATCCTGGCGTTGGTCGCGCAGTACTTCGCCGACACACGCGCCGGCGACGGTCCCGTGAGCACCTGGCACAGCGCCGAGGTGATTGCCGATCGCCTGGTCGAGCCACTGCCGCGCCGTTCGCGCCCGCTCGCCGATGTGGCCCGCCGGTTGTCGTCGCAGTTGCTGCAGGATGTGAATCGTCTGGCCCATCCGATGTACATCGGGCACCAGGTTTCAGCGCCACTGCCCGCCGCCGTCTGGACCGACGCCCTGATCAGTGCACTGAATCAGTCGCAGGCCGTGCGCGAGATGTCGCCGTCTTTCACACCGCTCGAGCATCAGGTCATCGAATGGATGACGGACCTCGTGGGGTGGGATGACCGTGCCGGTGGCACCATGACCTCTGGGGGTACCGAGGCCACGTTGACGGCGCTGCTGGCCGCGCGCAGTCGTGCGATCCCGGATGTGTGGACCAATGGTGTTGGTGCATCGCCGCCCGTCCTGTTGTGTGGCGAGCACGCGCACTATGCGGTGTCACGGGCCGCCGGAGAAATGGGACTGGGGCTGTCGCGTGTGTTGGCGATACCGAGTGACGGGTTTCGCATGAGTGTGCCCGCATTGCGCGAACAACTGCAGTCGCTGCGCGAGCGCGGGATCTCCGTCATGGCGGTGGTGGCGACGGCCGGGTGCACCGCCACCGGCGCTTTCGATGACCTGAACGCGGTGGCCGATCTGTGCGACGAGTTCGCCGACGAACGCGGGCCGCTATGGCTGCATGTGGATGCGGCACACGGCGGCGGGGCACTGCTGTCGCCCACGCATCGGCACCGGCTCGACGGGCTGGCCCGTGCCCAATCACTGGCCTGGGATCCGCACAAGACGCTCCTGCTGCCACTCGCGGCAGGCATGCTGCTCGTGAAGGACGAACGGGTGCTCGAGACGGCTTTCGCGCAGCAGGCGCCATACCTGTTCACGCCGACCGGTGACGCGCGAGGGTGGGACATGGGACCGCGCTCGTTCCAGTGCTCACGCCGGTCTGATGTACTCAAACTCTGGGTGGTGTTCCAGCGGTACGGCGCGAACGCCCTGGGGGCGTTGTATGACCGACTGTGCCGCATGGCGCGTGCATTGTACGACCAACTCGATGGCCATCCGAGTTTTCGTGCCTTGCACGAACCCGAATCGAACATCCTCTGTTTCGCGTGGTATCCGGATGGAGTGGCCGATGCCGACCGGGACGATCTCACCAATCGCCTGCGCGAGCGGTACAATAGGTCGGGTCGCGGTTGGATCACGGCCACCACGCTCAATGGGCGGCGGGTATTGCGCATCACGGTGATGAATGCGCGCACCGATGTCATGCACATCGAGGCGCTGGTGCGTGGACTCGAAGCAGAAGCCCAGCAGGTTCTGAAGCACCCGGCATGACCCCCTGTTGAAAACGGGATGCGACTCCCGCATGTCGCGAACACCGTCACGAATCACCGAGGACGTCCACCGATGTCGACACGTATTGGGTTGCTGGCTATTGCCGGTGTGACGCTCACCTTGGGCGGCTGCGCGAGTTCAGGTGGCACAAGCGCCCCGAAGTCGTCCACCGCGACGTCAACGGCCGCCACGCCGGCGACCATCTTCCAGGGCACAGATCGCGTCACCATGTACGGTGACGCCCCGCGCGCTGCGGAGCGGGCCTTCGCGGCCGATCCGACCAAGGTCTGGGCTGCGGTGAAGCAGACGTTTGCCGACTACAGCATTCCGGTCACCGTGGACAAGCCCGACGCACGACAGATCGGCAATCCCGATTTCTTTCGTACGCGGCAGTTCATGGGGCGGAACATGACCGAACTGGTCTCCTGCGGCAGCAGCATGACCGGCCCCAACGCGGCCACGTTCCGAATCTTCATGTCACTCATGGTGAGTGTGGCGCCCGACGGAGCCGGCAAGTCGAAGGCCGGTGTGACCTTCGTGGCTTCGGCCCGCGATATGAGTGGCGGTCACAGTGCGGATCGTTTGCCGTGTGGCAGCACCGGCATTGTCGATCAACTGTTCCTCGACCAGGTGACAAAAAACCTCTCGAAGTAGGCGGACGTTCCAACACACACGAGGGGCGCGACCGTGATGGTCGCGCCCCTCGTCTTTTTGTCGATGTTGGCCGATGTTGGCCGATGTTGCCCGATCGATCAGCGCGTCGATTGCGCGATCATCTGCTCGGCGGCGCCGCAGCTTGCCCGGATGACCAGCTCCACCGGCAACACTTCGTGTTTCACCGGTACCGATGTCTCACCGCTGCGCACCGTTTCGATCAGCCGCAGCACGGCCCGTTCGCCCATGGCATAGATGGGCATGCGCACGGTCGTCAGTGAAGGCGAGAGATAGCGGGTCATGGGAATGTCATCGAATCCCGTGACCGCGATGTCTTCCGGCACGCGCAGGTCGGCGTCCTTGATGGCCGCGATCGCGCCGATGGCCATGCTGTCGTTGGCCGCAAAGATGGCGTCGGGGTGTGCATCGCTTTGCAGCAACTGCGTGACCACGTCGAAGGCGGTGTCCATGCGGAACTCCCCGTGCAGCTCACGCAGTTCACAGTCTTCGTACCAGTTGGCCACCTCACGCACCGCATGGAGTCGCTCGCTGGCGTCCGCCTGCCCTGAAGGGCCACGCAGGAACACGATCTTCCGGTGGCCGAGCGAGAGCAGGTGCTTCATCATCGCGGCGGCGCCCTGAAAGTTGTTCACCGACAGCGCTGCGATATCGCCCGCGTCGCTGCCCGCGCCCACGAGAACGGTGGGATACCGTTCGGCGACTTCGGCCAGCGTCGCGCGAGCTGACACGGTCGGTGACAGCGCCAGAAAGCCGTCCACACGTCCGCGCATGTTGCTCACTGCCGCCGAGACTTCGTGTGCGTCACGTCGCGCCGATGTGACCAGTGTCAGGAAGCCGTGTTTCTTGGCCGTTTCATCGATGCCGCGGATGAACTCCGAAAAGAACTCGCCGTAGAGATCGGGCAGCAACACACCCAGTGTGCGGGTGCGGCGCAGCAACTGGGTGCGGGTGCCCCCGTGCGGGGCATAACCCATGCGCGCTACCACCGTACGCACCCGATCACGGGTGTCGTCCGTGACACGCGCGGCGTCGTTCAGCACGCGCGATACCGTGGCGATGGATACCCCCGCGGCGCGGGCAACATCGCGGATGGTGACCGTGGAGGTGCGTTCGTTGTGTTCGGTCGGATCGGACATCACAGCGCCTTCTTGATGGCCGCCTCGAGATCCTGCGTGCCGCCCACGCCCGTGTACACGATCTTACCGGCGCGATCGACCACCACCACGTAACTGGTGGCCGGTACATCGTACTCACCACTCACGGTGCCCTTGCGATCGTACAGCAGATCACCGGGCAGTTTGTTGGCGGCCTGCCAGGCTTTCACGCGGTCGTACGATTGATTCACCGACACGGCCACCGTGACGAACTTCACCTTGGCCCCGTGTTTGGTCATCGCGGCGCGCATGGCCGGCTCGAGCTGCTTGCAGTTGCCACACCAGGTGGCCCAGAACTCGATCACCACCGGCTGCTTGCCCATGTACGACGACAGATCGACGGTCTGGCCGGCCATCGTTTCGAGCGGACCCCCGGGCGCCTTTTCGCCCACGGCAATACCCAGATCCTGGGCGGCGAGTGGGGCGGCAATGGGAAGGACCGGCGAAATGGCGAGGGCGGCCAAGGCCGCGGCGGACGCGAGCGTCGTCGCTACAGCCGCGCGGCGCGCGGCGGCAAAAAAGGCAGGCATGTCAGGCGAGGTGGGAGAACCGCAGGTAGGGAACGCGCGCAGCCGCGGCTGGCGCACACAACTGTTACACCGGAGCGGGACCGAATGCTCCGGCTGTCCCCGCCCTGTCCATCAGATTGCTCAAGTCACCGGTACGTGGTCTGGCCGACGACCATCACACCATCCTCAGAAGTACACCTGACCCATCTTGACCAGGTAGTACTCGGCCATCCCCAGCATGACAAACGCGAAGCCCTTCTTCACGGTGAGCATCCACGCGCCGGCGCGGGGGAGGCGGCTGAGGGTGCCGGCCGACAGGCCGACGATCACCAGCAGCGTGCACATGCCCAGGGAGAACGTGAAGAGGTAGGTGAAGCCGAGGGCGGCCGATTTGGTCGTGGCGACCCAGGTGAGAACCGCCGCCATGACCGGCGCCGAGCAAGGAGCCGCTACCAGCCCCGACGCGGCGCCCATGACAAAGGCCCCGGCCGCGCGGCCACCAGTTCCGGCGTTTGCGGCCCGCTGCATGATCGCGGCGGGCACTCGGACCGGGATGACATCCAGCATGGACAGCGCCGCGATGAGCAGCAGGTTGGCCATGACGAAGAACGCCCACGGGTTGGACGAGATGGTGCCGAACATGGTGCCGGTGAGGCCGGCGATCAGTCCGAGGCCCGCATACACCAACGCTAGCCCCATCACATAGGCTAGCGAAAGCCCAAGTGGACGCCAGCGTGACGCCTTTGTGGCGCCTGACAGTTCTGATGATGACTGCCCGCCCACGATGGCCGCCGTGATCGGGATCATCGGATAGACACAGGGGGTCAGGCTGGTCAGCACCCCCGCGCCAAAGAGAAGCGGGAGCACCGCGGCGGGATTGCCGGAGAGCTGGGCGGCCACGTCGATCTGCATGTCTCCAATCTACTGGCCGACCGGCCCGGACGTTGTGGGCTCGGTGGCGCGGGCCGAGACACAAAGAGCGGCCGTCGCAAAGCGGGCCGCTCTTGTGTATGCCGTCATGGTCCCAACGCGCGGGTTGGCGAGGTCAGGGAGTGTCCGGCCGGCGCCGACGTCGGCACGCCCAGCCGCCGAGCAGCGCAATCCCTGACAACATCAGCACGCCGGTGGAGGGTTCCGGAACGGTCGTCTGCGATGCCCGTCCGAAGGTGATGTCGTCGAACACCGCCTCTCCAGTGCTCAGAGAATACGCGCTCCAGAAGCGCACCGATTTGGCCGTTCCCGAGAACGTGACGCCCACTTCGCGCCAGGAACAGAACAGGCCGCCCTGGCAGGGCGAGGCACCCGTTGAGGTGAGCGAGGCGGACGCCAGCACATTGCCGGAGCCCCCGAAGCCATCCATGACCACGAACCACCCGCCTCCGTTCGGCGAGAGGTAGTGCAGGGAGAACATGTCGGTGAATCCCGCGGGCACATCGAAGCCGTTGGCGGACCCCGTCGCGAAGGCCAATGCCCCACAGCCCGAGGGGGCGTTGGCCCACATGCTGTCTCCATCACACACGCGTTCGGCCGACACCGTGGCGAAGGCCTCATTCGAGCCGGCAAAAAACCGGACTCCGTGCGAGGCCTCGAACTGATTCTCGGCAAAGAAGGTGCCCTGGGCGAACCCTTCGAAGGTCAGCGTCTGCGCGCCGAGCATGCTCGTGGGCGCGGACAGCCCCGCACTGAGAGCCAAAGCACAGGCCAGTCTTCTCATTGAAGATCTCGTGCAAAAGGTGGAAACCGGAACGTGAAGCCTATTCTTCCGATACAGGCTCCCAGTGCAAGCGAGCTCATCCGTAATGGCAATGCTGAGGCCCTGACGGAAGGTGTATCTTCCCGAGCCCGGGCAAGAGGACGTTCGCCTCTGTCAGCGCCCGGGCCTTAGACGACCATTCCAAGAATCCATGGCTCCGCAGTTCATCTACGTCATGAAGGCGCTGCGCAAGGTGGTTCCCCCTTCGCGCATCATCCTCGACGATATCTGGCTCTCCTTCTATCCCGGCGCGAAGATCGGCGTGCTCGGCCCGAACGGCGCCGGTAAGTCGTCGTTGCTGCGCATCATGGCCGGCGTGGACACCGAGTTTCAGGGTGAAGCCTGGGCGCACAAGGGCACGCGCATCGGCTATCTGTCACAGGAGCCCGAACTCGACGCGTCGCTCGATGTGCGCGGCAATGTGGAGCTTGCCGTGAAGGCGCAGCGCGATGCGCTCAACGAGTTCAATGCGATCTCGTTGCAGTTCGCCGAGCCCGATGCGGACTTCGACAAGCTCATGGAACGGCAGGGCAAGCTGCAGGAGTACATCGACCAGCACGATCTCTGGAATCTCGACAACAAGATCGACGTGGCGATGGACGCGTTGCGTCTGCCGCCGGGTGATGCCGCGGTGACGCACTTGTCGGGTGGTGAGAAGCGCCGTGTGGCGCTCTGCAAGATCCTGCTGGAAGAGCCGGACATGCTGTTGCTCGACGAACCCACCAACCACCTCGATGCGGAAAGCGTCGCGTGGCTGGAGCATCACCTCGAGCGGTTCCCGGGCACGGTCGTGGCCATCACCCACGATCGCTACTTCCTGGACAACGTGGCCAAGTGGATCCTCGAGCTCGATCGTGGCAAGGGCGTGCCGTACGAAGGCAACTACTCGGGTTGGCTCGAGCAGAAGCAGCAGCGCCTGTCGCAGGAAGAGAAGCAGGCCAGTGCGCGTCAGAAGACGCTGCAGAAGGAACTCGAGTGGGTACGCATGTCACCGCGCGCGCGTCAGGCCAAGAACAAGGCCCGTCTGCAGGCCTATGAGGATCTGGCCAGCGAAGCGCAGAACGACCGCGTGATGCAGAACGAAATCGTGATTCCGCCGGCTCCGCGTCTCGGTAACGACGTCGTGCGCGCCAAGGGGCTGCGCAAGTCGTTCGGTGACAAGCTGCTGTTCGACAATCTCAACTTCGATCTGCCGCGTGCCGGCATCGTGGGCATCATCGGCCCCAACGGTGCGGGTAAGACCACGCTGTTCCGCATGATCAACGGGCTCGAACAGCCGGAGTCGGGCGAGCTCGTGGTTGGTGAAACGGTGCAGATCAGCTATCAGGATCAGCATCGCACGCTCGAAGGCAAGCGCACGTTGTGGGAAGAGATCTCTGGTGGTCGCGAAACCATTCCGGTGGGCAAGCGTGAGCTCAATTCACGCGCGTACGCGGCGAGCTTCAACTTCAAGGGCGCCGACCAGCAGAAGCTGGTGGCGAATCTCTCGGGTGGTGAGCGCAACCGGTTGCATCTCGCGAAGACCGTGATGCAGGGTGGCAACCTGCTGCTGCTCGACGAACCGACGAACGATCTCGACGTCGATACGTTGCGCGCGCTGGAAGAAGCCGTGCTCGATTTCTCCGGCTGCGCGGTGATCATTTCCCACGATCGCTGGTTCCTGGATCGTGTGGCCACGCACATTCTGGCGTTCGAAGGCGATTCGGAAACGGTGTGGTTCGAGGGGAACTACGGCGCGTACATCGAGGACCTCAAGCGCCGGAAGGGCCCGGACGCGGACCAGCCGCATCGGATCAAGTACAAGAAGTTGGTGCGCAACTAGTTAGCCCCCTTCAGCGCGTACGATTCGACGCGCTGGAGGCGACACTTGGGATGCATGGCCGGTCCACCGCAAACGGTGGGTCGGCCATGTTTTGCATCGGGACTTGCATCCGGAAAGGCCGGCGACACGCTGACCAGGAGGGGAAATGACCTTCTGAGGGCCCGAGCGGTGAGCCCGGCGAATTCGCCTGCCGCCGCCTCTTGTCGATCGAAAAAGCCCGACCGAGGTGTGGTCGTTCGCCGACACCTCGGTCGGCGAGTCCCGCTTTCTCCACACAGCGATAGGGGTTGAACCCACCCTGCCGGAAGCAGCTGGTGTCAGTCGTGACGCCGCGGCACCTCCGCTACGGTGACGCCAATCGCAGGGATCGTTCAACCGCGTCCTCGACACACCCCGCCCATGCAACTCGCGCCAGCGCGTGGCTCGTGCAGCAACCGGCGATGTGCGCCACATCCTCGACGTGGCGCTTCAGGTGCGAGATGATCCACCCAGTGGTGCAGGCGCGTGAGCAGCTCAAGGAGATCCGCTTGCTGCACGACACAGGAGAGATTGCCGACGCTGCAAAAAATGTCGGAGGGCGAGCTCGACGCTGCGCTCCAGACCGTTCAGCGGCGTTTCGGACTGCCCACGACAACGGGGATCAGCCTCACCACAGTGCTCAAGGTGTTCAATTCGATCACCGGTATGAACATTCCTGAACTTGGTGAGCGCGTTCGGCTGCCTGTTGGCCTAGGTGAGTGGCGGCAACAGGGGATAGGCGCGCTTTACCGCGACATCAATGCAGATCTCGCGAACTTCCTCAGGCTTGGGTATCTGCGCGACATCCTCGGGGCCGCTGTCGTGGTCGACGCGACAAAACGTGTGGCTAGCGTGCGCACCGAAGATCCCAGGTACCGATATGCGAAACACGACTGGAGGCGACCGATGTAACGGGAAAGCACCCTCAGCACGTACGCAGATCGACGTTGCGGGCCGAATCAGCTCTCGCCGCGAACCTCCGAGGTCGACCTAGGACGCCGCCCGCGCCCGCAATGGCTCGAACAGCCCCGCCTGATTGAACAGCACGTCGAGTAGATCGTCGGCATCGACCTGCACCCGGAGAAGGTCAGCAACGCGCGGTTGGGGGGCGAGGAGCTGATCCGGAAGTTCGTCGAACTGTCGAACGAGACGGCCGTTGAGCACTTCACGCCGCGCGCGGTGGTGCGCCCCATGGTGAACCTGCCCGGATCTGTCGTTTCACGATACTTTCGTGCGGATCGAGCAGCCCTGTGAGATCGGCAGCAGCGAACCGCCCCTAGGCTTCCATGCCACCGACCTGCCGTTCGAACGACTGCCTAATCAGACCCATCACATACGGCAATTCGTTCAATTCGGCAATGTGTACCTTGACCTCTCCGTTCAGCCGGTACCCGGCGACGTTTGCACATCGATTCTCGGGGTCATCGAGTTCCTCAAAGGGAAGATTGAGAATCAGTCGTAGACGTGACGCCTGAGGATACACATCGACGAAGTTCGTTTCGGCCTTGTAGGCGACATAGTACTTCAGGAACTCCTCGGACACGCACGAGCCGAGCTCGAGCACCTCGCGCCGGAAGGCTTCGAATAGGGCTGCCGCCTTACCGCTTACGAGCGAGTGGTGATCGTCGATCGTATACGTCACCTCGCGTGTTCTCGTGGCTCGATACTCCTCGAGGACCTCGGGACTCAGGTGCGGTGCTGCCCATACCAATACCCCCTTCTCTACGAGTTGCTCCCCTCGATGGGTGATCGCGTCCTCGTTCCAGACCTCCACCTGTCCCAGGCCCGCATTCAGGCGCAGGGGGCTTTCTCGGAAACCACCGGGCATGTCGCGCTTTTCCGGGAAGGGCCTGTCGCTGTACTCGGTGTTGTATCCTGTGAGGGTCAGATTGCCGATCGTGTGCAGCCACTTCTGATGAATCACCTGCCAGTCCTGGCCCAAAGACTCTCTCCACGCCACGGACAGGTTCTCGTTTTGCGGTAGGATATGTTCTATGGTGTACTCTTCCGGCCCGACACGCTCCTTCCTCTGGTGGTTCTCGAGTTTTCGGAGCGTGTAGCTGCGCACCTTCTGGAGATAGAGCTCTCGGGTCAAGAAGCAGCGGCGGAACTCGACATCGTCCGGAAAGCGCCGATACGAGCGCAATAGCAGCAGGTGCGCCTTGATACTCTCCAGATAACGCTCCTTACGGACTCCGCGCGCAAGGTTGGCGAATGTCTTGTTCAGCGAGTTGGTGGGAATGGCACAGATAGCACGCCTGAAGACGTACGCCTCGAGTAGGCGGATTGCTTGCAAGAAGTCGTGACGCGTGAGACGCCCTGCGTCGTAATCTGCGTACAGCTCTAGCAGAAACGGATAGGCGACATCCACCTTGAGTTCCCGCAGATCGTGGAACGCCTCACGGAGATCGCGGTCCGGCTCCTGCCCGAGAGCGATGCGGCAGAACCGCAGTGCCCATCTGTTGAGATCCGCGACGAGTACTTCGACCTTCTCGTGAGCAACCGGTGCCGACATCGCATACGCCTTGAATGCGGCATACACGTCTCCGAGGTTCGGAATCTCCCCTGTCTTGACCGTGAGATAGTGACGCATGAACCCGTCGAACATGCTACTGTAGGCTCGCTGGCCAAACGCCCGTTCCATCGGGTGCCAGTACTGTTCGTAAAGTTCGGTCTGAAGCCGCGGCTCCAGTCCCATGAGGACGAAGTTGCGAATCAGATCCGCTTGACTGAGCTCTTTGCCAGTCGAGTTCATGCTTTCGAAGATCAGTTGCGGATTGTCGTGATCTCGACTCAGAGCGATGTCAACGATCACGAGCTTCGCGAGGCCCTTGCACACAGGCCCGAAGTCGCCCGCGCACTCCTCGATGCGCTTTCTGAAGAACTCACTGTTTTCCATCACACGAAGCGACGCGTCGCTCGGTGCTGGCGCTCCGTCCACGAGCGCGATCAGCGACGGGCGGTCTGTTTGCGTCAGGAGCAGCTTGTACCTGCGGTCGCCTCGTTCTTCAGGATTGAGCAAGTAGTAGTTGGTGATCTTTCGACCGCTGAAGCCGTCGACCGGCTCGTCATCGCCAACTGCTCTCGCGAGGTTCGCCAACACGATGGTGAGCGTGGTGAGGCGCTGCTGACCATCGATTACCAGCAGCGGGGCGTGGCTGGTGACCTGCGAAAGCCCTTCCTCGACATAGACGATCGAGCCGATGAAGTGCACGCTCACGTCGTCTCTAGCACCGGCCCGCACGATGTCATCCCAGAGCTGCTGGCACTCGGTGATGGTCCATGAGTACGTACGCTGGTAAATGGGAATGACGAACTGCGGTGACTTCTTCAAGAATGTGAGCAGCTTCGCTTCGGTTGCCTTCATGCTCTGTAGTGTTGGTCGTGTAAGCCGACTCGCATCGCTTCTCCACCGGTCCATCTACTGTGGCGCAGCGCATGCGCCATTTACCCTAGGCGAGCGCCTCGGTAGCTCGCGCCGCTAACCGGGTGATCGAGTGGCGGACATCGGGGAGTTGCTCGCGAAGACCTCCAGTGTCCAAGCCCGCGCGAATGGATCGTCGTCCGCCACTTCGAAGAAGTTGTGCGGGTGGCGCCACGACGCGGGGCCGCCACGTTTGTCTCGGGTGCGCAGCCCGAAGAGCCAGACCGGATCGCCGGGCTGCATCGACGAGACGCGGAACGCAGCCAAACCGAATACTTTCACGGTACGGCCCGCAGCGTCGTGCAAGGTGAGGTCGGCGAGTGCGCCACGCGGGTTAATCGCCATCACCTCGCCCCACGTGTCCAGTGGCATGCGCATCGGCGCCTCACCACGCCAGAAGCCGAATGCCAACTTCCTGTACGCGGGACAGATGTGGCGGTGCGCGCATCCGTCGCATGCCTCCCCGGGTGTCGCGAGATCCTCCGCATTGACATCGCTCTCCGCGGGCAGCCGCGCGAGGACATCGCTGAGCCACTTCAGGACGTCCGCCTCGTGCTCACGCGCGAACCCGACCTCGCGCTCGACACCGTGGTCCACGAGCAGCGAGACCTGTGCCGAGGGCCAGACCGCGTGCGCCATCGCACCGTACAGTCGCATCTGGCGTTCGATGTGTGGCAGCACGTCCCCGTCGTTGGTGACCACGCGCCCTGTCTTCAGATCGCGTATCACGACGTCGCCGGCGGTCCGCTGAATCATGTCCGCCCTCCCCCACAACCGCAGCGCGGGCACCTCGATCTGCACCTCGGCCCAGCCGCCGTTCTGGTGAAGGTCCCTCGCGTTCCGAGCCCCGCCCCCGGAGCTGGTGGCGGCTCTGGGCACAGCCCCCGAGAGGTACTTCTCCGCGAGGTCGAGCACGACGCGACGTTTCCGGCGCCACATGAGCGGCGGAAACACCTCCCGGAGCCGCGGTGGATCGCCCGGCCGCATGGCGGCGAGGCGTGCGTCCTCCGCATCGAGCAGGCGGTCGAGAGTGCGCTCGGCGTCCTCGCCGGGCGTCCCGGTCCGCGGGATCTCTCCGCGCACCGCCAATTCTAGCAGCTTGTGAAAGACGCTACCGAGGGCGGCTGCCGGGTGTGCCGTTAGAGTCGGAAGGTCGCGCGTGGATCCTAGCACGGCTCGCAGCAGACACTGCTCCCCGAACGCGAGCTGCGATGGGGAGAACGTCGCAGGCACTCGGCACTGTACGAGCGGCTCGGGCAGAGGCGTCACGCCGGCCTGGGGTTGAGCAGGTCCTGGCGCACCGAGACCAGCCGGCGGGCGAGTTCGAAGGTGTCGACGAACACGGGCACGCTCCCGCTGGTGCGTTCGATCTCGTCGACCGCCTTCCCGACAATGCCCTCGAGCGCGTCGGTATCCCAGAGCGGGTGCACGACCACCGCCCAGTCCCCCACGCCCTGAATCCGGAACGCGACGAGCCCGGCAGCGTCGCGCTGCTCCACAGGGGAGAACCGCGCGAGATCCTCGACGTACCGGCGCGCGAGCGCGGTCCAATCACGCAGTGCGGGGCTCGAGAAGTCGCCATCGAGGCCGCACCTCCACTCCGGGTCGTCGAGCAGCTGCAGGAAGGCGAGGCCGAGCCGCCAGTCCAACAGACCGTGGTACGACTGGTTGCTGTACCGCTGCAGGCAGCGGTAGCAGGCCTGATCGCACTCGGTCGGGTGGTTCTGGTGTGCGTCCTTCCGCAACAGCTCCGAAAGCGGGTACCGGCTTTCGTCGCGAACGATGGATGAGACGAGCTCCGCGACCAGCGGTCGGCCACCACTCCCCTGAGCCGCCAGACGCTCCACGAATCCTGCGCCGTTCACGAGGTGGTCGGCGATCTGAAGCAGCGGTACCGCCTGACCGTTCCAGGCCCGGTATATACGAGGCTCGAGGACGTCGAACTCCTCGGGATCGATGTCGAGCTCCAGCGCCGCACGATTGGCCAGCATGTAGGCGGCCGAGATCGCGGCGGCACGCACTGACGTGATGCGCTGTTGACCGGCGCCTACCATGTGCGAACGGAGGCCTCGCGCCACCGAACTCGGTGCGACGAAGAGTGCGTCCGTCGTTTTCGGAGCGGCCAGCCAGATACTCTGCAGCGGCGCCACACCCGGGTTTGGGTCGAAGCCCACTGGTACAGGGAGCTTGTCGTTGGTGGCGATCCACTGGTCGAGGAGCCGCGCACGTCCGCCACGCCCATAGCGCTGTGCCCCTGCGGTGACGTCGAAGCCGAGCCATCGACCTCCGCCCGCCGCGTCCAGACGTCCGCGATTCAGACGGTAAAGCCTCGACTGCGACTGATAGGCATAGCTCAGGTTCGACTTCTTCTCGGCCTCAAGCCGCACTGCCTTGCCCTCCGCGGTGTTCAGGCGGTGTCGCCCCGCTGTGAGGAGCTGCTCCTCGACCTCGCGTGGCCAGAAGTCCGTCCGGAACCCGTTGGGTGTGCGACACTCGCCGGCAGTCGTCACGTCGAGAACTCGTTCGCACGAGCCGCATTCCGCCCCCGTGGCGCTTGGATCCTCATCGAACCGATGCCACGCGCCGCAGTACCCGCACTGCACCATCCAGAAGGGATCGGCGAAAGCATCCTCTCTGGGTTTGATCTCCGGCACCGGGCCGCTCCGCGAGATGTAGTCGGGAAGCGCGCCGGTGAAGCCCACGCACAGGTGTTCCTGCTTGTCCTTGGTCAACACCGAGCCGGGGGCGAACTCGAACACTGCCAGGTCGAGATCGCGATCCACCTTCCGCCACGTCCGCCAGAACTGGTCGTCAGGTCGCGTCGTGTCCCCCAAGTAGAGATTCCTCACACGCGTCGGCATTCCATACATCGGGAGTAGACCCGCCTCGGCGAGTGTGTGTGCGAGGCCCTCCTGTCTCACACCACTTGAGCTCACCTTGTCGATCTCGAGGAGTAGGCAATCGCTCTCGAGCCCTTCGAGCTCTGGGCTTCTGCCAAGGTCCGAATCCTCAACCAGCACCGCCAGCGCGCGCGCGCGGTAGTCGCGCGTCGCGTCAAGTGCTCCCGCCAAACGTGCTCTCCAGCCGTTGGCTGCGTCGAAGTAGTCGCCCGCGGGCACGTACTCGCCGTGGATGTCCGACAGATCGTCGCCGGCGTACCCAACGCCCTGGTCTGACCGGATCTTGTGAAACGCAGCCCACAGCCACGCTTTGCGCAGAAATCGCTTCGCCGCCGTCGGCTGCCGCTTCGTGAGAAATGGCGGCGGCGGCGGGTCGCCCGTGATGGCCTCAGGGTGCCAGAAGTAATGCAGATCGTGGCTCTTGGATCGGCATACGGTCAGCGCCATGGAGAACGCCTGACGGCGGCGGCCAGCCCGGCCAACGCGCTGTTGGTAGTTGAACCGCTGGGGTGGCATGTTCGCCTGGAAGACGGCCTGCAAGGGCCCGATGTCGATGCCAACCTCCATCGTCGTGGTCACGGCGAGCATGTCGATCACGCGTGCTGCCTCGCGCAGCCGCCGGTCCACACGTCCGTCGCTGTCGAGCACGATGTTCTTGAAGCGACGCTGCCGGTCCGCCGGGTCCTCCGTCTGTCCGGTGAGCTCCTCGCAGCGGAGTCGGAACGTCGCGTTGTCGCGCTCGATACGCTTTGCCAAGTAGCTCTCACCGTGCAGGTCGCCGCTCACACCGCTCTGCTCCTCCGGCAACGGCTGGAAGCATCGCGTGCACACCTTTACTCCACGGTGAAGGTGCACGCGCGAGCACCGCCCGCACCGCCAGTAGGGGTCCGACTCCTCCACGAGGCGAATTCTGAGCGAGGAGGTCAGGACGAGGCCCTCCGGGTGTCCCGCCTTTGCGAGGAGCTTCAGCACCCGTTCGAGCCCCGCGTTCACCTGGTCGGGTGCCCAGATGTTCGACGCCAAGCGACGCGCCCGCTGATTGGTGCGGATGTCCAATGCACTGCGCCAAGGGTCTTTCTGCCCTGCGTCCTCGTATTGACTGTCGACGAGCCGATAGGAATCGGCGAATACCCTCAGGAAGGCGTCCGCCAACTCTCGGTCTTCGCTCGCGACGCTCGGACCGACGGAAGGATACGCAACGCCCGTCTCCTCTAGCGCGAAGTACGTTTTGCTGAAGATCACGCCGGTCACGAGCCGCTGCATTTCCCCAACGAGCGCTTGGCGCGCGGCATTGAGCTTGTCCTGCTCGACGGCGTCATCCTTCCAGTCCGGCGTGCCGTCCTCGCCGATCACGAACAACGAGTCCCACGTAACGCTCTCGCCGGTGGGCAGCTTGATTCGCCTCGTACCCGTCGGGTCCGTTGGGTGAATACCGAGCTTGACGAACTCCGCGAGAAGTGGCCGCAGTGGCTCGCGCGTCGCGCGCGAGCCGAAGAAGCGCGGGTTCTCTCGCGTGCTCTCGAGGACCACCGCCACCGGCAGATCGGCTCCATCCGCACCGTTGGCCAGGGCGGTCTCGAGTTCGTCGAGCCGCGGCTTAAGTGCGAAGGCCGCGGCAAGATTGCCCGCGACGGCGTGGGCCTGCGCCTCCTTCGTCAGGCGTTCCTTTTCCGCTTGCAGAGCCGTCCCGTCCGGGCGCGCTCCCGCAACGGCGCGCAAGCTCTCCACGACCACTTCGCGACGGAGGTCCTCATGATGTCGGCGCTCGATATCGAGTGCCGCCTTCGCGGCGTCCTGACGACTGTCCGAGAAGGCCACCAGCTTCGGCTCACGCTGGCGCAGTCTTAGCAGATCGAACAGCTCGGTCGCGAGCAGCTGCGTCGTCTTAGCAAAACCCGCTCGGAAGTTCCGGATTGGTGAGAGGCGCAGCGGCGCGTTTCGCCAGTAATAGTCGGAGCCGCAGGCGGGACACTCGTAAGGCACCGCTGTCCCCGGCGATTCCTTTCGGCGCTTGTGGCGATCCTGGCTATCGCCACGCTCCCAGACATAGCCGGTGATGCGTCCCTCGGGCACTCCGTTACCGATTCGCGGAAACTGGATCGTGGCCGAGATGGGGTCGAGGTAGGCGCGCTTCCACTCCCCAACGTGGACGTCATCCCTCGGGCTCGGCAGAACGCCCGGCCAAGACTCGACAGGCCAGAAGACCGCGTATTCATCTGCGGAGAGTGTCTCGAAGAAATCCTGCCCGGCCGACTCGGGGAGGTTGTCGACGTTGGGTTCCGCCGGCAGGAGCTCGATTGCGGTCTCGCGCCCTCCCCGTCGGCCGCCGAGAAACAGCTCGCCACACGACTCGCAGTAGACCAGCTCGACAAGGCGGCTCCCAGGATCCCCGCTCCCGACGCGAGCAAAGCGTTGTCCACGCTCGACGGAGAGCTCCCCGACAAGGCGGCTCGCCGATCGCCACTGGGGAGGCACACCGCTGAGGTCGCCGACCGGTGCGAAGAGACCTTCGATGCTTCGGAAGAAGGTGTGGATGCGAAACGAAGGCGCCGTCGGGGGCTCGGTGGCCCACCAACGGCCCCACGCATCTCCAGCGCCCCGGACCAGCAGAAGCGCGCGCGCGGCGCAGAGCGTATCAGCATCCGAACGCCCGAACACGCGCCGCGCGATGTTCGACAGCGGCATCGCGCGAGCGCGCCTCTCCTCCTCGCTCCAACAGGCGTGTGCGATGCGTGCGCCGGCCTCACGTACGCAGGCGGCCACGACTCCGTCCAGATCGCCTGCTTCCATCCTCTCACCGCCGAGTGCCCGTGCAACCCCTCGCCATTCGACCTCGGCCTCGGCTGGTGCGGGCGCCGTGGCTTCGTCCTGGAGGTCGCCGCCCGCTGCCTCGAGCAGGGCGAAAAAGGGCGCCGGGTCCAGCGGCTGGAGCGACGATGGCTCAACGTCCACCGTCACACCAGGCACGACGGCGTGGTGCCAGCGTTCTCGGGGATTCTCGACCTCACGACGCGGCCCAGCCTGAAGGCCATGGCGGCCGAACATGTCCCAGAGATACGCGAGACTGCTCTGCCCGGCCTCACCCTCCGTCGGCAGCGAGGCGCTGGAGGCGAGGATGCGCAGCTTATGACGATGCGCCGGGTCGGTCAGTCCTAGGCGCTCGAAAAGCAGGCGCAGCAGGTACGACGTCTCGGTGCCGGCCGAGCCGCGCTGCAGGTGGAGCTCGTCGAGAACCAGGAAAAAGTAAGCGTCGTCGTCGCTCGTCAGCCAATCTCGCGTGCGGTCGAGGATTGGAGAGTCCACCTCGCGCGCGAGAATGGCGTTCAGCATGCTCACGTTTGTGATCAGCAGATCGGGCGGCGTCTCCTGCATGTCCCACCGCGACGTCAGCTCCCCGCCATCGACAGTCGGAAAGAGAAAGCGCACGTCCTCTGATGAGGCGCCTCGCTCTCTATCCATCATCCGCGCGCGCTCCTGCGCGTGCTGAATTGCGGTTGACGCGCGGAACAGCTCGGCGAGCTTTCGGTTACGACGTTCGTGCTCCTTGGTGCCCGCGCGTGGGTGCTTATGGTAGCCCGTGACGGGGGTGTCGCTGGTGTAGCGGCCGAAGAAGATGCGATTGCCGGCGAAGTGGCGGTCCATGACCCGCCGCGCGAGATCGGAATCGAGCGCACGACGGATCCGCGCGAGCTGGTCCTCGACGAGCGCGTTCATCGGGTAGAGGATCAACGCGCGCACCGCGGCCGGGCGCCCGGCGGCCTCACCCACGCGCTGCAGTTTGAAGGGAGATGCGCTCTTCGAACGGGCCGTCGGTCGATCCGGCACGCCGTCATCACCGTCGTACTTAGGATAGGGCTCGCCAGACGCCGTTTGCCACCAGCGCCGCTTGAGGTAGTCCGCGCTCGGTGCCGGCCACCGCACCGCCTCCTTCGCCAGCATGGCGAGCACAGGCAAAAGGAATGATTCTGTCTTTCCCGAGCCCGTCCCCGATGTGACGATGCCGGGGTGCCCGGGTTGCACTCCGCGCCAGAGCATCTGCGCCTGGTGCTCGTATAGCTCGTACTCAGCGAGTCGGGATTCGTTGTCTTCCCTGGCGGGCTTCGAGTCAAGGAGGCCCGCGAGTGCCAGGTCGGCGAATGCGGCACGCTCACGCACGTCGAAGCCAGGCAGCCGTGAATCCTTGGGATCGGCCTTAGCCAGCTCGTGGAGCAGCCAGTCGACGCTCCTGTAGCGCGGCAACGGCTCGATCAGTGGCTCGGTACAGAACGTATTCGGCCGCTCCAGGAGCGCGCGCCGTTCCCGCGACACGCCGGGGTCGCGGATGCGGAATGCCGTCTCGAGGTATGTGATGTAAAGATCGCGGATGCGCTGGAAACCGCCGATGGGGTCCTGCAAGGGTGCCCTCCCGGAATGTGATGTGTACCGCGCCGTTAGCTGCGGAGGCGTTGCGCCTCGGCACGAATGGTTTGCCAGCTGGGCACCGCGACGCCGGCCGTGCGTAGGCCCTCGTCGATCGCCTTCGCATCTGACCCAGACCGCGCGATCAACGTGGCGACGAGAGCGACGCTGGTTGCGTCTCCGTGAGGCAGCCCATTGGCGCACAACACCTCCCGCACACGGACCGCGTCTCTTGCGTCACGAGCGGAGAGCGACAGAGCACGGGCGACCGTTGTCACCTCGTCCCGGTCATGGGCAGCGTGGGCTTGGGCGGTGGCCACGCTCTCCTTCCAGAGCGTCGGCGGGATCTCTGTGCGCGGCGCGACGCCGTTTTCTGCCGGCACAGATGGAAGCTGCGTGCGATCGCGGTCGTCGGCATCGACCAGCGCAACGAAACGCCAGACAGACGGTGGCACCGGCAACGTCACGCTGCCGTCGCTCGGGAGGCACGCGATCAGCACGTTAGAAGGCCATACCAGACGGGCCACTTCGCGATAGGGGTCGTCGCCCGAGATCAGCTCAGGATTCGCCAGAGGGATCACGCGCAACGCGTCACCCAGTCGGCCTGCTTGCGCAGCCTCCAGGATCGGCGACAGATACGCCTCACAGGGTGCCCTGTTGAACCCTTCGAGCACCACGACATGAAGGCGACCCGACTGCGTCGCGTCGCGCGCGACATCGAGAAGACCGGACGGGCTCGGAATAATTCGGCCGGACGCCCCGTCGAAACGGCCCAGCAGGTCGTACGGCTCCATCGTGGAGCTTCCGATGGGGATCCAGTGAAGTCGCCCGCCCGCCACGGCGGACGCGTAGGCGCGCAGGAGATCGTATGCGTACGACCCCACCACTACTGGAGCCGCACCCGAGACGAACATCGCGTGCAGGCTCAACATCGCCTGCAGGCTCAGCGCGCTGGCGCCGGCGTGTACCGCGAGGGCCCGCCTGACGTCAGTCTCATCACCCAACTCTAGCGTCGACTCTCCGAAATCCCGCACCTGTCTGGAGACCGCACGCGCGGGTGGATACGCGGGCACCCCACCGTTCCCGCCACCGACTGGCCTCGCAAAACCAGGCGTTAGCACGGCCCTCATAACCGCTGTCTCCGCGAAGATGGCCTCGGGCCGGCGGGCAATCTCCTCCAGCCTAGCCGAGACCTCCTGATCGAAAGAGGCGACCTTCGCTTCGAGCTCTCCGCGCTTCTCGAGGAGCGCCGCATCCAACGCAGCGACTTCGGTGCGTTTCGCATTCAGAATGTCCTGTACTCGCGCCAGCTCTTTTGTCGAGTCCGAGAGTGCCGCGTCGATCTCGGCCCTCCGCGAGTGCACCTCCCCATCGATCTTGGCATGCGCCTGACTCTGGACCTCTGTCCGTACCGCCTCGGTCCCGAGTAGAGCCTCCACCGCCTCCGTCAGCAACACCTCATCGCGTTGGATCGCGTCACGCACGCCGCGAAGGCGGTCGGCCCGCGCTCGCTCAACTGCCGGGTCGGCGCTACCCATCCGACCACCCTCGACGTGGTCGAGATATTCGCGGAACACACTCTCCGTCACGCCGATCGCCCTGACCAAGTCGGGGTCCATCTTGCGCAGCCTGGTGAGAATGCTTCGTGTGACCTGCGCGTCCGACGTCCAATTCTGGATGCCCGCGCTCCGGCCGAGTTCCAGGCGGGGCGAGACGAACCAGCGCTCGCCCTCGAGCGGGACGCGATTGATGTCGGACGCCGAGAGACGGCAGACAGGCATGCGGGCGGCGTCGATATGCGCGTCGGGCCTGTCGAGTACCCAGAAGCCTGGAGCCGTCGCGGGCTTGAGCAGCAGGGGTCCGACGTAGACGTCGCTCGCGAGCCAGAGGAGCACGCGCCGTGCGAGTGGCGGCGGTGAGAGAGGAATTCCGTCGCTGGTAATGGCGCTCCGCAGCCTCTCCTCGTCGCTCCATCCGCGGAGGTCCAACACCTCGATCGGCTCCTGCGGATCTTCCAGCTGGAAATGCTCCAACTGATCACTGCGTACGGCCGATGGGTGCTCGTCGATGGTGAACTGCCACAGGCTCCCTAACTGAAGTTGGAAGGGCGCCTTGTTCCAGTGCACGAGACCGCGCTTGGGGAAGCTGGACACCGAATTGCGAAGAGGGCCAAGCCACTGGCTGCCGGTCGGATCGGATTCGACGAGCGGCTCAATGCTCGCATAGAGGTACGCGTCACCGCGGTGCGGCGCGCGCTTCACACGTCCGATGTAGTACGAACGATTCGTCGTCGGCATGCGTCAGGACTCCGTCAGCGCGACGGCGCGTCGCACGTGAGCGAGCAGGTGTCGGGGAATACGTCGCTCCGCGATGGAAAGCGCGTCCGGGAGGGCGTGGAGTCCGCGCAGACGCCGCCGAAGGTCGGCTGGAATGGGAACGGTGTCCAGGCCGCGCGCGTCGGTAGCAGCACGTAGCCACGCGAAGCGCCGCGCCACTTGCTCGTCTGCCCTCGAGCCGCTCAGCCATGCGAGAAGCCAGCGTCGCGCGCTCGGGCCGTCCGTGGCGTTCGCGTAGTGCTGGCCGAGCGTCGCAGTCTCCGCCGGGCCGCCGACGATGCCCGCGCGGAGGCCGATGACTCGCGCGATGGGAAGGGGCACTTGAGGACCATCGTCTCCCGAACGCACAATCGCGACGGAGCCGACGGGGGTGAAGGCACGCCGTCCCGCGAGCCGGAAGCCATCCAACAGCGCCCAGGAGCGCGAGAGTGTTGTACGCCGTCGACAGCCCGCCACAATGGTGTATCGATCCGGCCCGTTGCTGCGCGTATGGCACTCGATGCGCACCTCGTCCGGAGCGGCACTCCCATGCGCGCGGCGGAATCCGCCCGCTGCCCAATCCCAGACGCGCTGGCACTCGTAGCCAGGCGGCAGCGGCGCCTCGTCAGAAACCGCGGAGTCGAAGTCTCCGACGAGCTCCTCGGGCTCGCGCATCCCCACCGTGCCTAGCTCGCGATACTCCGCGATCGACGCGTTGACATGTTCGACCGACGTGAACCGCCACGCCTGCGGAGCCGGTACGTACGGCGACAGGCTCGAGGCGGACAATGGCGTCGCCCCCGCGCGCGAGAACGCCTCCCGCGCCGCAGAACGCAGACGGTAGGGCGCTAGTCCGTGCAGCACGACGCGGATCGACCCAAGGTCGGCGTCGGGAATCAGTACTAGCTGCGGGCGGCGCGCGAAGTAGACACGGCCGCGCCACTGCCGCCTCGTGAGGCAGTCGAGGTACCCGGCCTCTACCCACCCACGGATGATCCCCCACACGGCGAAACCAGTAGCCTGCCGGACGATCTTTCCGAGAATTTCGATCAGCTCGGATTCGGCGATTCCCTTTCTAGCCATCAAGATCGCCGCCAATGCCTCGACTAGTCGATCGTGCTCGTTATTGTCGTCAACCGAGCGGTTCCTCAGTACATGGACACTCTCCAACGCAAGTGCATCGACCGCCGGCAACCGTGTGGGGCTGCCGATTCCGGTAGCGAGGAAGATCTCCGACGCCAGACCAGCCGGCGCGACGTCAGTGCTGCAGTCTTCGACGAGCCAGCGCGCGGGATCGGTGGGATACTCGTAATCATGACTCAGCCCGCGGGAGTGGAAGAGGACCTCGCGCGGTGCAACGACACGGCCGTCCCGGGTCCCTGCGAAGACGTAAGGACCTTCCAGATCGCCGTGACCCGGAGACCACCCGAAGACTCCGGGACGCTCGCCTACGGGTTCTAGTGTCGCGATGTGAGTCGAGCGCCGCTTCCCCGATTCCTCCGAGAGACGGAACATCGAGGCGTGTTCTGCTTCGGCACAATACACTTCGGGCAGTAGCCCGCTCAGACCGAGGTAGCCGCCGTCTACGCGAACGCCGCCGACAAGCTGCAGTTGAGGGCCGATCTCGATTCGCTGTAGACAGCGCACGGAAGCCAGCTCGGGGGCGGTGCTTTCACGCGCTTCCGCCAGTTCCGTGACGTCAAAGGCAGCGACCTCGCACCAACTTTCGAATCGAGCTTCGCGCGGGTGACGCTGCGGGCCGCTTACCAAGCGCATGAAGGCATCAGACAGGCGGCTTTGTACCAGCGCACGCACCTTGCCCTCGGTCGGTCGCGTCACTGCTAGTTCCCAGGTAGCGCTGTCCACCTGCCGGAAGAGAAGCACGCCATCTCGTACCGCGCGCGAGATAGGAGACGCGCCGAGACCAGGGACCTTGTCCGCCAGCGCGTCCATCAGCAAGAGATTCGCAATCAAGCCCGTGCTTCCGTCCGTGGCGCAGACGAGGTGGTCGAATTGGTCGAACGGTTCGTCGAGCGGCGAGAATTGCGCACTGTGGCGAGTGCCCGATGGGACACCCGCCGTGACGACGAACGGCTCGAGGCGCCCCAATTCGTCCTCTTGGGCAAGGAGCCGGTAGCGGATTCGCACGTCTCCGCTGTCCCGCCGATCGGCGAGCGCAGCCGCTTCGAGGATCGCGGACCATAGCGCCTGCAGCTCCGGCACATCACGCCCACTCGCCAGCGCGGCGCGCGCACGGTCGAACACGTGGCGGAAGTCGGTCGAGAAGCGATCTCTCGCGCGCGCGATTGCTTGGAAGGCCTCCGGTACGGTCGGCGCTGGTCCCGCGCTCGAGGCGGCCAAGAGGGCTCTGAGCTTCAGGCGATCCTCGCGCCGAGGAAATGCGAGCCGAACGGAATACCCAATCAGAGTCGCCCGGCCGCGATCTGGGAGGCTCAGCGTTCGGTATGGTTCCCCGGCATCGTGGCGACCCTCCAGCCACGCCGCGAAGGCCTCCCAGAGCCGAGAGAGATCGCCCAGCGCATAGCTCGTCCCCTCGTGGTGGCCGAGCAACTGACGCAACCGCTCGCGAAACACCCCCTCATCAGCCGTATCGGCATCGAGGGACGCCGCCGCGAAGCATGTGAAGAAGAGGTAGGCGAGGAACGGAGGCGGCCCGTGCCGATTCCACGCGTGGCGCTCGAGACTGGCGATGGAGAGGTGGCGGCGGAAGGCCGCTGCCGAGCACCGGACTGCCGTCAGAAAGGCGTCTCGCGCCGGGGCGGCCTCACCATCAGAGGCGCCTGCCGCCTTCGCGAGTTCCTCCGGGCTGATCGAGAGTCGAGAGACCGGTCTTGCATCGTGACCCACAAAGTAATGGCGGAGCAGCGCCTGTCCCCACGCGGCCGCATCCCAATCCTTCCAAACGCCGGGTTGCATTGTAGGAATCGCCAAGGTGGGGCTCCTCATTGGCACGCGCCGAGGAGGCGCGGGCAGTCAGTCGTGAGTGGAGGGTTCCGGTGGAGATAGTCGGCGAGCGTTGCTACCGAATAAGGTACGACGGGGGTCTGACTGCCGTGGCCCAGACACACCGAGCCCAGATTGGCGCCGTTCCATCTGGAGGGCAGTCTGGCCCGAGGTCGTCTAGCATCACCGGAGTAGCTCTACTCCGAGGACGTACGCCAGTTTGGAGGGCACTGCGTTCCCGATCATCTCCGCGAGCGCCGTTCGCTTCGAGACGCTACCGAAATCGAAGAAATCGGGGATGAACTGCAGACGGGCAGCTTCGTGGGGGGTGATGGTCCGCCGCTTCGTGGGGTGCACGTACCGCCCCTGCCCCATGCTGAGGAATCCGCTCGTGATGGTCTGTGCGGGCTTATTCGGGCGGAGCCGGCCGTACACCGACTTGTAGCTGTGTTCTTCGAGTCGGTGGCAGTCCGGCCGCTCCTCGTCGGGCAACTCGTACAGCTTGTTGTCGAAGAGGTACTTGATTCGCCCTCGGTTGACTGACGAAGGTGTGCCCGTCTGATCGAAAAGGTCGTCTCGGGACACGCATGCGAGGTCGCCGATCGCCCAGAAGACGCTCCGCTCGCCTCGGGTGAACGCATCGATCGTCGCGTCGATATCGGGTTGGATCTCCCGCGACGCCACGACGAAGTGGCGCCGCCGACGCTGTGGAACTCCGATCGCGACCGCCTCCACCACCTTGCTGTCGATCGAGTACTTCAACTTTTTGAGATGTGCGATAGTGCGATCAACGACCCTACCCTTGTCGTGCAATACCGCTGACACGTTCTCGATTATGACGTGCGTCGGCTCGACAAGTTCCGCGAACCGCGCCATCCGGTCGTAGAGCTTGTTCTTCGGATCCTCTCGCCGCGTGTGGTTATTGAGATTGCTGTGCCCTTGGCAGGGGGGGCCGCCTATCAGCACATCCACATGTCCCAATCGAGCGACCAGGTCACGTTCTGCCGGCGACGCAGGGGCTCCAAGCGCGCCGTCGAGGATCGACTCGACCGGCTTCGAAATGGCCCAGACATTCGGGAAATTGTCTTCGTAGACGCGCAGGGCCTTGTCGTTGAAGTCGAGAGCCATAACCGGCACCATGCGCGCGCCAATGGCCCGACTCGCCTCCCAAATACCCAGGGACATCGCACCACATCCCGAGAACAGGTCGACGACTCGAACCTCTCGCTGGCGCGCCCCGATTCGTGGGCGTGATGTCGTGCAAAGGAATGCTCGATCGAAGCGATCGGCGAGCGCGTCCTGGGATCCTTCGAGCGATTCGTCGGGATTTATGGCGATTCGTGTGCAGGCCGTGCCGCCGGCTCGCAGCGCGATGACGCGCTCGATCGCACGGCCGTCCGATGACACCCTGTACGACTCCAGTGTACGCGCTGTAATCAGTGTATCGCGACCGGCCGACAGCTTCCGTCCACCGTCTGGCGACTCAGATAACCGTTTTGCGATTGTGCGTGACACTACTTCTCCTCTCGGAAGAATCGGTCGAGACGACGCTCGAGTCGTGCGCGCTTCTCCCGCGACTTGGTCTGACACTCCCACACGGTCATCACCCGATATCCGAGCTTTCGGAGCTCCCTCGCTTTCCGCTGGTCGCGTCGCACGTTCGCCTCGAACTTCTCCTTCCAGAACTGCGCGTTGTTCCTCGGTGTGCTGCTCGCTGGGCATCCGGGATGGCGGTGCCAGTAGCAGCCGTGGACGAAGACGGCCCGCGAGTGATCAGCTGCGACGATGTCCGGCGAACCCGGAATACCTCGCACGTTGGTCGAGTGAGCGTGGCTCAAACGCCTCAACATCTCCTGCACGACCATCTCGGGAGCCGTCCCTCTCTGCCTGACACGGCCAAGGAGTGCCGACCGCTCTGGCGTGGCCTTCGGGCGGCTCGGACAGCTCGCTCGCTTCGTCGATCGCTGGTGTGTCATGCTGCCTCGATCGCCGCGAGGAACTCGCGAAGGGCGCGCTCGGCAGCGTCTAGGTTGGTCTCCTGGATTCCGAGCGCCCGAGCCATCGCGGCGTAGGGCTCTCGCCAACTCGGCGGCAAGACGATCGCCGGCGGCCACGGGTGCTCGGCTCGAATCCGGAACGTGTCCTCGCAGGCCTCTCGGATTGCCTGGAGACTGGTGCCGTGCAGGAGCTCGCGGAGCAGCAGCAGGTCCACGGCGTCGCGAAACCGATCGTTCTCGCCGCCGTGGCGCGGCACCTTGGTCATGCCGTGGAACTTCTGCGCGACGTGATAGCGCATCGAGAGACACGCGACGTCAGCCGGCCCGATCAGCCCGAAGCTGCTCAGCGGGATGCTAGGCAGCCGCTCTGTCTCGGCGTCGGCACCGTCCGGTCGTGCGAGATCGACTTGGATAGTCGCCCACCGCTGGGACCGATAGGCAATCTGCACCCACACCCGGAGCGCTCGGTCGCCGAGCGGGCGCGTCTCGGCTCTGCGGCTGAACGTGCAGTCGTGATACGGCTCGCGCAGTGCCTCGTCGAGTGCGGCGATAAGGTCGTCCTTGTCGCACACTGCCACGATGTCCAAGTCCTCCGTCGCGCGGGCGCGCGTCGGGAGGCGGAGTTCGAGCGCTACGCCTCCTTTCACGATGAAGCGGGGACCTGCCGGTCGTCCGGCGGCGCGGTCGAGGGCGCCGCTGAGCATCATAAATGAGATCCAGTGCCGCACGCGCCCAACGGCGAGCCCCTCGCGGTTCGCGTGCGCGAGGACGTACTTCTCGAGCTTCCCAACGGAGGGCGGAGTCGGTCGCGCCTGCTCGTCACGCGAGGACTCGCTCACCGGCGCGCCCCCGCACCGAGAGCGCCAGAAGCAATGCGGAGTTCACGCTCGAGCACGCTCGCAGTAGGGGCGTTCACGAGGCCGCTCGTGCGGGCCTGTTTGATTGCTTCGGTGATGAGTGCCGGTCCTAGGTGCACCTGGATGCAGTCGCGGATCGTGCGGGCCGGTGTAGTGATCGGCATTCCGTCGATCCGCGTCACATCCTCTGATGTCAGGTCCCCTCGGTGCACGATGAGATAGCTTGGCACCGCTCGCTGGACGCGGAAGTCCGCCGGCACGGTGATATGTACCTTGGCGGGGTCCACGCCCGAGAGCTCGTGGAGCGACAACGCCGTCTCGTGCGAGAGCACGCCCCGGCGCCCATGTGGCCAGAGGGTGGCCTGCATGTACTGCGCGAGCGGCTGTACAGGAAAGTCGATTAGGCGGTAGACGCCGCGGCTCACGCGCTCTAGCGTGCCGCGCCGGGTCATCATCACGAGCGCCATGGCACTCACGCCGACGGTCCCTGCTTGTCCCGTCGTCACGTACCCCATTTGGTCTTCTGCTATGTCGTAAAGCGCGCGGTACGTGGCGGTCGGCATTCCTTAAAATATAACGGAACGTTATAGAATATGCGAGCGAAATAGCTCAAAACATAACACACTGTTATAAAACGAGCAATGCGCCCGAAGCCGGTCGACTTCAGCTCGCCCTCTTCGTAGACAGTTGTACACAAAGGTAAAAAAATGACCGAAATGTAAATGTTCAAAAATTCACCCATTTGAGCATTCCCCAAGAATGATTTCCCCCCGTCGTACGTAAACAGAACGAGGCCCGCGCCGGCGCTCTCCCACCTTCGGCGCCGCGCGCATTCACGCTATCGTTCCCCCATGAAACTCCGAAACGCTCTCTCCCTCGCACTGGTCGCCGCCGGCATGGTCCTGGCGACGCCGGCGCATGAAGTGCAGGCCCAGGATGCCGCTCCCCGCCCGGTCAAGCTCCGCTTCCGCAAGGCCGGTGACACGACGGTCATCAAGGGCGCGGTCATCAGCATCGACCACACCATCGAAGCCGGCACCACCGATTCGCTGGGCATGGTGACCATCCCGTATCTCGAAGACGGTGGGCACATCGTCGAAGCGGTCGCCAAGGGCTATCAAGCCTTCTTCGACAACTTCACGGTCACCCCGAACACGCCGATGCCGCTCGAGTTCGAGATTCTGGCCTTTGTCGAGGCTCCCAAGCCGAAGGGTGTGGCCACCGAGCTCACGCAGGCTGGGTTCGATGCCCGCCGCGCCAAGGCGCAGGGCAAGTTCTTCACGGCGGCGCAGCTCAAGGCCGCGGATGGTCGTCCGCTCTCCAACCTGCTCAAGGTGGAAGGCAAGGCGAACATCGTCGCCGGCCCGAACGCGGAGTCCTTCCTTGCGGCCACGGGCAAGCCGAGCTGTCATGCAGCCGTCGTGCGCGATGGCCTGCGCGTGTACCCCTACGAAAGCGCGCTGCCGCCCGATCTCGACAAGATCTTCACCGACTACCTGGCGGGCGTCGAGTTCTACCCCACCACGCCGGCTGATCTCAAGGACGCGGGCACCTGCGGCGCCCTCTACATCTGGTTCCAGAAGTAGTCTGCAAGGCGTCGCGTACACGGTGAAAACAACAAAGGGCGTCCCTATCCGGGGCGCCCTTTGTTGTTTCGCACGTCGTGTCACATCACGCCGCACGCGCTATCGCGCCCCGATCGTGAAGGGCACACTCGCCACCTTGTCGCCCCATGCGAGTTCCAGCGCACCGCTCGTGGCATTCGCCGACTTGACGACAATCGTCATCGTCTCCGTGAAGCCCGGCGCATCGCTCAGCGTCATGGCCACCCGGCCCAGATCCTGAGCGGCGGAGTACACCGTGCCCCACTGGCCGGTCTGCTTGTTCACGATCAGATAGGTGCCACTGCGTGTATGCTGCACCCACAGCGTATACATGCCCGGTGCGATGGCGAGGCTACCCATCACCAGCGGACGCGTGGTGAACAGATGTGTGGCATCGTTGGCGCCCATGCGCCACACACTGTCGAAGGGCACGAGCACGCCGCCCCACACGCTGCGATCGCGTACCTGCGGGCGTCCGTAGTCCACGATCACCATGCCGCCCTGACCAAAGGCACCGCGGGCGTCTTCACGAAGACTCAACACACCCGTGGGCTTCATCGCCTTGGCGACCGCATCGAAGTTGACCGCGCCGCCGCGTGTGGCGGTGATCTTGTTGGTGGTGCCACTGCCGTCTACCGAGATCAGACGCTGCTGCGCATCGTGCCGCAGGACCATGGCGTAGGCACCACCACGCAGGCGCGTGGAATCACCCGAGAGGGCGATCAACCCGGTGAAGCCCAGATTGCCGGCGTTGCCCACGGCGGGCAGTGAGTCCACTGGCTGCTTCTTCGCGCGTGCGGCCGCGAGCAGTTCCGTGGGGCCATAGATGAACGTGGGCCAGTTCACGAAACCACCCTTGGCCGCAAAGACGCGCCGCGCGGTGCTGTCGGCAAACACCGTTTCGCGCACGATGGAGTCGGTGGTCACCGTGTAGCGCCACGTGTTCGGCGCGGGGGCGGCGCTGCCATCCTGATTGTGGCGCGTGAGCGTGGCCGCAGTGGGCCGGCCATCCTTGCCGAGCGTGATGGCGTAGTGATAACGCGCAATGGCGGGACCGTTGCGCTGCACCATGTCGCCCGTGATGGACGTGGCCGTGCGCGTGTACTGCTCCACGGCGCTGGTGTCTTTGCCAAGGCGGTAGACGATCGACGCCGGCTGAGCACCGCTGGTCTGCGCGACGAGTGATGCCGCGGCGAGGGAGGCGAATAGAAATCGCATGTCGGTGGGGAGTGGGGGAAAAACCACATACAACAACAAAGGGCGCCCCGCATCGGGACGCCCTTTGTTTCACATCGGAGTACCGTGCAGCAGTCGCTTACTTCGCGGCCGCCAGGCGACGGATTTCAGACGCCATCGTCTTCACGCGGGCGCTGTCCTTCGCACCCACCGCATCCTTGTCCACCTGCGTGGCCAGGGTGCGCAGCGCCGTCGCACGCGCCGCGCCGGTCTTGGCTTCGGCGTCGGTGAGCGCGCTGGAGATCGCCGTCGTGCGGGCCGCGTCGAGACCGTTGCCACGCACCAACTGGTCGAGGTACGAACGCACCACCACGAACGCCGCCGGCCACGAGTACTTCGGCTGGCTCTGCGGATTGAACTCGCTGTAGACGACCAGCTTCGCGGCGGCGATTTCGTTGGCCGACAGCAGATCGCTCGGCGTCAGCTCGAGGATATCCAGGCCACGGTCCATTTCGGACGAGTAGACGTGGCCGTTCCAGTAGTACGCACCCCACGATCCACCGATCGTGTTGCCGTTGCCACGCACCGGCGGGCCAGCCGGAGCCGCCGCCGACGGCACGTCCACCGGACGCGGCGGGTTGATCGCACCGCGATCGAAGTGGCCGATCTCGAACGCCTTGTCGGCATCCGTGAAGTCCATGATGTTCACGCCGCCCTGGTACCAGCCCTGCACGTACAGGTCACGACCCGGCACCGGGATGATGCCACCGTTGTGCGCGACGCAGTTCTCTTCGGCCGACTGTGCAGCCGGCAGCTTGAAGTAGGCGCGCTGCGTCTGCTTGTTCTTCGCGTCGAGCGTGAGGATGGTGTTGCCACCGAGTTCGATCATGCTCGAAGCCTGACACATCGGGCCCGTGCCGCCGCCCCATTCGTCCGTCTGGATCAGCTTCTTGCCGTCGTTGCTGAACGCGGCGGTGTGGCGACCCTGGAAGTTGTTCGTGTCCATGATCGCATCGATCCGGAACGGCTTCTCCGGGTTCTTGATGTCGACCAGGATCGAGTGCGTCGTGCACGAGGCCAGCAGCAGGTTCATGGCCGGGTACGACGTCACGTCGTGGCAGTTGCGCGGACCGTCGGGCATGTTCGCGGCAGGCTGCGGGCGGCCGGGACCGGCCGGCCGGCCCGAGCTCGGCGCGCAGTAGATCTTGCACTCACCGCCGCCATCGAGGCCGGTGAAGATGCGCGCGCCCGGGATCACCTTGGCCTGCTCGGGAGCATTGAGCGGTACCTTGATGATGTCGAGCTGGTACAGCGAGTTGCTCGCATCGGCCGGATCATTGCCGTTCTTGCAGCCGGCCAATTCGGTTTCCGGACGCGCCGCTTGCTGGCCAGACACGTAGATGTAGATGGTCTTCTTGTCCGTCGGGTGCGGCACGATCGTGTGCGTGTGCGAGCCCTTGCAGGTCTGCACGTTCTTCACGAGCTTCGGCGCCTTCGGGTTGGACACGTCGAAGATGCGCACGCCGGCCATGTGATCCTTCGGGTCCTGCACACCACCGTCGCCGCAATCGTTGCGGTTGCCCGCGCCTTCCGCCGAGATGAACAGCAGGTTGCCGTAGATCGACGGGTCACCCTGCGACGTGATGCAGCGCGTCACCGACACGACTTCCGGCTTGGCCGGGTTGCTGATGTCGAGGATGGTGAAGCCGGCGAAGTTCGCCTGGTACACGTACTTGCCACCGAACGCCATGTCCGAGTTCACGAACGTGAGGCCGCGCACCGTATCGAACTGGGCCGCCTTCGGCGTGGTGGAGACGAGCTTCATGTTGCTCGTCGAAATGCCGGCATCATAGCGGCCGGGCTTGAGGGTGCTACGGGGGTCCTTGCCGGACGGGTACGTCTGTGCCGACAAAACCGTCGGAACGACGCACGTCGCCAGAAGAAGGGCCACGCCACGCATGACGCGCATCAGGTGATACTCCAGTGGTGGGAAGGGGGGGACGTACAAAACCGGTGCTGCAGGGTCACTTCGAGGGGAGCTGGGTCAACAGACGCCGCATGATGCCGATTTCGGATGTCTGGGCAGTAACGACATCGTTGGCGAAGACGTTGGCGTCGACTTCCTGACCAGCGCCGGGCGACTTGAACAGATCGTCGACCATCTTGATGGCCCCGGCATGGTGCTTGATCATGCCATCGAGGAAGAGCCGGTCAAACTCGGTACCCTTGGCCGCACCGAGCGCCTTGATTTCGGCTTCGGTGAGCATGCCATCCATCTGCATGCCGTGCCACGAAGCCGTGTCGGGCGCGAACTGATTGTGGCGGCGGAGCCAGTCCTGCATGATCTCGATTTCCGGGATCTGCGACTGGTCGATCTTGCGCGAGAGCTTGAGCAGTTGGGCGTTCGTGCTGTTGGTCTCGGCGAGCTTCGCCATCACGATGGCCTGCGCGTGATGAGCGATCATGCCCTGCATGAATTCCACATCGGCCTTGGTGTAGATCGCGCCCTTCGGGATCACGATCTCGGGGCCCATCTTGTGCATGCTGTGATCCATGCCGCCCATGCTGCCTTGCGCCGCCGCCTGCGACGAGGCGCCGGCCAGCAGGGAAAGGACCGCGAGGGCGAGGATCGAACGTCTGGCCATCATGACGGGGTACTCCGGAAGGATGCCGGCCAGGAGGGAGCGCCGGCGTACTGGGGCCTTAGAGGGGATAACCCTAGGACGATACTGCAGCGGGGTCGGGGAAACCAGACGCCCCGGAACCGGGTGGCCCGAGGTCCGGCCGGCGTCGAACCGACTACTGTATAGAACTCCCGATCCCCTCAGACCGTTCGACAAATGCACGAGCCTGCCCGCAAGCCCGACCCCCTGCATGGCGTCACCCTCAAGGCCATGGTCGAACATCTCGTGGAACGGTATGGATGGGACGGCCTGGGGGAGCGGATCACCATTCGGTGTTTCACGCACGATCCCAGTGTGACATCCTCGCTCAAGTTCCTGCGCAAAACCCCTTGGGCACGCGATAAGGTCGAGTCATTGTACCTCCATTCGGTGGCGCATCCCCGGAAGTCGGCAGCACCGGGGGGTGCGGCTTCGTCCTGATGGTCCTCTCAAGAAATGGACGTCTGTGATGATTGGCGTTGAACGTCGTGCGTTGTTGGTGCTGGCCTCCACCCTGCCGCTGGTGGGCGGGTGCGGATTATTGCCCGAATCTCCCATATGCCTTGACGAGCTCTATCCGGCCGTGACGCTCGTGGTGTCCGACTCGGCGTCTGGCGCCGCGCTGAAGTCGCCCCTCGCGATCGTGCGGGATGGCGCCTATGTCGACACCGCTGGCGTGTATTCTGGCGATTCGACGATCTATGGTGCCGCGCTGGGTCGCGCGGGCACCTACGCAGTAACCGTGGATCATCTTGGCGGCTACCGGCGTTGGGAGCGAAGCGGCGTGCGCGTACGCCGAGGGGATTGTGGCCCCGAGTCAGTACGTCTCGAAGTGCGCCTGCAGTCCATCGCCCTGTGACGACGGGCGGCTGGAATCAGTGCATCTGATGCGCACCACGCTGGATATCGACGAGGATGTACTCGAGGCGGCAAAAGAACGTGCGCGTCGTGAGTCCAAAACGGCTGGGCAGGTGGTCTCTGAATTGCTCCGCGGAGCGCGGTGCCGCAGGCCGCGCTCAGCGCGGAACGCCGAACCGGAAGCCGAGCGAGTAGACCGGTTCTCCAAGCGGCGTCACGGTCTTGCCCAGCGGCGCCCGCATGGATGGTGTGATGGCCAGACGATCACCCACACGGATACCCACCCCGGCACCAAACTCGCCCAACATGCGGCTGTAGGGGCCATCCAGCGTGGTGTTGGCGTTCATGTGCAGCAGCGCCGATTGCGCAAAAGGCACCAGCGTGAGATTGCGGCTCACCGGAAAGTCCCGTCCGATCGCGAGCCCCGCCGACGTCCTGAGCGTGCGGTTGCCATACATCAGGCTTTGCTGGCTCACCTGCGCATAGGGGCACCACTGCATCTGTCGCGCTCGCGATCCCGATGGCGACACCGCGATCGTACCGTCGAAGACACCAGACCGGCTTTGTCCAAACGAATTGCCCGAGTAGCCGACCTTGGCGCCGAGCATGAGGTGATCGGTGAGCAGGTCATAGCTGCCCGCCATGATACGTCGGTCACCGGTGCCGGCGGCCGTGGCTCCAACGGCATGCATGGTGCGCACACTGGACAGCCCGCCGAAGCAGGTCTGTGCGCTGAGAGAACGCGTGGTCATGGTGACCGCACCGGCCAGCAGCGCCAGCACTGGAATTGACTGCAATCGCATGGCGGGACCTCCGAATAGGTGATGCCATAACAGATCGCGGAAACACCATAAAGCGGCAAGATCACGCGATCAGATTTCCGGGACGAGCGCCGGTTCTTGCTCAGCTATTCATCCATCGGAATCTCGATGGCCGTGCCGGACTTCACGCGATCCAGCACCACGAGGCTGCGATACGTGGTCACCGATTCATTGTCGGCAAACAGCCGCCGGGCCAACGCTTCATAGTGTGTCATGCTCGGCACCACGATGACCATGATGAACCCGCCGGCGCCGGTCACGAAATAACACTGCTGGATCTCCTTCGTGCCGCGAAAGAGCGCCTTCGCCGGTTCAACCACCGTGGACCGGTCACTGGTGAGGTGCACCTCCACCACGATCGTGATGGCCGGATGAAAAACATCGGGCGACACGATGGCCACATTGGCGGCGATCACGCCGCTGTCTTCCATGGCCGCGATGCGTCGCTGCACGGCCGCCGCCGATAGATGCACCCGTTCGGCGATCTGTCGCTGCGGCGTCTGATTGTTCTCCTGCAGGATGCGGAGGATGGCGCGGTCAAAATTGTCGAGATGGCGCGCGCCACGAGTGGAAGCTGCATTTCTCGGATATTTCATGCGTGAACATTGCACGAAATGCCGAAAAATGTCGCTGAAAACTCATACAAAGTGTGCGAATGTGCGCGCCATGGAGACTTTGACTCATTCATCGCCCCGTCAGACCGATCTGACCGGCACCGCCGCTGTGCTGGGATCGCTGGTTGCGATGAACCTGGGCGCCGCCTTCGGCAAGCAGTTGTTTCCGCTGGTCGGGGCGCTGGGCGTGACCGCGTTGCGGATCTCGCTGGCCGCCGCGCTCCTCATGATGCTCCGCCGGCCGTGGCGCCGTGGTCTGCCAGCCGATCTGCGAGGTCCGGTCGTGATCTACGGGCTGATGCTTGGCACGATGAACCTGCTCATCTACCAGGCATTCGCTCGCATCCCCATCGGCATTGCCACCAGCATCGAGGTGACCGGGCCACTGGTGGTCGCCCTGAGTGGGTCGCGACGTCCGCGAGATTTTGTATGGCTCTCACTGGCCGCCGGCGGACTGCTGCTGTTGTTGCCATGGCGTACCGACAGTGCTCTCGATCCGATCGGTGTGGCGTTTGCCTGCGGGGCGGCCGTGTGTTGGGCGCTGTACATCATCACCGGCAAGCGGGTGTCGCACGCATTGGGTGGTGATGCGGTGGCCTGGGGCATGACCGCGGCGGCTGTAGTCGCGCTGCCGCTGGGTATTGGCGCGTCGGGCTCTGAGCTGTTCACACCGCACGTGCTGCTGATTGGTGTCGGCGTGGCCATTCTCTCCAGTGCCTTGCCGTACACGCTGGAGATGGAAGCCATGCGACGTTTGCCGGTGGCGGTATTCAGTCTGCTGCTCAGTGCCGCGCCGGCCGTGGCGGTGCTCGCGGGCCTTCTGGTGCTCGGCGAACGCCTCACGCAGATGCAGTGGCTCGCCGTGCTGTGCATCGTGGTGGCGTCGGCGGGCAGTTCACTGGGAGACATGCTGCCCGACTTCAGGCGACGCGCGACAACTCAACCGGTGGGCTAGACCGATTCGGCCCGCAGTTCCGTACGCAGGTTGCTGAACGCGTCCTGCAGTACGTCAGCCGCCGAGCGTGTGTTCTGCTCGGCGCGCCAGGTCTCGATGGCAATGCGCATGGTGCCGATGGCGACCATGGCCACCATGCGCAACGCCGTGCGGCGCTCAGGCTGTCGCCAGACATCGCACAATGCCTCATACAGCGACGCTTCCTGGAGCAAATACACGGCCGGTTTGCGGGCCATGAGTGTGTCACTGGACCGCATCATCGCGTCGATGGTCTTCATCTGCTCAGACTCGAAGCCGGCCGTGTTCTGCACCAGCATGTCGCGCACCGCGTCGAGTGGCGTCAGGTCCGGCGAGACCGTGCGCAATTGCGCGAGCATCGCCTGCCAGCCATCGAGCTGCCAGGCAATGATGATGTCGTCTTTCGACTTGTAGTACGAAAAGAACGTCCGTCGGGAAATGCCCGCCGCATCGGCGATGTCGTCCAGCGTGGTCTGGTCGTAGCCACGCTCGAGAAACAGCGCGAAGCCCTTGGCCGCAATCCGAGCCCGGGTTTCGCGCTGTTTGCGTTCGCGAAGCCCTTCGGTTTCCGGGGGGGTGCCTCGGGCACGATCAGTCACTGGGGTCCTTGTGAAGTTGCACTGAGTGCAATATTATCTGCACTGAGTGCAAAAATCATGAACTTCATGAGGTAAACGATGGCTGGCTGGACTGCTTCCAACATATCCTCGCAGCGCGGACGCACGGCAATCGTGACGGGCACGGGCGGGCTGGGGCTCGAAACGGCGATCGCGTTGGCCCGCGCCGACGCGCAGGTGATCATCGCCGGGCGATCTCCGCAGAAGGGCGCGGACGCAGTGGCCCATGTGCGGCGGGTGGTACCACAGGCCTCGGTGCGCTTCGAAGTGGTCGACCTGGCCAGCCTGCAGTCGGTCGCGCGGTTCACCGATCGCATGCTCACGCAGTTGTCCCGTCTCGACATCCTGGTGAACAACGCGGCAGTGATGGCGCCGCCCGACCGGCGTACCACGGTGGATGGGTACGAGATCCAGTTCGGCACCAACTATCTGGGCCATTTTGCCCTGACACTGCCGTTGTTGCCGCTGCTTCGGCTGGTGCCCGGGTCACGCGTGGTGACGTTGTCGAGTGTCGCGGCGCGGGATGGGCGCATCGCGTTCGACGACCTGCAATCCGAACGTGCGTATCGGCCGATGGTGGCGTATGGCCAATCGAAGCTGGCCTGTCTGATGTTCGCGCTGGAATTGCAGCGCCACAGCGAAGCGCGGGGGTGGAACATCGCCAGCATCGGTGCGCACCCCGGCATCTCACGCACGGATTTGATTTTGAACGGTTCGGGTACTGCGAGCGCCGCAGGTCGTGCGCGGAAGTACCTGTGGTTTCTGTTTCAGCCCGCGGCGCAGGGGGCATGGCCCACTCTCTTTGCGGCCACCGATCCGGCTGCCAAGGGCGGGCAATACTACGGTCCCAACCGGCTGAGTGAGATGCGCGGATCTCCGGCACCGGCGCGTGTGCCAGCGCAGGCGCTCGATGCCAGCGCGGCAACACGATTGTGGCAGGCGTCGGAGCGGCTGACCAACATCACACTCGACTAGGAGACCCATGGATCGCTTGCATGTCTTTCTGGTGCGCGCGGTGTTCGGCTGGATGGCACTCAGCGGCGCGTTGCATTTCCTCGCGGATGTCGCATCGCAGTACATCCGGCGCATCCGTGTGCCTGGTCCCGAAACCACGCTGTACTATGGCCTTCACACGGCCTATGCATGGGGACACATCGCGTTCGGAGCCTTGGGCCTCTACCTCGTGACGCGCGCTACACCCGTCATGGATGAACGTCGCCTCTTGCTCATGAGTGGTGTCGTGGCACTGGGGTGGTTGGCGATTGCCATGGGGTTCATGGAGTACTGGCAACCCAAGGCGAACGCGGTGGTGCTGTGCGCGATGATCGTGGCTGCGCTGCTCACCAGATAACACGCCGCAGGTATCACGGCGTGCCCTGTGGTCTGAACCAGCTTGCCTCCAGCGCATCCCAACTCGGACCAAACGCTGCATCGCCTGGCGCCGCTGTCTTGGGAGTCGCGCCCGGTGCATCGGCCAGCGCGTTCCAGGTGGGGGGCTTCTGGTCCAACAGATGCCGCACGAAGAAGTCCCACATCTTGCGATCGCCGTAGGCCGCGCTGGGACCGCGACGACCACCGCCGTGGTCCTCGCCGGGCATCACCAGCATGTCGAAACTCTTGTCGGCTTTGATGAGGGCGTTCACGACTTGCATGGTGGATGCCGGATCCACGTTGGTATCGAGCTCCGGCACGACGAGCAGCAGTTCACCCTGCAGCTTGTGCGCGTTCACCACGTTCGAGCTGGCGGCGTATTCAGGTCCGATGGGATAACCCATCCACTGTTCGTTCCACCAGATCTTGTCCATGCGGTTGTCGTGGCAGCCAGCAAATGACACGGCCACCTTGTAGAACTCCGGGTGAAAGAGCAGCGCGCCCATCGCGTTCTGTCCGCCGGCAGAACCGCCGAAGATGCCTACCCGCGAGATGTCGTACCACGGGTTCTTCGCGGCAAAGGCCTTGTGCCAGCGAATACGATCCGGGAAACCGGCATCGCCGAGGTTCTTCCACGCGATGTCGTGAAAGGCGCGACTCCGGTTGGCGGTGCCCATACCGTCGATCTGCACGACAATGAATCCCAGGTCGGCGATGGACTGCATGTTGTAGTGCGGGGCGAAGTTCTTGGGCACAAAAGACCCGTGCGGACCGGCGTAGATGTATTCGATGACCGGATACTTGCGACGGGTATCGAACCGCACCGGGCGTACGACGACGCCGTAGATGTCGGTGGTGCCATCGCGTCCCTTGGACACGAACGGCTCGGGCGCGCGCCATCCGGTGGCGCGCAGGGCCGCCAGGTCGCCACGCTCGAGATCCAGCAGCACGTGGCCATCACTGGAGCGGCGGAGCTGCGCAACGGGTGCCATGTCCACCCGTGACCATGAGTCCACATACAGTGCGCCATCGGGTGAGAACGTCACGGCATGGTCGGCCGGTGCATCGGTGAGTGGTGTGAGTCCGGTGCCGTCGAAGTTGACGCGATAGTAATGCGCGAAATACGGGTCCTGCGCCTTGTCCATACCGCCGGCGCTGAATGTGATGGTGCGGGCCACGGAATCGACACGTTGCACGGCACGCACCACAAACTCACCCTTGGTGATCTGATTCTTCACTGCGCCACTGCGACCATCGTACAGGTACAGATGGGCCCAGCCATCGCGTTCCGAGAGCCACACGATTTCGTTGCCGTCGTTCACATCCGCACGAAAGACTCGGCCGCCATCTGCCAGCGTGCCGGCGGCGCGACGGTAGTCGATGAAGGTCTTCGACTGTTCATCGATCAGCACCCGCGGCGTGCCGTTCTCGGCATTCACTTCGATCACACGATAGCGCTGATGTCCGCGCTCGTTGTATTCGAACGTGTACCCACGCCCGTCACGTCGCCACTGCGGTTGCGAGAGGCTGTATGGATCGGGAAACAGCAACGGGTTCACGTTCACCTGCGTACGTGCGTCTGCGTCGAACAACGCGGGTTGTTGCAGGTCGAGCAGGTCGCCCGGCTTGGTGTACACACGCTCCATGTACTTGGGTTGTACCTGATCGGCCGGTGACGATTCGATGTATCGCACCACACGCCGATATCCGGGCTTCACGCGGTAGGCGGCGAGATGCCGCGAGTTGGGTGACCAGGCGAGGGACTGTCCGGTGAACGGATTGCCTTCCGATCCATCGATACTCAGCGCCACGCCCGCACTGGTGGCTCCACCAACCGGCCGCACATACACGTTGTAGTTGGCGATGTACGCAATGCGCTTGCCGTCCGGGCTGCGCACTTCACGCGATACGGGTTGCGCACCGGCACCAAACCCACCACCACCACGGGCGGCCGATGGCACCGCCGCCTTTGCACAGCGATAGTCGCTCAGCGTGCAGCTCCAATCGCTCCCCCAGGCATTGAACACCACACGGACACCACCGTCGGCCAGCGCTGCACTGGTGAACGGTAACGCGAGTGCGCTCGCGCGTGGTTCACCGGTGCTGTCGGCCGCATTCAGCGCCGCTGCCAGTCGCTGCTGATCGAAGGCAGACCGTTTGACCGGTGCTGCTGGTGTGCTGGCATCGACCAATACAAACTGATGTCCACCAGGTACCGATTTACGATAGATGAGTTGAGACGCGGTGCTCCACCGAAATGATTCCGCAGCTCCGGTGGCCGCATTGGCGTAGGTGTCGGCGAGGCTGCGGGCCCGCGCGTAGTCGGCGGCGGTGACGGGCTGGGCACTCACACGACCCGAAACAGCGAGCGCGCCTGCGAGCAAGAGGACAATACGACGCAACATCCGCACGTCTCCCGGAGGATCCTGGTGGTCATGAAAAAGGGGCGCGCCATTGGCACGCCCCTCTATCATTCAGTCTGCCCGTCCATCCGGCTAGCGTAACAACTAACGCAATACCGGCATGCTGAACGAAGCGGCGTCCACACTCTGCGGCCACCGCGTGGTCACGGTCTTGAGCTTGGTGTAGAATCGCACGCCGTCCATGCCGTGCTGGTTGTGGTCGCCGAATGCCGACGCCTTCCAGCCGCCGAACGAATACATCGCGAGCGGTACGGGGATGGGCACATTGATGCCGACCATACCACACTGCACCTGATGGGCAAACTCGCGCGCTGCGCTGCCACTGCGCGTGAAGATCGCCACACCATTGCCGTACTGGTGTTTGTTGCACAGGTCGATCGCCTCAGCAGCCGACTCTACGCGCACCACACACAACACCGGGCCAAAGATCTCTTCGCGATAGATCGTCATGTCCTTGGTGACATGATCGAACAGCGAACCACCCAGGAAGAACCCACCCGACGCCTGTGCGGGATGCATGCGGCCATCCACCACCAACGTAGCGCCTTCCTGCACGCCGAGGTCGATGTACCCCTTGATCTTGTCGCGATGCACGCCGGTGACCAACGGGCCCATGTCCATGCCCTCGGCGGCCGAGTCACCGACCCTGAGGGCTTTCACGCGGTCGGCGAGGCGCGCCACCAGCGCATCGGCGGTGGCATCACCCACCACCACGGCCACCGAGATGGCCATGCAGCGCTCGCCGGCACTGCCGTAGGCTGAACCCATGAGGCCTTCCACGGTCATGTCGAGATCGGCGTCGGGCAACACCACCAGATGATTCTTGGCGCCGCCCATGGCCTGTACGCGCTTGCCGTGTTTGGCCGAGGTTTCGTACACATGCTGTGCGATGGGTGTGGAACCCACGAAGCTCACCGCCTGAATGCGCGGATCGGTGCACAGGGCGTTCACCGCTTCCGCATCGCCGTGCAACACATTGAGCACACCCGGCGGTGCACCGGCTTCCACGAACAGTTCGGCCAGACGCACGCCGGTGGACGGGTCACGCTCTGAGGGCTTGAGGATCACCGCGTTGCCGCAGGCCAGTGCCGGACCAAGCATCCACAGTGGCACCATGGCCGGGAAATTGAATGGCGTGATGGCAGCCACCACGCCCAATGGCTGGCGCAGCGAATGCATATCGATGCCACGCGAGACCTGATCGCTGAACTCGCCCTTCATGAGATGCGGAATGCCCACCGCAAACTCCACCACCTCGAGGCCGCGCTGCAATTCGCCGCGTGCATCGGACGTCACCTTGCCGTGTTCACTGCTGATCAGGCGGGCGAGTTCGTCGGCGTGCAGCAGGCACAACTCCCGCCACTTGAACATGATGCGGGCGCGATCGAGCGGAGACCGTTCGCCCCATGCCGTCGCGGCGGCGGCTGCATCGGCGATGACCGCTTCAATATCGGTGGCATCACCCAGCGGCACCTGCGCCGCTACCGTGCCGCTGGCCGGATGGTAGACAGGGGACGTACGTGTGCTGTGCGCATCCTGGCGAGCACCCGCGAAGAACAGGGGAATGCGTGGCTGGCTCATGACTGGCTCGACCGCAAAAGCAAAAGGGAGATACGCGGGCAGATCCCGCGCCGGATACTCGGAGACTGCAAAGGCTCAGGACAACGCGTCGGTGACAGCCGCTGCCACGTCGCGGGTGTTGGCCGTACCGCCAAGATCGGGAGTGCGTGGTCCACCTTCGCCCACCACCCGCTCGATGGCGCGCACCATACGATCGTGTGCCGCCGTCATACCAAGATGATCGAGCAGCAGGGCTCCCGCCCAGATGGACGCGATGGGATTGGCGATCCCCTTGCCGGCAATGTCCGGCGCCGAGCCATGAATGGGCTCGAACATCGATGGGTGCGTACGCTCCGGATTGATGTTCGCACCAGGAGCTACCCCAAGGCTGCCCGAAATGGCGGCACCGAGATCGGTAAGAATGTCGCCAAACAGATTCGACGACACGATCACGTCGATCGTCTGCGGGTGCGTGACCATACGGGCGGCCAACGCATCCACATGATATTTGCGGCAGGTGACATCGGTATAATCGGCGGCCACCGACTCCACCACCTCATCCCACAGCACCATGGAGTGTTGCAGCGCGTTCGACTTGGTGGCACTGGCCAGCAGCTTGCGCGGACGGCGCTGTGCGAGCTCGAACGCGTACCGCGCAATACGATCGATGCCGCGCCAGGTGAACAATCCCGTCTGTTCTGCCACCTCGTGTTTTGTGCCGCGGTGCATGCGCCCACCGAGCCCCGAGTATTCCCCTTCGGAGTTTTCGCGGATGCACACCATGTCGATATCCGCTGGCGAGCGACCAGCCAGCGGTCCCGGCACGCCCTGCAACAGGCGCATGGGGCGCAGGTTCACGTACTGATCGAAACGCTGGCGGATGGGGAGAATGAGCTCCCACACCGACACGTGGTCGGGTACACCGGGCGCGCCGACCGCGCCCAGATAGATCGCGTCGAAGTCGGAGAGAATGTCCAGCGCGTCGGCACTCATCATGGTGCCGGTGCGCTGGTAGTACTCACATCCCCACGGAAACTCCGTGAACTCCAGCGTGCAGCCATCCATTCCCGCGGCACGATGCATGACATCGATGCCGGCCGGAATGACCTCGGTGCCGATGCCGTCGCCGGCGATGACGGCAATGCGCGCCGTGCGCGGAAGAGAAGCGGTCACGTTGGCTGTGTGCTCACATGCCCGGCGGCGTGAAGCGGCCATCCTGGGCCAGCCAACCGCCGTCGGCATAGATGATGGTGCCGTTCACATAGCTGGCGGCATCGGAGGCGAGGAACAGCGTGGGGCCGACCATCTCTTCCGGCTGTGCCCAGCGATTGAACGCATTCTTGGATGCGTAGGCGTTGTACCAGTCGGGGTTGGCCTTGATGGGAGCCGTGAGCGGCGTCTCCACCACACCGGGGCCCACGCAGTTCACACGCACGCCGGACGGACCGAACTCACAGGCCGCGCCACGCGCGAGCTGCAGAATGCCGGCCTTGGTGGCCGAATACAGCGCCTGACCCGGTTCCACCACCAGCGAACGGATGGACGAGAAGAGCACGATGCTGCCTCGCTTCTGCGGCACCATGATGCGGCCAGCGGCCTGCAGCACGTTGAAGTTGCCGGTGATGTTCACCTTCAGCACGCGCTGCAGCTCTTCGTCCTGGTAGTCGAGAATCTTCTTGCGCACGTTGATGCTGGGCGTGCAGATGAGGATATCGAGCTGACCATGTCTGGCGACGATGGCGTCGAGCGCGCTGTTCACGGACGCCGCGTCCGTGATATCGATGGCACCCGATTCCGTGCTGCCGCCCGCCTTGGCGGCGGTGGCGGCGGCCGCCTCCGCCTTCACATCGAGGCAGACCGTGGTGGCGCCCATGCTTACGGCACCGAGCGTGACGGCTTCGCCGATGCCGGACGCACCGCCGATGACAGCGGCGACTTTGCCGGTGAGGTCGAACATGTGGGACTTGGACATGGGACGACTAGTTCCGTTCGGTGTGAGGAGGACGTCCACCACTATTGATGTCGCCGCCGCGCGCGCGGCCGACGAGGTGGACCACAAGGAAGGCGACGATGGCGGCAATCAGCCCACCCATCGGCGCCGTGATGCCGTTGATCGGCTTGCCATCCAGCAGCAGGCGCCATCCGCCCACCACCGCGATACCGGCAATGATGGCCGCGAGGGCGTCGGCCGATCTGGTACGTGTGCTGTACAACCCTGCGAGGATGGGTACGAACAGGCTCACACCCATGATGGTATAGAAGATACTCAGCGCGCTCACCACACCCGCGGCCACCAGGGCGATGCCCACACCCGCCGCACCAGCAATCACCGCCGTGAAACGCGTCACGCGCAACAACTGCGCATCACTGGCGCCGGGATTGCGGAAGCGCTTGTAAAAATCCTGCGACAACGATGTCGTGAGAATGAACAACACGGCGTCGGCCGCGCTGAGCTCCGCGGAAAACACAGCCGCCAGACCCAGTGCCCCCACCGCGGCCGGCACGCCTTGCACCAGCAGCGTGGGCAGGGCGAGTTCGGACTGTGGCAGATCGGGGAACTGCACACGCGCCATCATGCCCAGCAACACCGGCACTGCCGCATACAGGATCAGCGCGAGTGCATTGAAGCCGACGCCGATGCGTACCGTGCGATCGTCGCGGGCCCCGTACACCTTCTGCAACAGACCAGGCGAAACGACAAACGCGGGGCCAAGCATGGCGAGGTACACCAGTCCCGATTCACCGCCCTGCCATGGATTCCAGTACGTCTCCGTGGGGGTGAACGCACGCAACGCATCCCATCCGCCGGACGCGCTGAGCGCGAACGGAATGGCAATCGCAAACCCCACCAGCTTCACGATCAGTTGTACCACGTTCACGTACGCCGACGTGAGCAACCCGCCCGATGCGAAGTACACCGTGATGAGCACACCCGCGAGGATGCAGCCCAGCGTCTTGGGCACGCCGGCGATCACGTTGAGGATCCACGATACGGCGATGAGCTGTCCGGCCAGAATGAAGACCGATCCCACCCACAGCAGTCCGGAGATCAGCGTGCGCACCGTGACGCCGTACCGGAGTTCGAGGTAGTCGCCCACCGTGCGCAGATCGTGTTCGGCCGCAACACGCCGAATGGCCGGACCGATCCAGAATGCCAGCAGCAAGGACCCGATGCCGGCCGACAGCACCCACCAGATGGCGGAAAAACCGTCCCGGTATCCGAGGCCTGTCGCTCCTACGGTGGACCCGGCGCCGATGTTGGCGGCGAGCATGGTGCTGAACAGCAATCCAGGTCCCAGCGCACGGCCTGCCACGAAAAAATCACTGGATGTCTTCACGCGGCGGGAAATCCACGCACCCAGCGCGAGCTGCGCAATGGAATATCCGATCAGCCAGATGAGGTGTGTATGCATGGCCTCTGAGCGCGTGGGGCGGTGGCGCCGGCGTTTCGCTGCGGCACCAGAAACGAAGGGGGGAGCGGCAGGAGACATACGGCGAAAACAGATGCTTGACAAGTGAAATATTCCGCGCGACGTTCGCGCCCATGTCGAACCCGCATGCGATCGATCGAGTGTTCGCCGCCATTGATGCGGCTGAGGACGAGATGGTGTCATTCACGTCGGAGATGATTCGCATCCCGACGGTGAATCCCCCTGGCGACGCATATGTAGAGTGTGCGGAGTTCATCGGACGGCGGCTGGTCGAATGCGACTTCGCCGTCGACTATCCGGTGGCCGAAGGACGGCCGGAACACACGCCGCAGCATCCGCGCATGAATGTCGTGGGTCTGCGGCGTGGTCGTTCCGACAGGCCGCTGGTGCATCTCAACGGGCACTTCGATGTCGTACCTGCCGGCAACGGATGGACAGTCGATCCGTTCGGTGGCGAAGTAAAGAACGGCCGCATCTATGGACGTGGCACCTGCGATATGAAAGCCGGCATCACGGCGGCCATCTATGCGGCGGAAGCCATTCGCCGTGCAGGAGTTCCACTTCATGGATCGGTGGAAATCAGCGGCACGGTGGATGAAGAGAGCGGGGGGTTCGCCGGTATGGCGTACCTCGCGCAGCAGGGGCGTGTCAGTGCCGATCGTACCGATGCGGTCATCATCACGGAGCCGACCAACACCGACCGCATCTACATCGGTCACCGTGGTGTGTATTGGTTCGAGGTGATCACGCGCGGCCGCATCGCACACGGTTCCATGCCGTTTCTGGGCGCCAACGCGATCGAGCATATGGGCGTAATTCTCGATCGCATCCGGCGCGTGCTCATGCCGGTGCTGCAGTCTCGCACAACGGCGGTGCCGGTGAAGCCCGATGGGGCTCGGCACGCCACGCTCAATATCAATGGTATAGCCGGCGGCCAGCCGGTCGATGGTATACAGACGCCGTGTGTGGCGGATATCTGCCGCGCCATTTTCGATCGCCGCTTCCTCGCGGAAGAAGGCTTCGACGCCACACGCGCCGAGATCGTGGATCTGCTGGAAACGGCGGCTCGGGAAACCCCCGAGCTGCTCTTCGAGTTGCGTGACCTCATGATCGTGCATCCGGTGAAGACCCCGGACGGCGCATCGGTGGTGGCGTCGCTCGAACGTTCAGTGCAACAGGTGCTTGGACGTCCTGTGTTGCTCGCGGCAAGCCCGGGCACGTACGACCACAAGCACGTCGATCGCATCGCGGGTGTCCCCAATTGTGTGGCCTATGGGCCAGGCATCCTCGACCTGGCGCACCAGCCGGACGAGTACTGCGATATCGCCGACCTGATGCACTCCACGAAGGTGCTCGCCCTGTCCCTGCTCGAGCTGACTGGTACCACCGCCGTTTGACGTAGGTGTCGGAACGAACCCGCGCGTGTCGCGGGTGGTTTGTCGATCCCGCTACCCGCGTGCGCGCCTGTTGTCGTCGTACCCGTGACGTGAACGCCGTCACCGCAGTGCTCCCCTCCAGCGCGTTCAGCCCACCGCCACCGACCCACGCCATCTGCGTGTGCCACGTGGTACGCAGTTTCCACCGAGGAACATTCGATGACGCGACGTTCTCGATGGTCCGGCGTTCTCCTTGGCACGCTGTTGTGCGTGCTGGGGACCTCTCCGCTTCGAGCCCAGGCTCCAGGTAGTGCCCCCTCCAGCGCCAATGGCATAGTCACGGGACGGGTAACGGATGGGCGATCCGGCGTGCCACTGCCCGGCGCGCAAGTGTTTGCCGACAACAATCGTGACCGCGTCGTGCGCACCGACAATGATGGTCGCTATCGTTTGACCGAAGTGCAGCCCGGCCAGCGCATGATCAGCGTGCGCATGATCGGGTACGCCAACAAGGGTGCACCCATCACCATCACGGCCGGACAGACGGCCACGGTGAATGTCGCGCTCGATGTGCAGCCGCTCGATCTCGACGCGGTCGTCGTGACGGGTCAGGGCGGTGAAATCTCCAAGCGACGCATCGCCACCACGGTGGACGTCGTCAGCGCCGAAAAGATCGAGGCCTCACCGGCCAAGCGCCTCGACGAACTGCTGCAGACCAATCTGCCCAGCGCGCAGATCCGCCTCACGTCGGGCCAGCCCGGCACGACGTCCATCATGCGCACGCGTGGCGTGACGTCGGTGAGCAACAACTCCACGCCCGTCATCTATGTAGATGGTGTGCGCATGGACAACCTGAACACGCAGGCCGCGCTGGGCATGAACACGTCCGGCAATCGGGCACAGGGTGCCGCCACCAGCGCCATCGCCGACCTGCCGATGGACAACATCGAGCGCATCGAGTTCATCCCCGGCGGTGCGGCCACCACGTTGTACGGATCGGACGCCGCCAACGGCGTCATTCAGATCTTCACCAAGCGTGGCAGCCAGGGCGGTACGAAGGGCTTCTTCGAAGTGCGCTCGGGATACGACACCCCGCAGACCCAGTTCCACTTCTTCAAGGCCACGCGGGACCTGTTGTATCGCAACGGCTTCTCGCAGCAGTACTCGGCCGGCATCGAAGGCGGCAACAACGCCATCACGTACAGCCTCTCGGGCAACCTGCGCGCCAGCCAGAGTCACCGCGTGTACGGCGACAACAGCGCCTTCGGTTTCCGCAATGCGGTGGGCGCCAACATCGGCACCAAGGGCAAGTACCAGGGCTCGCTCTCGTACAACGAGACCGACTCGCCGCGCTTCCGTAACGGCAATGCCGGTGGCTACACGTCGCTGTGGGTGCTCGAAGCCGGCCGCTCGTCGGCCTTTGGTTTCAACAACAACATCGACAACCTCACGCCCGCCGGCGCGGACAGCCTCAAGACGTTCGTGAACAACGGCGAACGCCTGCAGGACAACCGCGTATTCACGCGCGCGTTCCAGACCTCGCACCGCATCGACTTCGATCCGTTCAAGTCGGTGAAGACCCACGCGACGTTTGGTCTCAACAACCGCTTCAGCAGAGAGCGGGCGATCGTCACCAACGAGTTCCAGATCGCGACCCGCGCGTTCCCGGTCGGTACGGTGGACCGCGGCACGATCTCCAACTTCGAGCGCAACTACACGGGCTTCACGTTCGATGTGGGTGGCCAGCACAGCGCGGCGATCGGCAGTGACCTGTCGGTGATCACCTCGGTCGGTGCGCAGCTCTTCCGCAACGACGATGTGCAGGTGGCCTACACCGCCACCAACGTGCGCGATGGTGCACAGACGGTGACCGGTGCCGGCGTGACGCAGTCGCAGGACGTGGCCTTCCGGGTGGCCAACTACGGCCTCTTCGGACAGAGCAACATCAGCTACAAAGAGCGCTACACCATGGAGCTGGGTCTGCGCGCCGACAAGAACACGGCGTTCGGTGCCAACACCGGTGCACAGGTCTATCCCAAGGTCGGCCTGGTGTACGCCATCGGCGCCGAAGAGTGGATGCGCAGCCTCATCTCCGAGGACGTGCTCTCCGACTTCCGTTTGCGCGCGGCGTACGGTGTGGCGGGCCAGTTCCCGCGTCCGTTTGCCAACGACCGCACCGTCACGATCAACTCGTTCAACGGGCAGCAGGCCGCCACGTTCGGTCAGCCGGGCAATCGCTTCCTCAAGCCGGAGCGCACCGGCACGCTCGAAATGGGCGCCGACCTGGCGTTCTTCCAGAGCCGCGCCACGCTGGGTCTTGGCTACTACACCGCCCGCACGGTGGACGCCCTCATCACGGCGCCGCCCGCGCCATCGACGGGTGAAGTGAGCCAGATCGCCAATGTCGGTGAGATCTCCAATCGTGGCATGGAACTGCGTGCGACGGTCACGCCGGTGAGCAACGCCATGTGGCGCCTCACGCTGAATGGCGCATACAACACGCTCAACAACAAGGTCGAGAAGCTGGGTGGCACACCGCCATTCCCCATCAGCGGCTACGGAGCCAGCACGGTGCAGGGTATGGTGCAGGAAGGCTATCCCGTGGGCTTCCTGCAGGGTGCCAAGGCCATCTTCAATGCCGATGGCACCATCAAGGAAATCCAGGAATTGGCGTTCCTTGGCAAGCCCACGCCGGATGCGTTTGGCAGCTTCGGTGCGCAGCTCGGCATCGGTTCGCGCCTCAACATCAGCGCGAGTGCCGACTACCAGTTCGGTGCCCAGGCGCAGTCGTTCGACAAGGCGTTCCGTTACCTGTACGGCGTGAACGGCACAGAGACCTATGTGCCCGCCGCCGCGCTGGCGCAGGCGCCATACAACGGCAATCGTGCCTCCATCTGGCAGCGCACGATGAACCTGTGGGTGGAGAACACCGACTACGTGGCCATTCGCACCCTGTCGGTGGACTACCGCCTGCCTGCGAATCTGCTGCCGCGTGGCACGAAGGACGCGCGCGCCTCGTTCTCCATCGTGAATCCGTGGCGCTGGGCGTCGTCTTCGTTCGATCCGGAAACCGACCTGTCGTCGGCCACGTCGCAGGGTGCGGCCGCAGTGGGCGGATTCAACTACGCCACTGACGGCAACCCGCGCAGCTTCCTCCTCACCCTTCGCTTCGGGTTCTGACGATGCGCCGACCGACTCTGATGCGGGCCACGCGCCTGCTCGCGCCGACGCTGGCCGTGATCGCTGCAGGTGCCTGCAATGCGTTCTCGCCCACCGAAGTGCGCAATCCCAACCTGACGGACGAACAGTTCCTCGCCACACCGGCTGCCGGTGCGTCGTGGCTGCGTGGTACGCAGCGCCAGTTCCTGCTCACGCTCAACACCGTGGTGCAGAACGGCGAAATCATCTCCGACAACTATTTCAACAACTACACGACGAACAACCAGCAGTTTGATCAGCCGGTCATCACGTATCTCGATCCCGAGGTCACGTCCATTCAGAATGCCATCGCGCGCCTGCGCTACATGGCCACCTTCGGACTGGACAGCGTATTCCCGCGCGATCCGCAGGTGACGGCCAACGACAAGGCCGATCTGTATTTCAACCGCGGTATGGCCAATCTGTTCGCCGGTGAGGCCTATGTCGGCCTGCCCGGTGTGGCCAACGGTGAAGTCATCACCTGGCAGGCACACCTGAACAACGCCATCGCCGACTTCACGCAGGCCCGCACCCTCAGCACCGATGCCGCGGCGCGCAACAGCTACACGCTGGAGCTGGCTCGTGCGTACTACCGGTTGGGGAACCGGGCCAAGGCAGTCGAAGAAGCCACGGCACTGCTCACGGCCAGCCCGCAGTTCCTGCGCAACGCCACCTTCGATCCGGTCAACGGTCCGAACAACGCCATGCAGGGTGTGCTGACGAGCTCCGTCAACAACTTCCAGCCGTTGCCGCGTCTCGACTTCCTCGATCCGAAGTACCCGAATCGCAGTGCCACCACGCAGAGCCCGATCGCGTTTGCCAAGGCCGAGGAAGCGCATCTCATTCTGGCCGAAGCGTTGCTGGCGGAGAACAACATCACGGGGGCCAAGGACCGGCTCAAGCTGTTGCTGACGCTGGTGAACGCGCGTCCCACGGAGCAGATCGACAGCCGCATCCAGCAGCGTGGTCGGGCGGGTGGCAAGATCATCTACCCCAACACCGCCGACACGCGCGTGGCGTTCGCGCCGGGTGAGCCGTTTGTCGACGGTCTCGTGCTCACGCGTTCGCTGCCCACGGTGAAGGCGTTCACGGTCTCCGGCACCTCGGTGACCACGGCGCGTATCGACGCGATCACAACGGTTGATGACGGGTTGTACGTCGTGTATTTGATGCGTCAGGAGATTTTCATCGCAGAAGGCCGTCGCATGGCCGACCTTGGCATCCGCATGCCGGTCGCCCGCACGGAAATCATCGCGAACTCGAAGACCAAGGATGGCGAGCCCTACACGAAGGCCATCATCCCGTCGTTCATCCCGCCGTCACTCGGTATGGATGGTTTCACGTACGATCAGGCGGCGAAGACGGTGGTGATCAAGGCCGACATGAACCGCGTGCTCGTGCAGAACAAGGCGTCGACCGACGTGCTTCCCTTCCACTGATCGGAGCCACACGATGGACCAGTCGTATCAGGTTGTGAGCTGGCGCGCCGGATGGCGCGTCAGCATGGGCATCGCGGCTTCCATGGCCGCCCTCGTCCCGGCCATGCTCGCGGCCCAGCAGCCGCCTGCAGCACCCGGTGGGCAGCCGGCGCGTCCACCGATGGCCCGTGTCACGGTGATCGGGCCCGGCCCGAACAATTCCATCACCGACGTGCCGGGCGTGAAGGTGGGCAACTACACCCGCAGCGACAGCGGCTATCGCTCGGGCACCACGGTGATTCGTACGGAAACAGGTGCCACTGCCGGCTACTCGCAGATGGGTGGCGCGCCGGGCACCAAAGAAACCGACCTGCTCAAGCCGGGCGGTCAGGTACGTGGAGTGCAGGCCATCGTGCTGAGCGGTGGCAGTGCCTACGGACTCGACGCAGCCACGGGCGTGATGCAGTGGATGGAAGAGCACAAGTTCGGCGTGCCGGTGGGCGGCGGTGTGGTGCCCATCGTGCCGGCGGCCATTCTCATGGACCTGGGTCGTGGTGGTGACTTCAAGAAGCGCCCCAACGCCATGTTCGGCTACAAGGCCACCGAAGCGGCCAGCACGCAGCCGGTGAAGAGCGGCCGGACTGGTATGGGTATGGGTGCCGGCTGGGGCATGGGCACGGCCAGCGTGAAGCTGTCCAACGGCTACACGGTGGCGGCCATCGTGGGTCTCAACCCGGCCGGTTCGCCGGTCGATCCGCGCACATGTCTGCCGTACGGGTACTTCCTCGAACTGGCCGACGAATTCAACATCGTGCAGCCCAAGGCCGAGGAGTGCCAGACGGCGCAGGCCGGTCGTGGTGGCCCGAACGATGGCTCGGATGGGGCGCCGCGCAACACCACCATCGCCCTGGTGGCCACCGACGCGCCGTTGATCGATCTGGAAGCCGAGCGCATGGCGCAGATCGCCAACGCCGGCCTCGCCCGTTCCATTCGCCCGATCCACAACATCGGTGACGGTGATACGGTGTTCGGCATTGCCACCACGCCGTTCACCACGCAACTCGGCAACGCCGATCTGCAGGCTATCTTCAATGCGGCCGCCGATGTGCTCGGACGGGCCGTCGTGCATGCCGTGCTCGATTCGAAGCAGGTGGGCAATAGCCGCCTCGGATACTGCGAGACGTATCCGAGCGCCTGCGTGAAGCGCAAGGCTGCAGGCCGGTAAGTCACCGAACTCATCACCCGTGGCGCGGATGGACGACTTGGTGCGTCCATCCGCGTCGTCATTTCTCAGGACATTCCGATGACCGCAGCCTCACGCACCGCTGCCACGCCCTCGCTCGATGCACTCTGGATGCCTTTCACGGCCAACAAGGCGTACAAGGCGCGCCCCCGGTTGCTGGTGAGCGCCAAGGATATGCACTACCGCTCCGACGACGGGCGCGAGATTCTCGACGGCACGGCGGGGTTGTGGTGTGTGAATGCCGGACACTGCCGGCAACCCATCATCGATGCGATGATGCAGGCCGCCAGCACGCTCGATTATGCGCCGGCGTTCCAGATGGGCCATCCGCTCATGTTCGCATTGGCCGAACGTCTGGCCGAGGTGTTGCCGGAAGGCATGGACCGTGTGTTCTTCTCCGGCTCAGGCAGTGAGTCGGTGGACAGCGCACTCAAGATCGCGCTGGCGTATCACCAGGCGCGTGGGGAGCCCGATCGCTGCCTCTTCGTGGGGCGGCAGCGCGGCTATCATGGCGTGGGTTTTGGCGGTATTTCCGTGGGCGGTATCGAAACCAACCGCAAGACGTTCGCGAAGCAGTTGTTGCCCCACATCGATCATCTGCCGCACACGCACGACCTTTCCAGGCAGGCCTTCTCGAAGGGGCAGCCGGAATGGGGTGGGCATCTGGCCGATGCGCTCGAGGAGATGGTGGCCAAACATGGCGCGGAGCGCATCGCGGCGGTGATCGTCGAGCCGCTGGCCGGTTCGACGGGTGTGCTCATTCCGCCTGTGGGGTATCTGCAGCGGCTGCGTGAGCTTTGCACGAAACACGGCATTTTGCTCATCTTCGACGAAGTCATCACCGGCTTTGGTCGTGTGGGCGCGCCGTTTGCGGCGCAGGCGTTTGGTGTCACGCCCGATATCCTCACGGTGGCCAAGGGACTCACCAACGCGGCGGTCCCGATGGGGGCCACCTGCGTGCACACGAAGATCTACGACGAGGTGGTGCAGTCCACGCCGCGTGGCATCGAGCTGTTCCACGGCTATACCTACAGCGGACATCCCCTGTCGGCCGCCGCGGCATTGGCCACGTTGCAGGTGTATCAGAGCGAGGGGCTGCTCACCCGTGCGGCCACCATGGGCCCGGTGTGGGAGGCGGCACTGCACGGCCTGCGTGATGCGCCGCATGTGATCGACGTGCGCAACATTGGTCTGGTGGGTGGCATCGAGCTCAGTCCCCGCGATGGGGTGGCTGGCGCGCGTGGCTTCGATGTGTTCACCAATGCGTTCCATGAGCAGGATGCGCTCATTCGTGTCACGGGCGACATCATTGCGCTCTCGCCGCCGCTGATCATCAACGAAGAACAGATCCACGAGCTCGTGGGCAAGGTGCGGCGCGCGCTCGAAGCGACGGCGTAGGGGTACAGCGGGGGGAACACAGATCGCACAGAAACGGAGCAGAAGGCACAGATACCACCATCACAAAGAGAATCGTTCAATCATTTTTCAAGTGATGGAGCACGAAGTTGCTCGTTGTGTCTGTGGTCGTGGCGGTTTGTTTCTGTGTGCTCTGTGTTCCCCCCGCTGTACGCAGTTCCGAATTCAGGTATGCCCATTGGCTTGAGTCGTGACGTGCAGGTCACGGCGCCGTGACGAAGATTGGGGATTGTGATGCCGGCTACACACCTTCAACCGGCCTCATCTCATGTCTTTGTCTGTTCGCTTGCGCTCCCGCCTCGCGGGGGCGCTTCGCATTCTGTTGCTGGCGCTCGCACCAGCTATGCTCCCCGCGCAGTCCTCCACTGGTGAAGTGGGTGGGCGGGTCCGCAGCCAGACCGGTGCCTACCTCGAAGGCGCGATCGTGCGTGTCGAAGGCACGTCACTCGAAGCCGCCACGGGACGCGAAGGGCAGTTTGTCTTTCGTGGCGTTCCGGTTGGTACGCACACCCTGGTGGTGCGTTACATCGGCTACGGCGCATCGCGTACGCCCGTGACGGTGGCCGCCGGTGCGCGGGCCGACGTGGAAATTGCGCTCACGCCCAATCTCGAAACCGTCACCACCATTGGTCAGGTGGCCGGGCAGGCGACCGCCATCAACATTCAGCGCTCCGCCGACAACCTCAAAACGGTGGTGTCGCGCGAAGCCCTCGGTCTCGTGCAGGAAGGCAATATCGGCGACGCGCTGCTGCGTCTGCCCGGCATCATCGTGGAGACACGCGCCGGCGTGAATCGTACCGCCACCATTCGTGGTCTCGCACCCCAGTACAACTCGGTGACGGTGGACGGACTGCCCATCACGAACGTCGATGGCAACCGCGATGTGGCACTCGATCAGTTCCCCTACGCCACGCTCTCGCGCGTGGAAGTCACGAAGGCGCTCACGCCAGACTTGCCGGGTGATGGCATCGGCGGTTCGCTCAATCTCGTGACCCGCACGGCATTTGATTCACCCGACCGCACGTTCGCGTTCAATCTCGGTGGCACCAACAACCAGCGTGGCAACACGATCAATCAGCAGCTCGAGCTGGTGATTGGCGACCGGCTCGGCGCAAAAAAGAACTTCGGCTACCTGTTCACGGGTTCGTACTTTCACGACTACCGTGGCTATGATGGTTCGGACAACGCCTACAGCACCGTGGGAACCAATCCGTTCGTGCTGGCCAGCAACAATGTGTACGATCGTGGCGAAGAGAAGCGCCGTATCGGCCTGGGCTTCAATGTCGGCTATCGACCGAACACCAGTACCACGCTGTATGCCAAGGCCGTCTGGAGCGACGACTATCGTTGGCTCGACCAGAAGGGCACGACATGGCGTCCCACCACTTCGCAGGTCGACAACATCACGTTCTATCGTGAGCCGCACAACGTCTTCCAGATGTACATCGCCGGTGGCACCACGCAGTGGGGGGCCTGGAACACCGACCTGCGCGCTTCGCACTCCCGCGCCGACAAGACCTATCCGGCCACCATGCAGATCACCACGCGCATCGCCAATGTGGCGATGACCCCCGACATGGCCGAGCCGCGCTTTCCGCGCTTCACGGTCACGAACGGCGTGGACCTCGGCAACAAGACGCTGCAGCGGCTGGTGAATGTGGACCAGACGCAGGCACCACGTGATGAAAACGAAACGACCATCGACCTGAGCACCCGCCGCACGTTCTCCCTCGATGGATTGCCGTTCTCGCTCAAGTTCGGTGCCCGCAACTCGACCAAGCAGTCGGCCCAGTCGCAGCCGATCTATGCGCGTTACACGCTGAATGCCGCCAATTCGGCCAGCATCACGCCGACGCTGATTCGCGACGTGGCCACACCGGACTTCATGCCGGCGTCGAATGGACGCTCGCGCCTGCTGCCGTACTTCCCAGACTACGACCGCTGGTTGCAGTCGGTGCAGAACGGTGCCGGCACTTTCCTGGTGAACGAGCCGTTTTCCACACAGGGCCGCGCGAACAGCGACTTCGGTATCGATGAATCGATCACGGCCGCCTTTGCCATGGGTACGCTCGATATCGGCAACGTACGCCTGATCGGTGGTGCGCGCTTCGAACACACCAACAACAGCGGTCGTGCCAATCTGGTTCGTACCACCACGGTCAACGGTGTGACCAGCGTGACGGGCATCGTGGAGCAGAAGTCGAGCGCGTCGTACAGCAACGTGCTGCCCAGCCTGCATGTGCGATATCAGCCGGTGGTGCCGCTCGTGATGCGCGCCTCATTCACCACGGGCATGTCACGTCCTGCGCCTGGCGACCTTATTCCGAGCGCGCAGGTGAATGCCCAGCTCAACCCACCCACTATCGTTGTGGGCAATCCTGACCTCAAGCCGGCCACGGCGCGCAACTGGGATGCCAGCGCCGAGTACGCGCTGGGTGAGCTCGGAGCATTCTCGGTGTCGGTGTTCCGCAAGGACATCGAGTCGTTCGTCTTCAGCCAGCGCACGCGTCTCACCACGGGCGACTTTGCCGGATACGACGAACAGCGTCGTGTGAACTCGGAAGGGGGCAGCTCGCAGGGCGTGGAGCTGTCGTGGGTACAGCGCTTCAACATGTTGCCGGGATTGCTCAGTGGACTGGGCATCGAGAGCAACTACAGCTTCATCAGCAGCGACGCTCGCTATCCGGGCCGCACGGAATCGTTGCCGCTGACCGGCCCGGCCCGTGATGTGCTCAACCTCATCGGGTTCTACAACCTTCGTGGCTTTGAGCTGCGGGCGTCGTACGTGCAGCGTTCCGCGCGTCTGTCCGCCGTCGGTGCGGCGCTCGCGCAGGATCGCTACTTCGCGCCCGATAAGCTGGTGGATCTGACGTTCAGCTACGGCACACAGCGGCTCGGTTCGATCTTCCTGAACGTGCGAAACGTGACCAACACACCCACGGTGGAGTATGTGGGTGACCGCAGCCATCCGGTGTCCACCACGTACTACGGCCGCCAGCTCAACTTCGGCGTCCGTCATGGCATGTAAGGACTTGGTGAGAACGTGTGTGCGTGCTGTCCAGCGGCGTCCGGGGATTTCCCCGGACGCCGTCTGCGTGTGGATACTGCGCGCCGCTGTGCTGAGCCTCGTCGTGATCATGGGGGTGCCTTGGCAGACCGCGACCGCGCAGCGCAGCGAGTCTGCGGCGGCGATCCACTTCGTGTTGGTGTCCGATCTACACTACGGCTTGGCGCGTGCGCGCTTTCGGGGTGACTCCGCTGTCTCCGCAGCCAAGGTGAATGCCGCGCTGGCGGCGGCCGTGCGGGCCCTGCCGGGTACCCGCCTGCCCGATGACACGGGTGTGCATGCGGGACAACCCATCGGCGAACTCGGATTTGTGGCTGTCACAGGGGATATCGCCAACCGCGCCGAACCCGGTGTGCAATCGGCGGCCGCATCATGGCAGGAGTTCCTCGATACATTTGTCGCGCCGCTGAATGCCGGACGTGCGGCGCCATTGCCCATGATCGTGGCGACCGGCAATCACGATGCCTCGAATGCGATCGGCTATGTGCCCGCGCTCACGCCGCGCACCGACACGGCGGCGATGGCGGGTCTGCTGCGGTTGATCGATCCCGTGCAGTATGCGCAGCGACCACCATTCGACTACACACGCGACCGCATCCACTATGTGCGCCGCCTCGATGGGGTGGCGCTGATGGTGCTGCACATCTGGCCCGACTCCGCCGAGCGAGCGTGGATGGAGCAGGAGCTGTCGAGCATCCCCGATTCGGTGCCGGTGCTGTTGTTCGCACACGATCCGCCGATGGTGGATATCAGTCATTTCACCGCACCGGGTGGTGGACCGCCGGGTACTGGAGGCTTCCAGGCGTTGCTCACCGAGCAGTGGCAGGGCGCGCCGTTGCCAGGAGCCCGTTTCGAAGGATCGCCCACATTGGAAGGCTTTCGTGAGCTGGTGCGCCGTCATCGCAATGTGCGGGCTTATTTCCACGGACATCAGAACTGGACCGAGTTCCACGCGCTGCGTGAGGCCGACGGCACTGCATTGCTTCCTGCCTTCCGTGTGGACTCTCCGCTCAAAGGCCGCGACTCGGCCACCGACGACACCAAGCTTTCGTTTCTGGTCGTCACCCTCGATGCCGCTCGTCAGCGGCTGACGGTGCGTGAGTACCGATGGGACCATGTCTCTGCCGCATCGCGGTGGGGGCCGCAGGCGACGATCCTGCTTCGATAGTTGGGTTGGGTACAGCGGGGGGAACACAGATTGCACAGAAACCGAGCGGAAGGCACAGATACCACCAAAAAATCATTCAATCAGCTAAGTGTTTGATTGACATGTCTTTGCATCTGTGGCGGTAGTTTTTTGTTTTTGTGTCCTCTGTGTTCCCCCCGCTGTGCGCTGTTGCGGACCAGTGTTATTGACACGTCTGTCCAAAACAGCCAGATTGCAGGATATGGCACGGCCCAAGGAGTTCGAGCGCGACGATGCCCTGCGGGCGGGGGTGGAGGTTTTCTGGCGGAAGGGGTTTGCCCCGACCACCACGGAGGACCTCACGCGTGCGATGGGTATCGGTCGCCAGAGCTTCTACGACACCTTCGGCGACAAGCGGCAGTGTTTTCTCGACGCGCTGCGCGCGTATAGCCGACATGAAATCGGTGAGCAGGTGGCACTGCTGTGTCGCACCTCGCCGCCATTGGCGGCACTGCGTCTGCTGCTGCAGTCGGCCATCACCTGCACGCCCGAACGAAAGGGCGCCGGTTGCCTGGCGATGAATGCCGCCGTGGAGTTTGGCGCGACGGATGAAGAGGTCGGCGCGATTCTCCAGGCCGACGCCGCCATTCTGCAGGACGCTGTGATTCGACGACTCGCCGACGCCAAGACCGACGGCTCGCTGCCGGATACGCTGGACGTCGAACAGGCTGCCCGCATGGTCCTCTGTACACGCATGGGACTCGTACTCGGCGCCAAGACGGGCCAACCGGCGGCGCAGTTGCAGCAAACCATCGACTTCACACTCGAACAACTCACGCGACGCTGAGGTCGTGATACACGCCATTTCGGCGAATTTTTGTGCTCAGTTTTGGACTGAAATGTCCAGAATAACTACCACCACCAAGCGCCCACACACCGCACCGGACACACCACCATGACCACGTCAGTCACTACCACACCGCTCGCACTCACGCCCATCACGGTGGGAGCCACCGCGTTGCAGAACCGCATCGTGATGGCGCCCATGACCAGGAACCGCGCGATCGGCAACGTGCCCAATGCGATGATGGTGGAGTACTACCGCCAGCGTGCGAGCGCCGGGTTGATCATCACTGAAGGCACGGCGCCGTCCGCCGATGGCACGGGCTACGCCCGCATCCCGGGGCTGCACACCAGCGAACAGCGCGATGGCTGGAAGCAGGTGACCGATGCCGTGCACGCGGAAGGCGGGCGGATCTTCCTGCAGATCATGCACACCGGTCGAATCTTCAACACGCTCAACACGCCCGGTGGCATCGCGGGTGTGGCACCGTCCGCCATTGCGGCAGCAGGTGATATCTGGACCGATCAGCAGCAACTGCAGCCGCATGACACTCCCGAGGCGCTCGATGCCGACGGGCTCGCGCGGGTGCAGCAGGCATTCGTGGACAGTGCGAAGCTTGCCATCGACGCCGGCTTCGATGGCATCGAACTCCATGCCGCGAATGGCTATCTGCTGCAGCAGTTCCTCAATCCCCACTCGAACCAGCGCACCGACGCCTACGGTGGTTCGGTGGAAGGGCGTGCCCGGTTTGTTCTGGAGACAGCACGGGCGGTCGCACGGGTCATCGGCGCCGATCGCACGGCCATTCGTCTGTCGCCGTGGAATCAGTACAACGACCAGCCGGACTACGACGAGATCGATGCCACATATGTCTTGCTCGCCCGGGAGCTACAGGCGCTGGGTATCGCGTACCTGCACCTGATCGATCCGGCCGGCTACGGTGCCCATGGCGTGGCCACGCGCGCGGCGGTTCGTGAGCACTTCCGCGGCACCATCATTCTCAATGGCGGCATCCGCACCCTCTACACGATGCAGGATCTGCTGGCCAGCGGCACCGCGGATCTTGTCGCTGTAGGGGCGCCATTCATCTCGAACCCCGACCTCGTCGATCGCCTGCGACAGGGCTTGCCGTTGTCTCAGGGAAATCCGGCCACCTTCTTTGCGCCGGGGGCGAGTGGTTTTGCGGAAGGTTACACCGACTATCCGGCCGCAGAAATTATTTCGTGATAATTCGATGGTGATCCCATGGTGTACCGATGAAAGTGCATCAAGTGGACAGCAGGCGTTGCGCATATCCACGCACGTCCGCTGGCCAATTCACCATGAGCGCCTCCATCCGTAGCTGATCATCGGCGAAGAGGGCCCGGGACACCTCTTCAAATCCGGGCAGGTCTCCGCCGATGGCATGCAGAAATCGGTACGTCGCGTCACGCGCCGCCCGTGCACGGTCCGCCGTCGCACTGGCGCGGCGCGCGTCGTCGACCAAGCGGCGCAGCGTCACCGACGCACCGCCACGCTGCGTGGCCAACCATTCCCAGTGTGATGGCAGCAGGGTGACCTCGCGGGCCGTCACGCCCAGTCGAGGCCGACCGGGACCGCGTGCCTTCGTGCTCGACGCCTCCTCGGTCGATGTCGCCGGCGCCTCGGGTGCCGCATAACGCACCGCAATCTCCCCGTCGCTGCCGCGCCAGTCGAGATCCACCACTTGGCCGGTGTGGTCGTCGAAGGCCAGCACAGGCCCGTTTCGACGCTCGCGAATCGCGGCCGCCAGTGCCTGTGCCACCACCACGTGCGAGCCACGCGCCAGCACCTGGTAACCTTCGAACAGCGTCAGCGATGGCCGCGGCGCGGGGGGTGCAGAGGTTTGTGGTAGGGACACGGTTTGCAGTTGAAGGGCGGGTGGACACCGCGTTTTATCCGGGTAATAATATACCCATGAATTCTGAGCTCAAGGCCTGCCTGCCTCCCGAATGGACCAGCGCCGCCGAATCGGACGACGCGGATGTCGTGGATTTCGCGCCGATCGCGGTCGGCCAATCGGGTGCCTCCGTACACCGGGTGACCACCCGTCACGGCGCGTTTGTCCTCAAGCGCACCTCCGTGCAGGAGCCATTGGCCACATGGACATTGGCCGTCGCCGTGCAGCGCGCGGCGGCCGAGGTGGGGGCCGCGCCGCAGGTTGTGCATCACGACGCCGAACGACGGGCGGTGCTCAGCGAGCTGATCGCCGGCGACATTCCGTTTGCCGCTCGCTACGGAAACCCGGCCACGCGCGCTGCGGCACTCGCGCAGTTCGCGGGCACGATTCGGCGGGTGCACGACCTGCCACTCGAAGGGCCGTTGCATGCCATGCCACGGGCCGATCCACAGGCCGTACTGAGGACGGTGCATCACGCCGCTCACGACATCGGTGCGCTGCCTGCGTGGGTGCATGCGCACGTGCACGCACTGCTCGAAGAGGCGCCACCGCTCACCGATCGGGCGCCGGTGTTGAGTCACAACGACGTCAATCCCACCAACATCGCCTGCGCGGGCGATCGCCTGGTGCTGCTCGATTGGCAGAGTGCGGCGATCAATGATCCGTACTACGATCTCGCCACGGCGGCCGTCTTTCTGCGCATGGATGCGGACGCCAGTGCCGCACTGCTGTGGGCGTACGATCAGGCGACTGATAGGCAAGACATCGAATCCGTCGATCGCTCGACGATCGCCATGTTGCCACCGCGTTTTGTGTGGTCACAGCGCATCGCCGCAGCACTGTCCGGCACGTTGTTTCTGCAAATGGCGCATCATCGTGGCCATCGCGGTGACACCACCAGTCGTGAAGACGACGCGTTGTTGCTCGAGCAGGTATATGCGCAGATGCGCGCGGGCACCGTGCACCTGCACACCGGTGAAGGGCAATGGACACTGGGTCTGGCATTGCTGCGCGCGAGCCGCAACGCGCGGCATGCACAAGACGTCCGGAACACGTAGACATGAAACCCTGCTGATCGGGGGCCCGTTGGGGCACTGGGTCGCTGAGGCACACCTCGCGTATGATGTGTGCATCGCAGTGACCGCGAGCTTCGTGCGTGAGTTCATGATCGGGCGTGCTTCCAACCCTTTTGTGGTTGATGCCGTCCAACCAGCACTCACCATCCCGCCCTTCGCCTCCGTCTGCAGCCCTCCATGCGGCTTGTCGCATTCCTTCTGCCGTTCGTCGCGTCCACGTCCGTCCTGGCCCAGTCACCGGCCAGCGCACAGGTCGCGTCGACGACGGTTCTCCGTGCCAGCGCCCCGCGCGCCGGAGATCCCGCACCCCTGGCAAGCCCCGAGCGTGCCGTTCGTGCCCCCCGTATCGACGGCAGTGCCGACGACGATATCTGGAAGACTGCCCGTGCCATCACGGAATTCCGCCAGTTCGAACCCACGGAGGACGGCGATCCGTCGTTCCGCACCGAAGCGCGGGTCGCCTACGACTCACGCAACCTGTATGTGCTCGTGCGCAACTACGATCCGCATCCCGACAGCATCTTGTCGGTGCTGCAGCGCCGCGACGGCATGGCGCTCTCCGACGACATCATCCTCGGCGTGGATTCGTACAACGACAAGCGCACCGGCTACATGTTCCGCCTCACGCCGGCCGGCACCATGTCCGATGGTTACGTCTTCAACGATGGCAATGAAGACTGGGGATGGAACGCGGTGTGGGAGGGCGCAGCGCAGATCGATTCGCTGGGCTGGACGGCCGAGTATCGCATTCCGCTGAGTCAGTTGCGGTATGTGCCCAGTGGTGACAACACCTTTGGTCTGCTGCTGATGCGTCGCATCGCGCGCCGCGGTGAACGCATATCGTGGCCGCTGTTTCGTCGTTCACGCACCGGCATGGTGAGTCAGTGGCAGCCGATGGCGGGCTTCGCGGAGTTGTCGGCGCCACGTCGTATGGAACTGCAGCCTTACACGGTGGGGCGCTATGGTGCGAGCCCGCGTGGTGATGGTACGCCGCGCAACGCGGCCGCCTCACAGATCGGGGCCGACGTCAAGCTCGGTCTCACGTCCAACATCACGCTCGATGCGGCGGTGAACCCCGACTTCGGTCAGGTGGAAGCCGATCCGGGTGTGCTCAACCTCAGCGCATTCGAACAGTTCTTCGCCGAGCGTCGTCCGTTCTTTCTCGAAGGCAGTGGCATCTTCCGCTACGACATCGATTGCAACGACGGGCAGTGTACCGGCCTGTTTTACTCGCGTCGCATCGGTCGCTCGCCGCAGATGCGCAGCACCTATGGTGACGCCGCATCTCCCCTGCAGTCGCGTATTCTGGGCGCGGCCAAGGTCACCGGCCGATTGGGCAACGGCCTCTCCATTGGTCTGATCGATGCCGTGACGCAGGAAGAGATGGGCACCCAGCAGCGCACCATCGAACCGCGCACCAACTATGGCGTGCTGCGTCTGCAGCAGGATCTGCGCGGAGGAAACAGCGGTATCGGTCTCATGGTGACCAATACGGCGCGCCAGACCGACCAGTGGACGCGCAATTTCCTGCGTGGCAATGCTTGGACCGGCGGCCTCGATGCACGGCATCGGTTTGCCGGCGATCGTTGGCAGGTGAGCAGTCAGTTGGCGGGTTCGCATGTGGCCGGTACGGCGCAGGCCATCGCGCTCACGCAGCGTTCCAATGGTCATCTGTATCAGCGTCCCGATGCGGAGCACATCGATTTCGACAGCACGCGCACCAGTCTCACGGGATGGATGATGCAGGGCTCCCTCGAGAAGCAGGGAGGTGGCATCACCCGCCTGAGCACGTCCGCGTGGTACATGGCCCCGGGCTTCGAGATCAACGATGTGGGCTTCCGTACCCGCAGTGATGAAGCCGGCGCGTCCATGTGGATGGGGCTGCGCCCCGTGACCCCGGTGGGCATGTTCCGTCGCGCGAACCTCAACTTCAATGCCTGGGGCTTCAGCAACACCGACGGCATGATGCTGGGCAACGGCGGCAATGTGAACGGCTGGGGTGAGTTCAAGAACTTCTGGAGCGCCAACGGCGGCATCGGGTTCAACAACCTCATCACCGCGTACTCCGATCGGGACGCGCGTGGTGGCCCGGCGTTGTTCAAGCCGAAGACGCTGAATAGCTGGTTCAACATCAACGGCGACAGCCGTCGGAACTTTGCCCCCAACATCGGTGGCAATGTGGGTCGACGGCTCGACGGGCTCGGCAGCAACTGGAACGTGCACGGTGGGGCGAATGTGCGCGTGGGTTCGCAGTTCAACGGCAGCATCAACCTGAATTACACGCGCAACATCGACGACCAGCAGTGGAACGGCAATTACGTGGATGGTGGGGTCACGTCGTTCACGTTTGCGCGCCTGTATCAGTCCACCAGTTCGGTGACGATGCGCATGAACTACACCATCACGCCCACGCTGAGCTTCGAGAGCTATCTGCAGCCGTTCGTCAGCAATGGCGAATACACCGACTGGCGTGCACTGGCCAACGGTCGCTCGTCGGAACGTGATGAACGCTTTCGCCCGTACACCACGCGCGGCGCGCCGGCCGGCTTCCGGGTGGGCCAGATGCGCACCAATAATGTCGTGCGCTGGGAGTATCGCCCGGGTTCGGTGCTGTTCTTCGTGTGGACGCAGGGACGCGATGCCAGCGATACCAATCTCGATCGCCGCGGCGTGACGGATGCGTACGGCAACATCTTCGCGCGCCGCCCCGATAACGTCTTCCTGATCAAGGCCAGCTACTGGCTCGGTCGCTAGTGCAGAGACGGTGAGAATGCGTGGCCCCTGCCGAATACCGGTGGGGGCCACGTTGGCATTCAGACCCTGGTTGGCGCAGCGCGCACTTGTGCATCGGCCCGGAAGCGGCAACTTCGAGTGACGCCTTCCGGAGATTTCGATGCTCGCGGTCCTGCGCGGTGCACCCTACGCACGCGCCCTGCTGTTTCTGCTGATGGCTCGCCCAGTGGTGGCGCAGACTGATGCGCGCGCCTGCGATGAAGCCCGCCGCGCCGAACGCACACAACACGCTGACAACCTCGCGGCAATCAACAAGCGTGTCGTGGATGTGAACAATCAGTACAACAAGGACCACCGCGCCTGCTCGGTGGGGCGACCATCGTCATCGCAGGCACAGTCCTGCCGACGGGCGGCGATGGACAAGCGGGAAACGGCCATCCAGCCCGTCCACGATGCGCGCAGTGACGAGATGGCGCGTCACACCAAGGCCAACATCGATATCGTTCGTGGGGCGTGCACATCGCGCCCCGTATCGCGTCCTCCAGCAGAAACGGATCGCGGCACGCCCACGCCACCGGCCGAAACCGAACCACCCATTCTGGCCACCGATGAAAGTGCGCGGGTGTTCAAGCTGGGCGCCGAGATGAATGTCATCGCCGATGAACTCCACACCACCACAGCCGGCAATCCGGGCGCGGAGTTTGTGGGAGGTCTCGCCGACTGGGCCGGAGAGACACTGCAGTTTCTGTCGCAGCGCCCCGGCGTGCCACTGCAGCAGATGGCACAGTCACTGGCCGACTATCTCACCAACGACAACACCGACAATCATCGGCAGTTGCGCGCGGCGGCCGAGCAGGCGCTCAAGGAGTTCAAGGCCAATCCGTCACGGTTCATCGGCAAGAACCTGCCCAATGTGCTGCCCGCCGGTGGTCTCAATCGCGCCGGTGCGCTGCGGCAGATCAATGCGGTGGAGAAAGCGGCAGAACGTGTGCGTCGTGTGGCCACCGCGCGCCGTCAGGTGAAGGGCTCCATCGAGCGCACGTTGCGGCAGAATCGGAGCTATGGCAGCGGCACGCCGCCGCAGCCGTGTTTTGCCACCAATGCCTGTTTCCCGGGCGCGATGGCCGAAGCCGATCTGTTCAAGGCCGCCGGTGGTGTGGCCGATGACATGCCCGGTGGTGTGCGCGGTGTGTATCCCGACACACGACCCGGCGGATTTGGCGACGATATGGCGCACACCCCCGAGCAGATCTTTGCCCGGCTCGAGCCGCGCGGCAACGGGTTTGCCCCGCGCCGCACGGGGAGCTACACGCCCGAACAACTCGATGAGATCTGGCGTGGACAGCCCGTGCAGATGGGATCGATGAATGACATCAACCGATTGCTCGAGCGCGAGGGAATCGGATCCCAGGGGCTGGTGTTCGTGGAATACCGACCTGGGACGGTGCCGGGCATGACCGACGTGCGGGGACACGTGTTCAATGCCCAGAACCGTAACGGCACCATCCGCTATGTGGATCACACCGAGCCGGGACGTGTGGTGGCGGTGAATCCGGCGCAACTCAATCGGGTGTTTTTCTTCCCGATGTGAGTGCGCGGCGGTGAGGCCTACGACTTGAGTGCGTCGAGCACGTAGTCGTAGGCCTGCTTCTCCTTCTCGTGTGACGTGGCCAGCTTGTTGATCAGGCGATCCACCAGCACGTCACCACCCGAGCGCAGGGAATAACCGGCCGACTTGATGTAGTCGGCGCCCCACGGCTTGAGGTTGTCGAGGAAACGCACGCCGTTCTGGAAATCATTGCTGCTGATCTGCCCACCCGACTTGAACATGCTCAGGTAGCGCATCTTGTCGCCGCAGATGCCGGTGTTGAGCGTGAGCACCGAGATCAGCGGGATGTTGAGCGCATAGTCCCGATACCATTCGCTGAACGCAAACGGGCGACGGTGAATGGCGTCGAGCGACTGGCTGTTTTCCCAATGTCCACGTGCCTGCGCGCAGAACGCGTTGATGCGCACCGTTTCCACCAGACGCCAGATGAACTTCACAACGAGTTCGGTGGCCGAAACGCACAGGTTCACGATGGCACCGGCACCGAAGCCCACGACATCCATGGCCAGCGCGCCGGCGCCCTTCATCGTCTGATACAGCCCTTCGAACAGGCTGAGCGTCATCGCGCGGGTGATGGACTGCACGATGGTGGCCGGATGTCCCTGGCCCACTTCCACATCACGTCCATCCTTCCACGCCTTGAAGCGCGTGATAGCGGCATCGATGGTCTTGCCCACGCCGCGCGCGATGTCCATGCCGGCGCCCACAAACGGGGCGGCCTTGGACGCCACCACCGACACGATGCCCTTGACCAGTGTCTTGATCATGCCGGTGATGCCTTCCACCGTGCCGAACTTCTGGCGCACGATCTCCTTCACTTTCTCCACCAGCATGTCGAACCACTGCTGCAGCTTGTCCTTCACCACCTGCAGGTTGGACCGCTTGGACAAGGCCTCGGCGCGCTCGGCGTCACGCAGGATCTGCTCCGACGTGACGTTCGTGGCCGTGAGGCCCGCCTCGATGCTCGGCTTGGCGCCCTGGGGCAGGTAGACGTTCTTGGGCACGTTCTGTGGAATCAGCTTGCCTTCGATCTTGTTGCCGACCCAACCCACGGGCCCCATGCCCTTGCCGACCTTGCCCACGATGTTCTTGTCGGAATCGCTGGAACCGCCGATGTCCATGGACTGACCGGCAATATCGAATCCGCCTTCCAGCACCATCTTGAACATGCCCGGCGCCACACTCACGCGGCTGAACAGATACAACACGCCAAGACGCGCGTTGATCAGTTCTTCGTGCATGAAGTCGGGGACACGACCGGAGCTGAACGCGTCGTCGTCGTCACCCTTGCCATCGAGCATGGCGGCCAGCTTGTCCACGGCGCGCAGATGATTGCGTCCACTGCGCTTCCATGCATCCCCGGGGCCTTCCTTCTTCTTCCAGGCTTCAAAGGCCTTGATCAGCTTCTGCCGAGACGGTTCCGTGCCGAGCTTCTCGAGTTCCAGGAAGGCGGCGTCAATCGCCTTGATTTCTGCACTGCGGGAGCGGCCGATTCGGGCCGTATCCTTCATCCAAGCGTCATAAGTGATAATCGGCACTCGAGCGTCTCTTGAACTGGGAGGGAAGTGAGGAGGACATTCCGGATCAATGGGTCAATCCGTACACCACGTAGTTGGTCGCGAACTTGTAGGCATCGTTGGAGAGATTGACGGGATACCATCCCTCGCCGGACCACTCCATGTAGTCGCCGATGTCGTTGTTGAAGTTGATGACCACCTGCAGCCGTTGCCGAGGATCGTTGTTTTCGTGGATGCCCAGGTACACGGCCTTGGCCGACCGTGTGGCCGGATGGGTCATGCCATCGAGCGTCTTGATCTGAAAGAACGAATTGAACACCGGATGGGAAACATCGAGCTGCTCGATGCGCCCTTCAGGCAGCACTTTCTTCATGCCTGCCTCAAAGACCTCCCACTGCCGGTCAAAGTAAAAATCATCCACGATCAGGAATCCGCCCTTGAGAATCCACTGGCGTAGTGCGGCCGCTTCTTCGTCGGTGGGATACCAGTAGCCCGGCTCGGTGAGGTAGGCGACCGGGTAGCGCGCCAGTTCGGGGTCGTCGAGTGTGTGCACATTGCTGCCCTTGCGGTGCAGCTTCAGGGTCGACAAGTCACCCAGGATGGCCATGAAGTTGCGTTCCATGGCCGGGTAGTCCGCGCTCCAGGCCATGCGATAGCCCTGCGTGTAGCGCAGGCGCACGAAGGTGAAGCGGCCGTCGTAGGGCACGTTGGGCTCGATGAACATGCGCCCGCGCTGCGACCAGGCGATGGGTGCGGCCACCAGGGCCAGCAGGACCGATACCAATGCGGCGCGGCGCTTGAGTGAACGGCGCATGATCATAGGGGTGCGTCTCCTGTCCGGCGTGTTCGCTACCGACGAATGGCGGGCTACTCCACCAGCGCGCTCAGCTCCCGCGGCGCAACATGGCGCCACCCTTCCACCAGGATCACCTCGAGCTGCGCCATCGGAATCTCTTCAAGACGTACCAGCACCGCGGGATATCCGTTGTAGTGTGGCTCTGTGAAGAAAATCCGCGGCTCGGCGGCAATCATCAGATCCCGCTCGGCCACACTGCTGGTGCGTACACCCAGAAATCGCGGATTGGGAATGCGCGCCTTTTTCGGGTCGATCCGTTCCAGCCACACCCAGGTGAACCCCTTGGGCTTGTCCTTCACCAGCACCTGAAACGCGAAACGATCGTCCGCCTCCTCGGCGCCCGGCAACGACAGGGCAATGCGACGCACATCGTCCTGGGTGGCCATGATCGTTCGCGTGGGAGGCGGTGTTATGCGACGGAGGCAGGTCGGTCCACGGCCACCAGACGATCGATGGCTGCCAATCCTTCGGCGCCAATATCCAGCGAATGTTCGTTCACGTACAGGGCGATGTGCTGCGCACACACTTCGGCCGACATCTCCTGCGCATGCGCACGCACGTAGTCGCGGCTCGTCTCGGGATGGTCGAACGCGTACTGCACCGAGGCGCGGATGGCCTGTTCGGCAGCGTTGGCCAGGGTCGGATCCATATCTGACCGCGCACAGATGCCGGCCAGTGGCACCGGTAACTGTGTCTCGTGCTCCCACCAGTCGCCCAGGTCGATCACCTTGTGCAGCCCATGATCGGCATAGGTGAAGCGGCTTTCATGAATGATGAGCCCAGCATGTACTTCAGCGTTGGCCACCGCGCGCAGCACCTGGTCGTAGCGCAGCTCGATGGTGTTGGTGAGCGACGGCGCCGCGAGACGCAGCAGGCGATACGCGGTGGTCTCGCGTCCCGGAATGGCCATGGGGCCACCGGCAATGGCCTCTTCGAACGACATGGGCGCACGGGCCACGACCAACGGCCCCACTCCTTTGCCCAACGCCGCGCCGCTACGCAACAGGCGATACCGTTCGCCGACGGCGGCAAACGCGCCCACACTCAGCTTGGTGAGATCGAACGCGCCATCGTGTGCCCGCCGATTGAGCTCCTCGATATCGAGCAGCACCGGCTTGATGGTGAACGGCGCGTCGATCAGTCCATGCGTCAGCGCATGAAACGCAAACGTATCATTGGGGCAGGGCGAATAGCCGAACGTGAGCTCGGGCTTCGTGCTCACACGCCAGTCCACCGGCGCAGCACGATGCTCGCGTTCACACCACCAAACCCAAACCCGTTCGACAGGGCGTAGTCGAACTCCCACGGGCGCGCCGCAGGCCCCACCACGTTGAGGCCTTCGGTGGCCGCATCGGGGTTGGTGAGATTGAGTGTGGGCGGCAGCATCTGATCGCGCAGGGCGAGTGCCGTGAAGATGGCTTCCACACCACCGGCTGCGCCCAGCGTGTGGCCGGTGGCCGACTTGGTGGCGCTGATGGCGGTGTGCGGATTGGTGCCAAACACCGCGCGCATGGCCGCCAGTTCGGCCTTGTCCCCAACGGGCGTGGACGTGGCGTGGGCATTCACATGCCCGATGCGTTCCGGCGCGAGCTGCGCTTGCAGCAGCGCTGCACGCATGGAACGGGCCGCCCCGTCGCCGGTTTCCGGACCGGCCGTGATGTGATAGGCATCGGCGGCCGTGCCATAGCCCACGATTTCGGCGATGGGCGTGGCACCACGTGCGATGGCGTGCCCCAGCGATTCGATCACCAACACCCCCGCGCCCTCGGCGATCACGAAGCCATCGCGTTCGGTATCGAACGGACGTGATGCCTCAGTGGGGCGGTCATTGAATGCCGTGGAGAGTGCACGCGCTGCGGCAAACGCGCCGATGCCCACGAGGTTGAGCGCCGCCTCGGTACCACCACACACCGCCACATCGGCTTCACCCGCGCGGATGATGCGAGCCGCGTCGCCGATGGCCTGCAAGCTGGCCGCGCAGGCCGTGCCGGGTGCGCCGAGTGGCCCCTTGAAGCCGTGACGGATGGACACCCAGCCTGCCGCCATGTTGGGCAGGAACGACGGGACCGTGAACGGCGACAGGCGCCGCGGGCCCGCGTCGTACGTGGTGCGCACGGCGTCGGAGATGTTGAGAAAGCCACCCATGCTCGACGCGATGACCGTGGCCGTGCGGGCGCGCTGTTCTTCGGTCTCCGGTTTCCACTGCGCCTGCTCGACCGCTTCGGCCGCGGCCGCGAGGGCCAGCGTGATGAAGCGATCGACCTTCTTCGCGTCCTTGCTGGTGATCACGCGCGATTCATCGAAGCCATCGGGTTCGGACGCCGAGGGCACGACACCCGCGATACGGCTGGTGACCTCGCCGATCATGTCGGCATCGAGCGCGCGAATGCCGGAGCGGGCCGCGAGCAGGTTGGTCCAGGCCGCGTTGACGGAAGCGCCGAGCGGCGAGACGAGGCCCATGCCGGTGATGACGACGCGGGTGTGGTGATGACTCATGCGAAGAATGGGGTGACGGAAGTCGGCCGGATGATCGGGAGCGACGGGTGCGTGATCAGCAGCCGACGAGCGGTTGTCTCAGGGCATCACGGACGGCCGCGACGAGCAGCGGCGTGGCGTCGGTGATGGTTTGAAAGGCCAGGTCGAAGTGCCAGCGGGCGCGGTCCTGTTCCTCGATCTCGTTGCACACCGCGCGCACCTCGATGATGGGTACGCCCGCCTGCTGGGCCGCGCGGGCCACACCGAAGCCTTCCATGGCTTCCACGTCGCAGGGCTCGCCGGCGACGGCGCCCTGCGTCCCGCCCACCCGGCCACTGGTGCCGATGGCCGTGACGCGGGCGTGGGGGAAGAGGCGATGCACACCGGCGAGGAGGCGGACCGAGGCCGGGATGGTGTTGGGCGCCCATTCGGCGGGCACGCCGAGGTCCACATAGCGGGACTCGCTGCCGATGACGAGGGCGCCCGGGGCGATACCCGCTGCGCGTCGGGCGCCAGCGATGCCCACGTGCAGGATGGCCCCCGGCCGTTCGTGGGCGATGGCCAGGGTGGTCGCGATCGCGGCCTCGACCGGCCCCACGCCGCACTGGAGGGACCGCCAGTCATCGGGGGGCGCGAGTTCGCGGGCCGTGGCGGCCACCACGAGGATGCGCGAGGAGAGAGGCATTGTTGAAATGTAGTGGGAGCGGGCTGAACCCTGATTTTACTCTGGGTGGGCGGGGATGTGCCGGGGTCGGGCGGTGCCGCTGGGGCCGGCCGCCGTGGCCCGACGGCGGAGGGTGTCGGGTGGTCTCGCGTAGAAACGGGAGCGCGCGCGTGCAATCGATGCGGGAGCAGGTGTGGTGGTGGCGTATGGTGGGGCATGACCGGAGCCCGCCTCATCACACGGGTGCGCGAGCGCGCGGCCGTGCGTCGGTACAGTCCACGCACGGTGGAGGTGTATGTGCGCTGGATTGTCCGGTTCGTGCGATTCCATGGGATGCAGCATCCGTCGGCGCTGGGCGATAGTGCTGTCTCGGCATTTCTGACGTATCTGGCGAGCGAACGAAAGGTCGCGGCGTCCACGCAGAATCAGGCCTTGGCGGCATTGGCGTTCCTGTACGCCGAAGTACTGGGACAACCGCTTGGCGCGGTGCAGGGATTTCTGGTAGCCAAGGTTCCGCATCGGCTGCCCAATGTGCTGTCGCGAGCTGCCGTGCGGCGGGTGCTTGTGCACATGCGAGGCACGCCGCACCTGATGGCTTCGCTCCTATATGGCACCGGCCTGCGACTCAACGAGTGCTGTCAGCTACGAGTGAAGGACCTGGACCTCGATCGCAAGGAATTGCGCGTGCGCGCGGGCAAGGGCGGGCGGGATCGGGTGACAATGGTTCCGGAGTCATTGATTGCACCGCTACGTGAGCACCTGCGTGCCGCGAAAGTGCTGATGGCGCGCCGCGCCTCCGCTGGAGGTGGCTACGTCGCGCTGCCTGGGGCGATGGACCGCAAGGCAGCGGGCGCCAGCCGGCAATGGGGTTGGTGCTGGGTGTTTCCCGCCGCGCGCGAATATCGTGACGCGTCCACGGGAGAGCGGCGTACACATCACCTGCACCACACGGTGCTGCAGCGCGCCGTGGCGGAAGCCGCCCGCCGCGCCGGTATCGGCCAGCGAGTAGGATGTCACACCTTCCGGCATTCGTTTGCGACGCACCTGCTGGAGGACGGCTACGACATCCGTACCGTGCAGGAGCTGTTGGGGCATCGAGACGTGTCCACGACGATGATCTACACCCACGTGCTCAATCGGGGTGGCCGCGGTGTGCGGAGCCCGCTGGACGCGCCGTAGGGGTGCTGCGGGTTGCGGTTCTCTCTATGCGGACGAACCTTAGACTGCATTATCTGCAGCCTAACAGATCTCGGCACGTAGGCCGCATTCCGCGGCAAGGCATTCCTGCTCAATGGTTTGCGAAGTTGCGCGGGCCTGTTCGTCGAACTCGTTAGGCTGCGGAAAGCGCGAATATAAAGTCTGGCTTGCAGTGATCCCCTGCAGCCTAATACGCGTTATGTCGCGAGGGTCTTTCTTGAATGGGGTAGGGCGCGGTGGCAAGTTCGCGGCGTCTTGAACGGACCGTAAATGCAGGAGCCTGGCCCAGGCACGTCCGTGCGCAGTCCCTCGGGATGGCCCACCAGCATCCGGGTGGTCGCCGTTCAGAGCGGGAAGACAGGCTTGGTGGAACTTCTGGTCGTGGCGCAACCGCGAAGTCGCATAGAGGCCACCCGACCATCGCGGCATAACCCGACGCTGCTGCAGCCGGCGCGGTAATTTCGGTGGCGCGCTGCGCGCTCCATTTGAGGCGCCGCAGCAGAGCTACGCGTTATGTGGCCAACCCCATTCTGCCATGATCGAAAAAGACCAACTGCTCGCGGAACTAGGAAGCTCGTATACCAACAAGGTCGTTGAGCGCTTTCATCGATTTGCGTTCATCTCACCTAAGGTGCTTGACCAGCTGGCGAAGGACGCACTATCTGAGCACTGGGGCAAGGACCACTATGCGTTAACCAAGTATCTCGCGGTGAACGTACCTTGGAGCATTGAGCAGGGTCGCTTCACGCAGCGAGGAGAGCAGTTCTATGTCACCGCTGGCCACCTTCAGACTCGCTACGGGACGCCCCTCTATCTGGTTTTCGCTCCAGCACTAACGGGTTCCAAGTCCCCTTGGCGAGTCATCGCCGCGGGTTCACAGATATCAGCACCGGAGCTGCCAGAATCGCCCGATATTCCAACGCCTCCGTCCATACAAGCTGGCGTTGAGATCGTCATGAGTCACGATCACATTCTTGATGAGAATGGCGAGCGTGTCAGCTTCTTAAGGCAGACTCCACCAGTAGCGCAGATATGCGCTGTCTCTGGCGCAATTCAATGGTCGCTCAATCGTGGGCTTCAGTTGGCTCACTGGTACTTCGGGAAGATGAACTACATGGTTCCGCTCTACCTACAGAGCCGGGAGAACATTACTAGAGCGCCCGATCTCATCGCTCCAGTTCAGGTGAGCCCGAGCAATCTTCTTGTTCGCACTGTTCTCCTTCCTCACATGCCGTACGCGAACTCGCGTGTCGCGGTCAAGCGCCATGACCAGCTTCCACCTTGGATGCTCGAGGCATGGTCGTCGTTCTCCGAGAGCGCTTCTGCTGAGCAGATCGAGGAACCTGGGACGGACGACGACGAGTATCCCGCCACATAACGATCGCTGCTGCGGGCGGGGCCGAACTATGGAAAGCGGCTGGCTCGCTCTGCTCGCCTGCCGTATTGTTGAAGTGCCCCGCCGCAGAGCTTGGCGTTAGCGAGACAAATCGAAAATACGGTCCATGGTCTTCACTACAGTGCCCGAGTCTGTCACTCCCGAAGTTGTTCGCGCATGCGGACAGCTTGGTCTAGTTTCGTTGCCAGTGTTCGTGTCTATTGCGCCGACCGCAGGTGCCCTCCCCAACAAGTGTATTGTAAACGCTCAAGCTTGGGTGGAATCGCATGGGGGCGAGGTGGTAATGGGCTGGAAAGTGAATCATTGGCCCGGCGTGCTCGTTGAGTTCTTAGGCCACGCCTTGATTCGCTCTGAGTCCTTCGGGCTGCGCTGCATTACGCCGGACAGGCATGGGGCAACGCAAGTGCTTTTCCTAGAGGACGCGAGGATCACATATGATCACACTGATCCACTCGCCAGGATGCCAGGCAAGCGCATTCCCTCTTCAAACCATCAAGATGTTGCAACGTTCATTTCGATTGAAGAGAAGATTTCAGCAATCAAAATGAAGCATCCACCTACGTCTGGAAACATAGCAGTGTACGGGGAGGACGCCATCGCGCTGCAGCGGCTTGAAAGGGGAAAGCAAAACAGCTTTCGCGACATTGCTCTGCGAACCTGGCGAAAATCAGATCCCTGCCCGTGTGAAAGCGGAAAGAGCTTTCAGGCCTGCTGCAAACGAGGAATGGAGCTATCGCAAATAGCAGGGCGTGCTCGCTAACCTACCGCTGCTGCCGTCGGGGTATTTCGGATGGCGGCGTGCACGCTGCGCGTGCTCACCGCAACTTGTTGTAGTTGCCCCGCGGCAGAGCGCTGGGCGTTAGGCGGCTCGCTCGTCACGATTCAAAGAAACACTTCTCATCAAGCCATAGTTTCGTGCTCACAACCGCTGAAGTAATGAGCAAGCTTCAATCGATCGCGCCCGGCTTCGGTGAGTACTGGAATGATCCCGAGAATTTGTTCCGCGCCGACGACGGTTCGTTCACGTTCCACGGAATGTTCGTAGAATTCAGCCACTACGTGCGGGAAGAATTTGAGTTGCTAGACGAGGCAACGAGAGTTCAGCTGTTTCAGTTCGCTGAAGAGTGCGCCGCGCATCGTCAGCGCTCAGATACAGAGCTCAGCAACGCCGTGTACACGTGCTTCATCGAAAACCTGACAAACGAGCCGATTTCGGCACAGATTCGCTCATACTTGGGTCCCAAGTCACTGGCACTTTTCGACGCGTGGGACAACCCCGCTGGTCCCGACGCCGCCTAACGAGCGTTGCTGCAGTCAAAGGCAGGAGCTGCGCTGTGTAACTGCGGAGCGCTCCGCGCTCCTCCGTTCACAGCTAGTTTATTGGAGCCTTTGCAGCAGAACGCGGCGTTAGGCGGAGACAGATTGAGTGACTCACTCAGAAACGGGTCCAGATTTCGAACAAATGCTTCATCCTGAGGAGCTCCGATCCGTACTCCTCAGTGTCTCGCTGTTCGTGATGATCTTCGAGATGTTCCGCGATCGAGTTGTCGACCACCCGAGATTCTTGCACTCTAACGAGTTCGGGCCCAACGGATGGGTGGTCGACAAAGCGGCCTACGAGCGAGACGTCACCTCGCGTCACAAGAACACGTTGCAAGCGTCGCTGTTGTGGTTCCATTCCTACAACGCGATTGACGACGATGACCTCAAGACCTTTGCCCGCATACGGTCATGCCGCAATCGCGTTGTGCACGAACTGTCCAACCTGCTTGGTAGCGCGGCGATAAATGAGGTTGGCCCGCGATTTCAAGAGCTTCACAAGCTATTTCGGAAAATCGAAGTTTGGTGGTTCCGCAACTTCGAGATGGAGTTCAACGATGCTCTTGCTGGGCGCGAGTTCGAGGATGATGAGATCACCCCCGGCTCATTTCTGATGATTCAGATGCTAGTCGACTCGGCTCTGGGTGAAGGCGACAAGGCTTGGCGTTGGTACAATGCATTCGCTGCTGCGAGAGCGGAGCAACCGCCGCTCGATGAATCATCACGCGAACCGTGAGGCAACGCACCGGACGCCTAACGGGTCGCTGCTGCCGACGGGCCTCATGAAGGAGTGCGACTGGCTCACTGCGTTCGCCTGTCGCATTGTTATGTGGTCCCGCGGCAGAGCTTGGCGTTATCCGAACACATGAGGGGACGAGAAGCTGAATGGATAGTCTGATCTCGGTAGTTGCGCCGGGGGTGGTCTTTCTGGTGGCGCTCTACTTGCTCTTGCTGGGAGGCGGTGCGCTGGTGCGCCCGGAGACGGCCAAGCGTTTTCTCGGTCGCCTCGCGACGACGCAGCGTCTGCATTTCACAGAACTCGGCCTCCGAGTCGTGGCGGGAGCGGCGTTCGTTCTCTCCGCGCCGCAGATGACCTGGGCGCGATCCATCGCAGTCTTCGGATGGGTCCTCGTTGGCACGTCGATCCTCTTGGCGCTCATCCCTTGGCGCTACCACCAACGCTTTGCCGCGTGGGCGGTGCCGCAGGCTATGCAACACGTGGCGCTGGTCGGGGTGGCGTCGCTGGTCGGTGGATTCGGTTTGATCGTGTTGCTCCTTCTGCCGCGGGCGGTCGGATAACGATGCTTGCTGCAGACGGACGCTTTTTCGGAAGCGCGCAGCGCGCGCATTTCATTTGAGCGCCCGCTGCAGAAGCCAGCGTTATGCGGCCTGGAGTCAGGGGGTCAGTGCAACACCATCCATCTTTCACCGCATGGAGGTGTGCATGGAACCCAGGAGCATCAGTCCGCGTGGCTTCACCTCGGAGCAGCGCGGCCTTCTATGGATGTGGCATCGCGAGGGCGTCTCGCGGCGCGGGATCGCGGAACGGCTCGGCAAGCTGCCGGGCTCCGTCCACTTCATCATTCGGGAGGCGGGCGGCATCGCCCCGCGCCCGCGCGTCCGGTCGCCGCACCAGCTCTCCCTCGCAGATCGAGAGGCGATCGAGCGGGCGCTGGCGCGGGGCGCGAGCTTCCGGCTGATCGCGCGATGGCTCGGGCGCGCGCCGTCGACCATCTCGCGCGAAGTCGAGCGCCACGGCGGTCGCGACGTCTACTCTGCGGTGCGGGCCGACATCGCCGCGTGGGTCGACGCGCGGCGGCCGAAGCCCTGCCGCCTGGCGACCCATCGGCCGCTCCGGCGGCTCGTCACGGCCAAGCTGCGCCTGCAGTGGTCCCCGCGCCAGATTAGTCGGTGGCTCCGTCGCACGGCGCCGCAGACCCCGGAGCTGCATGTGTCGCACGAGACGATCTATCAGTCGCTCTACATTCAGTCGCGCAATGTCCTGCGGAAGGAGCTCACGCAGGAGCTGCGGCGCCGGCGCGTCGTCCGCGTCGCGCGGACGGCGACCCGGAAGCGCCAAGGGCGCGGCCAGATCGTGGACGCGATCCCGATCAGCCAGCGGCCGCCCGAGGTCGCCGATCGCGCCGTGCCGGGCCACTGGGAGGGCGATCTGATCGCCGGGCGGGACAACAGCTACATCGCCACGCTGGTCGAGCGCACCACTCGCTTCGTCATTCTCGTGCGCGTCCCCAGCAAGGAGACGACGACCGTGATCCCGGCGCTGATCCGGCAGATCAGGCGGCTGCCGGCGCACCTGACGCGCTCGCTGACCTGGGACCGCGGCACCGAGCTCGCGCACCACCGGGTCTTCTCCGTGGCGACCGGGGTGCAGGTCTACTTCTGCGACCCGCAGAGCCCCTGGCAGCGGGGGTCGAACGAGAACACGAACGGCCTGCTGCGGCAGTACTTCCCGAAGGGCGTGGATCTCTCCACCTTCACGCAGCGGCAGTTGGACGCCGTCGCCGACCGCCTGAACGGCCGGCCCCGCGAGACCCTCGACTGGCGGACGCCCGCCGAGATGATTCAGCAGGTGTTGCGTTGATTACCTGATTCCACCGGTCTGGACCTGAGAGGATCTTCTGCGCTCTCACTCAGCGGTCGCTCCCACTTTGCTTGGCGGCGAGCGCGCTGGTCGCCGAGGGAGCGTCGCGGTCGCAGGTGCCCCTTGCGCAGCGCGCCAGTCGCATTAGGTTAGTAATCGATTACTTACTTTACAGGACTCGTATGCGATCCTACCCGAGCTATCTCCGTAGCGCAGACCGTCAGGCGGCGACCGTCGATTCGGTCGTCGCGCTCGCCGCGACGACCAATCCCAGCGAGATCACCACCGCGGCGATTGCGACACAGATGGGACTGAGCCAAGGTGCACTCTTCAAGCACTTCGCGAGCAAGGACGCAATCCTGCTCGCCGTCATGAAGTGGGTCGCCGCGAACCTGATGGCCCGCGTCGACACGGCGGTGCGGTCGGCGGAAACGCCCCTGCTCGTGCTCGAGGCGCTCTTTCTGGCCCACGTCGACTTCGTCGAAATGCACCCGGGTGTGCCGCGCCTCGTTTTCGGTGAGCTCCAGCGGACCAGGCGGTCGGCGGCGGGTCGGATGGTGCAGACGTTGCTTCGGGCCTACGGAGAACGCGTTGGGGGAATCCTTGCCGAGGCGAAGGCGCGGGGTGAGCTGGATCCCGCGACCGACACCAAAGCCGCGGCCGTTCTCTTCATCGGCACGGTGCAGGGGCTCGTCATGCAGTCGATGCTGAGCGGAGATCTCACCCGGATCCGGACGGACGCGCCTCGCGTGTTCGCCATCTACCGTCGCGGCATCGAGCGTGCGAGATGAAGCCGCTTGCGCTCAAGGGTCGCACGCTGACGATCGCGGTGGTCCTCCTCCCGCTCCTGCTGCTCTTCGTTTATGTCGCGGTGAGATCCGGCCCCCTCGCCCCGATCGCCGTGACGACCACGACGGTCGCAGCCCGAGCGCTGACCCCCGAGCTCTTCGGCGTCGGGACAGTGGAATCGCGATACACGCACAAGGTCGGCCCGACCGTCGCGGGTCGCGTCAGGCAACTACTCGTCGATGTCGGCGACCGCGTCACCGCCGGACAAGTGATGGGTGAGATGGATCCGGTCGATCTCGACGACCGCGTACGCGCGCAGGAGGCCGCAGTCAATCGGAGTGTCGCGCTCCAGCGCGAGGCGGAGGTGCGGCACGCGTTCGCGCAGGCCGAGGCGAGCCGCTATGAGGAGTTGCTGGCCGCGCGCTCGACGAGCGCGGAGAATCTCGCACAGCGGATGCAGTCCCTGGAGGTCGCCACCGCCGCCTTGAGCGTCGTCCGCGAGGACGTCGCCCGAGCCGCCGCCGATCGCGACATGTTGCGAGCGCAACGGAACAACCTGCGTCTCGTGTCGCCCGTGGACGGTGTCGTGACCGCGCGGGAAGTCGATCCGGGCACGACGGTCGTGTCCGGCCAGACGGTGGTCGAGGTCGTGGATCCGGCGAGCCTGTGGGTCCACGTGCGCTTCGATCAGGGGGCGACCGAAGGACTTCGCGCCGGACTCCCGGCGCAGGTGGTGCTGCGCTCGCGGTCGCGGCAGACGCTCGCCGGGAGCGTGCTGCGCGTGGAACTGCAGGCGGACGCGGTCACCGAGGAGATGCTGGCCAAGGTGGTGTTCGCCGCCCGCCCCGACCCATTGCCGTCGATCGGTGAGCTGGCCGAGGTGACGGTGAGCCTGGCGGCGCTTCCGTCGGTGCCGGTCGTGCCCAACGCGGCGGTGCAGCGCGTGGATGGCGAGACGGGTGTCTGGCGACTCGTGGACGGGGAGCTCGTGTTCACCCCGGTGCGGCTCGGTGTCGCGGACCTCGACGGGCAGGTGCAGGTGCTCTCCGGCCTCGACGTCGGCGACCGGATCGTGGTCTACAGCGCGAAGTCGCTGCGCTCGGGAAGTCGGCTCGACATCGTCGAGCGGATCCCCGGGGTCTCCCCATGATCAGCCTGGCCGGCCGGGACATCCTGCACGACTGGGGGAAGTTCCTCCTCACCGGGATCGGTCTTGGACTGCTGATCGGCGTGACGCTGACCATGGCCGGGGTGTATCGCGGCATGGTGGATGACGGGATGGTGCTGCTCGACAACAGCGGTGCGGAACTCTGGGTCGTCCAGAAGGAGACCCTCGGTCCGTATGCCGAACCGTCGAGCCTGTACGACGACATCTATCGCGGTGTGCTCGCCGTACCGGGCGTCGATCAGGCGGCCAACGTCACCTACCTCACGATGCAGGTGCGCAGCGCGACGCGGGAAGTGCGGGCGATGGTGGTCGGCATCGCGTCGGGCCAGCCGGGCACCCCGGGCTGGCCACCGCACCTCGTGGCCGGACGCCAGATCACGCGCAGTCACTACGAGGCGGTGGCCGACATCGCCACCGGCTTCGCGATCGGCGACCGCGTCGGGATCCGCCGCCACGAGTACACCGTGGTGGGCCTCACCCGGCGCATGGTGTCGTCGGGCGGCGATCCGATGGTCTTCATCCCGCTCAAGGATGCGCAGGAAGCCCAGTTCCTCAAGGACAACGAGGCGGTGTTGCAGGGGCGCCGCCGCACGAGCGAGAATCCGGCGTTCAATCGTGCGGGGGTCCCCGGACTGCTCGATGCCGTGATCACGTCGCAGAGCCGGAATCCGTACGTCAACGCCGTGCTGGTGAAGCTCGCGCCGGGGTTCGCGCCGGGGGACGTCGCCGGGTCGATCGAGCGGTGGCAGCACCTGACCGTCTACACGCGGCCCGAGATGGAGGGCATCCTGGTCGGCAAGCTGATCGCGACCGCCGCGCGCCAGATCGGGATGTTCCTCGTCATCCTGTCGATCGTGAGCGCGGCGATCGTCGCGTTCATCATCTATACGATGACGCTCGGCAAGATCCGCGAGATCGCGGTGCTCAAGTTGATCGGCACGAGGAACCGCACGATCGCCTTCATGATCATGCAGCAGGCGGTGGGGCTCGGCCTGATCGGATTCGTGGTGGGGAAGGTCGCGGCGACGTTCTGGGCTCCGGGATTCCCCAAGTATGTGCTGCTGCTCCCCGGCGACTCGCTCGTGGGATTCGGCGCCGTGGTCCTGATCTGCGTGCTCGCGAGCCTGATCGCCATCCGCGCGGCGCTGCGGGTCGATCCGGCCGAAGCGATCGGAGGCTGAGATGACCGGCACCGGCATCCGGATCGAGAGGCTCACGAAGCGTTATGGGGTCGGCGACACGGCCGTCGACGCGCTGAAGGGCGTGGACATGTACGTCGCCCCGGGCGAGGTGGTCGGCCTGATCGGTCCCTCGGGCTCCGGCAAGTCGACGCTCCTCAAGAGCCTCGGTGCGGTGATCGAGCCGACGTCAGGGCGGATGACCCTCGGCGACGAGGTGATCTACGACGACGGATGGAGGATCGATGACCTGCGCGCGCTGCGACGCGACCGGATCGGGTTCGTCTTCCAGGCGCCGTACCTGATCCCGTTCCTCGACGTGACCGACAACGTCGCGCTCCTCCCCATGCTCGCGGGCGTGCCGAACGGCGACGCGCGCAAGCGCGCGATGGAACTGCTCGGCGCGCTGGACGTGGCGCATCGTGCTCGGGGGATGCCGTCGCAACTCTCGGGCGGCGAGCAGCAGCGCGTCTCGATCGCGCGGGCGCTGGTCAATCGGCCTCCGGTGATCCTGGCCGACGAACCGACCGCGCCACTCGACAGCGAACGGGCGCTCGCCGTCATCCGGATCCTGCACGAGATGGCCCACCGGTACGAGACGGCGATCATCGTAGTCACGCACGACGAGAAGATCATCCCGACTTTTAAGCGCATCTATCACATCCGGGACGGAAGGACACATGAAGAGGTCGGTCAGGGAGTGGATTTCGCGGAGGTACTCCGTGCCTGAGCACTTCGCGCATGGTCGGTCCGTCGTGGCGGTGCTGCTCGCCGCGTCGCTGGCGGGATGTGCGTCGGCTCCGCGGGGCGGTGTCGCGACGTCGATCGCACCGGATTCCCTGGTGCGCGACGCGGGCTCCTCCGATCCATGGTGGCAGGCATTCGGTTCGCCGGCACTCGACACGCTCATCGCGGAGGCGCTGCGGGCCAGCCCGAGCGTGGCCGCCGCGGAAGCGACGCTCCGGCAATCGGAGGAGCTGGTCGCGGCGCGCGCGGGGATGAACCGGTACCCACAGGCCGACGCGATCCTCGGCGCCCAGCAGCAACGGGTCAATCCGGCGATGTTCGGTCAGCCCGGGACGCCGAGGGAGTTCGGACTGCAGAGTGCCACGGTGAGCGTGCGCTACCGGCTCGACCTGACCGGGGGGAACCGTCGTGCGCTCGAGGCGCTCGCCGCGCGCTCCGATCACCAGCGATTCCAGCTGGCGGGCGCGCGTCTCACGCTGTCGGCGATGATCGCGACGGCGGCGGTGCAGCAGGCGCAGCTGTCGGCGCAGCTGGACGCGACGCAGGAGATCCTCCGGCAACAGGAGGAGGATCTCACGATCAGCGGCGAGCGCGTGCGCCTGGGTGCGGCCTCGCCGGACGAGGTGCTCACGCACCGGTCGCGCGTCGCGCAGACGCGCGCCGACCTGCTCGCCCAGCAGTCGCTCGGGCAGCAGAACGCGCATCTGCTCGCCGTGCTCGCGGGCCGGGAGCCGGGGGCCACCCTGCCGCCGCGGTTCACGCTCTCCGACCTGAAACTGCCGGCGGACCTGCCCGCGGTGGTGCCGTCCGAGGTCCTGCGGGGGCGGCCCGACATCCTGGCGGCGGAGGCGCTCATGCGCGCCGCCGACGCGGAGCATGGCGTGGCCGTCGCGCGCCTCTACCCGCAGCTCGACCTGAGCGCGTCCCTCGGGACACAGGCGCTCACCTCCGGCGTGCTCTTCGGCAGCGGGTCGGCCGTGTGGACCCTGCTGGCGCAGCTGACCCAGCCGTTGTTCAACCCGGGCCTCCGCGCCGAGAAGCGCGCCTCGTTGGCGGCGTTCGACGCCGCGGCGTCGCACTATCAGGGCGTGGTGCTGGAGTCGTTGCGCAACACCGCGGACCTGCTCGTGGCCCTCGACCACGACGCGCGGGTGCTGGAGGAGCTGACGAGCGCGGACGAGGCCGCACGCGCCGCGCTCACGTCGGTGCAGCGTCAATACGCGCTCGGCTCCGTCGGCTACCGCGAGGTACTCGCCGCCGGTCAACAAGCTCAGCAGGTACGCGTGGCGCTGGTCTCCGCGCGGGCGAAGCAGCTGCTCGATGCCGTGGCGCTCCACCAGGCGGTCGGCGGGACCACGGCGACCCCGCGCGACGATGAACCCACCCCGAAGGAGGAACCAAGATGATCCTCGAACGATATCGTGTCCCGCTGCGCCGCTTCATGGCGGTGATCGCGATCGCTTTCGGCCTGGTCACGATCCTCGCCGGCGGGCGCGTGCTCTTCGGCGGCGTCGATCCCGGCTACGTCGTGTTCCGGCCGCTGCTGATGTTCAACACGGCGATGGGCATCGCGTACGTCGCCGCCGGCGTGGCGCTCTGGCGCGACCTGCCCTGGAGCGCACGCGCGGCCGGGATGATCCTCGCGCTCAACCTCGCCGCGTTCGGCCTGATCGGCGTGCTGTATGCGTCGGGCGGTGGCGTCGCCGGCGACAGCCTCCGTGCGATGACGTTTCGGTGCGCAGTGTGGCTGGCGCTGCTCGTCGGAGCGCGGCTCACACGACCTCTCACAGGAGAATCCGCATGAAGGTGATCGACGTGGTGCAGGCGCCCGAGGGTGGCGAGGACAAGGAGACGAAACTGTTGTTCGACGGCCCCGGACGCAAACTCACGCTACTGACGTTGCGGCACGGGACCGCGCTCGCCGAGCACGCATCACCGGATCCGGTCATCATCGAGTGTGTGGCCGGTATCGGAACGCTTTTCACCCGGGGAGAGGGGATCCCGCTCGTCGTCGGCAGACGTGTGGTGCTGGAAGCCGGCGAGCCGCACGGGATCACCGCCGGGCATCTGCTCGCGATCGTTCTCACGCGATGCACGAGCGTCGCGCACTCGCCGGTTCACTCGCACGGAGGATCACAATGACGTCCGGACGCCGCAACATCGCCGCTGGCCTCTTCTTTCTCGCGGGATTCATGGTCTACGGATTCGTGCTCATCTATCTCCGGGACTTCGCCCCCGGGAAAGAGGAGTGGATCGCCGGGAGCCTGACGGGCAAGCACTTCGAGTCCCGACTGGCGCACGTGCATGGAAACCTGTTCGCGTTCCTGAACGTCGTCATCGGCTACCTGTTGGTCGCACTCCCCTTGCAGGAGCGATCGGCCCGGATCGTCTCCTGGCTCGCGCTGGCCGGCATGCTCATGCCAATCGGGATCCTCACTGAAGTCCTGTTCGGCGTGCCGCCGCTCCTGGTCCTCGTCGGCGGCGTGTCGATGGTCGGCGCGATGGTCGTGCTCGGGTTCGCGGTGCTTCGCGCACCGCACTCGGGTGCGGTGCACACCAACTGATCGTTCCTCTCCCTCCTACGCGGAACCACGACCATGACGAAGAAGTCCAACGAACCGACGGTCAAGGCGCTGTCCACGCTCTTGGCCAGCAGCTACACGCTCTATCTCAAGACGCACAACTTCCATTGGAACGTCACGGGGCCGATGTTCAACTCATTGCACGCGATGTTCGAAGTGCAGTACACCGAGCTGGCGCTCGCCGTGGATGCGGTAGCCGAGCGCATGCGCGCGCTGGGGGCGTTCGCCCCGGCGAGCTACACGGAGTTCTCAAAGCTCACGACCGTCAGCGAAGAGACTGGTCGTCCCGAGGCCACGGAGATGATTCGGATGTTGGTCGCCGATCAGGAACTGGTGGCGGAGGCTGCGCGTCGGTTGATCGAAGCGGCCGAAGCCGCGAGGGACCAGGCGAGTGCCGATCTCGCGACCAGGCGAGTGGAGGTGCATGAGAAGAACGCCTGGATGCTGCGCAGTCACTTGGAATAGTCGCGACGCGAATCGCCCCCTCGCGCGAGCTATTCCTCCCGGGTACCCATCATCCGGCGCACGTTCGAGTGCGAGTGCAGAATGTACGTGATCATCGCGAGCCCACTGAAGATGCCGCTCACCCTGCCGCGGGTGTCGGCAATGAAGGCAGCTCCCGGAACCGCAAGCAACTGGACGATGCCGATCATGTGAAAACTGACGATGATGAATTCGACCAATCCGACGCACCAGAGCTGACTCCCTCCCTCAGCGATCCGGGCCAGCCAAGCGTCCAGCGGTCCGATCGCGCGTCTCGGCGTGCCCGCCGCATAACGATGGTTGGTGGCCGATGGGCACGGTTGGGAAGCGGCGGCTGCGCCGCCGCATTTGATGGAGTGCCCACGGCACAACCCGACGTTATGCGGACGCGCGCGTGCTCACGGTTGCACAGTTTCTTCGCGCGTAACTGTTCCATCCCGCCCCGATGACGAGCGCAGCGGAACCCCCGTAGATCATCTGCATCGCCGGAAATCCGTGCACGAGAATCACGCCGGCTGCGAGCGACACCGCGCCTAGCCCACCGACAACGAACGGGCCCCAGCGCCCGTGCGTCCGCGCGCCCTTCCAGAAGCCTGTAACGGCGACCGCCAGGGCGAGGAGCATCGCGGGCCACAGAATGCCGTCCTTGCGCAGGAATCCAAGGCCGAGTGCGGCCAGTCCACCCACAATGAACGGCGTTCCCGCGCAGCACAGCGCCGCGAGGATCGCACCGAGGACTCCCGCCCCATCACGTGTCCCCGGCTTCATCGGCTCGCCGCAGTCAGGGCCGCACGCAGCACCTCGAGACTGGGCCCTCCACCTACCGCGCAGCCCGCGCCGCTCGTCGCCGCCTTGTGCTCGACATCGACCCCATTCACGAGTACGGTCGGCGACGAATAGCCGCGTAGATTCGTCGGCGTCGCGGCCTCGCCTGTGTCCCACTCGCTCCATTCAGCAGACAATCCGAGACTCCCCAGCGCGTCCGCAATGCGTTGACGCGCCGATACAACGTGCGGGCATCCCTCGAAGTACACCAAATCGATCTGCATCGCTAACTCCTCTCCTCAGGTTCGAGCGCCGCCAGGATGGGGCACTCCTCCGTGACCGCTCGCGCGTCGCACGCACGAATGAGCCGTGCGAGCACCTTGTCCATCCGTCGCAGCGCGACGAGCTGCTCGCGGACGCGCGCGCGCGCGATCTCGGCGGACTCCTTCACCGGCTCGCAACGTCGCGGCTCCCGCACACGAAGCGCGAGGAGCGCGCGAATCTCATCGAGCGTGAATCCCATCGCCTGCGCGCGGCGAATGAACACGACGCGACGGACCGTGTCCGGAGCGTATTCACGGTAGCCGCCTGCCGTGCGGTGGCGAGCGCTCAACAGGCCGCGCCGCTCGTAGTACCGGAGCGTCTGCACGCCCACGCCCGCCGCCTCAGCGACGGCCCCGATGCGCAAAGGGACTTTCATACGATGTAGGATAAACCCTATACCACGGTATAGAGTCAAGGGCGCTCACGCCGCGCGCTCAGCAATGGCGCCGCATAACGACGCTTGCTGCCGACAAGCGCGGGGTTGGTAGCGGTTGTGGGGCCGCTGCTCCACTTTATGGAAGGAATGCAGCGGCCCCACAACCGCATTTTATGGGAGCGCTCGCAGCAGAAGCAAACGTTAGATAGCAGCCGATTTCTGTCTTGACCTTCGCATTTAGCTTTCGATCTAGACTCCGACGCGAGCCTCACCACGCCACATGATCGACCTCTTCTTTTCGTACTCTCATCACGATGAAGCCATGCGCAACGAGCTGGAGGTCCATCTCTCCATGCTGAAGCGCAACGGGCTCGTTCGTGCGTGGCATGATAGACGCATTACCGCGGGCAGTGACCTCGACCGCGAAATCAGCGAGCACCTAGAACGTGCCGATGTTATCCTCTTGCTGTTGAGTCCCCACTTTCTGGCGTCGGACTATTGCTACGAGACGGAGGCTCAGCGAGCGCTGCAACGGCACGACGAACGCACTGCCGTCGTAATTCCAGTCATTCTCCAGCCGTGCGACTGGCTGGAGTCACCATTTCGAAAGTTGCGGGCGACCCCCAGTGACGGTAAGCCGATCGCAAAGTTCCCAAACGTCAATGATGCCTTCCTAGAAGTAGCTCGTGACATCCGTGCAGCGGCTGTGTCATTGAATAAGGCCGAGGTGGCGACACCAAAGACGGTCGCGGGAGCTGTGAATCCGGATGCCGGAGTACGATCCAGCAACTTGCGGCTGAAGAAGACTTTTACCGATCGTGATCGAGATGGCTTCCGAGATGAGGCCTTCTCGTACATTGACAAGTTCTTTGAGAATTCTCTCGGTGAGCTCAGAGATCGCAACCCAGGTATTGAGTTTCGCTTCAAAAGGTTGTCGGCGGCCGGATTCACAGCAGCCGTCTACCAAGGCGGTTCAAAGATGACGAGTTGCCATGTTTGGTTAGCCGAGGGTATGTCGTTCGGAATGGATATCGCCTACTCCGCCAACGACTCGATTGCAACCAATAGCATCAACGACGGCCTCCGCATCGACGATGATGGATTTCAGCTCGGACTCAAAGCCAGCGGCTTAGGCTTCGCCCGTCCGACCGGAGAGTCGCTGATGACGCCCCACGGCGCGGCGGAGTATCTCTGGTCATCGTTCATCTCACGACTTCAGTAGGCAATCATGAAACAGGCGCGATTCATCTGTGACCGATGCCAAGAGTCGTTTGTTATCGAGGTGCTAGAGCCCGGCGAGGCCGAATACAAGAAGGTTCGACCTGTTCCCGTCCGATGCCCAAAGTGTGGCGGCCCGGTCCGAGCGGAACGATAGACCGAATACGACAGTTCGACCCGCCCAGCTATCTAACGAGCGTTGCACTTGACGAGCGATCCAGGGAATGCTCGCTTCGCGCGCTCTTGTTGGACTCGCTCGCAAGTGAACTTGGGCGTTAGACAACACTTGATTCCGAGTGGCGTCTAAGCTCGGTGGAACTGTCGACAACCGGATGTGTAATGCGCATCACAACGCGGTTGCCCACCTCTCCCATGTGATTGATGCGACGTCTTTGGATCCTATTCGCCGCAGTGCTGACGCCGACGCTGCTTGCTGCGCAAACGTCGGCCGCCCCCTCCTCCAATACGGTCGCGCAGACGTTTCGAGGGTTCGGACGACCCTATGGCACATGGCTCCTCGCCGCCTTCGATTCCATTCCAGCGAACCAGTACGCATTTAAGCCTACGCCTATCCAGCAATCGATTGGATACATCGCGCAACATCTCGAAGACGCCAACTATCAATTGTGTTCGCGTTTCGGCGATCGAACCCGCAAGATGACGGCGAAGGATTCCTTGGCGGACACGCTCAAGGCGCGATGGCCCAAAGACACATTATTGACTCGATTGCGCCAATCCTTTGTGTTCTGCAATGAAGCAATCGCCAAGCTTTCGGATGCGAGTCTCGCCGATCCGTTTGCGGTGGGCGAGGGAACGCCGCAGCAGACTACGGCGCCCCGCGCGCGCTTCCTCATTCTGTTTGTGACGGATTTGGCCGAGCACTATGCACAGATCGCCACGTACATGCGAATCCTTGGAATGGTACCGCCCTCATCGTTGCCCCAGACGACGCGTTGAGTTTCGCGCGTGGCCGGAGCGTCTTCGAACGTGTTGTCTAACGAGCGTTGCTGCAGTCAAAGGCATTGAGGTACGCTGTGTAACTACGCAGCGCTCCGCGCTGCTTCGTTCACAGCTAATTTTATTTGAGCCTTTGCAGCAGAACGCGGCGTTCGTCGGCACTATTCTCCTCTTTAATCACGTCGCACCAACCGGATGCCGATGACATTCGCCGCGCCGCAGCGCGCCGCCTCGGACGAAATGTCGTGGCGATGTCCGAGCTATCGGAGGCCGAGTTTGAGCAGGCCGAAGCGCTGATCGGCGGCGGGGTTCGCTATGTGCTCGGCACGGTCATCGTCGTTCTGCTCGGCGCAATCCTCGCCAGCGGTTGGTCACTCTGGCTACAGAGTTTCGCCGCCATTGCGCTAGCGGCAATCGTGGTTGTTGCCTCGGTGGACACCTCAAATCCGGCCACTGATCGACACTTCAAAACCGGCCACCACGACGACAGGCTGAGGCTGGTTATCGGGTCGGCGTGACGGTGGTGTCGGTCGCCCCATGGAGTTTGGTCCGCCAGCTCCGGGGGCCGCAAGTGATCACGTGGGCGTGATGGAGGAGCCGGTCGAGCAGCGCCGTGACGGCGGCGGTGTCGCCGAGCAGCTTGCCCCAGTCATCGACGGGGCGATTCGCGGTGAGGATCGTCGAGGCGCGTTCATAGCGGCGCATGATCAGCTCGAGCAGATCTTCGGCGGCGGTGGGCGGCAGCTTTCGCATGCCGAGATCATCGATGATCAGGAGTGGGACGGTGCTGAGTTCCGTGAAGACCTCCTTCCGGGTCCCGTCGAGCGTGGCGTCGGTGAGCTCTTCGAGGAGCAGATGCGCTTCGCGATAGAGCACGCGATGGCCTTGCTGAATCGCCGCGTGGCCGAGCGCCTGCGCCACGTGACTCTTTCCCGTACCGGGTGAACCGACGAGCAGCAGATCTTCGCGCTGCGTGATGAAGCGGCCGGTCGCGAGCTCAAAAATCAGCGCGCGATTCATCTTCTTGTTAAACGCAAAATCAAACGAGTCGAGCGAGCGGTTCGGATCGCGGAAGCGGGCCTGTACACGCCGCCGTTCGAGCAGGCGATCCTGGCGCCGTTGCAGTTCGTCATTGACGAGCATCGCGACGAGATCGAGCGGCGGCAGCCGCTCGGCCTGCGCATGGCGCAGGCGCGTTTCGAGTACGTCCGCCATGCCGGAGAGGCGGAGCTTGCGGAGGGCGCGATCCAGTTCGGTGACGTTCATGAGGCGGCAGCTCGCTGTTCGATGAGGGCGCGGTAGTCGGTGAGATGGCGGATGAGCGGGTCGATCTGCTTCAGTGCCGTGGCTGGCAGCTTCACGCGTTCGAGATAGCGCCGGAGGAAGCGATAGGACGGCGCGCCGGCTTCGAGCGCGAAATGGGCCGCGTCCTCCGTGAGGGCCGGCCCGTGTTTGCGCGCGAGCGCGAGCACGCCGAGGATGCGACGCGGCGCGAGGACGCCCTCGGTACGGTGGATGTGCTCACACACGGCGCTGATCGATGGCCCGGCTTTGCGCGCGACATCGAGGAGGGCGAGCGTCTTCGCCGGTGTGCGAGTCGGACGGTCGGCATCGGCCACGCGATGATGCCCACGGCGTGTGCGCAGATGTTCGCGCAGCAGCCCGCTCGTCTTGGGATCGAGCACCCGCACGTGGAGGTCATCCCACTGCACGACGACTTGCTGCCCGATCCAGCCCGGCGGCACGCTGTAGTACGCGGCCTCGACTTCCACACAGCCGTCGAGATGCACCACGCGCGTGCCGTGCCGGTAGTAGCGAAAGAGTTCCAGGGGCAGCGACTGCAGCTGCGGGCGCTCCTCCGAAAACATCACGCTGACCTGGCGTTTCGTGGTGCCATGGATGCGCGTGTCCGCCCAGCGGAGCTCCCACTGATCGAGGTACGCTTGCGCGGCGTCGAGGGTCTCGAAACGCAGCCCCTTGAGCGGCGTGCGCTGCGTGTGGCCGATCCCCGACTCCACTTTCCCCTTCCGATCTGGATCGCGGACGCGACCCGGGAGCGCGACCACGCCGTAGTGCGCGAGCACATCGCGATAGAGCGGATTGAGCTGGGCGTCGTACACATCGGGCGTGAGCACGCCCTCACGGAGATTGTCGAGGACAATCACGCGGGGCGTGCCGCCGAGCCGACGAAACGCCTCTTCATGCAGCGCCGCCCACCGCTGACTACTGGAGCGCCAGGTGAGCAGTCGCACGGATTTGCGCGAGTAGCCGAGCGTCAGCACGAAGAGCCGCGTGCGTTTGTATTTGCCGCTCACGGGATCGCGCACCATCGGCCCTTCGCCGTAATCGACTTGGGCTTCTTCGCCGGGGGCGGTCTCGATGATCCCCGCCGGCTCGGGCGACGTCACGCGCCGGCGACCGACGAAGCGCCGCACACTCGCATAGCGGCCGTCGAAGCCGTGCTGGTCGACGAGGTCCTGCCAGATCGCCATCGCGTTCCGGCCGCGGCGGACGGCCTCCACAATCTGCTCGCGGTACGGCTCGCAGGCGCTCGCCGTCGGCGCCCGGCCCGGCCGCGCGACCGTGGCCACCACGGTCCCGATGGACACCGGGTCGGTGGACACCTCGCCCGTGGTGGCCGGATTTGGTGGTGGCCACTGCGTCGGCCGGCCGCCGCGCCGGCGGACTGCGACGCCGGTCGCCTTCAAATACCCACTGATCGTCTCGCGGCGGACGCCGGTCGCCGCCTCGATGCGCCGGAGCGACCACCCCAGTCGCCCCAACGCAATCACCTGCTGCTGTTTGGTCTCGTCCAAGACGTTGCTCATGGCGGGAAACGTCCCTCTCGGAACGCCCCACCGGGCTACGCCTCAGCTCGCCTGTGGTGGCCGGTTTTCAGGTGTCGACTGGTGGCCGGATTTGGGTGTCCACCGAGGGTTGCTCGCCGTGTATGGGAGGCGAATGCCCCGCCGCCAGCACCTCGTGATCCGGGTCCACCATTTGTGCGATTGACGCCACGCCGTCGAAGAAAGGGAGGAGGTCGCAAACGACGGCAAGAGATCGCGGCCCCCTGAGGGTCTCGTGCTTCACCGTTCAGGAGTGCGTCCGTACTGCTGCGCGACATGAAGCGCTTGATGCATTGCCCCTCGCAATACATCACGCCTAACGGGTCGCTGCTGCCGACGGGGCGCTAAGGAAGGCGGCTGGCTCACTCCGCTCGCCTGCCGCCTTGTTCCAAAGACCCGCCGTAGAGCATGGCCTTGTGGAAAATCGACTCGCCCCCTGCCACCTCACGATCGATGCCGTTCTCGCAGCACACAATTGAGACTGCCGCGTCGCCGATGCGCGTCTGGGATGTCCTGACGCTCACGCGATACATGCGCCAATGGGACGATGTACCGGCCGCGTTCACTGGCGACCGCATTGCCCGAGGCGTCCGACGAGTTCGTCGTCGTCGCGGCTGCGGCCATCAAGTGTCTCGCAGAATCAGGGACTTCGCGCGCCGCGCCATCTCGACGATTGCTGTCGACGAGCGAGGGGCGGTAGCGGTTGGGGGAGCGCTTGCAGCAAGAGCACACGTTATGTGGCGAAAGCACGCCTCTTCAAAGGAAGATACGAAGATAGACATTCGATTTGGTGAGTTCCCGTACGAGATGATGATGCTTCGTCAGCACATTCATCTTGTGAGGCTTCACTACGCAAACATCGTGGAGTCTGAGCGAAAGCGAATCTGGAGCGATCCGGAACTCGTGAACCATGGTGAGGAACGCGCGGCTCACGATGTGGCATGCCATCTCCAAGATGCTCTGGAGAGCGGCGTTACTACACGTCACTCGACGGCGGCCGCGGTCCTGGGTACCGACCCCAAGGAATTCGAGGCGCTCCACGAGCAGAGGCGAGGTCGTGAAGCGTCGCAACTTTGTCACCCGCCGCTCCACGAAAGTCTTGTAAGTCCACGGTAGCCATCACGCGCCCCGCGCGCGCCGACCAGATGGCCTACATCGACGGTGTCATGTTCAACGATGACCCGATCCTCGACCACGGGTGGCGCAGTCGACTCGAAGGGCGCGGCAGCTCCGGCCACGGCGGTAGCGCTGATGCGCTGATGCGCTGATGCGCTGACCGGGGGCTCTGGCCGGTTCACCGGCACCTGGCTCGTCGGCGCTGCCGCGAATTGCGAGGGGTGCACAGTCTGCGGTATGACTTTCCTCATCCACACCGGCCGCGGCACGCTGATCGCGCTCCTACTGAGCGGCAGCACCACCGGCATCGCAAACGCCCAGCCGGCGCTCGATACCACACGCGTCGTGGAGTATCGCGATGCGCACTGGTTTGCGGGGGCGCGCTTTGAACGCGGATCGCGCTTCGTTCGCAACGGTCGCTTTGTGGCACCGCCCACCCGTGGCGCCGACAGTATCGTACCCATGCGCGGCCAGTACGTGGTCCCGCCGTATGGTGATGCGCACACCCATAGCCCCGACGGCGGCTTCAACTTCGACGCTATTCGAGATCTCTACCTGCGGGCGGGTGTCTTCTACGTGCAGGTGCTTGGAAACAGTCGTGCCGGACGTCGAGAGTTAGCCGGCCAGATCAATACGCCCGCGAGCATCGATGCCGCGTACGCCAACACCCCGGTAACCGCCTATGGTGGCCATCCGGAGCTGTTGTACGAGTCACTCGGCCTCAATCGCGTGCCGTTCCCGAGCGATCCCACGCAGCGCTTGGCTGCTGCCCGCAGTCGGGCCCGCGAAGGAGATGTCTACCTCACGCTCGACAGCCTGCCCCAACTGCCAGCGGTTGTTCGGCGACTCCGCCGCGATACCGTACCCGTTCTCAAGGTGATGCTACTGGACACCGAGCATCGCCGTACCATTCTCGTCGACTCGACTCGCGCCGGCAGCTACGGGCTGAGCGCCGACGTGGTCCGACCGCTCATCGACTCCGCGCACGCGATGGGGCGGAAGGCCTGGGCACACGTCGAAACCGCCTATGATGTGCAGCTTGCCATGGATGGCGGCATCGACGGACTTGCCCACGTTCCGGGGTACGGGGTGGCGGACGCCGCCGACAGCACACTCGATCGCTATCGCTTGACTGAGCCGCTCGCCCGTCGGATCGGGGCCTCCGGCATCCCTGTCGTGCCCACTATCGGTCTAGCCCGTGGGTCGGCGCGTGACAGTGCAGCACAGCGCCGTGTACGCACGGTGTTCGATGAGAACATCAGGCTGCTGCAGCGATATGGAGCGCGACTGCTCACGGGGTCGGACACCTACTCCGATGCCGAGATCATCGTGCGCGATGCAACGGCGCTGGTGGATGTACTCGGGGGCGACGCTTCCAGTCTCATTCGGCTGCGCAGCGTGACGACGCCTCAGGCCATCTTCCCAGGTCGTCGGATCGGTATCCTGCGCGCGGGCTACGAGGCCAGCTTTCTGACCTTGGGGTGCAATCCGCTCAACCGGCGCGAATGCCTACTGGACATTCGTGACCGCGTGAAGCAAGGTGTTCAACTGCGGGTGCCCCCGGCAGAGTGATCGGCCGCCGCGGCGCCGGCCGCGCGCTGCGACCAGGCACGCAGTACTGAGGTACCTCGGCGACTGGCCACCAGTCGGTCGCCGTTGGGCAATTCAACGGCCAGTCGATGCGCATCATGGGGTACGAGTGCCCGAATCGCGCCGCTGTTGACAAGGTGCCGCCGATGGATGCGCAGAAACCCCTGCGCCGCGAGCGCTTCCTCCAGCGACTGTAGCGTGACCGCGTGGAGGAGTTTGCGATCGGCCGTCACCACGCGCACGCAGTCGTCTGCCCCTTCAAAGCGCCACACGCTCGCCAGGCGCACCGGCACGTCGCGCACGCCGACGCGTACCAGCAGGTGTCCGTCGGCGTCGGTCCGCGTGGGCGTGATCCGACGGCGTCGGCGCACCCGCTCGAGCGCCTCGTGGACCCGGCGCGCGCCGAACGGTTTGCGTAGATAGTCCACGGCATCGAGGTCGAACGCCGCCGCGGCATGCTCGGCATGTGCCGTCGTGAAGACCACCAGCGTCTCCGGTCGAACCAACGGCAGGCACTCGAATACAGACCCGCCGGGCATGCGGACATCGAGAAACAGGACATCGACGGGAGTCGGGTGCCGGAGGAGCGCCGTCAGCGCCGCCACATCTTCTACTTCGGCCACGAGCAGCACCGCCGGATCCTCCTGGAGCATGCGTCGCAGCGCGCGCCGTGCGAGCGGCTCGTCCTCGGCGATCGCCACACGGAGCAGCTCCGTCGGTCGGCTCATGCCGGCACGCGCATGGTCACGCGCCAGCCGTAGCCACCGAGGCCCGCTCCCCACTCCATCTCGGCTGCCGCCCCGAAGTGCACGCGCAAGCGTGCCTGCACGAGTCGAAGCGCGCTTCCTGTACCTGGCGTGGACGGCAGCATCGTTCCCACGCCGTCATCGGTGACCGTGATCTGCACCTCGCCAGCGTCATGAGTGGCACACACGTGCACGGTGCCCGGTCCCGGGCGCGGCGCGATACCGTGCACGATCGCATTCTCCACCAGCGGTTGCAGCGACAAGGCCGGCAGCCGGGAAGCGACCGCAGCGTCCTCGAGGCGCAGGACCACCCGTAGCCGCGCGCCGAGGCGGAGCTGCTCCAACGCCAGGTAGTCCTCGAGGTGTGCCCACTCCTCACGCAGCGATACCAGATCTGACGTCGCCTCCCGCGGCGTGGTGACATAGCGGACGACGCGCCCGAACCGATCGATGGCCTCCTCGGCGCCGGGATCCTGACTGCGCACCAGCTCCAGCAACGAATGCAGCGTATTGAGCAGGACGTGCGGATCGAGTCGCTCGCGTAGGCGGGCCAGTTCGGCTTCCTGACGCAACACCTGAGCGTCGCGCGCGTCGGCCATCACCTGCAAGGCATAGCAGCTGCCCGCTACCGCCGTGTAGGCAAAGACCTGAGTGAACAGCTGCCACTGTTGCGCGGGCCCGACCAGCCACGTCGGTACCAGTCGACCGGTCCGCGTAATTGCCGCGATGCCCAGCGCCACGGCCGTGACCAGCAGAGAGAGGTGTGCCGCGGCAATCGCCGCCAGTGTGTGTGCCGGAAGGAACCACCACCGCCCGGCCCGGGACCAGGGCACACGATCGGTGAACCATCGGACTGCCATCGCCATAAGCACCAGCGCTACGGTGTTCGCCAGCGCATCGACCCCGACGTATAGCGACATCGGTTGGCCGCCGGCGAGAAACACCGAGATGTACGCCGTACACAGCATCGCGGCGACCACGGCGACAAAACGCAGCGGGGGGCGAGGGAATGAACTGACGCGGTCCGTCATAGTCTCAATTTGTGCGGCGCTGTCGGGTCAGCCAATGTGATTACCGCTGCGGTGCGTCCACGCCTGAGCGCATGGCCAGCCCACCCAGCAGCGCCACCAACAGCGAGAATCCGATGGACCCGACCACAACCGTGATGAGCTGTGATTCTGTGTCGGTCGGTGTACCGGCAGCGCGCAAGCGGGTAAGGAAGTCGGGATTGATGACGCTGTAGTAGATCTGATAGAACACCACGCCGATCCCCGCGAGCACGAGTGCCACCGACAATCCGACCAGCAGGGCCTGCTTGAGTGTCAGCTGCCCATTGGTTCGGGCCTTGGTGGCACGAAGCGCCCACAGAATGGCCAGCAACGGAAAAAACACACCGACGAAGCCGGTCTTCGCTCCGACCTCGATGTGGGTTGTGTGCCAGCCCATCGTGAACTCGAACAGCGTCCAGAGTGCCGTTCCGATTCCGGCGAAGGCGCCGGCCAGCAAGGTGGTGCGATTGAAGGGCATAGATCTGATCGCGAAGAGGGTGAGGGAAACCGGCAGCAAGGTGATCAGGCTGACCGGGACGCGGCTCAGCGATGAGGGGAGGATTCGGCGAGCCGACCACTTTCGCCGGCGGAGGGACCGGACGGGCAGGATGTCACCGGCGACGCGCGTCGAGGACGGCACCATGTGCCGAGCAGGAAGTCGAGCACGAGTGCACTGATGACCTCGGGACGCTCGACGGGAAACCAGTGCCCGGCATCGCCGAAGCGTTCATGTCGGGCGCGGGGCTGTGCAGATGCGATGGCGTGCGACACTTCGTGGGTCCCGGCGCTGTCGAGCGCCCCGTCGCCAACGAACACCGGCATGCGGAGCGACGCGAGGCGCTCGTCGACGGAGGCGCGCGGTCGTGGTGCGCGTCCGCCGTCGAGCTGCCAGACCCGCGTATTGTCCCGAACGAGGTCCTTGAACCAGGACGAGCGCGCCGGGGCAAGGTTGGTGCGCATCACCGACGTCGCTAGCCACGCCTCGGCGGCACCGGTTGGATCCCCGGCACGGACGCGCTGCGCGACCGCTGAGAGATCCACGGGCGTGCGCGAAGCGAACCCGGTGATGCTGGGAGACAGCAGGATCAGCGCGGACACACGCCCCGACGCGCGGGCGGCCAGATCCACGGCGAGTGCCGCACCGGCGGAGTGCCCGATGATCGCGACGCGTTCGAGCTGCTCGTCCCGGAGGATGCTCAGCAGGTCATCGACGGGATCGGTGCCCGCCACTGCGGTAGCCGACGCACCATGTGAGGGGAGATCGACGAGGACAAGCTGCGCGTGCGTCCGCCACGTCGGCGTGAGGTCGCGCCACATGCGACGATCCACCGAGAATCCGTGGAGAATGAGTACCGCAGGTCCGCATCCGATGACCTCGTACGCGATGCCGCGCGGCGACCGGTGGGTCGTCACGCCGTCCGGCCGACACGTCGCTGTTGCACCCTGCGCGGCGCCCGCGCGCGCACCCACCGACAGAAGCAGCAGGGCCGCCCATCGACGTGCGCCGTGCGAGGCACCCGGCCAGCGGCCCTTGCGTCTCATGCTCAGCGCGGCGTCTCGAGCGCCGCACGCGCTTCGGCGACGATGTCGGCGACCTGCCGAATGACGTCCGAGTGGCCGGTGACCTTCGCGTGGGCCTCGAAGGTCAATCCGTGCGGACCCTTCGTGCGCACCAGCGACGGATGGCGATGGAGCTGCGCACGAAGGAGTTCGAAATCTCCGAGCACGATATGTGTAAAGAGATCTGGACGGGCCCCGGCTGCGAGCAGCACCTCGGCGATGTCGCGGCGACCCATGTGACTGGCCGCGCCGATCGCCGTTTCGAAGTCACCCGCCCCCCAATCCTGGCAGGCATTGACGAGCGTCGGTCGCGCATCGATGAGCGACCGCACAGCGGCGAGATCGCTATGCGCCGCGCGCACAAAGTCGCGCACGACCTCTGCAGGCAGCGGTGGCGTCTGTTGCGCCGCCGCCATACGCGGCCACCGCCGTGCGTCGTTCAGGAGCAGCGCGCCAGCAAGGACGGCCGAGCGCCGTGTTACATCGGGCTCACGCGCGGGGGCGCGTTGGTCGAGCCACGTCGCCGCGCCCTCGTGGCCGCGCTGTCGCGCCAGCGTGGCCGGGTTCGTGCCGTCCGGCAGAGGCGAATCCAGCTGGGCTCCGGCGTCCGCCAGTTGCTCGAGCGCACGAATGTTGCCACGCGCGGCGGCAAGATGCACAGGTCGCACCGCATGCACATCGGGCCGGTTCGCATCGGCGCCGGCGGCCAGAAGCGCGGCAACGATCGCGTCGTTCCCCTGTCCCGCAAGTGCCGCATGCAGCGCGGAATTGCCTTGCGAGGAGGTGGCCATGCGATTGACGTCGCTCCCCCACTTCAGCAGCAGCTCCACCATCGCCGCGTGGCCGAAGAACGCGGCCAAATGAAGTGACGGCCATCCGTCGGGAGAGGTCTCCTCGACGTCCCCGGCAGCTTCGAGCAGTGCTTGTCCGGCGTCGACGGCCCCAAGTGCTGCAGCCTCGGGGAGTGCGAGCGGCCCCGCCGCCGCCAAGCGATGCGCCACATCCGGGCGCCCTTCGTACAGCGCCCGTAGCAGGGGCGTGGTTTCCGGTGTCGTCATCGGTGATCTCCATTGAATGTTTAGGTAGTCTAATTATTAGACTCACTAACGGCAAGCCTGCACTATCTTTCCCCCATGGCTGCTCCCCGCTCTCCTCGCGATCCCCATTGGGATGCCCCGACCAGCTCGGGCCCGCTCGTCGACGTCGGCGAGCTGCACCGGACACTGGTCAACGTGCTGCGGCTCTTACGCGACGTGGACCGCGAGTCGGGCGTCAGTCCCTCGCGTCTATCGGTGCTCTCGGTGCTAGTCTTCGTCGGACCGATGTCCCAAGCCGAGCTCGCGCGAATCGAAGGCGTGAGCGCCCCATCGATGTCGCTGCTGGTGCGCGAGCTGGAGACTGATGGATGGGTGGAGCGCACCCCGGACCCGGTGGATGCGCGGCGCACCATCGTGAGCGCCAGCAAGGGCGGTCGCGACCTCATGCTGCGCTCCCAAAGGCGGCGCCTCGACTGGCTCTCAGCGGCGATCTCGCGGCTGCCGGTCGAGTCGCAGCGCGTTCTGGCCGGCTGCAGTACGCACCTCGACGCGCTGATCGCCGCACTGCGCGAGACCTATTCGGGCTAGCGCGCTCCGGGTGGTGCCGGCGCTGCAGCGCGTTCGCCCGCGGCCCGAAGCGCCTCGAGCGTCCGCGTGATGTCCGGTGCCACCGTGGACTGCACGCGTCCTCCCAGCCAGTCGCCGAGGAAGCGTTCCACCGCCCGGTTCACCGCCAGCGACGTCGACTCCTCGTTGAAGCTGTGCCCTTCGTTGCCGGCCAGCAGCAGCGACACCGGCAATGAACGGGCGCGCCAGGAACGGACCACTCGCAGCGCCTGGTCCGTGCGCACCCGCGGATCGTTGTCCCCGTGCACCACGAGCAGCGGTCCGCGCGCCTTCTCGAGCTGCGCGAGCGGTGAGACGCGGCGCATCCGCTCGAGGGCCGCGGGCTGGTCTGGATTGCCCACGAAGCGATACCACGAGCGCGGCAGGAACGGTTGCCACGACGGCGGAAACGCACGGATGAGCGTCTCCAGGTCGAATGGGCCGGCGTAGTCGATGCCGCAGCGATAGTGTGCGGCATCGCGTGTCATCCCCACCAGTGCAGCAAATCCGCCGTAGGAGCCCCCCAGAATGCACACGCGTGCGGGATCGACGTTCGCGTTTCGCACGCTCCACGCGATCGCGTCGAGCAAATCGTCGGACATGCGTTGGCCGAATTCGCCCACCGCGCCGTCCACGGTCGCCCGCCCCAGTCCGGTGGAACCACGGAAGTTCACCTGAATCACGGTGTAGCCGCGATTCGCCAGCAACTGCGTTTCGCCGGCATATCCCACCTCATCGCGACTCCACGGTCCACCGTGGACCGCCACGACGGCCGGCTGACGTGCGTTCGCGGAGCCCGGAACGCGCACCCGCGATCGCGTCAACAGCAAGGAGAGACGGAGTCCGTCCCGCGCGCGAAACCAATGGAACGTGGTGGGTGCGAGCTGCGCGCGGTCGATGTCGGGCCGCATCGCAAAGGCCGTATCGGCGACGCCGCGCTGCGTATCGTACAACAGGAACCGGCCGGGGTCGGTAGCCGCGTGGGAGTAGAAGACGAGGCGCTCACCGTTGGCTGTCATGCTTTCGAGCTCGAGCGCACGCAGGACGTCAGCACCCGTGCCGGTTCCCTCGAGTCGGCGCAGCGCGGCCTGCAACTGCTTCTGGCCGCGCGCGGTTGCCGGCACGAACGTGCGGTGCGACGTCGCACAGGATTCACCGAGCACCTCCCCCGCTGCCGTCGTGACCAGCGTGCCGGCATCGAAGCCGCGACAGGACGAGACGCGCCATCGCCGCACGCGTCCGCTCGACGCATCCATAAACGCGAATGCCTCGGTGGCACGGCCGACATTACTGCGCGCCACCAGCACGCGACCACCGCGCTCGGCGCCGAGCAGCGTGAATCTCTCAGACGGTGGCGCGCGATACACCGTTTGCCAGGGGGCATCGGGCGCCGGGCCCGGCGTGCGGACCTCCAGCATGCCATCGGGGCGTACCGCACTGGCCCCTGCCACCGACCCCTCGGGCGTGATCGCCCACACCGTCACATCGCCCGGGTTCGTGGCGAGCCGTCGCAGCGCGCCGCGGTCGAGGTCGAGTACGTACACGTCGCTCACCCGCGGGTCGCGATGATTCGAGGCGATGATGGCGCCACCTCCCGCCGGCGTGGCCAGCAGCTCGACTTCCGCTCCCGGAAAGGGGGTCAGATCGGTCGCCGTGGCGCCGCTCTGGCGTTCACCGGTCACCGCCCGCGGATCGACGCGCAGCAGGTGGTACCCCTCGTCACCGCCGCGGTCGTGCAGAATGAGCAGCCACCGACCGTCCCCGGACCATCTCACATTGCTGACCGAGCGGACGGTGTCCTGAAACGCCACTCCGAGTCGCGTCGGGGCCCAAGTATTGGTGGCACCCTGTCCCACCGCATAAAGCACAACGGCCGGATGCGATCCAACCTTTTCGAGCACCGCGAGTGTCTGTCCGGTGGGATTGATCTGAACCGTCGTGACGCGCGGACGCGCCATGAGCTGCTCGAGGGGGAGCAACGGCACGGGATCGCGCGGTTGCGCCCAGGCCGTGGCGCCTCGTACGCTCAGCGCGGCGAGCAGTGGCACGATGATCCACGACGCGTGCCACGGACGCGCAAGCGGGAGCACCATCTGAACGACAAGCGGGAGAAGAGTGCGATGCATGTCGAAACGATACCGGAGGGCAATGGCCGACGGATAGAACGGATCGGAAGCGATGCGCGGCTTCCGGGGGTCCGGCACATCGAATGGCACGAAGCCCCCGTACCCGACGGAGACTTTCTTCGGCTTCCGCTGGCTGACATCGTGTGCACGATCAACGTTGGCGTCGTGGGACAGTATCGCTTGCCCGACGAGAGGCAGTGGAGGCCGTTCCCGCGCATCGCGGCGCGCGGCATCGCCTCCCTGTCCTCGGAGGGACGCGACCCCGCCGCCGGCGCGATCGGCTATGTGAGTGTGGTCGTGGCGCCCTGGGCGTTCCCCATCTACGCCGGACTGAACGGGGCAGCCATCGCGAATCGCATCATCGATCTGGCCGCCGTGTCGGCGCCCTGGCGCACGATGGGCGACCAGCTGCCGCGCCAGCCGGATGGGCAGCACCGGATTCAGGTGGTGGCCACCACCCTCGCCCACATCGCCGCGACGGCACGCTGGCCTGTCCGAACCGCCCGACTGATCGATGCCATCACGGGAAGTGCATCGATCGCGACCATCGCTGGCGATGTGGCGCTCTCCCCGCGGCGTGTGCATCAGCTATGTGTGGCGTACACCGGACACAGTCCGTCCACCTATCGGCAGATTGCCCGCTTCGGACGATTGATGCGGGCGCTGCATCAGCACGGCGTCTCGACACCATGGAGCGCTCATGTCACGGAGTACGCCGATCACTCCCATGCCATCCGAGAATTCCGGCGACTATCCGGGATGACGCCCCGGCGTTACATCGCTACGCGGGAAAAATTGAACCGGACCTATTCCATCGTGCCCCACCCTGACCGGCTGGCGTGCTGAGTGCCGCGCACCGGCTACACCTAGCGCCACCTCACCAGCCAGCGCCCTCACCGCCCCCGAACTGCTGCTCGAACTCGGACTGGGCGCATTCGCCGCCATCGAACGCACCGCCGCCCAGATCTCACTCTGCCCTAGGTCTCACGGGTCGCTGCTGCCGACGGAGCTGACCAGAGAACGCGACCGGCTCACTACGTTTGCCTTTCACATCGTCATCAGGCCTCGCGGCAGAGCGCTGCGTTGAAGCTGCAGGATAAGTCCATTCGGGAGCGCCAGTGCGCGCTTCAACGCGGCGCGAACCTGATCTTGACGGTCGCGGCATGCAGATCGCACGAATGGTGTTGTCGAAAGGCGCTCCGACCGCCCTGCGGCGCCCGTGCCGCGCCTACGCGGCGTAGCCTGCGTGGGCCAGTTTCTCGATGTTGTACACCAGGCAGTACAACTTCCATTGCGTGTCGACCTTCCCGCGACCGCGCCACGTGAAGCGATCGAGCCGCTTGTTCGCGCGCCGGTTCGCAAAGACCGGCTCCACGACCGCGAAGCGTTGCGCGTACTGCGCGCTTCGCGCACACGGCCCGCAGTCGCGCTTGGCGCCGCGGAAGTGCGCGCCGACATGATCGTGGGTGACGCGTGCCGCGCCACGGCGATAGAGTGACTTCCCGGCGGGACACATGCAGGGGCGCGCCACGGGATCGTACTGAAAGTCGTCGGGCCCGAACACGGCGAGTGGCTTCCGGGCGGGCTTCGACTGGTCGAGCAGCGCGTGCGGCAGCGCGGTGTAGCGATCCTGCGACGCGAAGCGCGCATCGCGACGGCGCATATCCTTGTCGGCGATCAGCGCGGAGATCTCCGCGTCAGCCAGCGCGCGGAGATTCGCCTCGCTGTGATACCCGGCGTCCGCCGTGATCATCGTCTCGGGCTGGCGCAGCGCGCGCGTCGCGTCGACCGCGGGCAGCAGCAGCTCCTGCTCCGCGCCCACGCCGTGCGCCTGCGCGTCGACAATGATCTGGTGCGCCGCATCCACGGTGGCGACGCCGGTGTACCCCCGGATGACGCCCTTGCTGGTGGCCATCTTGGCGCTCTCATTGTCCGTGCGATTGCTCTTGCGGATCGCACCGGTCGGACCGCGCCGGTCCTTCGGATGCTGCGTGAGCCAGGTCCGCAACTCCGCCGCGTCGCGCAGGAGCCGCTCCCGTCGCGCCGTGTCCTTCGCGGCCAGCGTCGGCGCGCGTGCCGCTCCGGTGCTTGGACGCATTGCTCGGCAGCTTCACGCCGTCGATGGCGAACATCTCGCGCCCGATGAGCCCCTGCCGGTCGCACACCGCCAGCACGGCGGCGAAGATCGGGGCGATCTGGTCGCCCAGCGAGGACACGAACTGGGCGATGGTGGTGAAGTGCGGGCGGGTGTCGCCGCTCAGGGCGATGAAGGTGACGTGGTCCTCGCAGGCGCGGGCAATCGCCCGACTGCTCACGATGCCGCGGGCGTACGCGAACAGCACCACCCGCAGCAGCATCGCTGGTGGTGGACCGCATGCTCGAAGGTGCCCGGGAGGAGCTGGGCGGCGAGGTTGATCGGAAGGAACTTCGGCTGCGTGTCGATCGGCTTGTAGCGGGCCATGGCGGACGCCTCGACGAGGGACGGAGGGCGCGGCAGATTCTCTTCGAGGCCAACGCTGCGCCGGCCAGCCGGTTTCGTTTCCACATCGCTGGCGGGGGGCTTTTCCTACAGCCTCGTTAGGCTTGCGCAGGGTGATTCCGCGCTTGACAGGATGTATCCGAAAGGATACACTTCCACATAAGCGTCTTTCTTCGCACTGCGGAATTCGACGAGTGGCTCAAGGCGCTCCGCGACCCGATCGGCAAGGCGCGCATTCTTGCTCGGCTTCGCGCTGCGGAGCTCGGCCACTTCGGCGACTGTGCGTCAGTGGGCGACGGCGTCTTTGAGCTTCGCGTTCACGTCGGGCCAGGTTATCGGGTGTACTACTGGCGCCACGGTGCCGTCACCTACTGGCTGCTGTGTGGCGGTGACAAGTCGACACAGCGCCGGGATATCCTACGGGCCAAGGCCTTGCGTACCCGAGTGGAGAACGATCCATGAAGAAGACAGTCGTATTCGATGCAGCGGACTATCTCGACAGCGAGGAAGTCATCGCGGAGTATCTCAACGTCGCGCTGGCGAGCGAGCATCCGGACCTGTTTCTGCAGGCGATCGCCGACGTGGCGAAGGCGCGCGGCATGGCGCAGTTGGCCAAGGACACCGGGCTCGGTCGAGAAAGTTTGTACAAGGCGTTGGCCCCTGGCGCGAAACCACGCTACGACACCGTGCTAAAGTTGCTTCGCGCGCTGGGGGTTGAGATGCACATGAGCCCGGCCGTTCGCGAAGCCTAACGGGGCGTTGCTGCCGACAGCGCAATTCGGTGGGCGGCAGGCGGGCGCCGCGCTGGCGCACGTCGCCCGTCCAGCCGCATTTTATTGGATGCGCTGCAGCAGAACGCTGGGGCGTTAGCCTGCACCCGCATCTTCTCATATCATGAATCCATTCCCAGACCTCGAAGAATTTCCCGAGATTTGGTTGGTGCACATCGGCGAGCCACAAGCGAACTCGTTGCGACTTGAGATAGGTGCGCCCTTGCCTTGGGATGGTGGACCGCATCGCCCGGGCATTCTCGATCGGCAACCGCCCGCGCCAGCTCCGACGGCAACGTTCGAGATCCTGTTCGAGTGGTATGTCGCGTACACCGTACGGAACGAGTGCTTCTCGTTCACCGATGACACCGAGGTGTTCCAGGGCAGAATAGCCGTGGTCTACACGCGATCGAAGTTCCTCGACTTCGTGCGCCTCAGTACGGGTGGGTTCGACGATCCGCTCACGCACTTCGGTTTCTTCTGCGCGGACCACACGATTGACGTTGTCACTGCTCACGTACCAACCATTCGGCGCATCGCATAGCGCGTAGCGGCATCGGCGCAGGCTAACGAGCGGTGCTGCAGACAAAGGTGTTGAGGTGCGCTGTGTAACTACGCGAGGCTTGCGCCTCGCTTCGTTCACAGCTGATTTATTGCAACCTCTGCAGCAGAACTTGGCGTTAGGCATCACTATCATCTCCATGCCGAAAGACCTCTTCCTGCCGACTGAGCTCCCTTGGGCCGAACTTAAAGGCAGAGATCTCGAAGAGCTTCTGTACTGGCTATTCGACTCGATGGGCGCGAAGGATCTCGAGTGGCGAATCGGTGGAGCTGGGTCAGGCGCGGCGGACGCTGGCCGCGACCTTGAGATGAGTTTCTATGTTTCCTCACCCGATGGCGATCTAGTGCGTCAGAGATGGTGGGTCGAGGCGAAGGGGCGCGCAGGGACTGTTGAGCCGGCTGACGTGAAGCACGCCGTCGTAAACGTTGCGTCGCGGCACGACATTGATGTACTCGTCGTCGCTACCAACTCCCTATTCTCCAACCCGACCAGAGATTGGGTCCGTGAGTGGCAGTCGAACAACCCGCGACCCCGCGTGAAGCTGTGGGAGAGAACAGAGCTCGAAAGCCACTGCTCGAAGAATCCGATCGCTGTGGTGCGGCTCTTCACGAAGGCACTCAGCAGCCAAGGCAAGCTGGAAGTTGCTGCAAAGAAGCTCTGGGACTACGCAGCCTTTACAGATGTCCCAACTCTGGCTGCCCTCTGGGCCGATCGCTCAAGTTTGGAGATTGATTCGCGAGGCCTCGTAGCGCTTGCTGCCTCCGAGATCGCAAACGGGAGCGTGGAAGAGAGATCATGGGCAGTCTTTGTTGACGAAGATATCGTACTTGACGCGCTTGGCGATGGCCTCATCAACTTCCTGTACCTGCTATTCCGCGCACACGAGGCCGGCGTCCGCGCCGACCCTCTCGTTCGAGCGCTCTCCTATTTACTTCTCGTCGCGACCTACAGATGCGGAGAGAGCGTTGTGTCAGACTTGCTGGAACGCGTATGGGAGTCAGTCGCCGAGCGGGAGTATCCTGCGGAGATCCGAAGAGTAGTCGTCCAACCCATTCTTGAATCACTTTCAAGCGAGCTGCGCGACGTGTGCACGAGCGACTGCGCTCGCATCAGCACGAAGCCTCTTGTTCTGAGTGATCGAGAGGTGCGCACCTATCTTCAGCGGCTCTCAATTGGAAGTGATCATGATGCGAAGACTCCTGAGCGTGTGCTTATGTTTGAGTCGTTCGACGAGCCGTGTAGGATTGGGTTGGCACTCGACAAGCAGTGTCATTGCCCCTTTGGTGAACAGCAAGATGGTGACAGAGATGTACGGCCCACGCTCGAGTTGGTGCGATTGGTGGCAATGTCTCGACATCCCAAGCGCGAATAGTGTGCGCTGGGCTCGGAGCGACCCGTGCGCTTCTCGATCGAACGCGCGGTCTTCCCGTGATGTTTAATCTTGCGTTGCTGCTGACGGGGCCTCCAGAGTAGCGGCTTTACTCGCTGCGCTCGCTGGCCGCATCTTGTTGAAGGGCGCTGCAGCAGAACGCGCATTGGACCTCACTCAGGCTTCGATCTTGTATCACCATTCGTATCGCGCCCTGGTTCTCGCGTTCGCCGTCTTCGCAGCTGCATGCGTGGGATCAGACGCGACCCGGCAGGATTCCCTCACGCTCCGCGGACCGCTGGCGACGTTCGTTGCTCATCCGCCAGCTTCTCTCGCCGGTTGTGATTCCCTCGCCACACAGTACGCAGCGCCATTCTGGCGCGCGCCATATCGCCGGTGCGCTTCAATTCTCGTCGATTCCGGCCACCAAGTCACCGAACTCGACGCCGACACGATTGTCATTCAGGTCGTGACAGAGTGGCGAGTGCCGGGCCAAACCCGCAACGCTCGCTTCGCGGCTTTAGAAACCGCTCTGCGCAAGCAGTATGGAGACGGGTTTCGGTGCAGCCCACGGCGCACTGTTTGGCTTACGACCGACAGTCTTCGGATCTCGCTCGATCTGCAGCCAGACTACGGCACCGATGTGGGACCATTCCCGGCTGACGACTCGGTGAGCTGGCGCCTCCAACGTTTCATGCGCCGAGGGCCGCTCCTCGACCTGCTGTGGTGCGATGCTGCTCGTCGGCAACTCGGCGCGTGAGGTCAACGATCGTTGTAGCCGACAGAGCTTAGCGCTACCGGGCCAACACACATGCCCCCTGACTGACCGCTCTGGCGCTTCATAAGCCTTGACTAGCTCGTATTAACTGTACTACTATTAATAGTACAAATAATACGAGACCCATGGCGAAAACACGCCCCCTGATGTTGCAGATCGCCACCGGCGATCCGCGACCCATCATCAAGCAGATCACCGACGCGGTACGGGTGAAGATCGCCACCGGCGAACTGGAACCCGGCGACCAGTTGCCCACCGTGCGCGGCCTGGCCCAGCAACTGACCATCAATCCGAATACGGTGGCCAAGGCCTATGCCGAACTGACCACCGAGGGCTGGCTGGAGTCGCGTCAGAGCATGGGCCTGTACGTGGCCGCGCCACGTCAGCGCCTGTCCGATGCCGAGCGTGACCGCCGGCTGGACATGGCCATCGACCACTTCATCCACGACGTGGTGCCACTGGGTTTCTCGCCGGCCGAAGTGCAGGCGCGGGTCGCCCACGGGTTGCAGCAACTCGCTCCCCGCAAGCGCGCCTGAACCCGCCGACGGACATCCTTCCTGCCGAGACGACCGCCATGGGCGATGCTACCGACTACGCCAACGACTACGTGATCGAGACCCGCGCGCTGAGCAAGCGCTACGGGCGCAAGCTGGCGTTGGACAATCTCGACCTGCGCATTCCGCGTGGACGCATCCACGCCATCGTCGGCGCCAACGGTGCCGGCAAGTCCACGCTGTTCCGCATCCTGATGGGCTTCCTGCCGCCGAGCGCGGGCGAGGCACGCATACTCGGCAAGGACAGCCAGTCGCTGACCCCGCACGATCGCAGTCGCATTGGCTTCGTCAATGAGGAACACACACTCGCGAGCTGGATGCGGGTGTCGCAGGTCGCGGCGATGCAGCAGCACCAGTACCCGCGCTGGAACCAGCACGCCTACGACAATGTGATCGGTCACTACCATGTGCTGCCGGAACAGAAGGTCGGTCAGCTTTCGCGCGGCGAACGCGCCGGCTTCAACCTCGCGCTGGCGTTGGCGCAGGGGCCGGAGTTGCTGGTGCTGGACGAACCCACGCTGGGTCTCGACGTGGTGGCCAAGCGCGCGTTTCTCGAATCGCTGATGTACAGCAACGCCACCGATGATTGCACCGTGATCTATTGCTCGCACCAGATGGAGGAGATCGAGCGTGTCGCCGACAACCTCATCATCCTCGAGCGCGGGCAGCTCAGGCACATGTCGGCGCCGGAAGATTTCACCGCGCGCGTGAGCCACTGGATTGCCGATGTGCCGTTCAAGGGGCCGGCATTGCACACCGTGCCAGGCCTATTGGAAATGCAGCAACTGGACGGACTGCAACACTACCTGGTGCTGGACCAGGACGAAGGCTTCGAACGTTTCCTGCGCGAGGCCGGCGCGCGCAATGTGCAGTCGATGCCCGTGAGTCTGGATCGCGCGGTCAATGCCTTCCTGGCCAAGAACCACGCCGCGCCAACAGCGGCCTGAGCCAGCCGCCTGATCGCGCGACGAACCAAGTCCATCAGAAACATTCCGCAACACCCGCGACATCAACAACATGAATGATCTCTTCAAGGGCGAGCTGTTACGCTTCCGCCTGTGGACCGCTGTCGCCGCAATCCTCAATGTCGTCGTGCTGGGCTTCCTCAGCAGCATGGTCGACATGGCGCAACAGCCGCTCCTCGTCTACCAGGTGTTCGGTGCCGTGTATGGTGTGGTCGGCGCCCTGCTGGGCATGTACCAGATGGGCACCTACCGCAAGCCGAACCAGTGGCTCAACCTGCTGCATCGCCCGCTGCACCGATGGCAGATTGCCGGTGCGTTGAGCGGCGCCAGCGCCACACTGCTGCTGCTGGCAACGGCGCTGCCGATCGCGCTGGTCGCGCTGTACCAGGAGACGATGACCGCGCGTGTGGTCGACCTGCGTCACTGGCTGCTGCCATTGGCGGCATGGCTGATCGCGGTGTCCAGCTACGTTGCCGGTGCGTATGCGATGGTGAGCAACCGTCGGTATTCGTTCGCCGCTTTCCTGCTGCCAGGCCTGCTGGTGTATGCGCAGGCCTCGGGCGTGGCGATGTTGGGCGTGCAGTTTGCGCTGATCGCCTTCCTCGCGGCGATGCTGGCGGTGGCGTTCAAGCCGGATACGTCCGCGCCGCCTCGCAATCCTGCGGCGGTGCTGGCAATCGCGCTGCCAGTGCAACTCGGCGCGTATTTCCTGGTCTGGATGCTGGGGTATGGCGTGGAAGTGGCGTGGACCGTCACCGGCACACATCCGCTCAACATGCCGACGCCACCAAAGGGCGGTTACACCGAAGCGGAACGCGCCGACGGCAAGACCATGCTGCTGCTCGGCATCGAGCGCAGTCGCGAACCGGAAGCGGCGCTGTGGCGTGAGCAGATCGCGTTGTCCGAGGTGTACACGACACATCCGCTGCGCAACCTGCCGGTGCAGGGCAGCATGACCAACCTCTCGCCGTTGGAACTGGGCGACGCCGAGAACAATGTGTGGATGATGTACAGCCACGATCGCGCGCGTTTTGTCACCCGCGGTCTGCGCGACCAGCGCCGGATCGGTGAGCTGGGCGTGGGTGAAGAACAGGCCGCGTTCCCGGCGCCGACCATGCCCTATGGTGCGACCTACCTGTACAACGCGCACGCCGCCTACCAGTACGACAGCAAGCAGCAGCGCATGTTCGAACGCTTTCGTTTGCCGGCGGGCGAAGTGATGGCCAGTCCGCCCGAGCCGGCCGGCGACAACATCGTGATGCTCAGCGATCGTGCCGCGTATTTCTATCCCGGCCGCGAGGCGATGAACGGACTCGATCTGCTGCAACCGCTGATGCGCGTGGCGATGCCGGGCCCCGTCGGCCATCTCGGCCGCATGGACGTGATCGAGCTGCTCGACGGTTACCTGGTGTCTTACACGTACATCTGGGGTGTGGGGAGCGGCGAATTGCAGCATCCGTTCCAGCAGGTGCTGCGTGTGGATGGCCAGGGACATGCGCGTGAAGTCGCGCGCCGCGCGCTGTCGATCGACCTGCCGTCGGTCTACATCAACCGCAACACCTGGCTGTCGCCGGTGCTGCGCGCACTCAGTCTGGGGGCGCAGGATCTGTTCGCGAAGAAAGATTCGCTGCGTGCGAAGCCACAATCGATACCCATGCCGGTGTTGTGGCTTGCCGCGGTGTGCTGCCTGCTGTCGTTGCTGGGCGCGGTGTGGCTGACCGGCAAGCAGATGCACTCGACGCGCGGCCGCTGGGGCTGGGTGTTGTTGTGTGGTGTGATCGGCCTGCCGGCGTTGGCCAGTCTATGGCTCATGTATCCACGGCGCGAAACCCTGCCGGTGGCCGCCTGAATGACGATGTTCCGAATCCTGTGTGGCACGCAGGTGCTGTGCGCGCTGCTGCTTGCACCTCGCGCCATATCTGCGCAGGCCGCACAAAGTCTGCGCACGGCGGCTATCGCAGAGCGTGAATTGCCGCGTGCGCCGCGTCTGCCGCGCACGGCCTTCCTCGAGAATCGCACGCTGGTGGCCGCCGAGTTGTCGCCGGCGGGTGATGCGGTGGCGTACCTGCGTGAGCAGAAGGATTCGCGTGCGCTGTGGCTGCTGCCGGCCGGTGGCGGCGAGGCGCGCATGCTGGTGGGCAGCACGCAGGCTGAACAGATCATGTGGTCACGCGACGGACGCTGGCTGTTCGTGCGTGCGCCGCGTGTGCTCACCATAGTTGGTATCGATGGTGGCACGGGAGTGCGCGTGCCGTTGGGCGGCAACGAGCGACGACGGGTGATCAAGCTCGATCCCTCGCAGCCGGCCGCGGTGTTGTTGGGCGAACGCGTCGCTGCCGGCAAAGGGGAACGTTGGCGTGTGGTGCGCATGGACGCACACGGCAAGCGTACCGTGCTGCGCGAGGACGCGCACTGGATTCACGACGTCGCGTTTGATGCACAGGGCCGCGTCGTCGCGCTGACGCGCTTCGAAGGTGCATTCGATGCACTGTATCGTGTTCGCGGGGACGGCAGCATACGTGAGGCGCTGCGCCTGCAACCGATGCAGCGATTGAACCTGCTGGCGGTGCGCGCCGACGGCAGCCTGCTGATGACAGGCAATGCCGGCGGCGGAATCGATGGGAAATTCCGCGGCGTGCTGCGGTTGGACACGAACAACACGCTGCAGACGCTGCACCAGGATCCGCGCGGTGAGGCCGACCTCGATGAGGTGGTGGTTGATCCGCGCACCCAGGAGCCGCTGGCGGCGAGCTACCGCAGCACCATTGCCGCGACGTACGGCATTGGCGACGCGCAGGCCACCGTCTCCGCCATCACGAAGAAATTCCCGGGCCGCGACATCGCCCTGCAAGCGGGCAACGGCCCGTCCGCGCATTGGCTGGTGAGCGAACGCGCGGCGACGCTGCGTGATGCGCGCTGGTACCTGTACGACCCGCGCACCGGGAATCTTCGGCGCATCCTGGACGACTCCGGTATCACTGCCGGTTCGCCGCCGGAAACTGCGCTCGCGCGCAAGCTCGCCATCGCCTACACAACATCCGACGGCACGCGTGTGCACGGCTTCGTGCTGCTGCCGCCGGGCGTGGACGCCGCGCGCGCGCCGCTCATCGCGCATGTGCACGGTGGGCCGGCCAACCACTTCCGCGCCGGCTACGATGGCACCGCCCAGTTCCTCGCCAACCGCGGCTACGTGGTGTTCCAGTCGAACTTCCGCGGTTCCACCGGACATGGACTCGGTTACACGTTTGCGCCCAACGGCGACTATGGGAACGGCCGAGTGCAGCAGGATATCGTGGAGGGCGTGCGCTGGCTGCTGGCGCAGGGCATCGGCGACAAGGACTGGGTCGGCATCGTTGGCCATTCTTTCGGCGGCTATTCCACGCTGCTGGGGCTGACCTTCCAGTCGGAGCTGTTCAAGGTGGGCGTGGCCGGTTCGCCGCCAGCGGACCTGGGATGGGCGATGCGTTGGCTGCTCGAAGCGGGCGACCAGGGTGATCTGCCGGATCGTTCGCTCAAACACACGCTGGCGGCGCTGTCGCTGGATGGGACCGATGCCGCGACCTTTGCACGCCTGCACGCACAGTCGCCGCTGGTGAACGCCGCGAAGATGCACAGGCCCATACTGATCATGGCCGGTGGCGCCGACCGCACGGTGGCGATCCGCGAAGTGCTGAACTACGCCGCCACCGTGAAAGCGGCCGGTCGTCCGCTGAGCCTGCTGGTCGAACCGGGCGGCGGGCATTCGCCGTCGGATCCGGTGCCGCGCGAGGCCTACCTGTTCGGCATGGAAGCCCTGCTGCAGGCCCACCTCGGCGGCGCAAAGCCGGAAGCGCCGGGTCAGCGCTTACGTGCGTACCTGCGCGAAAATCTGCGTCTGACCGGGCCGGAGTTCCGCGAATTCGCCAGGCAGTAAGGCGGGAAGCGGACCTCGAATAGTGCTGCGGGCAGTGCCAATTCCAGACCCATTCCAAGCGCATTCCAAGCGCATTCCAATGCAGATCGTGCCGCTGTCATACGGTGCTTGCTGCTGACGAGCGGCTTGCGGAAGCTCTTGGCGCTCGCGATGATGTGACCGCTCGCAGCAGAATATGGCGTTGGGCAGCGCACAAACTCTGCACTGAGGAATACATGACTGCCGAAATTATCAGCGCGGGAATCGGTGCCTTCATCGGGTGGGCACTCACAAAGACCGCGAGCCTTGTCATTCGACGAAATCGTCTACGCAACTATCTCCATATCTGCTTCCAACTTCGGTTCGCTGAGATGCGGGACAATGGGAAATGGCTGGCAAGAGTATTGGGAGACTTGACGCTTGGCTCGCCCGGCGAAAGCGCTCCGCGCTACACCAGGAACGATCTCGGTGATATCGCCAAGCTTCGTGAAACATCCGTCGAACTCCTGACGCAGATGGAAATGCGGCGTGTGGCCAAGTGCCATGCGGCGCTGTGGGAGTTGGAAGTTCTCTTTGAAGGATTCTGCTGGTCTTTGTCTGAGCATCAAAAGGCGCGTCAGGCCAGTGTCGATTTGCGGCATTTGCAGAAGCGCGGCGACCGCATTGCTGCGCTGATTGCGATACTTCCCACAGACTTCCGCACGATAGATGATTTGCCGGACGATTATTCCGGCAGGATTAGTGCCGTCACATTGGTTCCGGATTCGTCAACGCCAGCTCGACCATCTGCGAGCTGACGAGCAGTATTCAGGAGATCGTCGGGATAGATCAGCGCGTTGCAGCGGAATGCACGTGTTTGCAAGATACCTACAACATCCGCGTACCTCATGTCCACGACTGCTGCACGGCCCCTCGTGCTGCGCTTGACGCTCTGCGATCCGCCCGCTGGTGTCCCCTTCGCCGTGCAACTCGGACGCGACGAGCTGTTGCCGCCGACGCGGGTCACGAAAGACCGCATCGTCTTCGACGTGCCCGTTGAACTGGTCGAGACCGCGACCGGCGTCGCACGATTGCGTGGGGCGGCGATCCAGGGGCCGGCCAGTGGACGGTTTCTGTACGTGGCCTCCGGCACGCGCGCTGGAGATCTCGCGTCGCCATGGAACCGACGGGCCAAGGTGCCGCTCACACCGATGCCCATACCACAGTTGCTCGCGGCAGCATCTGGAGAGGCCGTGACGCTCCACGCAGCGATAGCGGGGACCGCGAAGGATGGAGGACCTGCAGCCGCCAGCATTCCGCTGTTGCGTGGATGGAGCTTGAGCGCCGCCACGGGCTAGAGCCGACAAGCACTCGAGCGACCGTCCACGCATGCGGGACACGCCTTCTCCGTCGCGGACGATCAGCCGACCGATGTCGTGCCCTCCGAGGTCGCTACGGGATGGCACGTTGGTGCAATGACGAATCCGCCGAAACAGCTCCGCCGTGGGTCGCTTCACATCCGGTGGCAGCGCGCGCTTTGAAATTCGCTGCGAGGAACTTGCGCACCTCGTCGAGATGCTCCGTTGGCGCCGCGTGAGTACCGGAGATGGCCACATGTGCGGACACATGCGGGAAGTTGTTCGCCTTCAGTCGCTTCATCATGGCGTCCGACATACCCTGCGAATCCCAGTACTCGTCCTGCGTGGCGGAAAGCAAGAACACGGGACCATGGATCTTCTCCACCGGGATGAGCGCGCGCGCCACGGCAGTCGTATCGGCCGACATGATATCGAACACCTTGCGCAGATTGCCTGTGATGAGCGGCACGGTGGCGCTCCAGGGTAGCGGTACGAAGGGCAGCGACTGGCCGTGGTGGCTGAACGAAGACGTGGTCATCGTGGTGGTGTGCGCCGGGAACACCGCATAGCCCGCCGCAATCGCGGCCACCGCGTCGATGTCCGGGTACCGGCTCGCCAGCAGCAGTGCGAGTTCACTACCCTTCGACGCGCCGACCAACGCGATGCAGCGTCCGTCTACATCGGGCCGTCGCGCCACATCGGCAATAGCGGCGTAGATGCCTTCCAAGGCAATGCGATCCAGATGCTCCGGTGTACCCGGCGATCCGAAGTATCCGATGGCGAGAAAGGCGTAGTCCTCGTCGAGGAACTTCTGCCGCTCCGCTGCCCAGTGGTTGCTGGCCCAGGCGTTACGACCCTCCGCACCACCGAACGCCACAACGAGCGGCTTGGGGTGTGACGATTCGGGACCGGCAAAGAATGTCGCTTCCACCTTCCCGTGGTTGGGAGGAAAGACGAGTGGGTCGACGCGGTGGATGGCAAAGGCGGTTGACCCGACCAGTATCATGACCAGCACCGCGAGGGTGATGGCTGTCCATTTCAGAAGCTTCATGTTGTTGGTTCAGTGGGGAGTGGTGCGGGCGGCATGCCATCGGCGTCGCGGCGGAAGAACACGCGGTCTACGCCGATCCCAAACTCGGCCGCGAGTCTCAGCGCGAGGTCGAGCGATGGAGCGTACCGCTCCGCTTCCAGCGCGATGACCGTTTGGCGCGTGATGCCTACTGCTTGCGCCAATGCCTCCTGGGTCATCTGACCATGCGCAAAGCGCAGTTGGCGAATGTGATTGCCGATTTTCCCCGGCACGCCGCGCGCGGGATCGGGGGTCATGCGTCGCCGCCTTGTGATTGGCCTCGCTCACGCGCATAGCGCCCGAGTTGGACGACATACTGCATGAGGTGCGCCAGCATCACGAGAGAGAGCAGTGTGTTGGCGATGAGCCAGTGCGTAAAGCGCTGCATGCGATCCGGTGGCGCGAAACCCAGCGCCAGCAGGAACACGATCAACAGCGAACACAGTGTCCAATAGCCGACACGATCACCCAGCGCCGCGATATCGCGATCGCGCTCGTCGCGCGGTACACCGCGTTGATGCAGCAGGTACCACGCGACACCCATGCCGCCCAGCATCAACCAGGAGTCAAAACCTCCGGTGTCGCCGGTTTGCCGATGCACTTCCGAACCGGGTGTCATCAGCACAAGCAGGACATAGCCAACAATCAGCGCCGTACCAACGAGGTAGAGCCACAGGTTGCGCTCGGCACTCGACGGGTCATCGCCCGCTACCTGCTTGCGTCGCGCCCAATGACGGCGAATCCACAGCGCACCACCGATCAACAGCGCGGCTGACACCAGGCCCGGACGGATCGGCAGACGATCACCCCATGTCGCCAGCAATGCCCCGAGGGCCAGACAGCACGAAAGAACGGAGAGAATGCCTATCATGGGTCTACGGGTAATGTTATAGTTACATTATGTAATGTGTACCATACATTATGTAATATCAAGAGTACATTGATTGGAAGGCGTGAAGGGAAATCACTGGTCGGTCGTCCGGCGACGTATTCTGTTCGCGTCGATGAATGCACACACACCATGTTCGGGGACACCGCGTGGTCACGGATGCCTGGCGTACAACAACGATGAGAGTCGGTGCAGTCCACCATCCCGCCCCGCGCGCCCATGAGTGAACCCGAGAAGTCGCCACGGTACCATCTGCTCGTCGAGCACCTCGGTACAGGGCTGACCTTGAGCTACCTCGCCCTGGTGGCGATCGGCATGTTCCACAGTGTCCTCGGCTATCGCCACTTCGGGATCAACATTCTCGACTACGCCGAAGCCAGCGACTTTCTGCTCGCGCCGTTTCGGGATCCCATGGTGATGGTCGTGACCGTGCTCCCCGCCGGCCTCGCGTGGGCGTATCTGCGCACAGTCGATCGGTATTCGACGCGCGCACGGGATCGGCGCCGCGCAGAAGGGAAGGCGGTTGCGTGGTGGGAGAGCAGCGACGCCACGCTCGCGCGAATGAAGCCGTTCACGCCGTTCCTAGCGGTCGCCATGGGGATGCTGTGGGTCTACGTGAGCGCGGATGGTTACCAACGCATCCTCGCCGTGCAGGCGATGCGTGGTGAGGGGCACAACGTCGTCGTCGAACTGACAAACGGGACGCTCGATGGCGGCACCCCGCGTCGTCCGCTGGTCATGGTCGGGGCGACGAGTCGTTATTTCATCTTCTTTCGCACGGCCGATTGGCGGACGGAAGTGATACCTACCGACAACGTGCTGCGGATCCTGCCCGATGGATCGCTGCCCTCGGCCAGTGTGTCGCGCCGAGAACGGAGTTGGCAGCGGCTCGACGCTCGTCCTCTCCCGCCAGCCGGGACGGACTCCACACAGGGGCGCTGAATCGGCGGGCGATCCGGTGACCTTGCTCGCCGACGAGCCCACGGGTAACCTCGACGCAGCGAACGGGGAGGCGGTCATGGAACTGCTGCGTGAGCTCAATCGCAACGGCGCGACGATCTGCATGGTCACGCATGATCATCGCTATGCCGAACATGCCGGCCGCACCGTGAACCTCTTCGATGGCAGGGTTGTGAACGAGCCGAGCCAATGAGCAGAGCGCGATCGAGAAGTGGTGGCGTGCGCAACCCAGTGAGAAACGCCGTGCTGTTTGCGCTCATCAGCATGGCAGGCATTGCACTCATCGTACTGGGTGCGATGGATACGGGCGAAACCGGTCGGTCGGGGTCGCCGCTGCTGATGCTGGGGCTGTTTCCGGCGCTGCTGTGTCCGATCGTCTTCGTCCACTACCTGCGCAAAGTCCGCGTGTTTCGCGACATGCGCAGCGGACGGAGTGCCATTGCCCGCTGGACGGTGCCGGTCGAGGAATTCACGCGCTTCTGCGACGAGGAGCAACGTATTTCAGCCGGGAGCATTGCGGTCAACTTCTACCGACCGCCAAAGGCAATCCCTGCTGGTGGCGTGGACGTGATCTTCTCCGACGATGGTGTGTTGATTGGCGACGGCTATTTCCCGTTGTCGACGACCAGGGGGAGACGCGTGCAAAACGTGCGCTACATCGCCTCCGATCCCCCATCGATCGAGTTCGCAACAGTGCTGAAGACCGCGGTGCGCACGTCGAGCGCCACAATGAGTACTCAGCGCATAGCGGAGACGCTCCGCGTCCCGGTTGCGACGGATGCGAGGAGGCAGGCCGGCGAGGTGGTGCACCGCTATCAGACCGTCATTGCTGGGCGGTGAGCGGCGCGGTTTATTCGGGCTGGCACTGTGTTGCGGGAAGTCTTGGACGCATCGCCATTGATCACTGGACAGGAGCGCATATGCCAAAGCGAATGTTTCTGCGACGGCTGGCGACGACGTGTGTCGCGCTGGTCTGCATTGCCGCGGGGTGCAACAACACGCTCGAGAGCGATGCGCCAGGGCCCAGCACGGTCGACCGCGAGTTCGACCTCGGTTCGCGCCTCGAGGATCGGGAGCTTTCGTCGGCACAGGTGGCCAATGTTGCCCTGCTGGCCAAGGTGTGGGGCTTTGCCAAGTACCACCATCCTGCGGTCGTCAATGGCACGGTCAATTGGGACTATGCGCTGTTCCGCGCGCTCCCGTCGATGCTGGCCGCGCCGGATCGTGAACGAGCCAGTGCGGCGATCGTCACCTGGCTCGATGCACTTGGCAGCGTGCCTGCCTGCAACGTGTGTGCGACGATGCCGAGTGGCGTGCAGTTGCCGGCGGACAACGCGTGGATCGAGGACGCCGCAAATCTCGGACCTACTCTGAGTGACCGGCTCAGGAGCATCTATCGCAATCGATTGCCCGCGCCAACGCAACGTTATGTCGCGTTCGTGCCGGGCGTGGAGAATCCCGACTTCTCGGCGGAACAGCGCTATGCGAACCTGTCTTCGCCGGACGCGGGATATCGCCTGCTCGCCCTCTTTCGCTTCTGGAACATCATCAAATACTGGTTCCCGTACCGCGATGTGATGAACGAGGACTGGGATGGTGTGCTCGCGGAGTTCATCCCGGTGATGATGCGTCCACTGACCGGGGATCATTACCGGCTCGCCTTGATCCGGCTCATTGGCCGGGTCCACGATACGCATGCCAACCTCTGGAGCGATCTCCGGGTGCAACCGCCACTGGGAACCTCCGAGGCACCGCTCACGCTGCGCTTCGTCGAAAACAAACTGGTCGTCACCGACTACTCCCATGCGACACTCGGGCCGGCCACCGGGATCGGGATTGGCGACGAGATTCAGCGTATCGACGAGTTCTCGATCGCAACCCTGGTGGACTCCCTGCGGCCGTACTTCCCGGCGTCCAATGAGCCAACACGGCTTCGCGATATCGCGCGCGTTGACCCGAGGGTCCGGACCGGTCGTGCTCGCGGGTGTCGGTGCGGCCGGCGCCTTCACCAAGTCCGTGAACCGGGTGGCTATTGCGTCACTCAACAGGTCTCGCGGCGTGGTGCATGACCTGCCGGGTCAGACGTTCCAGATGCTCTCGGACAGTGTCGCGTACCTGAAGCTTTCGTCCGTCGTGGCGGCCAATGCCGCCAGCTATATCGAGCAGGCCCGGCGGGCGTCCGTTCTGGTCATCGACATTCGCAACTATCCGAACGAGTTCATGGTGTTCGCCCTCGGCGGATACCTGGTTGGCGGCGCGACACCCTTCGCCCGTTTCACGGTTGGCGATGCGAGCAATCCGGGCGCATTTGGCTGGACGGCCACGGTGTCGCACACGCCACGGACACCGCGGTACACCGGCTCCGTGGTCATTCTGGTGGATGAAGTCTCGCAGAGCCAGGCGGAATACACCGCCATGGCGTTCCGCGTCGCACCGGGAGCCATCGTGGTGGGCAGTACGACCGCTGGAGCCGATGGCAATGTGTCACGTATTCCGTTGCCGGGAGGCGCGGAAGGCATGATCAGCGGCATCGGTGTGTTCTATCCCGGCGGGCAGCCCACCCAGCGTATTGGCATTGTGCCCGATCTGGTGGTGCATCCCACGGTGGCGGGGATTCGGGCCGGACGAGACGAGGTACTGGAGGCCGGGGTCAGTCGTGCGCTGGGCCGGGAGTTCCGGTTACGGTCAGTGTCTGATCGATGATGGCCAATCACCTCCTGACCGGCATCACTTTTGGGCTCTCCCTCTGCATCATCTCGTGGATGGTCGGAATTCTGGGCGGCGCCCTGCTGCAAAAAACTAGCTACTTCGAGAAACTGTCTCACCTGAATCTCATCCCGAGCAAGGCCGTGAACAGAGCCCTCGGAATCGAGCAGTTCAAGTGGGTGGTCAAGAACAGCTTCTTCAGGTTCCTGAATCAGAGTATCAGGGTGGAAGGCAAACGCACCGATTTGGCGTCGGTCCGCCATCAAATGACTCTTGCCGAGATCAACCACTTGATCGGGTTTCTCTTTGTGGCTGCCGCCGCATGGTATCAGAGCTTCAATGTCAGTTTCGTCTTTGGTCTCGGCATGATCATCCCGAATGTGATTCTCAATGCCTATCCCTCCCTTCTGCAGCAAGAGAACAAGAGACGGATCGATCAGCTCCTGAACCGCCAGCCGCGCCACAACGAAGATGCCGCTCTAGCCTAGCGCCGTTGATTGTCAGTAAGCCGTTTGATCGCCGCAGCGAGCGCGTCCTGCGCTGACACTTTGATGTCCGGTTCCACGCCAACGCCTTCCCAGTTCGTGCGCGTGATCGGATTGATCGGGCGAGAGTGCGGCACGGCGATGACGTATTCGGTGGCGACTCGGCGCGGTCCCACAGGATGTGCCCCGCCTTTGGTGACCTCGCCGACGATCGTGGCCCGCTTGAGCGCCTTCAGGTTGTACGCAAACTCCTCCCCGCCCGAGAAGGTGTTCGTCGATGTGAGCACGAAGACCGGCTTGGTTTCGCCGAAGCGGCGGCCCGGCACGCTGTCGCGGGTCCAGAACTCCTCGGTCCGCCCGGTCCGTCGATTCCACATGTCATTGAGATGTGTGGGCCGCGAAAACAGGTACGAGGAGACATAACTCACCATCGTCGGTGAGCCACCGTCATTCTCGCGCAGGTCCACGATCAGCGCGCGCGTCCCCGCCACGGACGTCATGGCGGTCGCAACGGCTTCATCACACCCATCGAGCTCGAAGAACCCATCGAGCTTGATGTAGCCGATGTTGCCGTCCAGTTGTTCAACTTTGGTGAAGCCGCAGTCTGCCAGGTCCGCTTTGCCGCGACCGATGGTGCCAGGACCAGGAGGGCCGGGAGGAGGGCCGGGAGGAGGGCCGGGAGGTGGCCCGTTCGCCGGTCGCGGCGGCATCGGAAGCCGCGGGCTGTAGCGAAACTCCATATGTTTGTCGCGGCTCAGTGCCCGGACCTCGTCATGCAGCTTGGCGGCAAACGTCATCTTTTTCGTGTAGGCGTCATAGGTGCCGCGTTGGCTTCTTGCCTGCAGGGAATCCGCGATGTGCTTCGCTACCTCGGGAAAGACGTACACGGAATCGAGTTGCGCACTGGCCGCCGCAATGACGCTCAGACGGCCGGCGGCATCGATACTCAGATCGGCCGCGGTCGCGTTCGGCGGAATCGGCGTCATCGTGGAGCTGGCAATGCGAACGGGATCGCCTGGGGCGAGCTCGAACGTGCCATACGCCAGACCGCGCGTCCTGTTCTCCCGCGCAATGAACTCGATGTGACGCGGTTCGCTCTTCTCGATCGAGACGAGCTCAAAGCCGGCTCCACCAATCCGGCCACCGCCTGCGGCCTGTCCAATACGGTCCGGCTGGTAGCGTCGATAGAAATCCGTGATGCGGCCGGGATCTCCACTCGCGTGGGCATCGAACCAGGCGCGAAGCACCGCGCCAATCGGCGAATCCGGAATGACTGGTGCCTGCGCCTCGATCGTCAGCGGTGCGAGAGCGGCGAAGAGCGAACAGGCTGCGCGCGCTATGATATGGACGCTGTTCGTTGACCGGGACGTGACAGACGGAAACAACGACCTCCTCGCCGAAGTCATCTGTTGGAGGCATCTTTTCCGGCGGTCTGTTGGCCGCTTCCATCCCTGATTGGAGTCTGCAATGACTGCACCGCGCCCTCCGTATGATGTCTACGTCCAGCACGCCAAGGACCCCGCGGCTGCCGCGAAGCCGCGGTACGATCTCAATTCTGCCGACGATGCCGCAGTACAGGTGCTCGCCCAGTTGATTGATATTCCCACGGCCGTGCGGGCAATGGCGCGACCTGTCGATCCGGCGCAGCCTCCCCTGCTGCGACACACGCACGACGATCCCGCTAAACCGCCACTCCTGCGCCAACCTGCGGCCGCGCCACCTGTTGCCGCCGCGCCGCCCTATGTCGCCGCAGCGCCATCTGCGGCCGCGCCGCCGTCTCCCGCGGCGGTGGGGAAATTCGTCGTGGGTGCCGCGCTTTATCCTGCGGGAGTGGCGCCAGAGCCTCTGAAGGAAATGCATCCCGAATCACGTCAGCACGACCTGGACGTGGGTGTGCGTATGCCGGCCAAGGACGTTCTCGAAGCGCTGCGCGTGGAGATCGGCGCGACACTGAAACGATCTGGCGTGGGCGGCATGACCATGGATACGGCCTCCATGAAGGCGGAGGTTGTGAAGCGCGGCGACCCCGCTGGCGCGGCGGCGATGTTTCCGGGCGAACCACAGGACTACAACGATGCACAACGCGCCGAGGTCGGTCGGTGGGCGGAAAAGTCTGCGATCTGGGTCTGCCTTCCGCAGCCTGATCCCAAGAAGGCGCGCCTCGTCGAGTTCTTCAGCGACGTGTGTCGCATTGACCAGGTGCACCACAGTTCCATCGCCAGTGGCAAGGATGTCATTTGTGCGGGCGAATGGATCATCGAGAAGGGCAAGCTCAAGGCGCTGTCGGCAAACAGTGGGCACTATCAGCCCACGATGGATCACCTGATCAAAGCGGCGCGCTATCTCGTCGAAGCCTGGCAGCCCGACACCACCGTGCTCCTATGGCACAAGGCGAGCGCGGCGTGGGTGGATGTGAAGATACGGGCGTTCGTCGATGATCCGAAGCAGAACAACACGTGCAAGGTGCACTACAACGCTCCGGACTGATCGCCTCGGTGATTGATCGACTCGAGTTTTTTGAGTGGACACTGGCGATCGATGCGACGCGCACGAAATACGCGTACGGGCGCATCGACGCCATTGACCCGGCGCATTGCGAAACCTGTGCGGCTTTTGTTCGCGCGCTGGATCGCCACCTCATCCCGGAGCCCGTGATCATGCTCCTGCAGCGCGCGGGTGCGGATCCATACAAGGTGCACGAGGTGTGGGGCGCCCCCGACGGCGGATTCCTCGCGGGATCGTGGTTCCTGATCGGCACGTTGCTGCGGGGCGAATGGACGGGGGGCAGTGAAGGGGCCAGCGTAGAGATCTCCGCAGGATTTCAGTGCTGGATCAACAACAAGCCGACCCTGCCACCGCCCGAAGTGATGCAAGGCGATGATCTTCTGGAACTCGAGTTCACGTGGCAGCACCCGGTCGTCATCTGATACGCTCGACGGAGTCGATTACTCGTGGCGCAGCGCTGCCACCGGGTCGAGCTTTGCGGCCCGCATCGCCGGCAGCATGCCAAAGATCACGCCCGTCACGGCGCTGGCCATCAGTGCCGCGACAATGGACGACAACGGCGTGGCCGCCGGGATCTCCGGCCACGCAGTACGGATGCCGATCGCTGTCAGGATCCCGAGGATGAGCCCCACCGACGCGCCGATGCTCGTCAGTGTGACCGCTTCGACGAGAAACTGCCAGAGGATCGTTCCGCGCGTGGCGCCAAGCGCCTTCCGCACACCGATCTCGCGCGTGCGCTCGGTGACCGAGATCATCATGATGGCAATGACCCCGACACCACCGACCAGCAGCCCCACCGACGACAGCGCCAGCCCGACGACGAAGAACGTGCCGAACAGGTCGTTGTAGATCTCCATCAACCGGTCCTGCGTGACGATCTCGAAGTTGTTTGGCTGACTGGGACGCAGGCCGCGCGTGCCGCGCAGCGCGGCCGTCACGTCGTCCACGGCTTCTTCGGCAGTCACACCGGCGCGCGGCTTCACGATCAGGTTGTTGCCCAGCACCCACATGTTCAGCGCACTCTTGCCGGTCGTCCACGGGATGATGGCCTTGGGATCGTTGCCATCGGTGGACGAACTCGGTGTGCCCATGGGACTCGCGGTGTAATCGTAGATGCCGATGACGGTGAACACGACACCGTCGATGAAAACCGGCTTGTCGAGCGGATCGGATTCGTAGAAGAGACGCTGCGCCAGCTTCGTGTTCAGGATGACCACCCGCGAACCGGCCTCGTACTCGGCGCTCGTGAAGCTTCGTCCCGGATTGATGTCTCCTGCGTCGACCTCCGTCCAATTCGGCGTGTAGGCGTCGATCCCCGCGCTCACCTGCCGGTCCCGGTATCGGAAGTTGCTACCCGAAGCCACATGTGCCGTGACCGACCGGATCCTCGGCAGGCGCTCGAGCATCCGCACTTCTTCCATCGTGATCATCGGGTTGCGACGGTCGGGGCAGGTCTCGTCGGTGCCGTCGCAAATCCGAAAACCACCGATCGGCCGCCGATACACGAAGAAGGATGTCGGACCGGCCGCCTCGACGTCGCGCGCGAAGCTTTCATTGACGCCCTGCACCACCGATGACAGGGCAACTACCACGAATACCCCGACAGCGACGCCCATGATGGTGAGACCGGCTCGCACTCTGTTGGCACGCAGTGCGTCGAGTGCGATTCTCACGCCTTCCATGACGGTCAGGAGTCTGGTTCCGATGCGCACGGGTTACTCCTGGCGTAGTGCTTCGATGGGGTCGAGACGCGAGGCGCGCCGCGCGGGATACACGCCCGAGATGATGCCAACCCCGAGCCCGAGCAGGGTCGCGACGACCAGCGACCACGGGGCAACGGCTGCCGGAAGCGGGGTGTTTGCTTCGATCAGCCACGCGGCCGCGAGGCCCAGACCAATGCCGACCAACGCGCCGAGTGTACTGAGCGTCGCGGCTTCCACCAGGAATTGCCGCAGGATGTCCTTCCGCCGCGCCCCCAGCGATTTCCGGATGCCGATCTCTCGTGTGCGTTCGGCAACGGCGACCAGCATGATGTTCATGATCACCATGCCACCGACGACAAGTCCGATCATCGGCAGTGCCGTGCCCGCGATGGTCATGATGGTCTTCACCTGATTGAAGTCCTCCAGCGCGGACTCCGATGTTTCGATGGAGAAGTTGTCGCGCTGCGAAGGACGCAGGTGGCGGCGTGCACGCATCGATTCCCGGACCAGCTCCATGCCATCGAACATCGCGTTCGTGCTCGCGGCCTTGAGCATCATGCCATCGATATCGCCGCGCGGATTGGTGATGCGACCGAGTCCTGATTCGAGAGGGCCGATGATGAGTCGATCCATCGACATCCCGAACAGCGACCCTTGTTTCTCGATGCGGCCGACCACGGTGTAGGGGATACCGCGTATATGCAGTTCGCGGCCGATAGGGTCGATCTCGGGAAAGAAGAAGGTGGCCACCTCGTCGCCGATCACTACCACGTTCGCGCCGATACGGTACTCCTGTTGCGCGATCGCGCGTCCGGCGACGACGTCGTAGTTCTTGATCTGGAAGTAGTCGCCTTCCACAGCGTAGATCGTCGCCTGTCGCGGACGTGGCGCGTAGGCGCTCGAGGCGGTGGCGCTCGCGTCGGTCTCAATCGCCCATTTCACGTCCTTGGGCAACGTGCCCACGACATGGCGTGCGTCGTGCTTGTACATCAGCGGCCACCGCTGCATGTCGCGCCATTCCTCTTCGGTCTCCGGACCGGAGAAGTCGGGCCATCGACGGAGGGTGAACGTGTTCACACCGATGAAACGGCCAATGAAATCTTCTTCGACGTACTTCGACATCCCCTCGACGATCGAAACGACCGCGACCAGGAACATCACACCGATGGTAACGCCGAGGAGGGTGAAGAAGCTCTTCAGCTTCTGCACGCGGATCTGTCCCAATGCCAAGAGGACGGCTTCAAAGAGCGGCATGCGGAGAGACGCCTATAGGAGGCTGGAGGGGGCTCAGGCAGCGCCGGGGAGGCGTGGACAAGCCCCTACGGAGGCACCCCGGTTTGAGTGTCACGCGTGCCGATCTTCGGGCGGCACGCGTTGTTGACAGGTTGAATGGAGGTAACTACTATCGGCATAGTAGTTGAGGGCAAGCCGATATACGGCACTCGTGCCGAGACGCCTGCGCCCTCCCCACATCACGGGTTCGAGAGGATCGTATGAGACAACGCGACGTTGCACTCGTGGTTCGTCTTGGTGTTGTTGGCTGGTGCCTCTCCACCACCCCGGTGCAACTCGCGGGGCAAGCCGCCGCCACAAGCGGTGCGACGGCTCCGGCGCCGCAGACACCTGCAGGACGCCTGCTGACGACCTGGGTGTCTGCTGTCAACGATGGCGACAGCGTGCGACTCGGTGCTTTGCAGCTCGCGGCGAGTGGCACGGCGCTACCTGATGGTCGTGTGCTTCGATCAACGACCGGTGGCCTGACGCTGACCCAAGTTGTGCGAGCTGGCACTCGGCACGTGGAATTTGTCGTGCGCGATCGAGGTTCGGCCGTGCGGCGCTTCGGGGTCCTGGCTGTCGCGACAGATGACAGTACGCGCATCAGCTATTTCAATCTGGTGGCGCTTCCGCCGACCGCGGAAATCTCGGATCTCCTCGTAACGGAGACTGAGCGGGCGCGCGTCATTGCTGGTACGGCCAAAAACCTGCGGCAATACTATGTGGTCCGCGAAACCGGCCAGTGGCTCGGCGACAGCATCGAGGATCGACTCCGTCGTGGCGCATATGACGGAATCACGGCGAGTCGCTATCTCGCGGACATGCTCACGAGCGAGCTTCGTGCGCTGTCTGGGGATCGTCATTTCCGCGTGGAGTTCAGCGTCCCCGTGTTGCCCGCCGATTTCTCTCTTTCGCGCACGGTCGCTGATCGCGAGTCACAACAAGCACTCTGGGACCGCAACAATTGTGCATTTCTCCGTGCCGAGCGTCTCGCCGACAACATCGGATATCTGAAACTGAATGGCTTCGGCTCACCGGAGTACTGCAAGCCGACGGTCGATGCGGCGATGGCTTTTGTGAAGGGAACAGACGCACTCATCGTCGACCTGCGCGACAACAACGGGGGAGACGCGGACCTGGTCACCTATTTTGCCTCGTACTTCGTTGCCCCGCGCACACTGCTGGCGACGACATGGACGCGCGCATCCGAGCAGACGGATTCCGCGTGGACAACCCATGTCGCGGGCCCGCGCTTCGCCGAGTCGAAGCCCGTGTATGTACTCACATCGACACGGACTTTCTCGGCAGGAGAGGCATTCGCCTATGAACTCCAGCAATTGAAGCGTGTGACGGTGGTTGGCGATCCCACCGCCGGTGGCGCTCACCCTACGTGGCCACGGCGCGTGACGGACCACTTTTATGTGAACACGCCTGGCGCACGCATCACGAGTCCGATTTCCGGTACCGATTGGGAAGGCGTTGGTGTGCAGCCCAACGTGCTCGCTCCGCAGGCCGAGGCACTCGATGTTGCCCGGCGGCTCGCAACGACGCACATTCGACAACGGCGATAGGCGCGGAAAGGATGGCGGGCACCGCGTTGGCGAGATCAACAATTCCGTGTTGAATTCTTGTTTTTCGGCGTCCCTGATGTCGCGGCATGGTTACCCCTCGGAGCAAACTCGCATGGGCCTTCTGACCTTCAGCCTCAACGTCACCCTGGATGGCTGTGTCGATCACCAGGAAGGCATCGCCGACGACGAAACACACGCGTTCTTCACCCGCCTCCTGGACGAGGGCGGAGCGATGCTGTGGGGCCGCGTCACGTACGAAATGATGGAGGACTACTGGCCGATGGTCGCTCGCGGTGAGATGGCCGCGCCGCCCGCGATACGCGAGTGGGCGGTCAAGCTGGAGGTCAAGCCCAAGTACGTGGTGTCGTCTACGCGCACGGATTTCCGGTGGACCAACAGCCATCACCTCACTGGCGACTTACGCTCGAGCGTGCAGCAACTCAAGGATGCGACTCCTGCCGGCGTGCTTCTCGGCAGCGGTCAACTGGCGACCGCATTGGATCGACTGGATCTGATCGACGAGTACCAGTTTCTCGTTCACCCCAGGATCGCCGGTCACGGCCCGACTCTGTACCAGAGCGGGCTCCCCAGCACACGACGGCTCGAGCTGATCTCGTCGACGCCGCTCCGCAACGGCGCCGTGGCCATGCACTACCGGCGTGCGCGCTAGAGGCTACGGCTTGGCGTCGAGAAAGTCGTTGACCATCGGCACGATGACGGCCATGCGCTCCATCAGGGTCACATGGGTGGCATTGGGTACAATGGCCAAGCGCGATGCGGAACGCGGGCCGAGGTCACCATGGGTCTCGCCCCCTTTCAACCGAAACATCTCAGCGACGTGCTGAAGCCGAATGCCATCCGCATCGCCATGAACAAAGAACATGGGCGCGGTGGTCGCCTTCAACTGTTCGGCACGTAAGTCACTGTCTTTGGCATTGGCAGCGACCATGCGCGTGATGAACTGCGAAAACTGATCTGGTGTCGGGCTCAGACGCTTGTACTCCGTCTCAATCGGAGAGCCTTTGAAGACCTCCGCGGTGAGCTCCTGCAGCGCGTCCTGTCCTTCCTGAATCACGCCATCACGCCGGAAGGTGGATGAAATGACCACCACCTTTCGTACGTGATCGGGGTGTCGGACCGCCATCTGCATGGCGACGCCGCCACCCATGCTGTAGCCGATGATATCTGCGCGAGCGATCCCGAGATGCTCGAGCAGCGCCGCAACATCATCGGCGTGGTTCGCGCTGCTGAATGCCCGCGGGATACCCGCCGTTCTCCCGTGACCCTGCATTTCGACCGCAATGACCTTCCGAGTCTTGGAGAGCTCGTCGATCCACCCGGTCCAGTTGCTGGTGATGGACATGAATGCCCCGTGCAGCAACACCACGGGGTCTCCCTGTCCATGGACTTCGTGGTACATCCGCAGTCCGTTGACTGGTGCGTATCCCGTTGTTGGTCCCTGCTGCGCCGAGAGGTCTGCGATCGCCATCGTCATTGCGAGGAGCGTGGTTATCCCTACCGTCGTCGTGTGGGTCATGGGCGTGGACTCAGGGGCTCGAGGCGAGGTCCGTGTCCCTGCTGTTCCGCAACGAGCGTATCGAGGCGCCCGTAGCTCGTCTCCATGCCGTCGGTCATGCCGGTGGAGATGGCGGCATCGCGCTCCTCCTTCGAGCCGTAGGTGATCAACACCACGAGCGTCGTGACGCCGCTCTGCTCTGTGAAGGTCGTTTGGGTGATGGTGGGCGTGGTGGGCATCGCGCCGCCAAACGTGCCCGGATCGTAGAACTCCGCCTGAACCATCTTTCCCGGCGCATCGACTTCGCGGAATTCACCGTAAAAACCGAATTCGTTGCCGTCCTCTGAGCGCCAGCGCCAGCGATACTTGCCACCGGGGCGGACGTCCATTTCGCACACCGGCATTGTCCAGCCGGGATAGCCGCCGATCCAGCGCTGAAAAAGTGCCGGATCACTGTGTGCCTGCCAGACCAGCGTGCGAGGCGCCCTGAAGTCGCGCGTGACGCGCACTTCGATGTCACTGGGCAGGGAAACCTGCGCCGTGTTGTTGATCGGTGTGGTCACCGGAGCCTCCTAGTGGCGTTTGCGTTTTGATTTGGCCGGCGTGGCTTGCAGCTCACTGAGCAGTGCATCGAGCGCGCTGTACCGGCGCTCCCAGAACTGCCGGTATTCCTCGAGCCAGGCGGTCGCTTCGCCCAAACGCGCGCCTTCGATCTTGCGTGGGCGGCGTTGCGCGTCCTGCACTGTCGAGATGAGCCCGGCGCGCTCCAGCACCTTCAGGTGCTTGGAGATCGCGGGTTGGCTCATGGCGAAGGGTTCCGCCAGTTCCGCCACCGAGGCGCCCCCCTGGGCGAGCCGAGCGAGGATCGCCCGGCGCGTGGAGTCCGCCAGGGCGGCGAAGGTAGCGTCGAGACGTTGGGAGTCCGTCATCGCTGTGTCCATAACCATGTGGTTATAATAACCATATGGTTATGGACGTCAAGGGTGCCGGCGCCAAGTACCCCTCTGCTGCACGAAGGTGTTGAATATGCGATGCCCTTTATCGAGCCCGTCGTTCTCACCTCGCGCGACATCAACCTGGTGCCGCTTGCCATCGACCATGAAGCGGGGCTGCGTGCTGCCGCCGCAGACGGGGAGTTGTGGAACCTCCGCATCACCTCGGTGCCGGCACCGCACGAAACACGTGGTTACATCGACGCCGCGCTGAAGGGGCGCGATGAAGGCCATCGTTTTCCGTTCGCGGTGATGGAGAATGCCAGCGGCATGGTGCTTGGCTCCACGAGCTATCACGACATCTTGCCCGACGTGAAACGCGTGGAAATTGGCTACACTTGGTACGCCAAGCGTGTGCAGCGCTCGCCGGTCAACACCACCTGCAAGCTACTGCTCCTGACTCACGCATTCGACACGCTGGGATGCAACGTCGTGGGATGGCGCACCGACAATTTCAATATCGAGAGCCAGCGGGCCATCGAACGACTTGGTGCCAAAAAAGACGGGGTGATTCGCGGCAATGTGCTGCGCCGTGACGGCACCATTCGCGACACGGTGATGTACAGTCTTCACCGCGGGGAGTGGCCTGAGGTGCGTGCCCATCTCCACTATCTGCTGAACAAGCCTCGTGGTCTCTAGAGAAGCCGACACAGGCGCCCGTGCTCACGGATCGCCTGCGTGGTCCACCAGCCACTCGACGATGGCATCAAATCGTTCCTGATCGAGCGCATGCCCACGATTGACTCGCCGCTCCGTGATGAAGTGGCCGGTGACCTTGGCCACGACCTGATCGGCATCCCGTGAGTACTTGTCCTCGGTTCCCGATACCACGAAGGTCGGTCGAGGCCCGATGGCAGAGAGCACATCGTGCGTGTCGATATCGCGGGCGAGCCCGGGCACTGTTTCGAACAGCGTGATGCCGGTGCCCTCGCGGCGCCGCGTTTCGAAGCTGCACACCGCGCCGCTGATGCATACGAACTGGCATCGTGCGTCGACGGCCGCATGGTAGAGCGCCGTGTATCCACCATACGAATGTCCCGCGATGCCGATGTGTCGCCCATCTACTCCGGTGGCATCCGCGAGCACGCTCAGCGCGCGTTGGGCGTCGTCCAGGCACTTTCGCATCAGCGTGTCACCATCGAGCAATCGGTAGGCCATCGCGCTGTAATGCCGCAGCCAGTCATAGTGCTCCGGCTCGACGCCCTGCACAGCGCCCCGTCGATCCTCGAACGTCACGGAATCGGGAGCCAGAACGGCAACGCCTCTCCGGGCGAGGGCGGGCCCGAACGCTTGATACGGGTCGCCGACATCACCGGCGACCTCGCTCTTTCCGAAATGGAATTCCCCGTTGTGCTGATGAAAGACCACCACGCCGCCGAGCGGAGGGCGATGCGTCGGCGTGAACAGGAAGGCCGGGATGATGTCGCCTTCTAGACCGGGATACTCGATCCGTTCTCGGCGAAATCCGCTGGTCTCCCTGAGATCGCTTCGCTGGAATTCCACCGGCCCGGGCGCGGCGAGAGCGAGGCGCTCGCGGAGGGTCGAGGCAGGATTGGTTGTCATCTGGAAAAATAGCCGGAAATTTGCGAATGCGTGCCTGATCTCGTGCAGTACATTGCTGACCATGGTCTCCGCCGTGCGCCCTCCCCGCTTCTCACGCTACCTGCTCCGCACCACCGACGTCGAAGCAGCGGCCGCGTTTTATGACGCCGTGCTCGATCATCGCGGCGACGGCATCCTCCCGCTGCACGAATCCGCGATCGCACGCGGCGCACGCCCCCATTGGCTCGGCCATGTACAGGTCGGCCACGGTGGTGCCGTGGACACCATGATCACCCGCTTTGTGGAGCGTGGTGCCATGCATTTGGGGCCGCCGCCCGGTGTCGCAGACTTCGCCATCTTCCGTGATGCGGGCGGGGCGATCGTCGCGGTCACCGGAAACGCCGCTGAGTCCTCGTCGCGAGTGGTCTGGCATCAGCTCAGCACCCTCGATCCACAGCGTGCCGCCGCGAACTACTCGGCACTGTTTGGCTGGTCGTTCGCCGAGAGCGAGATCGATCTGGGTGCGTTCGGTCGCCATCGACGTTTTGCGTTCGATGCGGGCGAGTCGTTCATCGGGCAGGTGTCCGGTATCGAGGGACGTCCTGAAGTACACGCCCACTGGCTGTTCTTCTTTGCCGTTCCGTCTCTCGATCTGGCCGTCGATCGGGTGCGCACGAAAGAAGGGACCGTCCTCGGGCCCATCGAGTTTTCCAACGGCGCACGCGTCGCGGTGTGCGAAGACCCACAAGGGGCGGCGTTCGGGCTCATCGAAGCTGAAGATGCGGTGCGACTGGCGGAGGGGTAGCGTCTCTAGTGCGCAGCTCTCTTGTCAGGGACACCAGAACTTTGCCGAACGGCGTGCGTAGGACGGAAATGCTCTTTCATCTCAGCGAAGAAGCGAATATCGACCGGCTCGAGCCACGTGTCCCAGACTCCGGTGGTGAACCACTCGTATGGGCGATCGACGCTGAACATGTGCGCAACTACCTCGTGCCTCGGGCGTGTCCGCGCGTCACGTTCTACGATGGGCCACATACGAGCCGTGCAGATCGTGCGCGGTTTCTGACGACGGGCGGCGCGGTACTCGCCATCGAGAGCGCGTGGTATGAGCGGCTCCGGCACTGCCGCCTGTACCGGTATCACTTGCCGTCGGCGACGTTCGAGTGCATCGATGCGGGCGCCGGCTACTATGTAAGCCGTGAACCCGTGGCTCCGGTGCACGTGGAGATCATAGATGATCCACTTGGCGAACTCCTGAGGCAGGGGATTGAGATCCGCCTGTTGCCGTCCCTCTGGGAACTGCACGACGCCGTCGCCAGCTCGAGCTTGCAGTTCTCCATGATCCGTATGCGCAACGCGGCACCGCCGACTGCGCGAAGTTTCTGACATCCCTCAATTCCATCCTCACCATGCCTGCAGACGACAAACCCAAGGGTCCCGCGTCGTACTTCCCTTCCATCGAGAAGACGTACGGGCACCCGATCGAGCATTGGCTCGAACTCGTCCGAGGCCGTACGGGGATGAAACACATGGAATTGGTGACCTGGCTCAAGACGGAGCACCGCTTGGGCCATGGACATGCCAATGCCATCGTCGCGTATGCACTCGCCGCGAAGCCGTAGCTCCTTCTGCGTCCTTCCACGGCGTGATTCCGGCACGAGCGCAGTTGATGTGGATCGAGATCAGTGCGGCGATGTTCGGGGTGCAAGACGAAGACCAGCGCCATTGCGGGCTCACACCAGCCCAGGCAAATCCGTTGATTCCCTCTCAGAGCGTCGACCATGAAGCGCCCGTACCAGAACATCGGGTTTTTCTTCCTGCTGCTTTTTGTGTTGGTGTTGGCAGGTTTCACACCACGTGTTCCGGGCACGCCGTTCTTCGGCTATTTCGGTAGCGCTTCAACCTTCGGAAAGATCCCGTCGGTCATCCATTGGCATGCCCTAGCCGCCATGGCATGGTTCGCACTCCTGTCCACCCAGCCATTCCTGGTCCGGGCCAATCGCCTGGATCTGCATCGACTGCTTGGGAAAGCGTCCATCATTGTGGTCGCCCTGTTCTGCTTCACCGGGGTGCAGGTCATGAAACACTTCTATGCACAGAGCATTGTGGAGTCACCGAGGGACGAAGTGCTGTCTCTCCTGGCACAATCGTTCACGGCGCTGTCGCTCTTCGTGCTGTTCTACACGCTGGCGCTGTGGAAACGTCGCAACCTGCATCAGCATGTGGCATTCATGGTCGCGGCTTCGTTGGCGGTCGCAACACCAGGATTGGCACGGCTCGGACTCTATGTTGTGGGCGGACTACCAGGGATACTGACGGTTGTTGCCTTCATCTACGCCACGCTTGCTGGTTTCCTCTTGTACGCAAAAGTGCGACTCCACCAACCGATGTTGAAGAGCCCGTACCTGCCCATCATGGTGCTGTTTTTCATGGCTCATGCCGTCGACTTTGTCGGCAGCGGTACCAAGGCATGGCTCTGGGTCGCGGATCGGATGGTGTCTGTCTGGTAAGCGGCGCAGTCAGTGTGACGCGCTGCTCTACCAGGAGGTATGGGTGATCGCGTGCTGCTCCCCGAACCGACGGCCTATGGTGCCCTTCGGTTGGGGCAGTCACGTTTGCCGCCTATCACCCTCATTAGAGATTTGTCGATGATCCGCCGTTTGTTTTCTCTTGGATTGGTTGTTGCACTCAGCACCGGCTGCTATCACGCCACCGTCGAGACGGGAGCCACCCCGACTTCGCAGGTCGTCGAGAAGCCGTGGGCGAGTGGCTGGATCTATGGTCTTGTGCCCCCGTCCATCGTGGAGACGGCGCAGCGTTGCCCGAGTGGTGTGGCCAAGGTCGAAACCCAACTGTCGTTGCCCAATCAACTCGTGAGCTTCGTGACGTTTGGCATCTATACGCCGATGTCGATCCGGGTCACCTGTGGGCAGGGGCGCACGTCCGACGCTGGCAGCCCGACGATCAAGTCGAACGGCAATGGCCAGGAAGCCATCCATCAGGCCGCTGACCAGTCCGCTCGCGAACAGGTGCCGGTGCTGGTGCAGTTCTGAGTTGCGGATGGTATCGTGGGAGGAGAAACATGCTCCTCCCACGTTCCGTTCTGGAGGCAATGCCGTGCAGCAGAGAGCTCTGCCGAACCTCACGCTCATCGCACTCGCGGCGAGCTATTTCGTTCAGATCGGCGCCGGGGTGTTTGCCCTCGCGGTCGTGGCGCGGGTGAGGTTTGGAGGCGCTGGCTGGTGTCGCCCTGTTGGTCGCTTTGGCACGACCCACGCACACGCGCTTGATCGCCAACGCCGACCTGTGACCTAGAGCCGCAGGACTTATTTTTTACGTCTGCCGACAACAAACCCAAAGGACCGGCATCGTACGTCACTCGACCCCGGAACCGATGAGCGCGATCGAACGAGTGTCACAATTGAGAAATACGGGCGTCACCACGTGCACGGTTGTCGATCTTCCTTCGCCTGGACGTGGCACGAGTGTCGTCGATCAGGTCGTGCAGGGGCATGGCTTTCGTGGTATCGCATCGGAATGGATCGAGGTCAGTGCGGCAGACGCACATGCCATCGTGACCACCTTGCTGCACCGCGATCTCGCCTATGGCACAAAGCTCATGTCATTGGCTGCAGCGTCGGATCTGGCAACACCCATGTTCGATGCGGTTCCAGAGCCACATACGTACTTCACCAACGGTGACTGGACCATGAATCCCAGTGGGAACGGCGAGGCCACGCTCCACGGCTGGAATCCGATCTCGGACGCTACGTTCGACTCTGGTGTGGTGTGTCTTGGTGATGGTCGGGCAGCGGTGTTTTGGATCCAGGACGAAGACTGACACTTCCTTCGGAGGGACGATGATCCGCGCCGTACCGATGATGCATGTTCCGGATGTGGCAGCCACCGCGCGCTGGTATGAGTCGATCGGGTTCACTCTCGACGGCACCCATGTGGACTGTGGCGAGATGTTGTGGGCGCGCCTCACGCTGGGGGCGAGCGAGTTCATGCTGAATGCCGGCGGCACCCCCAGTCAGGCTCTGCGCCGCGAGGTGGATCTTTACGTGTACGTCGAGAACCTCGAGGCGGCATACGCCCAGGTTGGTCCGGTGGCAGAGCTCGTGGAGCCTATCCACGACACCGAGTATGGCATGCGCGAATTCATCGTTCGCGATCCCAACCGGTTCTGGCTCACCTTCGGGCAGCCCTCACCCGATCGCGAGCCCGCGGCATAACGCGGCTCTGCCGTCATCGAAAGGCGTACTTCGCCAGGCGTACTTCGTCAGGCGTACTTCTTCGCCTCCACGCGGATGCCGCCCCAATCCGCCGGCCCCATGGCGTCGATCTTGTCCTTGAGCGAGGGGTGCTTGCTGATCACGGCCTTCTTCTCGAGTGGAGAGTTGGGCGTCTTGGCCGTGGTCACCTTGAGATGCTCCGCCAGTGCCCGCGCGGCCTGTTCTCGCTCCTGGGGCGTCCAGCGGAGCCGGGTCTGGCGTTCGAACTTGACCTTCTCGCCCGTGATGTCGGAACGCGAGCGAGCATTCGCGATCTCTTTCAGCGCTTTCGCTTCCAGCTCCTGCCGGCCGCTGGTGCCGATCAACGTCTCGATGAAAGCCACCGATGGCAGCCACCTGATGGGGTCGAACGCCAGTTCGTACAACATGATCTGGCCGTCCGCCTCGCTGAAATACCACTTCTGGACGAAGTGGATCTCGCACAGGATGTTCGCGATCGGCACCTCGTTGGCGCCCCGCTCGGGGAACGGCGTGTGCCCATGGCTCTGGAAGAACTGTTCCGTGTTGAAGAACTTCATGCCATCGGTCAGAAAGGCGTAGATGTAGTTGTCTTTCTCGAGATGATCGATGACGCCGCCTGGACCGCGCACCGCGCGCACCTTCTGCGAATGTGTCCTGGCGGTCTGTTCATCCGCCGGCGTCCACTCGGACAGCGGCTTGAGCGCCAGAAACCGCGCATCCGACGGGCTCTTTGCCGCGAAAACCAGCACGTAGTCGCTGAGGATCGGGAAGTGCGTGACCCCGGCAAACTTGGCGCCGACTGAAATCACCGTCTGTAGACAGTTGTCGGCGTTCTTGCTCCCCAGTCGCAGGAACATCGAATTGGCGTACACCGGGTTGTTGAACGGATGCCACGCCTTGTCGAATCCGTTCCTTGCATAAATGGGTGAGTCGCTCGAGCGCGCCCTGACACGGAATCCCTTGTGCTGAACAAGTTCGTCGTAGCTCCGTCCGTCGGCCCGAAAAGCGATGGGCGTGGGCCCACCCGTTGCACTCTTGAGAAGCTTGAGGTTCATCGCCCGCGCATCGCTGGCTACCAGCGGCGCCGGCGCGAGCGCCCGGCCACCGGGTGATCGTACGGTCATGGCCGGGGCATCGAGCGCCACCCGCTTGAAGCCGATGAGCAAGAGCTGGCGCAGCACGTTCTCCTTGAACGCATCGTCGCGCCCCGCAAAGTCGGCCCGCAGCGTGAACGGTGCCTGAGCGCCCTCGAAGACGCTGAAAAACACCTCCGCCGCCTTCTGCTGCTGCAAGGCGGTGATACGATCGAGCTGCTGCACTTCAGTCCAGAAGTAGTTGAACCAGAACCCAAAGGTGTCGGAGCCCGGGTCGCCCGCAAACGCCTCCGCGACGTCTCGCACGAGCGGCCACCGGCTCTCACGATCCTTGGGGGCGATCTTGTTGATCGTGGGGGCTTGGTAGGGCTGGATCTTGCCGATCATGCGAGTCTCGGTGCCGGGAGGAAGGACTGATCGTACTGGTCCCCAAGGGTCGTTTTCGGTACGCGGAAGAGGCAAGCTCGACAGGAGAACTTCCTGCGTTCAACGCGGAAATCGCATGCGCATTCGCCGTCTTGTGCTGGATGGGCCTGCTGCAGGCGCCTCTCTTTGGATGGAACCGACATCCGCGCTGGTGAGCGCTATTGAAGCGCAGCCCGGCCACGATTCGATCGATCGGCAATAGTCAGGACGCGATTCATCAGGCTGCCGATCAGTCGGCGCGAGAGTGGGAATTGTCGTGACATCTTTGCCCGTAGCGCACTCCGGAAGACAATACGAAATTGTCGCCCGTGAGTGCGGGTTCCTTTATTGGGGACACATTATGGGCAAGGGTGTTGTCGCAACCCTGACAGCATTGCTGACGATCCTGCCGACGTGTGTGCCAGTCCACGCGCAGGATCGCAGTCACACCATACGCCAGTTCCACCACATGACGTGGACGGCCAAGGATGGGGCGCCACCGGAAATCTGGGCATTGGATCAAGGTCCGGACGGCTTCCTGTGGCTCGGCACCGGTTCGGGACTCTATCGTTTTGACGGGATGACGTTCGAGCGGTATCGGCTGGCGCCTGGCGAGCAGCTCGCGTCCATCGATATCACCGCGGTCGAAGTACTGCCGTCGAATGAAATCTGGATCGGGTATTCCGATGGCGGTGTTTCGCGTCTCAAGGACGGACGTGTCACCACGTTCACGGAAAAGGACGGGATCGGGCCTGGAATGATCGTCCACTTTCGCCAGGACCGCGACGGCGTGTTGTGGGCCGTCTCTCACGGAGGGCTCTCACGGTTCCTGAACGGCCATTGGCGCAGCGTGGGCGCGGATTGGGATGTGCCCGCGGACTTCATCGTCGGCTTGTTCATCGCACGCGACGGTGTTCGGTGGCTCAGTACCGCACAAGGTCTCTACTTCGCGCGGCCGGGAGTGCAGCGGTTCGAGCCGACTGGCGCGGTTGCGGAGCATGCCACGTTGACGGAAACGCCCGATGGGCGGATATGGATTGCCGACCGGCCGCACGGATTGCGGCCAATGCCCAACTATGTCGGTGCGGATCGTCGCAGCCCGTGGAAGGAGAGGACGGTTCCGTCCGGGAACGTGCTGTCGCTGGCCAGTTTTGCCGTCGACCGACAAGGTGTCATATGGGGAACGGACCGCGTGAACGGCGGCATCTTCCGCTTCGATCCCCGGCGTACACCGCAACCAACGCACAGTCTGATGGCGTCAGACGTGGACGTATTTCGGCGCACGGACGGTCTCACGGCGGGTCGCAGCATTCCCATTCTGAGCGATCGGGAAGGAAACATCTGGGTTGGGACGAGCGCTGGCCTCAACCGCTTCCGTACCAGCGAGATCATTCACGATGTGGTGGTTCCTCCAGCGACCGCCTATGGCTACAGCATCGCGACGTTGCCAGACGCCACGTACATCACCGACGGGGTCTGGTTGTATCGGGCGCTACCACACGAAGCGGCGCGTCGTCATGTGCGGCTTGCTGCGGCGGCCAATACGGTGCTGCTCAGAAGCAGGGATGGCGCGTTGTGGTACGGCAATGGAGGTGCGATGCACCGCCACGTGGGCAGCAAGATCACTCGAATCGCCTTGCCTGCGCAGGTGCGCGATCGAAATGTCAACGCGATCGCTGAGGACGGCACTGGTACGCTTTGGGTGGCCTTCGAGGGATCGGATGTCTATCAACTGAAGGAGGGTCGGTGGACAGGACCCATCGATCTCGGCGGCTTGCCAACACCCGTCATTGCGGGAGCAGACACCACCGGTGCTGTCTGGTTCGGTTATGCCGACAGTCGGGTTTCCCGTCACGATGCAGCCGGGATGCGAGTGTTCACCGCTCGTGATGGCCTCACGGTGGGCAATGTGGAGGGCCTTGCCATTCTGGACGGTGCGGTATGGGTTGGCGGTGAGCTTGGTGTTGCTCGTCTCGACCACGAGCGCTTTCACACGATCGGTTCCAATCAGGTGGAGGCGCTGTTCGGTGTTTCCGGGATGGGGCAGGCATCCGACGGTGATGTGCTCTTCAACGGATTGATGGGCGTCGTCAGGATGGACACGAAAGAACTGCGGAAAGCGTTCGCTGATCCGGCCTATGTGCCGGACTATGCGCTGTACGATAGACGCAACGGTTTGCCCGGCGTGGCGCAACAGGGCTGGCATGCGCCGACGGTGGCGACCGGCATCGACGGTCGCACATGGTTCATCAGCAATACCGGTGTCTCTTTTCTCAATGCCGACGGTCGTGCACGCAATCTTGTGCCGCCTCCCATTGCGATCTTGTCTGCCACCGTCCAGGGCGTGACCCATTCGACGGCCAGTCCACTCACGGTACCCAAGGGCACAACGTCTCTGACGATTGCCTACACAGCGGCCGCGCTCCGTGCGCCGGAGAGTGTGCGTTTTCGCTACCGACTCGAGGGATTGGATACGGCGTGGACCGACGCCGGCGGGCATCGGGAAGCGGTCTTCAGCAATCTCGGTCCCAAGCAGTATCGCTTCCGTGTCATCGCCGCGAACGAAGACGGCGTGTGGAACGAAGACGGTGCGACGCTGGACGTGGAGATTCCGCCGACGTTTCTCCAGAGCGGGCCGTTCAAGGCATTCGTGGGGGCGACGCTGGTTGCCCTGTTGTGGTTCGTGTACACGCAGCGCATGCGCAGTGTGGCCAGGCGCATTCATGGTCGCATGGCCGAGCGTCTGGAGGAACGGGAGCGTATCGCGCGTGCGCTGCACGACACATTGCTGCAATCGGTGCAGGCGTTGACCCTACACTTCCAGTTCGCCGTGGACAAACTCCCCGTCGAGCTACCGGCCCGCGGCGCACTGGAGGAGGCCATTGACCGAGCGGATGCGGTCATCGCCGAAGGACGCGATCGCATTCAGGGTCTGCGTTTGCTCCGTGACGGCGCTATCGAGGATATCATCGCCGGCATCGTGCAGCGACAGGGTTTTGATGCGGCCGTCGAGGTCGTAGTGACGTGCAATGGCACACAGCGCGCGCTCGACCTGCTCGTCCTCGATGAGGTCACCCGGATCGCTGGCGAAGCCGTCTTCAACGTATGGCGTCACGCATCGGCGACACGCATTGCGATCGATGTCAGCCACGGCACGAATTTCAGTCTTCGCATCACCGACAACGGCGTGGGTATCGATCCCGATGTCGTGACGCGCGGGGAGCGGGAGGGTCATTTCGGACTTCCCGGCATGCGCGAGAGCGCCCGGAGGTTGCGCGGCGTGCTGGAGGTGCGCTGCCTGCCGGAAGGAGGGGCCGAAGTGGAACTGACGGTGCCGGCATCGATTGCGTATCAGGCACGTGGACGCCGCTCCACCTTTCCGAGGGCACCCGAAGGCCATCCGGTGGTCGCTCCTGCAAAGGCCCGTGCGTAACTTTCTGTTTCGCAGCCTTTCAGTCTGGCCACCACCCGGTTCCCCAGCACACCGTACGATGATCAGAAACACCTTCCTCCTCGCCGCTTCGGCCGTGGCCCTGAGCGCGTCGGCCGCGCTCGCGCAGCCCGGCCGTGGCGCCCCGCCGGGGCCGACGCTTCCCCCGACCAATCCACAGGCCCTCCCTGTGGATCGCTCTGCGGCGCCGTATGTGCGTTCCACCCCGCCTTCCGATGCGACGATCCAGAAGATCTTCGAGGAAGGCATGCAGCGCTCGCAGGTCATGAAGATCGCGCAGACGCTGCTCGACTCCATCGGGCCGCGCCTCACCGGATCGACGGACGCCGACCGGGCGCAGGCGTGGATGCTCGCGAACTATGCGAAGTGGGGCATCCCGGCACGCATCGAGAACTACGGCACATGGAACCGGTGGAAGAACGGTGCCGCGTTCGCCGAACTCCTGTTTCCGCGTGTCCGTGGCCTCGAAGTGACCGCGATGGGCTGGTCGCCGGGTACGGCCGGCAAGTGGGTGGAAGGCAGCGTGGTGATGATCCCCGAAGACGTGGTCACGCCGGAGCAGTTCACGGCGTGGGTGCCGTCGGCGCGTGGCAAGTTCGTGCTGCTCAATGCGCCGCAGCTCTCGTGCCGCATGCCGGGACAGCTCGCCGAGTTCGGCACGATCGAAACGCGTGACCGTCTGCGTCAGGAGCAGAGTGCGTTGTCGGCCTCGTTCAATCAGCGGGTGCTTGCCGGCGGTGGACCGCGTGCCATTCAGGCCAAGCTCAAGGCCGCCGGTGTGCTCGGCGCGCTGACGACCAACTTCTCGCAGTATCCGGGCATCAACAAGGTGTTCGGCTCACCGGCCCAGGAAGTCCCCACGGTCGATGTGGGCTGCGAAGACATGGGCCTGCTGTACCGCCTCGCGGCGAACAATCAGGGTCCGAAGATCCGCCTGATGGTGGACGCCGAGAAGGGTCCGGAGCGCGAGATCGGCAACGTGATCGCCGAGATGAAGGGTTCGACGCTGCCCAACGAATACGTGGTGCTGTCGGCGCACTTCGATTCGTTCACGGGTGGATCGGGCGCCACGGACAACGGCACCGGCTCGCTCACGATGATCGAAGCGATGCGCATCCTGCGTACCGTGTACCCGAACCCGAAGCGCACCATCGTCATCGGGCTGTGGAACTCGGAAGAGCAGGGCCTCAACGGCTCCAAGGCATACGCCGAGATGCACCCCGAGGTGATTTCGGGCATGCAGATGTTGTTCAACCAGGACAACGGCACGGGACGTATCTCGTCGATCAGCCCGGGCCCGTTTGTGCACGCCGGGGCATTCCTGACGCGCTACCTGGGTGAGCTGCCGTCCGAAGTGACCCAGTGGATCCGACTCGGCAACACGTCGCCGTTCGGCGGCCCCGGTGGCACCGACCACACGGTGTTCGTGTGTCACAAGGCGCCTGGCATCGGCACTGGTGCACTGAGCTGGGACTACAGCAACACCACGTGGCATACCAACCGTGACACGTACGACAAGATCATCGCCGAAGACCTGCGCAACAACGCGACGCTGATCGCGATGCTGGCGTACATGGCGTCCGAAGATACGCAGAAATTCCCGCGTGATCTCGTGCCGCAGGGGAATGCACAGGACGGCACGCCGCGTCCATGGCCCGCGTGCCCCGGGCCGACCAAGCGCGCAGCAGACTCGAATCGCTGAGGTCTGTCGCGGTAGCGTTTGCAGTAACCGTCGCAAGCACGTTTACGGATCGATCGGCAGCGTCATGCGCTGCTGGTCGATCCGTGGTGTTTCGGGGGCAGGCGTCGCGGATTTGTGCAATCTGTGCTCCCAGCGTCGTCTAAGAGCTATGCAACGATTGCTTCTGACAAGTCTCTTCCTGCTGGCTTCATGCCATCGAGTCAGCGGCAGGAAAGAGCCGGTGCCGGCGCGAGAGCGATACGAGGCGACGGTACTCCTGCAGACGGATAGCGGAAAGGGGCCTTTCATTGCCGATGCTGCCATCGACACCATTGTGCGAGTGTTGCGCTTGGCCCGACGCGCATTTCCCGAGGGAGCCGACATCACGGTACGGTCCCATACCGGGATCACTGTAGAGCTCTATGGTACTGCGGCACAATTCATGGAAAGCCGTTTCCCTGTCGACTGGCAGGGCGACACCGTATTGCAATTCACCGCGATCCCGGAACTCGACAGCTTGCACGCGCGACTAGGCGTGAGGCAGGTCTCGGTGCGCGCCGTGGCTTTCATGCGCCGGCGAACGTGGCTGGTAGATCCGCGCTTTCCCAGTCCCATCTACATCAACGAAGTCTCACGAATGTATGAGCAGATCCCTGGGGTGAGGCAGTGGACGTTCGGAACGCTCATGATGGGCGACTGGGGTGGGCTGACACTCGCGAGGGTGGTAAATGGCTATCGATTGGGGTTGAGTAGAAGATGGGGCGACTGCTTGTCCGGCTGCATTCACCAGCATTCCTGGGTATTCGAGATCGACTTGCGCACCGATCGCGTGGTCAAGGTCCGAGATGACGGTGACCCCTGGCCGATTCCAAAATCTCCAGACGCCTCGATAGTCAACGTGCCGCTTCCATGATCGCCGGCACCAACTGTTCGCGAATCTTGCTCCATATGTCGTACTGCCCGTAGTTGCCTGCGGTGACCACCATGGTGAGACGCAGCTCCGGCACCACCACCAGGAACTGACCACCGTTGCCGCCCGCTTGGTACGTCTGGAATGATCGCCCGCGCGCCGCAATCACATATCGATGCCATCCATAGCCGTCGTCGGAGCCGTCGGGACGGCTGATGACATAGGCAGTCGACGTCTTCACCCACGACGCCGGAACGAGTCGGACGCCACGCCACAGGCCGCCGTTCAGATAGAGCTGGCCGAACTTGAGCAGGTCACGTGGCCGGATGCGCATGCCACCGCCGGAGTAAGCTTCACCAGTGGGCATGAGATTGATGCCGTAATCGCCGAACGCCATGGGGCGAGCCAACGCGGATTCGAACAGTCGTGGCAGCCACTGTCCGGTGGTTCGTCCGATCACATCACCGGCCATGTTGATGCCCGCCGAGCAGTAGGAGTACGTGCTGCCGGGCGTCGTCAACCGGGGAAGGGCCATGAAAAATGCGTACCAGTCATTTTGCACCTGCTGTGATTGCATCGTGTCTTCGTTGCCCGGCGATGTGTTGTCGTCATCGTTGCAGGCCAGGCCGGCGCTGTGCGAAAGCAGGTGACCCAGTGTGATACCGGCGCGGCCGACTGGGGTGTTGGCGGAGAGCGCGGCGCCATTGAGGGTGGCACCGCGTTGCATCGCGGCGCCATTGAGGGTGGCACCGCGTTGCATCGCGGCGCCTGCCATGATGGAGGTCATCGTTTTCGACGCCGAGCGCAGGTCATGCATCATCTCGGCGTCGTACCCGCGAAAGTATTCATCCAGTACGAGGCGCCCGTCCCGTGCCACGAGCAGCGCATGGACCCGTGGTTCGGTCTCACTGAGCGGATCCACCGCAACGAGCGATTGCACAATCGATTGCAGTGCCGACGTGTCCATTTGCGTACGGGTGGCATGGACGGTCGTCCATCCGTCGTTCATGTCTGCCGGTGTGCGATAGACGTACGGTGCCAGCGACGGGGATCGCGTGACAAATCCCACAGCCTGCTCACGAGTGCGCGGTGAGAGCACGATGGGCGCCCCAAAATCGAAGGCGATGGTGCGACGCGCGGAGTCGTACGGCTGCGTCCACTGCACCTTGCCGGTCCGTGGGTGTGTGAAGACCACGTGGTCACCGGATCGACTGACGCCGTAAGACTGGGTTCGTCCCGGCCAGTTGGCCTCGGGGTTTCGGAACGTGCCCCGCAATGTGGCGTCGGCGGCGCGGGTCACCATCAGGTACAGGGAAAACGGTTCGGGCACCGGTGCGACCAGACCACGCCATTGATTGGCCCGCGCCTGACGCAGATGCACGGGCGTTGCATACGACGCGTTGAGCCCCGGCGGCTGCACCCAGAACACCTCCGGTACACGATCGCCTGCGGTGCGGGGCCAGACCTTGAGCGTGCCCTGACCACCGGGCAGTGCCATCACCACGCTGTCACCTTGCTGAGTCGCACTGACCTCGAAGCCGGCGACCCGCAGGGACCAAGTCTGCCCTCGGCGCTCGAGCGTCAGCCCACCGCGCACCTGCGGGCCAAGGACCGGCTCCGCACCCCAGAGTCCCAACAGATCGTCGCCCACACGGGCGGCACTCGGCTGAGCGCCGCTCGTGTGCGAGATTGTGGAACCGGCGGCCAGAAGGCCCAGGCAGATCTTGCGGCGAAACATCATGCGGTGAGGCCCCGTTGGAATGAAAGTCACATTCCCCGTGAATCTGGTCGCTGACGGCGGTGCCGTCTTGCAACCGTGCAACATCCGAGTCCGCCCGACGCGCCGCTCCTGACCATGCCCGCTTCTTCCCACAGCCACGGACACCTTATACTGCCCTTCGGGAGCTTCTATGGGCGGGAGGATGTTCGTCGCAGTGATCCGGGGCTCGAACTGTCGCTGCTTCGGGTCGACCCTCATCGTATCGTGGAGCGACATTCGCACGACGAGGCACACGTTGTGCTGGTGCTGGACGGACTGTATGTGTCCACCGCCGATGGGGCCCCACCGGTGAGTTCGGGGGCACAACTGATCTTCAACCCCGCCGGCACCACACACCGAGATCGTTTCGAAGCACGCAATCGAGTGGTCGACGGGCGGTTCATGACGATCTCCCTGGCATCGGACATCATGCACGAAGCCGCGACCTTCTCCACGCTGCCGCAACGCGCGGTGGTGCTCGACTCGGTCGATGCGATGGCCACCGGCTTGCGATTGTCGCGCGCGTGTACGCAAACCGGCGGAGATGCGCCGATCACACGACACGCCCTCGCGCTGGAATTGCTGTCGCAGATTGCCGTGCGTGAACTCGAACATCACCGCAGTGCGCCGGCCTGGCTGCGCCTGGTACGCGAACAGCTAGACGACTCACTCAGTGGCGCGAGCAGCATCGCCGAGATTGCCCGGGTGGCGGGGGTGCATCCCGTACATCTTTCGCGCGTGTTTCGTCAACACATGGGCGTGAATCCAGCTGACTATCTCCGGAAACGCCGTCTCGAACAATCGCGGACGTTGCTGCGCTTTTCGGCGCGTTCGCTGAGTGATATCGCACTCACCTGCGGATTCAGTCACCAAAGTCATTTCAGCAACGCATTCCGCGCCGCCTATGGCGTGACACCATCGACATTTCGGGCGCTGCATCGTGCGTGAGCGCGCCCGAGTCGATTTCGGCGATCAGGGATCGTGCGGTATCGGCGTTGGCTCCGGGTTTTCATCCGGGTCACCAGCGCGCAACGGGGTGGTAGAGGGTGAATCGGAAGCCAGGAACGAATCCTCGAGGTCTTGAATGCCTTCTCTTCGCACCCCCGTCTGGTTGCTGCGCGGCATCAGCAGCATCCCCGGCGTGTTGGCCCTTCAGGGCTCATCTCTCTCCTTTGTCGCCACAGATACCGGTTCGGCTTGGCCGAGACAACTGCGCACACTCGAGCATGACGTTGGCGCGCCGGGATTCGCGGCCGCTGTCGAGTCCGGTGCCTCCTCCGTGCTTTTTCGTTGGCCAACCACGGAGGTGCGCGTGTGGGTGCCGTGGTATTACTTCGGCGGCGGGCTCAAAATCGCGCGAGGTCGTTCAGTGCTCCGCTTCAGTTTCGGACGTCCTGCCAACCTGCGTGGCAGCCACCTCGACGCTGCATCCGAGCAGATACAGGAAGTTCGGCGTATGCGCGCACGCGGTGACGAATGGATCGCCGCATTGCGAGCCGCTGACCACTAGTTCGTCGGTGTGCGGCCTGCCCTTCGCACGATTCGCGCCGCTGGCAAAGGAGTATTATCTCCCAAGCGAAGGGAGTGATACGGACCACGCGGCCTTGTGGCCGAGCCGGGAGTTGACTCGATGTTCCATCCTCTGAAGGCTCTGCGTAAGACGGCGGTAGCGCTGGGACTGGCGCTCACTGTGCTTCCTGCTGCGTCGCTCATGGCGCAGGCCGCGCCGGTATTCGTCACGACGTCGGAGTACATCACCACGCGCGATGGCACACGGCTCGCCGTCGATGTGCATCTTCCCACCGCGCGTGCACCCGGGGTTCGTGTGCCGGTGCTCCTGGAGCTCACTCGCTACTGGCGCGCCTCCCAGCACCCGAGCACAGGTGCGCGGCAACCCTCGCTGAGCACGCTCGACCAGCTCTTTCTGGAGAACGGCTACGCCGTTGTGAAGGTCGATGCCCGAGGCAGTGGTGCGTCGTTCGGGACGAGGCTCGCTGAATACAGTCCCCAGGAAGTACGTGATGGATGGGACGTGGCCGACTGGGTTGCACGCCAACCGTGGTCGAGTGGTAACGTCGGCGCATACGGGACCTCCTACAGTGGCACCACGGCGGAGTTGCTTGCCGCGACCGAGCATCCGGCGGTGAAGGCGGTGATTCCCGGATGGTCGGATTTTGATGTGTATGCCAGCCCCGCGAGACCCTACGGCATGGTGACGGCATTCATCGACGAATGGGGGCAGATCACGGGCGCAATGGATCGCAATGATGCGGCCGTGTTGCACGCCAACGTACGCCGGGTCGATGCCGATACCACCGGCGCAATGGTGGCGGCGGCCGTACGCGAACATGCGCGTAATCCCGATGTCAGTGCGTGGGTGCGTCAGAACGAATTCCGGGACGATCGTATGGCGGGTGGACCGTCGTTCGCGGAGTTGGGGCCGATGGAGTGGAAGGCGGCCATCGAACGATCCAATGTGCCCATGCTCATTCTCGTGAGCTGGATGGATGCCGGCAGTGCCGAAGGGGCATTGGATCGATTCCGTGCGTTTCGGAATCCGCAGAAACTCGTGATCATGGCGTCATCCCATGGCGGTGCCGAGCACGCAAGTCCCTATGTCGTGGACTCGACACGGGTGCCGAACAACCCCACCGGAACGGAGATGGCGCAGCTCCGTCTGCAGTTCTTCGATCACCATCTCAAGGGTGCCCGCAACGGGGTGAATGACTGGCCGATGGTGCGATACTACACGATGGGCACCGAGGAGTATCGCACGTCACCGCGATGGCCACTCGCCGGAACCACCACCAGACCGTTTTTTCTGGACGCGGGTGGCGTGCTTGCTCTGCGGGCACCGACGCGCGCGGGACGAGACCCGTATCTGGTGGACTTTGATGTGAGCACGGGTGCCAACAACCGATGGGCCACCCAGCTCGGGCGGCCCGTGCTCCGACTCGGCGATCGCGGTGTGATGGATGCGCGCATGCTCACGTATACATCGGCACCGTTACTGCAGGACATGCATATCGCCGGATCACCCACGATCGAGCTGACTCTGAGTTCCACACACGCAGACGGTGCGGTCCTGGTCTATCTCGAGGATGTCGATGCCACCGGGCGCAGTCGATACCTCACCGAGGGTGGTCTACGGCTCATCCACCGCAAGGAATCCCGTGACCCGATGTATGGTGTGGTACCCTATCACTCGTTCAACAAACAGGACGCTGCGCCCATGCGACCCGGTCAGCCGGAACGCGTGCGCATTCGAATCCTGCCAACGTCTGTGGTCGTGAAAGCGGGTCATCGGCTGCGATTGGCCATTGCCGGTGCCGATCACGGTGTGCTCGCACGGGTGCCGGCGGATGGGACACCAACCTTGACCGTGCATCGGGGCGCCGGCGTGTTGTCCCGGCTGGAACTGCCCGTCGTTCCGAACCGGTAAGTCTGCCGGGCAACACGATGGATCCACGAACGCCTCCCCTGGCCATCGGTCAAGAGCGGGTCGCCGTGTGGCACGTGTTGTCGGAGATGTATCTCGACACCGAACACGATGACCACGCGTTGGGCTGGATGGCGCGCGAACTCGCGCGCTCACCCTACAGTGTCGCGGAGTTGCGCGAGATCGATCTCTGGGAGGTCGCGCCGGTACTGTGGTTGAACTGGTATGCTGTGGCGGGCGCCTGGAGTGGATTCGATCCCGACTGGCTCGAGGCAGCGTGCCGTCGGCGGGTGGAGCGTCGCTCGCTCGGACGTCGACTTGCGGCGTTTTTCGGATGGCGATGGTTCGTGCAGCGTGCCAACGCCGAGTACTGGGCGCGACTGACGCCGATGATTGTCGCGCTTCGCGGTCTGGAGCGTTGACGACTGCGGGCTACCCGCGATGTTGCGAGTAGCCCGTCATGGTCTGTATCAGATCGCGGTCAGGTACTTGAGCGAGCAATACCCTTCTTCGTTGTTGGCCGAACGAATCAGCGCCCACTCGCTGTTGTATCGGCTGAGCAACGTCACTTCCGAATGGTGCGCGGCCTTGCCGATGATCGGCTGATCCGTGCCTGGCCCCTTCCGGATGTTCAGGTTGGAGCTCTCCGTTGTGACTTTGAACTTGGTGCTGGGAGCGGCAGGAGAGACGTCGAGATTCAGCACCAGGTCGGCGCTGCGAAAGTCCGGGTCGATCTTGTCGTAGATGTTCCAGAGCTGATCTTTCGTTTCGCCCGTTGGTACGACGCCGTCGATGTACAGCACGTTGTCCTGCGTACGCACCTGCAGATTGGTCGTCCCGCCGGCGCTGGCCGCCGCGATGAGTTCCGCGTATTTGTCCTGAAGTGTTGGCATGGCTGCTTGATCGAATGGGAGATGGAGAGCGTTACTTCTTCACAGTGGCTTTGTTTTCGATCTTCTTGGGCTGCAGCGCGGACAACGCCTGCATCACCTTCGGCAGATCGGCTCTCTTCACCTCGCCCGTCAACGTCACCACACCGTCCATCACGTCGGCAGACAGTGTCGAGAACTCAGCGAGAGCGGCCATGACACCGGTCTTGAGCATCTCGTCGGGCGAGATCACGACCGGCGGCGGCGCGACGGTCGCGCTGTCCAGCACCGACTTGACGCCTTTCACGCCCTTCACCAGTGCTTCGGTGGAGGCCTTGGCGGCGGAATCAGCGTACTGACCGGAGATGGTCGCGACGCCCTTCACCACGTTCACCGACACGCCCGGCACACCGGCGATGGCGGCATCGACACTGGCCTTGATGTCAGCATCTTTCGGACCGCACGCCACAACGGCGAGCGAGAGCACGATCGCCGAGGCGATGGTGCGCGTACGAGTGGAAATGATCATGGATGGATAGTCCCTGGAGAGTGAACCGCAGGCCGCGCCGATGGTGACGCGCCAGCTTCGTGAAAGCACTCAGCGGCAGTGAAAGAAAGCAAGCGCGCCCATGCATATCGGCGTTGGCCGGCATCCGGTGAAAATACACCGCCATGTTTGTGACAAATGAACAAGATCCGCAGCCGTGTTCGGTAGCGCACTACGACAGACGCGCGAATATTTGGCAACGCAGAACATTCATTTTACGGCGACGGTTGAAGAGTGTTTTCGAAGCCTGGGGAATCCAAAAACGCGCCGACATCGAATACGGGCAATCGGACGAAGGTCCTGCTTGTGGTCGGCGTGCGGCTGTATCGGGAGGGGCTGGCATCAGAGTTGGCCCACGATGCGCGCATCGATGTGGTGGGCCAATGCGGAACGGCTGAAGACGCGATCGCGATCACCCCGATTGCCGCTCCCGACGTGGTGCTTGTGGATATCCATACCCCGCATGCGTTCGAACTCCTGCGTGCGCTCAAGGCGCCGCCGTCCGTTGTACGCGTGGTTGCTTTTGCCGTGGGTGAGCATGAGCGGGACATCGATCGGTGTGCCGAGGCCGGCGTGGATGGTTTTGTCACCGAAGATGTCACCGTCGAAGAGATCGCCAATGCCGTGCTGGCGGCGCGGTGCGGCGAGTTGAACTGCTCTCCCCGCAGTGCGGCCATGCTCCTCAGGCGCCTCTCGGTGCTGGCCTCGCTGACGTCGGCGACCAACGCCATGTCCAACGTGGTGGCACCGCTGACATCCCGCGAACAGGACATCCTGGGGTTGTTGGTGACGGGGTGCTCCAACAAGGTGATTGCCGGCGAATTGCACATTCAGACGACCACTGTCAAGAATCACGTGCATCGCATACTGGAGAAGCTCGGGGTTCGTACCCGCATCGAGGCCGCGGCCCGGGTGCGCAGCATGGGTCAGCTCCCGCACCATACCCGGGCGTGAGGCCGGTGAGGTAAGCGGACAGGGGACGATCGTTCGGTGGCTGACAGCGGTGGAACCACGGTTCCGTCGCTGTTTTTTTTTGTCCCCGCATCAGGGTGTAGTCCTGGATCCGGATCCTGCGATCCGGGTCAGGCCACCGGATCGCTGGAGGATCGAAATGGGATCGTCCGCTCTCTGGGCACCGGTGTTCGCGGCCCACACTGTGAGCCATGTCCTCGGACTGTCTTTCCCTGTGAGGCGGAAGCGGATCGCCATGGTTGCGTTGCCAGCCCTGATGGAGGATCTGGTGCGCCGTGCGTGCGCAACAGACGCGTCGGTGGAGATGCTCGCGCCGTCAGCCGCTACGGTGGAGGCGTTTCTGCGTGCACCGGCGATGCGGGACGCCGACATCATCATCACGGTCAGCGACAGCGTCGACGTGTCACGTGTGTTGTTGGAACGGACGCCGACGGCCAGGCTGTTGCTCATCGAGCAGCAGGATGGCATGGGGTACCTGACGGAATTGCGTCCTACCCGCAGTCGACTTGGGCCCATCAGTCCGGCGGAGTTGATGCGGATCATCGCCAATGATGGTACGCATCGGGCGGCATGGGCGATGCTGGACGAACCGATGGTGCAAGGGTCTCGTTGAGATGCACACTGCCTTGCGCGCCACCAGCCGCACATTGCAGACGTACCTCCTGCATGGCATGGCCGACGACCCGGATCTCCGGGTCCTGTTCGATCCCATGCTCGGCGGTACCATGACGATCTCGTTGAACACGCCACGCGAGATGCGCGAAAACAATCTGCAGGGTGTCTCGCTGTGGCTCTATCGCGTCGAGCGCGACGATCAGCGGCTGAACGTACCGCCCAGCCGTCCGACCCCGAACCAACTGGTGCGCGCTCCCCTGCCCATGCGCCTGCACTATCTGGTCACGCCGTTTGTACCGATCGACCAGGCCAATCCCGAGTCCAGTGCCGCGCGTGAACAGGAGCTGTTGGGCAAAGTCCTGCAGATGGTACATCAGTCACCGATCATCCGTGGTGCGACCCTGACCGACACATTGACCGGCAGCGATGGGCAGGTGGTGGTGCGGCTCGAGTCCATGTCCCTCGAAGAGATCACGCGCGTGTGGGCGGCGCTGCAGGCGCAATACCAACTCTCTGTTTCATTTGAAGTCACGCTGGCTTTGATCACGTCACGCAGTGAACCCGAACGGGTGACGCCGGTCAGCAGTGTGGAATCGCAGTATGCACTCAAGGTCGCGGACGGCGCGCCATGAGCGCCGAGACTCGCTATGCCGTTGTCATCGACGGTCAGGTGCAACTGCTGGCCCCCGACGATCCCATCCCCGCCGGTCTCCGGACATCGGCGCTGGTGCAAAGCCGAGCGGTCGATGAGCTCACGCTGGAGCCGGTGGCGGGAGTCATCACGGCAATGCCGGCCGGCGCCGCGTTCGAATCGCCGCAGGCGCGTGCCGCCGTGAATCCGCGGACGGCGAGTGGCGGGGTGGTGGGTCTGGTGGGCTTGCCGTCACGTGCCCTGCCGTTGCTGCAGCTCGTGGCCTACGAGGTTGGGGTTCGTGTTTCGGCAGCCGGTTATCTGCCGTTGAGCGCCACACAGAATCTGGGCCCACAGCCACAATTTCCGGCGCAGTTCACCCAGGCCCGATTGCCGGATCTGCTGTTGCATCGCACACCGGTGCTCTTTGCCGGACGCACCGTGGTGCGCACGGCGTCGGCCACGGTGCCCCTCGCCGGTGCTGTCGTGACGATCTCGGGGATCTGGCGGCTGGCGCCCACGCAGGCCTTGTCGCCGCCGCCGCTGGCTCCCGAACTGGTGGCCGCATTTCCGCCGCTCTGGGACAGGCAGGACGCCGCTACGACCACCTTGCGTATGGTCACGTTGACGCCTGATGTGGCGAATGCCAAGCACCTGCTGCGCCCCGCAGCGGCTGGTACGCGGGAGCTTCTGTTGTCTGATCAGGTGGCCGTTGTGGCAGGACAGCGCCTGCTGCTCGACAACGGTGATCCATGGCGTCGTGAAGCCATTGTGATCGCCTCGATCACCGGCTCGTCATCACCGGCCGAGCCGGCTCTGGTCACGCTCGAGTATCCGCTGGCTTTCCTGCACCAGGCCGGTGCAAGCGCACACCGTGCGGATGTGGCTGTGGTTGGTGCCAACACGTCGCTGGCCTTCGATGCCATTGCTGGTGATACAACACTGCTGGTCTCGAACGTGGCGGCACTGGCAACAGGCCTGGTGGAGATCTTCGATGGTGCGTCCGTTCCGCAATATCACGCCCTGACGACGTACACGGCGACGAGCGATGCAGACGGCTTCTGGTCGCTGCCGCCGCTGTCGCGAGTTGCGCTCGTCGAGCTGCAGGCGACGCATGGCGCCCACCCCACGATCACACGACGGCTCGCACCGGCCTATCCGCGCCGGGAACAGCGAGCGGATTTCGTATTCAGCTAGCCAGCACAGTTCCCGTCGTACAGACCGCCTGCGCGGCGACCGCCGCACCCGTCACCGTTCACTATCCCGTTCGGCCGCACGATCTTCAGGAGGAGTGAGATGCCCGAGTACCTGTCACCCGCCGTCTACGTCGAAGAAGTCGACACGGGATCGAAGCCGATCGAAGGGGTGAGTACCAGCACGGCTGGCATGGTCGGTGTGACCGAGCGCGGGCCACTGAATGTGCCGATTCTCATCACCAGTCAGGGTGAGTACACCCGATGGTTCGGGGAACCGCTCAGCGATGTCGAGTTCCGGAACGCCAACGGATATCACTGCTATCTGCCGCATGCAGTGCAGGGGTTCTTCACCAACGGTGGCAAACGCGTATACGTCACGCGGGTACTGCGCGATGATGCCCAGGCGTCGCAGCTTGGCCTGTTCGATCGGGGCGATGCGACCTCCGTGACTTCACGACTGCTGCGCGCCGTGCGGGCGGGCTCTGGAACACTCGTGAATCAGCCGCTGGTGTCGATCCTGGCGCCCGGTGCGTTGTTGTCCGGTGACAGCATTCGCATCGGCAATGGCAGCCAGAGCGAATACCGCACGCTGGCCGCGAACCCGACCGCCAGCAGTCATGTCGTGCTGTCCTATCCCCTCGCACATGCGCATGATGCCGGTTCGGCAATCGCAGATGTCGCCCGTACGCCGCTGGCGGCATTCACCGCGCCCTGCACCATCGCCACGGCCATTCCGGCGGGATCGACGACCGTCACGTTGACTGAAGGTGCGGCCGGGGAGGCGGCGTTGCTCGTGGCGGGGTTGATTCTCGAATTTGGCGCCGCCGTCGATGCCGAACATCGGCGCATCGAACGTGTGACGGGCACGGGTGCCTCGCGTACCGTGACACTCGATGCTCCGCTGGTGCTGGCCTATGCGGCTGCGGCGGCCGTCACACCACTCGATGTTTCGGGTGGTACGGCCACCACACTACTGGCGGCGGCCAATGCCCGCGACACGATCATCTTCGGGGATGCGATCGGCGCCGACTTCACGCTCGTCACCCATCTGGTGGTGTTCGAGGCAGGCACGCCTGATGTGGAAGTGCGGCGCATCGGTGATCTGCATCAGTTGTCACTCGCACGCGGCGCCTACGATCGCTACCCGCGCGGTTCGTCGATCATCGAGGTGGCCGTCACTGATGACCGTCGTACGCTCACGGCGGCGGCCGCGGGAGATACCATCACCATCGATGACGTCGCCGGCCTCGCGCCGGGACAGCAGTTGTCGGTGGATCCGACCGGGACGCCCGAAGTACGCACGATTCGCGCCGTCGACACGACGGCACTGACGGTGACCTTTACGGCGGCGTTGGTCGGCACGCCGGCCGCCGGCGCCTTTGTGGATGTGCTGCCGACCACGCTCACGGCGGCCACGGCCACCGGAGACGTCAGCATCGCACTGGCATCCCGTCTGGGCCTGGCGACGGGAGATGTGCTGCGCATCGGCACGACTCCCAACGTCGAATATGCCACGATCATGGCACTGACCGGCGACCCATTGGCACCCCCCAATGCCGGCGCGTTGGTGTTGTCTGGGCCGTTGGCATTGACGCATGCATCAGGCGTCGCGGTGCAGCGGGTGCGTGTGGGCGCTGCGTCGGCGATTCGCCAGCCGGCATCGCTCCTGCTCGATGCGGGCCTCGGCGACGAGGCTTTGATGATCTCGGAGAACTACGCCTTTGTGGCGAACGATGTCGTGGCTGTCACCACACCATCGGGGATCCGCTGGTTGCACGAACTGTCGGCACCGGCGGCGCCCGTTTCACCGATGGAAGTGGAACTCACCACGCCACTCGACCGCAGTCACGAACAGGGTGCCGACGTTGCACAGCGCACCGGGATGATCGGTATCTTCGCGATCGACGCCGGGCGGTGGGGCGATCGGCTGCGTGTCGCCGTGGAGGACGAGCCGAACGGCTTGGTGTCGGGAGCCACACTGGCGATGGTGAACAGTCCAACCGATATCCGACTCTCGTCCCCAACAGGGGTGGAGCCCGGTACGGTACTCGAGCTGATGGCGCCCGCCGGCGACGACACGATCATTGGCGGATTGCTCAAGGTCGCGTCGATCAATCGCTCGAACAACCGCATTACGCTGGCCACCGCATTGAGTGGGGCGCAGAACACCGCCTACACCAACGCGCTCGGGATGGGCCTGCAACTGCGAGTGCGGTCGCGCGAATTCCGCCTGTCGGTGCTGCTGATGCGTCGTCCGGATCCCATGGTACCATCGCGCGATGATGCGGCCGTGGATCGCGAGGTCTTTGCGAATCTGTCGATGGATCCGCGGCACTCGCGCTACTTCGTGTCGATCATCGGCGACGTGAACGGCGATCCGAGGCTGAGTGATGGCCGCCCGGATGGAGGCTCGTGGTACGTACGGGCGACGGATCTCGCAGCGAGCGGAGCGCCGCGCGAGGCAATCCGGCTTGGCCCCGAAACACTGATCGACCGGTTGCCGAATGGTCTGCCGCGTGCGGCGCGCCATGCGCTGATGGGTGGCAACGACTCTCTCGCGCTGCTCAGCGATGCGGTCTATATCGGCACCGATGCTGTCGATCCGGGAGATCGTACCGGATTGCAGGCTCTCAAGAACATCGAGGAGATCAGTATCGTGGCCGTGCCCGGTCGCACGGCGGCGGAGCTGCAGGGCGCCGTCATCTCGCATTGTGAAGAAATGCGCTTCCGCTTTGCGGTGCTCGATTCACAGCGCGCGCCGCACGACGCGATTGCCGACGTGCGGGCGCAGCGGCAACAGTTCGATACCAAGTATGCGGCGCTGTACTACCCCTGGCTGCTCATTCCGCAGCCGTATCCCACCGTGCCCGGCCCGGCGTTGCCGTACATGATCCCACCGGCGGGTCACATGGTGGGCGTCTACGCCCGTACCGACATCGAACGTGGTGTGCACAAGGCGCCAGCGAACGAGGTGGTGCGTGGCATTGTCGGGTTGCAGCGCAGCCTGAGCAAGGGAGAGCATGACATCCTGAATCCGTATCCCGTCAACATCAACGTGATCCGGGACTTCCGGAGCAACAGCCGCGGCATCCGCGCCTGGGGTGGGCGTGTGATCACCAGTGACAGCGACTGGAAGTACGTGAATGTGCGACGCCTCGTGATCTTCATCGAACAGTCGATCGAGCGCGGCCTGCAATGGGTGGTATTCGAGCCCAACGCCGAGCCACTGTGGGCCCGCGTGGTACGCACGATCTCCAACTTCCTGCGCACGGTGTGGCGCAATGGTGCCCTGGAAGGCACCAAGGTGGAAGAGGCCTTCTTCGTGCGCTGCGATCGCACGACGATGACACAGGCCGAGATCGACAACGGGCAGCTCATCTGTCTGGTGGGCATCGCGCCGGTGAAGCCGGCGGAGTACGTGATTGTGCGCATCGGTCTGTGGACCGCGCACGCGAGCGATTGATTCGCACGTCCTGACCGTCGACACCACGACGTCTCGTCACCCACTGCTACGCAGAGAAAACCATGGCCACCGCCGACCGCCCGGACCCGTTTCGCAGTTTCAACTTCAAGGTCGAATTCGACGGCTTGCCCGTCGGCAGTTTCAGTGAGGTCAGCGGACTGACCGCCGAAGGAGACTCGGTGGACTACCGCGAGGGCACCGACATGCAGTTGTCGGTGCGCAAGCTGATTGGCATGCGGAAGTATACGAACATCGTCCTCAAGCGTGGCTACACCGTCAACGGCGAGCTGTGGGCCTGGTACAAGCTGATCGCCAACGGCGTGGCCGAACGGCGTGACGGCTCGATCATCCTGCAGGACGAAGAACACAACGAAGTGATGCGCTGGAACGTGTCGAACGCCTGGATCAACAAGATCGAAGGGCCGACATTCAACGCCACCGCCAACGAAGTGGCCATCGAGTCGTGCGAACTGGTGCACGAAGGGATCGAGCTCGCCTGATGCCGCGCTCACTCTTTTCGCGCCTGACGCGCTGATCGGCCATGGCCGCACTCGCGACACCTGGCGTCTACTACGAGACGGTTGATGCGGTCGATACCCGCGTAGCGTCGGTACGCACCGACGTGGCGGGTTTTGTCGGCATCGCGGAGCGCGGACCAGTGGATACTCCGGTGCCGCTCGAATCGTGGCGACAGTTCCGCGCGCACTTTGGAGAGGTGACAGGTAGCGGCTATCTCGCCTACACGGTGCGTGCCTTTTTCGAGAACGGCGGCGCACGATGCTGGGTGGTTCGTGTGGCATCACGGGATGTGCATGCGGGCGTGCAGTCAGCGCAAGCAACGCTGCTGTCGCTGACTGGTGCTACGCCGGTATGGCGGATACGCGCATCGAGTCCGGGCACCTGGGGCAATCGTCTGTCTATCCAGGTGGTTGCCACCCATCGGGCGCAGACGAGCGGCACAGTTGCCGGCGGTGATCCGTCGTATACCGAAGTGGCGTCGACCAGCGGTTTCACTCGTGGTTCGCTGGTGCGCCTGTCTCAATCAGCAACGGCGGCACCCATTTACCGCGTGGTGAACGATGTCGACGCCGTAACCCGACGTCTCTTCTGGGTGGCCGATCAACCGTCTCGTCGTCTGCCCTACGACGCCCTGTTGCCACCACTGGAGGCATCGAAGCCGGTGATGGTGGAGAGTGTGGAGTACACCATCCTTGTCAGTGAAGGTGGCGTCTCGATGGCCGTGCACGAGGGGTTGACGTTGGTACCGGAGCACCCGTCGTACGGACCACGGTCCCTCGCCGCTTCGCACGAAGTGTCGGGCGGTGACCAGGGGCGCACGGCGGCGTCTCCACCGCTGCGGATTGGCATCGATGAACTGCGTGTCGCATTCGGTGGCGATCCGCTGGTACCACGCCCCATGGCCATGTCGATCGTAGCTGCCGATCTCTTGCCTCCATCTTCGCTGGTGCTGACAGGCGGGCGCGATGGACTGCGTGGTCTGCTCGCGACGGACTTCATCGGCGCCGAGTGGGCAGCGGACGACTCCGACCTGGTGAAGGCATCACGGCGACGCGGTCTTCGCGCCCTGGGTACGGTGGACGAGATCGCAATGGTCGCGATTCCCGACATTCATATCCGTCCAATAGCCCCGCCCGATTTCGCGCCGCTCCCACCCTGCATTCCCGATCCCTGTGCACTCGTCACCACGCCGCAGCCGGCGTCGCCGTCACCGCAGGAGCCAGGCGAAATACCGCCAGTGTTCAGCGAGGCGGATGTGTTCCGTGTGCAGGCTGATCTGGTCTGGCACTGCGAGAGCCGGCGCGACCGCGTCGCGTTGCTTGATGGACCGTTCGAGAGCGCGCATGGCACCACGCTCGGTCTCGCCGGCATCCGCGCCTGGCGGCAGCGTTTCGATTCGAAGATGGCGGCGCTCTATCATCCCTGGGTGAGGGTGGTCGACCCGTTGCGTGTGCGCCGCGAGCCCACACGTGCCATTCCCCCTTCCGGGCACGTCGCCGGTCAGATGGCACGAACCGACCGTGCGGTGGGCGTGCACAAAGCGCCCGCCAACGATCCGCTGGTGTGGGCGCAGGATTTGACGGTGACCATGGACGACGAGTCGCATGGTCTGCTCAATACGCTCGGCATCAACGTGCTGCGCGCACTGCCGGGTCGCGGATTGCGCATCCTGGGGGCACGGACCGTGAGCAGCGATGTGTCGTGGCGGTTCCTGCCCGTGCGCCGCCTCGTGCTCATGGTGATGAAAGCGCTCGACCTGGCGACGCAGTGGGCGGTGTTCGAGCCGAATGACACCGGCACGCGCGAGCGGTTGCGCATGTCGATCCTCATCTATCTAGCCACACTCTGGCAACAGGGACAGCTCGCCGGTGCGAGCATGGACGAGGCGTTCTTCGTACGGTGCGATGACACGAACAATCGCCCATCGGACGTGGCGGTTGGTCGTCTGTGCGTGGACATCGGCATTGCGCCGGCGATCCCCTTCGAGTTCGTGGTGGTACGGGTGTGGCGTTCGCGCAATGAGCTCGAAATCGCGGAGTGGGCGGTTGAGCGTGGCGGGAGGGTGACCTGATGGCCTTGCTCGGTGCAGTGGGACTGCGACTCGATCCCCTGATGGCGTACAACTTCACCATCAATCTGATCGACACCTCGAGCACGATGGCAACACTCACATCAGCGGCAATGTCGGCGATCACCGACACGTTGCTCGGTGGCTTCTCCGAATGCTCGGGGCTCGATATGGCGCTAGACGTCGAGGAGTTCAAGGAGGGGGGACGCAACGGGGCGGTGCTCAAGTTTCCGACCCGTGTGACCTGGTCGCCGATCGTGCTGAAACACGGTATGGGCGCCGGCTCCTCGCTTTGGGACTGGCACTACGACTTTGCCATCGGCAAGGGAAAACGGAAGGACGGTATCATCACGCTGCTCAACGACCTGCATCTACCGTCGCACATCTGGCACTTCCGGCGCGGCCTGCCGACGAAGTACACCGGTCCGTCGCTGGTGGCGGGGCAGAACGCCGTCGCGATCGAAGGGATCGAGATCACGCACGAGGGGCTCTGGCAGGTGCCCTATGTGGGCTACGGCGCCGCGGCCGCGTCGTTCGGTGCGAGTGCCGCCATCACGGGAGGGTTCTGACGATGGACATCGAAATTGGCACCATCGAGAGCACGGTCCGCGCCGTGGACGGTGCGGCCCTGGTCGATCCACGGGTGAAGAAGCAGCTCTTTGCCGAGTTCATGGCCCAGGTACGTGCAGCGGACGCACATACGCAGCGGGTTCGCGCCGAACGTGACATCAGCGGTGGTCGCCATCATGAGGACATCGACTGATGGAGCAACTCGAGAAGGCCACCATCGTGGTGATGTGGAAAGACGAGATGGAGTTCATTCCCGTCCAGTTCAATCCGACCGAGTACACGCTCACCAAAGGCGCGCAACTGGCCGAGATTGCGATTCCTGGGCTCGACACGCCGCTGATTCAATTCGTGCGCGGCCAGACGGAAACACTGGCACTCGATCTCTATTTCGACACGACCGATGATGGGATGGGCACCAACGCTACCAGTGTCACCACGCTCACGGATCAGATATACCAACTGGTGAAGATCGAGCCGGACACGCACGCACCGCCGGTGTGCTCGTTCCTTTGGCACAAGAAGTTCCCAGGAAGCGACGTGTCGGAGAAAGTCGGCAACCAACGTCGATCGGATTTTCAGTGTGTGGTGGAGAGTGTGAAACAACGCTTCACGCTGTTCAGCCCGGAAGGGGTCCCGCTTCGTGCCATCGTGACGGTATCGTTGCGCGAGTACAAGACACTGGACGAGCAACTCAAACAGCTCAACCTGAATTCCCCAGACAAGACACAAAGCCACGTGGTACAGCGTGGTGACACGCTGAGCGGCATCGCAGGGCGTCACTATCGCATGCCGCATCGCTGGCGCGAAGTGGCTGACGCCAACCGCATCGCCGATCCGCGGCGGCTCGACGTCGGCGTGTTCCTACGCGTTCCGCCGCTGCTCTGAGACACGAGTCATGAATCTCACGTCGCTGCTCGAAGAGTCGAAACTGCAGGGTGGTTTCCGCGTCCCCCGATTCGAAGTCAAGATCGAAGGGGTGGGCCTGCCGCGCGACGTGCTGCGTGATGTATCGCAGCTCACCTATCACGACAGTACCGGTGAGCTGGACGGTTTCGAGATGACCGTGAACAACTGGGAGGCCAGCACGCGCGAGTTCAAGTATGTCGGCGCTGAAACAGACGAGGAGCTGCAACGCAACGATGCGCGCGGACTGCGCTTCAAACTGTTCGAGCCTTGCCGCCGCGAAGTCACGGTGCGCATGGGATATGTGGACGAGATGCGCACCATGCTCACTGGCACGGTCACGACCATGGAACCGAACTTTCCGTCCGGTGGTGCGCCGACACTCACGGTGCGCGGGTTGAATGTGCTGCATCAGTTGCGCCGCAAGCCGTACGATTTTGCGTGGGAGAAAGTCACCGACAGCGAAATCGCGAAAAAACTGGCGACTCTCAAGGACGAGGAAACCCAACTCAAGCGATTCCCGCTGCCGGTGGAGACCGATCCTGCCGTTGAGGGCGACGAGCCGCGACTCGAGTACATCGCGCAGAAGAGCCAGACGGATATCGATTTTCTCTTCGGGCGTGCGCGTGAGCGCGGCTACGTGATCTTCATCATGGAGGAATCGAAGACCAAAGGTGGCACGGTGCGTCCCCGGCGCCTGTACTTTGGCCCGCCGCATGGAGGGCAGGGAGTGGTGCTGCGCGACGTGATCTACCGTCTCGAGTGGGGCCGCTCGCTGCTCGAGTTCAAGCCCACACTCACCACCGCCGGTCAGGTCAGGTCAGTTACGGTGCGGGGGTGGGATCGCGCCACGAAGAAACCGATCGAAGAGAAAGTCGATCTCGACGACAAGGAGCTGCAGCGCAATACGGATCTGCATCGCCTGCTCGGTAGTTGCGATCCGCATGACGATGTGGTGGTGGACCTGCCGGTGTTCACGAAGGACCAGGCGCGAAGTGCCGCTCGCGCCCGGCTGCTGCAGGTGCAGCGGGCAATGGTCAAAGCCAGTGCCACGACGGTTGGGCTACCCGATCTGCGCGCTGGGCAGCTTGTGGCGATCGGCAACATCGGTTCGCGCTTCAGTGGCGTGTATTTCGTCACCGACACGACCCACACGATCGGCGAGTCGGGTTACACCACGCAGTTCAACTGCTACCGCGAAGACGAGTGGCCGGAGTGGAAGCGATGAGAAAGCCCTCCGGTGTGGCCGTTGGCATCGTGGAGAGCCTGGAAGATCCTACCGGACAGGGAAAGATCCGGTTGTCGTTTCCGTGGATGGGGCCAGCGATGAAGAGTGCGTGGGCTCCGGTGAGCACACCGCTGGCGGGCAAGGATCGTGGCTGCTTCATGATGCCGGAAGTGGGCGATGAAGCGCTGGTGGCGTTCGAACATGGCGACTTCGATCACCCGTTCATCCTGGGCTTTCTCTGGAACGGCAGCGATCTGCCGCCGGAGAACGAACCGCAGATGCGCATCATCCGTACGCCGGGGGGGCATGAGTTGCGCTTCGAAGACAAGCCTGGAGCAAAGAAGGTCGTGGTGAAAACCGAGGGTGGACTCATGCTCACCATGGACGATGCACAGCAGTCGATCACGCTCACCGGTGGCGGCCGTGCCGTCACGATGCAATCCGGCCAGGTGAAGATCACATGATCCCCGTCGTCTCACAGTCATCCGTCACTGACGCGGAGCCACGATGCCCAAGGTGCTGACGACATCGGCCGTGATCACCTGTCCGCACGGGGGCGTAGGGACCACCGTCCCTTCCACGCCGTACGTGGACGCGGCTGGTGTGGTAACCGGAGAAGGAGACACGGGCACCCTCACCTGTGTGTTTCTGCCCCCGTGCGCGGGCTATACGCTGCAATCGATGGGATTGAACGCCACCACCATCGCCGATCGCAAAGTCATCCTCGCCACCGACATCCAGAAGAGTTTCACCGGTCTTCCGCTCACCATCAGCGAGACCACCACGTTGATCGACGATAGCTCACCGGCGCCCCTGCCTGAGGGAGCGACGGCGGCAGAGCCATCGCCCGCCATGCTCGATGACGCGCCTCCGGTGGTGGTCGTCGTGCCGCCCGCCGTGCCGTTTGTGAGCGCCACGATGCTGCCGCCGACGGCCATCGTCACTTTCACGTTGACGGCCGCCTTTCCGCTGGCGTGGGATCTGCGTGTGCTGATGACCACGCCACCGGGTGTGAGCATGGATGCCACGAACGGTCTGCCGAGCGGCCTGGTGGTGGCGCCTGCCGGCGGTGCTTGGTCGTCGCCCTCCCTGACCGTGATCTGCACGCTGTCGGCGGCCTTCATGGCATCACTGGGGCCCGGCGCGCACAAGCTCTTCATGACTGGTGTCACGCAGCGCGGGGCGTCCGCCTACGCCGAAGCGACTATCACGGTGAGCTGACATGACCACCTCTCGCGATACCCGCGCCTTCCTGGGGCAGGGTTGGAAGTTCCCGTTGCAGGTCACGCCCGCCGGCGGCATGGCGCGCGCCAGCTACGAACATCGTGTGGAAGAATCGGTCTACCTGATTCTCAGTACCGCCAAGGGCGAACGCGTGATGCTCCCCGAGTTCGGGTGTGGCATTCACGATCTGGTGTTCCAGCCCAATACGCCGGGCACTATCGGGCTTGTCGCACAGCAGGTGCGGCGCGCGCTGGTACAGTGGGAGCCGCGCATCGACGTGCTCGACCTGGTCGTCGAATCGCCACCGGGTGAAGCAACGCTGCTGCTCATTCGTGTTGGCTATCGCATCCGTGCCAACAACGCGCTCGCGAACATCGTCTATCCGTTCTACCTGCGAGAGGGAGCCTGATCATGCCGCTCGCCTCGAACCTTCCGGTCATCGACAACCGACGCTACGACGATCTCGTGGCGGAGCTGCGCACGCGCATCCCGCGCTATACGCCGGAGTGGACGGACTTCAATGACAGCGATCCCGGGATGACGCTGGTCCAACTGTTTGCCTGGCTTGGCGACATGTTGATGTACCGCATGGGGCAGGTACCGGAGCTCAACTATCTCAAGTTTCTCGAGCTGCTGGGTATCGAGTTGCGGGCCGCCGAGCCGGCGATGGCGGAGATCAGTTTTCCGTTGACTCTCACCGCTCCGCAGCCATTCGTGATCATCCCGCGACGCACCCAGGTATCGGCTGCGGCCCCCGGTTCGCCCGCACCGATCGTGTTCGAGACCGATCGGGCGATTACGGCAATTGCCGCGCGATTGTCATCCGTACAGGCATTCGACGGATTTGCCTTCGAAGACATGAGTGTGGCCAACGGGTCCGCACTGGAATCGTTTGCCCCGTTTGGCAACGCGGCCGGAATCGACTCGGCGCTGTATCTGGGTTTCGAGACCGCAGCGCTCTTTCCGCAAGTGGAGCTCGACCTGGCCTTCGTGACGGCATCAGCCGGTGCGCCGAAGTACGTCAACTGTGGCACATCATCGGCTCGTTTCGCCTCCGCTCGGATGGCGTGGGAATATTGGAACGGAACCGATTGGCGTCCGCTCGACCTGCTCGTCGATGACACGCTCGCCTTCACACGCTCGGGGCATGTACGTCTCCGGACACCGGCGCCCGGTGCGATGGTGTCCGACACGGTCGGCGAAATCACGGCGCCCCGCATCTGGATTCGTGCTCGGCTGACACAGGCACAATACGAGCGGCCGCCGTTGCTGCGCAGCATCCGTACCAACACGGTCTCCGCCACGCAGGCACAGACTGTTCGCAACGAAGTGCTCGGTGGCAGTGACGGACGAGGCAACCAGGTCTTCCGGTTGAGCAGTGCCCCGGTGCTGGCCGGCACATTGCAGCTCGAAGTGAACGAAGGCGATGGTTTTGTGGTGTGGACCGAGACTCGCGACTTTTTCGATGCCGGCACGCGTGATCGTGTATACGTTCTCGATCGTACGACAGGCGAAGTGCGGTTTGGCGACGGTACGCATGGTGCGATTCCGGTGGGCAACGGCGACCTCCCGGCCAGCAACATTGTCGCGAGAGAATACCGCTTCGGCGGTGGTTCGTCGGGTAATGTGGCTGCGGGCACAATCCGCACGCTGGTTGGCAGCATCGATGCTGTCGATGCCAATGCGATCGGCAACCTGCAGCCGGCCACGGGTGGGAGTGCGGAGGAATCGTTGGCGGAGGCCAAGCTGCGCGCGCCGAGCGCCATACGCAGCCGCGGACGCGCGGTGACCGCGCAGGACTACGAACAACTCGCGATCGAGTCGGGGCCGATCCGCCGGGCCAAGGCGCTGCCGCTCTCACATCCGGACTTTCCAGGTGTGAAAGTGCCAGGGGTGGTCAGCATCATCGTGGTACCGGACAGTGCGGCGCCGAATCCCACGCCGAGTGAAGGCACACTGCGCGGCGTGTGCGCGAGTCTCGATACCGCGCGTGTCATCACCACCGAACTTTATGTAGTGCCGCCGGTGTATCGGCAGGTACAGGTCACGACGGACGTGGTGGTGGATGATCGTGCCGATCTGGCAGCGGTGAAGAGCGCGATTTCGACCGCTCTCCTGCAGTACTTCCATCCCCTCACCGGCGGGGAAGACGGCCAGGGATGGCCGTTCGGGGGCGACGTGTTCTACTCGCGTGTATACGGGCGAGCCACTGTGCCGGGTGTGCAGAGTATCCAGCGGCTGGTGGTCATGCTCGATGGTATCGAGGCACCGGAGTGCTCCAACGTGACGCTCTGCGACGGCGAATTGGCATATTCGCTGGCGCATGTGGTGAATGTGTCGTACGCCGTGGGGAACTGAGGCATACATGGCGACGCTCTCGATGCTACCTCCCGTGCCTCGGCCTCCGCACGATCCGACGCAGATCACGCTCGACCCGGTGCGTGGCTGGCGTGCATCGCTGCTGGAATCGACACTGGTGTCGCCGCGGGACGGTGCGCTGATGCTTGATCTCACGGCGGGAGCACGAGCGCTCGACGAGCCATCGGGGAGCTTTGGCGGACTGGTGCCCCCATCGTGGGTGACTGTGAGCGAGTGTGGCGACATCTGGCTGCTCGATCGTGACACGGGCACACTCGCCAAGTTCGACGACTGCGATTGTCGCTTTGTTCGGATTCCCCACACCGGTGGAATCGGCACCGGCGCGCGTCAATTCCATGATCCGCGGGCACTGGTTGCGAGTTGTGGCAATCTCGTGGTGGTCGATACCGGTCATGCGCGCCTGTCTGTCTTTTCGCAACGCGGATATGCACTGCGTGAGCACGTGGAACCACCGGCGTCGGCGCAGGCACAACCCTGGCAGCCGGTGTGCATCGCGGCGGATTCTCACGGTCATCTGTACGTGGGCGATCCGGCCAATGGCGCTGTGCACCGGTTCTCCGCGCGCGGAGTGTGGCAGCAAGTGATGCCCGGACTCGGTGCGGTGACACATCTGGCCGTGGATCGACATGACCGACTGTACGTGCTGAGCGGAGGGGCGTCGGACGTGCGCGTGTTCGCACACGGGGGCGCCGAGCTCGAGCCCGCCGTATCACGCATGATGATCGAACGTCGGTTTGCTCCACTGCCGTTTCGTGTCGATGCCAATGGCGCGATCGACTTTTCGCATCATCACGACCGGTGTTGTGAGGCTTTCGATGCCCATGGTGCGCTACTGCCTGACGGCGCGCCGGTTGCCAAGGTGGTGTACGCCGCCGCCGGTCGCTATCGCAGCGCCCCGATCGACAGTGACATTGCGCAGTGTCCGTGGCATCGCATCGCGCTGACCGCAGCCATTCCCCCGGGCTGCGGCGTGACCGTACTGACGCGAACGTCGGAGCTCGCCGAACCAGACGACCTGGTGGCGGCGTTGCCGGACGGTGCATGGGATACCTGGCAGGTCGCGCGCCGGGCTCCCAACACCAGTGGAGACTGTGTGGAATGGGACTGCCTGGTGCGCAGTCCACGTGGGCGATTTCTCTGGCTGGAGTTGCGGCTGCATGGTGATGGCAAGGCGTCGCCGCGTGTTCGCTGCGTGACACTGGAGACACCACGCATTCCGTTGTCTCGCTGGCTGCCAGGAGTGTTCCAGCAGGACGCGGACGCCGGCGATTTCACCGACCGTTTTCTCGCGCTGTTCGACAGCACCCTGCGTTCCATCGAGTCACGGCTCGACACACAGGCATCGTTGTTCGATCCGCGGTCGTCTCCGGCGAGTTCACCGCGTGCCGACGCACCTGATTTCCTGTCGTGGCTGGGAACGTGGGTAGGTATTGCGCTCAACCGGAGCTGGCCCGAGGCGCGACGCCGGGAATATCTGCGCCGCGCGCCCGCACTTTTCGACCAGCGCGGCACGGTGGCTGGATTACGCGCGATGTTGCTGCTGTACCTCGGCTTGCCCGACGACAGTTCGTCGATCCGACACGGTGCATGCACGGATCTCGCGGACTGCGCGGGCGATGGATGCCATGGAAGTTGCCAACATGGCGCTGCGGTTTCGCGCTGTGAGCCGCGCTGTGATCCATGCGCACCACCGCCGCCCAAGCGAGTGCATCGTGCGCCGGCGCTGTTGCTCGAACACTGGCGGTTGCGGCGCTGGCTGTTCGTTGGCGGCTCACGCCTTGGCGAGGATGCCGCACTCTGGGGAAACGCCATTGTCAGCCGCAGTCGGCTCGACGATGGCGCACAAACCAACGTCACCCGGTTGATCGGCACTCAGGATCCATTCCGAGATCCCTTCCATGTCTATGCGTCGACGTTCACGGTCTTCGTGCCGGCCAATCTCGCCTGTGACACGGCAGCGCGGCGTGGCCTGGAGGCGTTGCTGCGCGAAGAAAGCCCCGCGCATGCCCGTTGGCATCTCGAGTTCGTGCATCCGCGGTTTCGCATTGGTGTGCAGTCGATGATCGGCTACGACTCGGTGGTTGGCCGCTATCCGGAGCCGAACGTGACCGTGAATCAGACCACGCTTGGCCGCTCGACTGTTCTCGGCGGTCCGGTTGGTGATTCAGCCACTCCGCCGCTGCGTGTTGGCATCAGTGCCCGCATCGGCAGTACGACGACGTTGCAATGAACGACGGCCTGCGCCCCTCTCGGAGATTCCATGTCCCATAACACCACGACGTGCCCCGGTTGTGATTTCGGGCCGCTGGCGCGCAACCACTACTTCACCGGCAAACTGCTCGTGGAGCGCGACTTCCGCGATGAGCAGCGGTTCTTTGTCGACAAGCAGCGGTTGCATCACGCGCGCCTGCACGGGTGGGGCGTGGTCTGTGGGCTGCAGGTCGTGCCACACAGCTCAGCGGCGTGCCGCACGCGCTATGTCTGCGTAGAACCGGGCACCGCCGTGGACTGCTGCGGGCACGACATTCATCTGCGAGAGCTGGAGTGCATCGACCTGCACGCCATTCCGGCGGTGAAAGCGCTGATCGATCGAAACGACCGTGAAACCACCCATCGGCTGCAGATCTGCATCAGCTACCGGGAGTGTCCCACCGAGGACATTCCGGTGCTGTACGACGAATGTGGATGCGACGACACGCGGTGTGCACCGAATCGGGTGTTGGAGTCCTACCGCTTCGATGTGATGGTCGACGCCCCGGTTGCTCCGCCGGCTCCGATTCCGGGCGCGTGTGCGGATCTGTGGATGCAATCGATCGCAGGGTGTGCCAACTGCGACGATGCAAACTGTGTGGTACTGGCGACGATCGTGGATTGGCGTCCCGGCGATGTGATCGACGGTTCGCGTATCGACAACATCACCGATCGCCGCATCCTGCCGAGCGTGTCGGCCATGAAGGACGTGATCGACTGCATCCTCACAAACGGAAGCGGCGGTGGTGGTGGGCCTCCAGGTCCCCAAGGTCTTCAGGGTCCTGCAGGTCCGATCGGACCAGCAGGGCCTGTGGGAGCACCAGGGGCAGCGGGTGCGGCTGGCCCACCGGGGCCCGTCGGTCCTGCTGGTCCACGCGGTCAGGACGGTGCGACGGGGCCGCAGGGTGTGCCCGGGGCACAAGGGCAACCAGGGCCACAGGGTCCGCCGGGTCCTCCAGGGCCTGGCTTCGAGAGCGATCTCACACGCATCGTCGCGTTGAGCTGGCGACACGATCGGGAAGTCGGCGACTTGCTCGAGCTCCTCGACCCCAATGGGCGTCCGATGGGGCACGGTATCGTCGTGGCCTTCAGCGGTGAGGTGCAGTGGACACCAACGGTGGCATCGCATGTGTTCGAGGCTCTCGCACGTCAGGATCTGTTCACCGACAGCAGGAACGGCGCGTTCGATTGTCGTTGCCCGCTGGTGACGCCGCACGTAGCGGTGGATGTCTCGATCACCGGTACGTTGATCACGATGGCCACGGCGTTGGCGCCGGCAAACACTGCGCCACCGGGTGGTCTGATGAAGGCCCTCGCGTTGCTGATCGACCCCAAGGCACATCAAGCGCTCAGGCGACCCAATAGCGGCGGTCTGTTCGTGCGCATGCGCGGCGACTTCGTCGTGGACCGGGACAAGCGAGCTATCGACGCCGAATTCGTGCGCGCGGAACTGCCGACCGGTGATCGACCGTCAGGGTCGGGCTTCGGGATTCAGGGTGGCACGTTCGAAAGCTGGTTCACGATCAAGCAGGGATGAGGCAGCCATGGGAACCAGTGTGAACTCCAGCTCGGTCTCGCGGCCGCAGCGCTCCACCGCCGCGCGACGCTGCACGGCGTGCGGGGGACTCGAGTGCCTATGCCGTCCGCGCTTTTTTGCCGGGCAGCTCCTCACCGAAGAAGACCTCAACCGCCTCGATCACTACATCGTGGCGAAGAACAAACTGCACAATCGCTATCTGCACGGCTGGGGCGTGGTGTGCGGGCTCGACGTGCGGTGTGACGGCTGCGACAGTGGTTCCGTGCTGGTGACGCAGGGTTATGCGCTGTCGCCGTGTGGTGAAGATGTGGTGGTGTGCGCCGATCAGCGTGTCAACGTGTGCGATCTGATCAATCAATGCCGCACAGTGACGGCTCCCGATTGCAGCCGGCCCGACGACGGAGGCGGTTGTGATGAACCCGTGCAGCAGTGGATCCTCGCGATTTGTTACGCCGAGTCGGCGTCGCGTGGTGTCGCGCCGCTGCGCTCGTCAGGGTGCGGCTGTGGTGGTGGTTGCGGTGGCGGTGGGTCAGGCGGCGGAGGATCGAAGAGCGGTGGCTGTGGTTGTGGCGGCGGCGGGGGCGGGCACACACACGGTGCGTCGTCCTCTTCAGCATCGCCTGCGGCATCGTCCTCCGGCTGTGGCTGCGGTTGCGGCGGTAGCACGGGTACGGTAGCCACATCGAGTGCATCACGCGGCGCGTCGCGCATGCAGTGCGAGAACACGGTCACCTGCGAAGGTTATTCGTTCCGTGTCTACAAGACTCCAAAGGCCATCGATCGCAAGACGTCACGTGGTGCGCTGGTCGATTCGTTCGCGGCCTGTCTCACGGAGTTGCGCGACTCGCTGCCCCCGATCACACCCACTGGCACCACGCAGCAGGAGCTACACGACTGGTGCTGTGCCATGCACGACGCGCTGGCCGACTGGTATCTCACCCGGCCGGGCTACGATTGCGAAACGGCGCGTCGGGTGGCTTCGATTGTGTGCCCGGAACCGGGCGATCCGAACTTCAACGCGACGCTCGCGCTGGCACGCCGTGAGTTTTCGCTGGCCATCCTCGACATCCTCATGGCATGTCTGTGTCGGGCGCTCATGCCGCCGTGTCCGGTCGCACCAGTCGATGGATGTGTGCCACTGGCCATGGTCACCATCCGCACCGACAAAGGGTGCACCGTGCAGTCGGTCTGCAATTGGACGACGCAGCGGAAGTATGTGATGACCTTCCCGACGATGCAGTACTGGCTCTCGGTGCTTCCCTTTGGCCGCATGTTGCGGGAAGCCATCGAACGCTTGTGCTGCCGTCCGATGTTGCCTTCGCGACGGAAGCCGGTCGATGTCGCGCAGCCGGTGCCGGGCGCAGTCGCTGCCGCGGGCTTCCGAAGCTCGGTGGCTGGTGCTGCCTCGTCGGCATCTCCCGCCGCCGGCATGGCGGATACCGCCGACACTGGAGTGCGCTCACCCGCCGACAACTTCCGGCCGTCGGCATTCACCGCAACCGCCAGTCGCGAATTCATGTCGCTGGCTTTCCAGGCACTGCTCACCCGTGAGCGCTCCGATTCGGCCGAGACACTGGTGCGCGGCTTGATGGGCGATCGTGACGAAAAAGGCGAACCGGTATGGACGAAGGTGCAAAGCGACAATGCGCTGCAGCAGTTCGTGCTCGATCAGATGGCCAAGCCGATGTTCCGCACCATGGTCGGTGAGCAGGGCTTGTCGATGATGGGCGCGATGGCCGGAGGTCTGTTTGGTGATGTCGCTTCCGCAGCCACTACGACAGCGCGCAGCAGTGCGGCGACCGGGCCCGTCACGCTCGAGACGTTGCAGCAGACCATCGAACGGCAGCAGCAGCAGATCGATGAGTTGATGCGGCAGCGGCCGCGTGGCAAGAACAAGTAGCCGGAGACTGCCATGACGCCGATGCAGACCGATCGACCACGATTTTACGAGCAACAGTATCTCGACGCCGCCGACCTGAGCGCGCTCGTCGACTACGAGCGCATTGCCCGCGCGCGGCATGACCTGGGTGCGCATTCATGGGGTATTGCCTCCGGACTGCAGCTCATCGAGAAGCCAACCCAGAACGGCGTGGACCTGTATCTCCAACCCGGTTATGCCTGGGATGGACTGGGACGGCCGCTGGTCGTGCTCGCGCCGTATCGCATTCCGACCGAGCCGTTTCGCAGTATCACCTTCACGGCCGGCGTAGACGATGGTGCTCCGCCGGGGCGGTTGGTCGAGGTCTGGTTGGCTTTCACGGCGAGCCCGCGTGGAGGACCTGCGAATGGCTTCGAGGCATGCACCGCCGACGATCAGTCGTCACGGTTGTTCGAATCATTCCGTCTTGTCATCGGCGAGCGGCCCGCTCATACCGATCGGCATGTGCCGATCACCGTGGGTGCCTACACGGTCGACGCCGAGCAGGTGCCGCGCAAGCTCGGTGCGCCCACCGATCCATTGTTGGTGGACGAGTCGGTGGCGTATCAGACGTTTCCGGAGCAATGGGACGCAGCGCAGTGGCTGGTGCCGGTCGGTGTGGTGCGTTGGGTACCGCCACAGAATCCGGTGAACAGCGGCCGCTTTGCGGCACGCGCGGCGGCTGATCTGGTCGCGAGTGATCACAAACGTCGTTACGCAGGCGTGGTGGCGGAAACGGTGGATGCTGCACGAGGCTTTGTGCGCATACGGCGGCGCGACGCGGCCACCTACGCGCCAACGGTGTGGAACAGCGCCACCGAGGATGACCTGCTCTGGGTCGAGGGACATGCCCGCGTACAGGGTGACGCGAAACTGCTCGGCGGACGACTGATGCTCCGCGATGAGTCGAACGGCGACAGTGGCGGCCCACTGACGATTCGCCGTCGCCCCGTGCCCGGGATTGGCCCCCTCGTCAGCGATCTCTTCGCCCAGATTGGAAGTTCGGATACCGGCACGAATCGCTTCGTGGTCGGCCCGATCACGGGAGCCGGCACGCCGTCCGATTTCAAAGAGCGTTTGGTCGTTACGGCGGCGGGACGCGTGGGCATTGGCGTGCCGATGCCCACGACTGCACCACTGGTAGTTCGTGCGCAGGGTGGCAGCGAAGATCTGTTGGCCTTCGAGTCACCGCTCGGCATTCCCACGTGGACACTGAATACGCTCGCGGGCGGCAAGGCCGGGCTCAACTTCACCGATGGCATCGAAGACGGTCGCCTCTTTCTGCAACCCGGCGGCAATGTCGGCATCGGTACCACCGACCCCAAACACCGCCTCGAGGTGCATGGGGAAAACAACGCGCTGGTGTTGCTCAGCGAAGCGGCGGCCGGCGCGCCCGCCAATATCGGCGTCGAGTTGCGTACCAAATCCGCGACAGCCTGCAGCTACATCGATTTCACCAAAGGCAGCACCGATCTCGCCAACGCCGGTACGCCGGACTTCAGCGGTCGCTTCTCATACAACGAATCGAATACCGGAGCTTTTGCGCTGCGTGGTGGTCGCCTGGGTATCGAGACCACCACACCGACCAATCTGGTGCACATAGAAGGCAACAGCGGTCTGCGAGTGAACCGCCTTTATGCGAGCGGCGGTCAGGGCAACGGTCCTTCGGTCTGGAGTAGCCTGTCGTTCAATGCCCATCACAACGATGCGAATACGGGTTGGGTGTTCCCCGAACCTGCGCGGACCGCAGTGACGATCGAAATGGACGAAGCGTCGGGCGTTCCACGCTTCGAGGTCTACAGTACAACGCTGGCGGACAAGGTTGGCTGGGTGCGACGCCTGGGCGTGAACGGCGATTCTGGTGACGTGGTGGTGAACGAGAGTGGCGGGCGGACTGCGATCGGGCCGGCTGCGCCACTGTGCCGACTGCACGTCTCCGATAGCATCGCCGCCGGCGCGGGGAACGTGAGCGCGCACGTGGCCGTGATCGACAACCGCAATATCGGCAACGACGCTGATGTGCTCGCGCTGCGTGTGGCCGGTGGCGGGGCCGGTGGCAGCAACAACTTCATCACCTGCTTTTCTGGTGGCGCGGCCATCGGGGCCATCGAAGGAAACGGCGCTGGCATTTCCTTCAACACCACATCGGCCGACTACGCCGAGTGGCTCCCGCGCGATGACGGCGAACCTGCGATGCAGCCGGGCGATCTCGTTGGTGTGTTCGCGGGCAGACTGCGACGCGAGACGGCTGGCGCCGACTATCTGTTGATCATCTCTACGGCACCGGCCATGCTGGCCAACATGCCGTCCGCTGAGGAGCGTGATCGTCACGAGCGTGTGGCCATGCTGGGGCAGGCTCCCGTGCGGGTGCGTGGGGCGGTGAAGGCCGGCGACGTGATCGTCCCATCGGGTAGCAACGATGGCACCGGCGTTGCCGTCCCCGCGGCTGACACCACCGTCGACGACTTCGCCATGTCGGTTGGCACCGCGTGGAGTTCAGCCACGGGCAAGGGTGTTTCTCTGGTGCGATGCGCCATAGGACTGGTGTCCGCAGGTGCGTGGCGCAGCGTCGCCCGCGCCCTGGTTCCTACACGATCAGCTCCAACGGCGACCGACGCGGGCACGGGGCGCGCACCGGCAGCGCGACGTTCGAAATCGAAAGCCTAAGGTCATACGTCATCGCCCATCACCGACATCACGTGTCACTCACCGGAGTACGCTATGCGTGACCTGATCGAAACTCGAATCACAGAATTGCGCGCGGAATTTGAATCCGGTCGCGTGCTGCAGCAGGAGCTGGACGTTCGACAGGAGGAGGTGCGGCGGTCGTTGTTGCGTATCAGTGGTGCCGTGCAGGCGCTGGAAGAGCTGCTTGCCACAGCGAGCGCACGTGATGCGGCCGCTACCGACACCGTACAGGCCATTCCTCTCCGTCGAGCGGCGGAACAATGATGCATGGTACCACGCCTCGCGTCTGCTGATGACGCCGGCCCTCCGGAGCCGCAGTTCGTTGCGGGCTATCCATATCAGGCAACAGGTACTCGTGGCAGCGGGGCACCCGGAGCCTGAGCGTGTGCGTCGACGGCTGCATGATGCATTGGAGGTGCATCTGGCGGATGCGTTGAACGCCAGATTCGCCGAAGCGGCCCGTGCCTCGGACGAAACCATCTGGCGTATCCGAAGACTCGATCTCGATCTCGTCGTCAATACGTCATGGGACGAAAACGAACTGGCCGACGCTTGGGCAACGGAATGTCGGCGCGCCGTGACCCACGCCATCGAAACGGGTGGTGATGGGGTATCGGTGGTGCGATTTGCATCACCGGCATCCTTCCTCGCCAGCTTTCTCAGCGATGTCGCCAATGGCAGTTGCTGGAGCAAATGGTGGTACGGTGAGTTCACGGGACTGCGTCTGCTGACCCGCGCCGCCGCCATTCGCACGGCGCTCCTGAGGAAGCCGTTGGTGGGACTCCAAGCCCTTGCCACACTTGCGCCTTCCGCGATGGTACTGGTTATCGCCGAACTCACGCGGCAGGATGCGCGTGTGGTGGTGGATGCGCTCTGCGCAGTGCTGGAAGACCGCGATACGCCCGATGACAGTGCCGTGTTGTTCGCGATGGCGCGCCGTGATACGCTGCCGGTGCATCGCGACGACGAGGAACGTTGGGTGCTTCGGGTATTGGCCGAGAGCGCTCGCGTCCCGGCCGCGCGCCCGTCGCGCGGGTTTGTAGCACTGGCGCATGCGATGGCGCGCCTTGCATCGCTGACCGCCGGCGCTGGTGAGCGGATGGCCGTCATCGCTCATGCGATCCGCCTGGGTGACGAGGTGGCCCTGCAGGTGGTGGCATTTCCGGATGATGCGGACTGCCTCGCACCGCTACTCTCGTTGCCCGCATCGCTGCGCATGGAGATCCTGACGATGGTGGTGTCGCGCGATGTTGTCGATGCGACCGCACGTCATGCGCCGTCATCCGAGTTCGAGTGGATGCCCGTCGCGGCACCATTGTTGCTTGCCGAGTCGGTGGCGGCGATGCCGTTCGAAGGCGCTACCCTCGGCATGCCTGATATTGGTACTGCTGGCGATCCGCCGGCGCAGTGCGCCAGTGCAGCCGCTCTCCTACGGCTCTGGGTCATGGCGACGGCCTGTGGCGGTGAGCGCGCAGTCCGAGTGCTTGGGGACCCGATTGTGCGTCGGTTGTCTGGTGTTGGTACACAAATCGCCACATCTGACCTGGTGCGATGGCTCGGCGCACGTACAGCCACAGATGTACAACAGCTCGAGCGCGTAAACGCCGAGTGGCTCTGGTCGCGCGGTGCTGTTGGTATGGGTGATTGGCTGCTGGTGCACTCGCAGGACCGCAACGATCGACCGACTGTCGTGCTCTTGGATGCCGCGCGCGGGCACTGGCTTGTTCAGCGCGACGCCAGCCTGGCCCAAAGCCCGGCCGAGCTGCTGCCCTGGTTCAACGGCTCGATGGTGGAGCGCACCCCCGCGCGTGTGTGGTGCGACACGTACGAGTCACGCGCTGTACTACAAGAGATGCCGCTGACCGTCGATGCTGTTCTGTTGCCCGAGATTGACGACCGCGATACCAGCGATCGTTCGCAGGTCCAGCGACGTCTCGATCGGCTCGCCGATGAACTGGCATGGATCGCACTGCCGGTATCGCTGCAGGTTCCGGCGGAGGTGGAACGGGCGCTGTATGTGATCGCCCAAGGCACGCTGCGTACACTCGCCTGGCGCATGCCGGGCTTTGCACGTGCAACGCTGCCACATCTCTGGGCGAACTTCCTGGCTGTTGACGCGCAGGTTGTGGTCGGAGAACATCGGATGGTCGCCACACTGTCGCGGCCACCATTGGCGATGATCGTGTCCATGACGGGACTTTTCCATCTGAGTTACCTACTGCCGTGGATGACACCGTCGGCCGTGAAGCTCTTCCCGTCGGAGCGCGCATGACCGCCCGATTGCAGGAGCTGCCGTGGCAGGCGATCGCTGACTGTGCTTCGCCACTCAGTGCGGCTTTCGATGCACTCGACACCCGCCTGGCCGACGCGGTGCGGATGGTGCGCGCCAGACCGCACTGCACACTGGACGAACTGCGTGGTGTGGTGGTTGGTCACGACCGCGTGGACGCGCTGCTGGCAGGCGGCCGTCGTGTACGTGCCGAGGGTTCGTTGGTGAGTCATCATGGCCGATCCATCTCGGTTGGCTTGTTGTTGTTGCCCGCCTGGCGCGCGCTCGCCGACTGGTGCGCGCCGGAGCCGGTGGAGCGTGATCTTGTGCTGCTCGCGCTCGCCTGGGAGTTGTTCGATCACTACGAACCGGTATTCGGATATCTCAACGACGATCTCACTCGCCGTTGGCCTACCCGTGCACTCGTACGTCAGTTGCTGGCGCAAGACGAGCAGCAGGCGTCGCTCCTCAACGATGCAACCGCGGTGGCCGCACCACTTGTGCAGGCGGGCGTTCTGCGATTGCTCGACAATTCCCCCTCGAGCGCGGCCTCTGCCGTTGGTATCGGGGTGACTCCACTGGCCGCGGCCCTTCTCGGCGACGCACATGAACCGTGGCGACACCTGGCACCTTCGATCCGCGTGGAAGCTGCGCCCGAATCCCATGGCGCCGACAACGGGCCGTTCGTGGCGCTGCGGGATTTGAGCCAGGCCAAGGCCGGTGAGAGCCGACCGTTGCTTGTTCTGGAGGGACGCGACGGATCGGGTCGGACCATGCTTGCCCGAGCCCTCGCCGCTGATCGTGAGTGTCCCTTGCTGCATATCACGCTTGCGCCACCGCCCAACGCAGACGATCGCCGCCCGCATCGCATCGACGACATTGAAGCGACCGTTCGTGAAGCGGTGCTTTTCCAGCGTCTGCACGATGCGGTGATATTGATCGACGGTCTCGATGCCTGGTGCCAGGCCGAACGGCCGGCCGCGACCCGCGTTGTCCTGCCATTGGCCTTGCAGGAGGCGGTAGGCCCGGTGCTGCTCCGTGTCGATACAGCCACGAAGTGGCATGGGCAGCTCCAGCACTTGCGTATTGCCCGACTGGTGGTGCCGTCACCGGGAGTTGCGCAACGCGCCACCATTTGGCGCCGTGCCCTCTCTGAAAGTGTCTTGTCGACGAGTGAAGATCATGCCGTCGCTGCGGCGCTGGCTGATCGTTTCGATATCACACCCGGCGAGGTTCGGCGGATCGTTATGCAGGTGGTCGACGAGGGCGTATGGCGGCAGACACACGATGAGGCGTTGGTCGATAGCACGACCCACCTGATCGATGCGCTTTCGCTTGTGACGCGCGCCCGCAGCCGCGACGCACTCGGAGCACTCGCGGTGCTGGCTCCGACACCGCATACATGGGACGACCTCGTATTGCCACCGAGTACCATGCGCCGCCTGCAGGAGTTCGCGCGTGCGGTCCGCGATCGTACCATTGTGCTCGATACGTGGCAGTTCGGGCGTCGTGCGGCGAGTTCGCGTGGCGCTACCGCCCTGTTTGCCGGAGCGTCGGGCACCGGCAAAACGATGGCGTGCAGTGTGATTGCGCGCGAACTCGGCCTCGATCTGTTTGTGATCGATCTGTCGGCCGTGGTCAGCAAGTACATCGGCGAAACGGAAAAGAACCTCGATCGGATCTTCCGTGCCGCACGCGATGCCGGTGCCATGCTCTTCTTCGATGAGGCTGACGCGCTGTTTGGCAAACGATCGGAAGTGAAAGACGCGCACGACCGCTATGCAAACATCGAGGTCGCATACCTGCTCCAGCAGCTCGACGCACACAACGGCATCGTGGTGCTGGCCACGAACCTCGCCCGCAATCTCGATGCTGCGTTCTCACGCCGGATGCGGTATGTGGTCGAATTTCCACTCCCGGGAGAGGCGGATCGCCTGCGACTCTGGCGCGGCATGTTGCCCACCCAGGCGCCACTCGCCTCCGATGTGGATCTCCCATTTCTCGCGACGGCGTTTCCGATTGCCGGTGGTGACATTCGGAATGTCGCGCTCGATGCGGCGTATCTCGCGGCGTCGGATGGGCGAGGGATTGAACCTATTGGCATGCGGCACTTTGTCGTGGCCATGGCGCGGCAATGTGTGAAGCAGGGTATTACACCCTCCGTGGCGCAGTTCAGGCAGTATGTCGACATGTTGCCGCGTCACGGCTGACCGCGACTCAAGGGTCTTCGTGCGATGACGCCGCCGACACGCACCTTTGCGCCGCCGCGGCGGACACCGCAGGACCGCGCATTCGACGCCGTCGCGGACGGGGGATCGCTGGTCGGTGCGACGATCACTCCTTCTACGTCGTCGCGCCCCGACGCGGGCAACATGCAGCGCACCCTCGGCAATCTCGCGGTGCTCAAGGCTCGCGGGGAGGCGGTCGCAACCGGTCCTGACGTCACTGTACCAGGAGCGGCAACACAAGGTGGGCAGGCAGCGAAGTCGGCGCCATCAGCACCCGGCACTGACGGCGACCTGACGCCACCGATCGATGTCATGGCGGGTCCGCCACGCACAGCGGCTCCAGCTCCCTCAGCAACGCCCACTGCTACTGTACCCGCAATTGCGCCAGGATCGCCCGTCGAGACACCGGTGACGCGACCTACTGCCGTGAGTGCGATCGGAGAGGTGCAGCGTGAGGTATCGCAAGCAGCGGCGTCGCTGCCGAAACTCGATGCCGGTGGGTACGACGCCGCGCAGGCGGCGCAACGGGCGCTCGGTTTTCGCCTGGCCCGTACGGGTGCGGCCGCGCATGGCCCTGCGCAGGCGCGTGGGGGCGGAGGCGGGGGAGAGAGGGCGGAAGGGGATCGTCCACGGGAACCGGATCCGGTGCCTTCCCACACAAAGGCATTGGTCGAAGTGGGCAAGAAGCGATTGCCCGAAGCGATTCGCTATGGCTTCAGCCCCACGCCGTTCAAGCGCATTCCCGTATTGGGTAGCACGCCGCTGACGGGAGAACAAATGCTGGTGCTCAAGTCGACGGCCAAAGGGCAGTTCGCCGACGCATTGGGCGAGGAAGACCGGCGGCGGCTGGCAGATCGCAAGGTGCGGGAAGATGCCTTCAACGCCGCTGAAAAGAAGAAACTCGAGGCCGAAGGACCGAAGAAGAAGGGTGAGAAGGACACACCGGCCGCCACGTTCGTGGACGATGGTCCGAAGACATTTGCCGAGATGCGGCAGATGTTGCTCGATGTGCCCAAGCCACCTGAGATTGCCGATCTCGCAAAGAAGAAGGAAAACGACAAGGCGACCGAAGACGCGGTACCGAAGTACCACGAACCGGAGCCGCCTCCGCCCATCGTCTTCAAGCCTGCGCAGAAGGAAGATATCGGACGTGCGCTCGCTGGCCTTCGCGCGGAGAGCGATGTAACCGCGAACGAGATCCTCTCCGGCATCCGAAAGTCGGTGTACTCGTCCGGTCTCATCGGTCCGGTGCTCGAAGATCTCGAGCCCAAGCTCGGCATGTCACATCTGCCAGCCGTCAAAAATGCCGTCGATGCGAAGATCGGCGAGCTGCAGAAGGGTGCCGGGATATCGGATCAGGATCTGGAGAAAGCCGTCGCGGCGCGCCGCGAAGAACTGCGCTTGCTGCGGGAGCAGATGGCGAAGGGGGCGACGCAAGCGCAGATGGACACGCAGCGTGTCGCAGCCAGCAAGGCGAAAAAAGAAGCCGCCGAAGTCGCAGCCAAGAAGGAGGCAGCAGACATTCGCGCCGGCAAGGTCAAGCGGGCCGCGCCCAAAGTGAAGTTGGCGATGGATGTCGATTCGCGGCGGCAGCGGCAGCTCGACTATGTCACGAAGGATGTGAGTGACCTGGTCGTGCGCTTCAAACAAAAGGGTGAAATCCGCGACAGCGTTGTGGCGCGCATGTACAACGATTTTGCCAATGCCTACAAGTTTGCTGCGCAGCAAGACGAATATGAGATCATTCGCAAGACGAACGATCCGGTGTCCGCACTGTATGGGTTCACGCCGAGGTCCGCAGAGGCGGGAGAGGCGCAGGAAACACTCGACAAGTGGCTGGAGGCGCGCCTCGCTGAACTGGAGTCGAGTCGCAAGGCACAAAAAGCAGCCGATGATCTCGTTATCGCCACCTATCAGGACGAGGCTCGGCAGCTTGGCGACGCGAAACGCGAAGCCCTCCGCGTGTGGGCCGAAAAGCGCACGGGCAAGAAGCGTACGGCCGAGCAGAAGGTGGCGGATGTGGCGCGCGACAAGGCGAATCAGAAGCAGGCCGATGCCGCCGCGATCGAACAACTGGGCCGCGCACGGCTTGCCGTGGGGGTCGTCAACGACTTCTCCCTGGCAGAGGCTATCGGTGCGGAAGTACAGAAGGGTGCGGATCGGGCAACCATCATTGCCAACCTGCGACTGAACGCGGCGCAGGAAGCGATTCTCGATGCGTATCTCACCCCAGGGATTCCCGGCGACGATCGGGCGTTGAGCGCCGTCATCGTCGGCACCCGTCTGCGTATCCAGAACGAGCTGCGGGGACCGATTTCCGCCGACATCGAGGCGAGCGTCCTCACCGTGTACGGTGAAGATGCCGTGGCACTCGATCGTATCGGAAAGGCCCAGCGTGACAGCTTTTCGGCGCGTGACATCGCCGTCAACGTGCACAAGGCGCTCGACTCGCTCGACACCGACGAGCAGGCGGTCTACTCCAATCTCGCCAACCTGACCAAAGTACAGGCCCAGGCGATCCGGCTCGCTTACAAACTGGAGTACAAAGGCAGCACGATCGAAGGCGACATGAAGGGCGGCACGTTCTACGGCATGAGTGGCAACGAGCTTCGTCGTGCGCAGAAGCTGATGGAAGCCGATCAAGCGTCAGCGGACGCTTTGGGCAAGCGCATCGCCCTCAAGGGCAATGAAGGCACCTGGTACAACGCGGTCAATCCGTTCTCCACCGCAGACATCGAGGAACTCGACAAGATCAACCACGGCAAGTCTCTCGAGGAACGTCAGGCCTCGGAGGACGCATACAATGCCATGTACGACGATGCGCTCGCCGACAAGCTATTGCGCGTGCCACGCGATATTCGGGAGGAGAAGGACGAGGCGAAGCGTGACAAGCGCATGGTCGACTACCGGAAGTCGGTCTTTGCAGACTATCGCAAGGAAGGCAAGTCCAAGCTGTTGGCCGATGCGGATGAAGAATTGCAAAATGATCGGCACCGGCAACGTTTCCGCTACTCCGTGGCCGGCGATGATGAATCCGCAGATGCCCTCGGGTTGCGTGACTACCTGCCGACACCGGCAGAAATCCGGAAGTTCGACGAGGACATGACACGCGCCGGTCACCCCGGGATGGGCAAACTCCTGGTCGGCGACAAGAAGAAGATCGAGGCGATCTACGAACGCATCCGTACCGAAGCCACGGCGCGTGCGAATCGGGAACGCTGGACGCAGGATCAACTCGAAGCCGAGATCGCACGTCGATCGGCGAAGGTGGAACGGGCGTTCAATCATCACTTTGGCTCAGCATACGAAAACAGTGCAGGCAGTGCACTGCGGGCGGCGATCGGTGTCGGGTTCAGTCAACACGCCGAAGATCGGAACTTCGTCAATGCCCTCGCGGACAACGATCAGCGAAAAGCGGATGCGGCGCGCATTCAGATGGAGCACCAGGGCCTCTGGGCCAGCGACGACGTGGAGAACGCGGTCCTGGCAAAACAGAAGCAGCGGGCGCTCGAAGAGCAACGGCGCAACATGCTGCCACTGCAGCGTGTGGTCATGGCGCGCAAGCTCGCCGACATGGAGAAAGAGGCGCGTGACACGGCGTACGCGGATGCCAAACGCGCCAACCTCGATGAGGCCACCGCCCGGCAGCGCGCCAAGGAGGCGTGGACCGGCGCGAAAGAATGGGAGGTCACGCAGCAACTGCAGCGCGCTGTGGATCGCAGCATCGACAAAGCCGCCCAGGCGCAGGCGTTGGGCGATATGGATGCACTGCGAGCGGTGTTCAAGTCCGACTACAAGCTCGATCTCGACGAGGTGGTGCTCTCTGATACTTCTGGCTACGACAACCAGAAGGCCGCAACGCTATTGAAGCAGGGCGGGCACCTCACACTGGGCCAGACCATGTTCTTTGCGGTGCGCGGCAACGGCACCGACGAGGAAGCGCTGAATGCCCTGAAAGGGCACACCAGCGAGGAGATCGATGAGGCGCGGGCCGAGTTCCGTCAGTTGGCGTTGGCCGATCGCTGGACGGCGCGCGGGATCCTCAATCGTGCGTGGAGCGACCGGCCGCACAACGATCTCGATATGGACGCCGAGATCAAGGATGACATCAGCGGTCGCACCGGCTTCGATGTGGGCCAGATGCTGCAGGGCGAGCCCAAGACCATTCGCGAAAAGCGGGCGCGTTTGCTGGAAGCAATCACATGGGAGAAGGAGGCTGGCCCGCTCGGCGACTGGCTTGCTGGCCATCAGCAGTCGGTGATGGATGCAGATCTGGAGCGGCTCGATCGTACCATCGCCATGCTCGAAAACCCCGAACTCAGCGCCGAGCAACGCAAGCGATACATCGGTTACTTCGAACAGGATGTCACCACTGTCCATGCGGGTATCGCCGCCCATCGCGAGATGCTCGATACCTGGACCGACCGTATCACGACGGTGGTGGGGTTCATTGTGGGGATCGCGGTCACCATTCTCACCTTCGGCGCCGCCGGCCTGGTTCTGGCCGCGGTGATTGGATCGATCGCCGCGACCGCTTCCACCATCGCGCTCAAGGCCGCCATCCTCGGTGCGGCGTATGGCTGGGAAGATCTCTACACCGACATCGCCGTGGGTGTCGTGGATGCGGTCACGGCGGCCGCAACCGCTGGCATGGGCGAGAAGCTGCTGGGTGTGGCAAAGCGGGCTGCCGCGCCAGCGGCCTCGCGCTTCGCGTTTGGTCGGGGCATTCAGCGCGCGCTGCAAACGGGTGGTCGGGCGGCGTTCCTCAACCCGGCGGAGGGAGCGCTCGCCAAGGCCATCCCAAAGAGTGCTCTGCTGGAGTCGATGGTCAAACGCGGCGGCGCCGCGAAGGTGCTCGCGATCGGCATGGCGGAGGGTGCAGAGAACCTCGTGGCCAACATTCCGTCAGCGCTCGCCTCCAATGTGCTGGACGACAACAACTACAAGGAAGGCAATTTCCTGGGCAACATTCTCGCTGGTACCGCGAAGCAGGCGGGCATGAGTGCGGGAATGGGGTTGGCGATGAAGCCGGTGATGAAGGGCACCGGCAGTGTCTTCGAAGCGATGGGGCGAATCAAGGACGCGGCGTTCAAGGGGCAGGCCGCGCCGCACTTCGGATCCTTCGAAGCCGTGCGCAGCCGGTATCCGGAGATCACGGTCGAAGAGTACGCCAGCCTGCGCGCGATGCACGAGAACGAAGTGGGGCTTCGGGAACGTGCGGTGCGGGAGAGTCGCGCTGAGGCAGAAGAATCGTCAGCCGCACGGGACTCCGCACACGAAACGGAGCGCACGGTGGCGTCCACCGATCGACAGGCGGTGCGCGATGATCCGATGGTGCGCAATGAAAATGATCTCGTGACGCATCGTGTGATGGACGAAGGGCAGGTACGTGATCTGCTTCCGAGCGGGCTTCGTGAAACCCTCAAAGTCGAAGTGGACCCGAAGGCACCGGCCGACTCCATCAAGGTCGAGCGTGTCAAGCGGCTCGGCGTGATCGTCGATGTGAAGCTTGTCGTGGGGCCCGCAGCACGTCCTATCGACGTGCTGCGGCATCTCAACACCGTGCACGCCATGCAGCGCTATGTCGGCGTGACAGGCACGTTGGTCCGCGCGGTGGAGTACGCTCGTTCCTGGGTGGTGAAGAATGGACCGCCTCCCTTTGGCAGCAAGGCGTGGGAGGCGTGGCATGAACTGCACAAACTGCCATCGCTGCTCGAGGACCGTTTCGAGTTACTCCGGTCGGGGCAGCTCGATGCCGACGCCCGGGAGCGGATCTTTGCGGATATCGATCGCATTGCCAGTCAGATCGATGGACACCGTACGACGTTGGAGACCCGGGATCTCACCGAGGGAGTGGGCTACATCGCGGTCAATGGAAAGGTCGCGCATCCCGATCCACCGCCGGTGGCATCGACCCGCCCCAGTGACCCGTCCGATCGTGGCAATCCCAAACTGCCCCGATACGCCGCCGAGCATTCGGCGTTGCACCGGAAATTCCCCGACGCCACCTACTTGCAAGTGGGGGCAGCATGGGTGGAAACCAAGATCGACGGAACCAGCAGGACCTACCGGGTGCTCGAGGTACGCGACAAGAGCACCAATGATCTCATCATCCGGCGAGAAGAGATTCGCACGCTTGATGCCAAGGGACGGGAAGTCGACCGCTGGGTGCAGCGTGGTTCGGAAAGCAACCGGGTGGGTGCAGTTGGTGAGGAAGCCTTTCGGCTGCAGTTCGAAGAGGAGCTGGGCCGCCCCAACGCGGTCAGGCAGATGCTGTTGCCCAACGAAGCCATCCAACGAGGTGGTGGTCAGGGCTTCGATGGTGTGGTGGTCCGCTTCGACAGCAGCGGCAAGGCAACGATCGTGCTCGTCGAGGTGAAAAACTATGCGGGTCGGTATGTACCGCTGGCCGATATCACGGCCGTCGGTGAAAACCTGAACGACAACCTCAAGCGGCTGCGCGATCAGCTCGGCACACCACAAGGCCGAAAGGACCTGGGCCTCGATGTGAAGCAGGCGCGTGAGATGGTGGCAGCCATCGACGCCAATCGACTCGAGTACGAATTACGTCTCGGCCATGATACCAACATGGGCGACATCACGAGTGCCAGGTCGTCGGTGTTGGCGGATCTCCGTGAGACCATCCGTACGGAGCGCGGCTTGCCGAAGGACGCCGTCATTGTTGTCCGCAAAGGAGAATCCATCAAGGCGGAGCACCTCAAAACCGCCGCCGACCGACTCCAGAAGCTCGAGGCACTTGACGCGTCGTCGACGGTTTCGCGACTGGCCGGAGAACTGCCCAGCAAGGGGAGCGCGGACAACGTACGCATCGCGCGGGCGGCGGTGACAGCGCAGGAGAACCTTGGGAGTTTTGTCACGCCGCCGTTGGTGGCCGCGAAGGGAGGCAGCAGTTTCGTCGACGCCAAACAGCAACGGTTCGTCGTGCATTCCCGATCGGGTGGCATGAGCGCCACCAAGTTGAGCGAAGGGGTGATCGCATCGCTCAAGACCGCGTCACGCGGCACACGACCGCGGGCGCAGATCGTCGTGGATGAAACCAATCTGTCACCGGGTGAACGGAGAACGGTGCGCAAGCACCTCAGTGCTCTGGCCAAGAGCGGTCAAAAGCTCGATCTTGGATTGGTCGTCATGGTGGACGTTTCGCGTCAGACCGCGAAGCGACTGGATTTGTCCGTTCCCTACTGAGATGTGACATGAACAGAGGTTCGCAGGACGGAAACGATCGGGCCTCGTGGGCTGTCCTGCTGCAGGAAGCCACGCCCGAGGAGATCGAGAACCTCGAGTTCTTCGACGATCTTGCCGATCGCATTCGTGCCGTCCGTGCTCCTGACACCGGTGGAGCAAACCTCGGCGCCCCCGGCCGCGCCGTGGCAGCCGTGACGGTGTTGTCCGGCTCGGCGACGGCTCAGGTGCTTCTGGACCAGGTTGCTCCGCTGCTGCCGGGTGTCATTCAGGAATTGATGCCGGTGCCAGCACGACAACAGTGTCTCGATGCGCTCTGGGCGCTCTCGTACCTCAATGCCGCCCAATGTGCAGGTTCCGATGCGCCGACTGAACAGCAGGCGGCCGAGATCGCATGGCTGCCGACGCTCGTTGCCTCGCTAGGCCAGTTTTCTGAGTCCGAACAACAGACGATCGCACTCGCGGCTGCCGCGTGTCGGCAGGTGTCGTTGGTGCCGTCGGTGTTTGGGCTGGCTGCACTGCCGACCTTCACACCAGGGGCGACGTTCGGTTTCAATGTGCAAGGGTTCGCGCTGCATATCGCCGCGGCCATCGAATCGCGTGCTCCGTACGAAGATGTGGAGATGGCCTGGCTCGACTTTGTGCATGGCTTCCCCATAAAACTCGACACGGGAACACTGGACTGGCCGGCACTCCTTTGGGCGGCCCGTGCGGTGTACGCCACCATCGGTGGCATTCCGGTGGCGGAAGTCGGCGACGAGCTGCACGCACTGGTGGCAAACGCGTGACGACGCAGGCATCGCCAGAAGAGTGGCTTGCTCGCATCGCGACGCGATTGCGCGATGCACGACTGGCCAACCCAGGGCGATCCATACTGTTTCCGGATCTCGGTGACGCTACCCTTCGTCGGCAGGTGGTGCGATGGATCGGCCACGAGTACGACGCGCCCACACCGGGTATTCTCGAGGTTCTGCGCACCGCACTGGATGACAGCGACTGGGAAGTGCGCGTGAGTGCGATCATTGTCGCCACCCGACTTCACGCCACCACGCTCCGTTCGGCCATACGCGACACCGCCTTGCCATACGTTGGCCAGTACGGGCTCGATGAGACGGACATCCAGTTCCTGACGGGTCTGCGATTTCTGGCTGCTACGTTGCTCGGTGCAGGGGCACTGGCCGATGAGGCGCTGGCGCGCACTCTGCCGGATTTCCCAATGCTGCAGCACGAGCTGGCTGCCCTCGTGCGACGTGACGCGGCACGTCCGACGACCAGGATTCAATTGCTGCTGCACGCGCTGGTCATGCCTGCGCCCCTCCGCGATGTGCTGCCCGAGCTGCTGCCGGCTGGTGTCGATGTGCGTGAGGATCGTCCGTTCATTGCCGGTAGCGACATCGAACTGGTCTGGATCGCTTCGGGTCAGTTCCTGCTTGGTGGAGATGTGCGCGCCGGTTCGGACACCGAGGCTGTTCGCGATTGGTTGCTCCCTCGCGGCGTATTCATCACGCGGCGTCCGCTGCGCACTGTTGATGTTGAGATGTGCGGTGTGACGGCACCGCCGAACGATGAACTCGACTCGGAGATGGAGCGCCGTCTGGATCTCATGACTGACCCGCCGTTGCTGCTTACGTCTGTTCATGCCGACGCGCTTTGCAGCGGCCTCGCACAGGTGACTGGCGCGGCCGTCTCACTTCCGGACGCCGATACCCTCGAGTGTGCGGCGCGTGGCACTGATGGCCGGCGGTATCCCTGGGGCAACGGGATGCAACGGCTCACGGGGGGCGAAAGGTCGCCCACCAATCTCGAACATTTTGCTGCGCCGGCGCCTCAGTGGACTTCCACCAGAACGCCGGATGGTCGTGTCATTGCATTGGGGGGGCCTTTGTCGCCGATGTGCGGGGCGCGCAGCGCGGCGCATCATGTCGCCACCCTGCGTATCGCGATTCCTGCCGTCGGTTGACTACACTGATCGCAGGAATCGCATGCCGCTCACTCGGCGTGATCAAATGGGGTCGCCATCCAGTACTACCTTATTGATGACAGGTCTGGCTTTCGGGACGGGTACACCTTGCCGCTGCAGGAATTCGATCGCGGATGCCCATTTCGTGTTAGTCGCCCCATCTTCGACTCTCATTCGTGTCAGGTCGCAACCGTACTTGTCCCGCAAGAGGGTCACTGCCCGCAACAAGTCTTGTGTGGAGGGCAGATAGTGCCCGCTCATGCTGTTGATATAGTTGATAACGCCGTGCTTCAAACGAAGCTCTCCGGCGAAGAGGACCGGTTTTCCGGAGAAGAATGATGAATGATGAAACTTCCCCGCCGCCTTGATGCTGGAGACGTATATCAACTCCATGGTGTCGATCACGCACAGGTCGGGGATATCTGCCGGGCTGGTGTAAGGTGAGGGATCACCGTGAAGGTAAAAGCAGTCATTGTCTCCAAGAGACAATTGACGCTGTTGCCGATCGGCCTTGGAGAGATAGGCCAGATTGCGTCTCATGTCGTGGAGCGCCTCGGCATTTCCCACGGCAAGAATCTTGAGCCCGTCGACGTAGTCGGCAGGAACGATGTTCTGCAGTTGGGCTGAATATCCCGTCAGGTTGCCTCTCCTCTGATAGTCATTGACGAATGTCTCAGCGGTGTGTGCATTGATGCGGTGGAAGCTCGTTTGGCCGGCCAGACCGTACTTCGTACTGCGATCTTTCGGCTGGAGCATCTCGATTGGGTTCTCCTTCATGGTCAGGTCGGCAGCACCAACCCGACTCTGGACCGCATTCACCATCGCCGGGGTGCGCAGTTCAGTCTCGATCTCGCCAATCAGATCACTGACATACCGGCGGCGCCAATTGTTCTTGCTCTTGGTCACGAGCCATTCGGTGCAGATGTACAGCATCAGGATCAGAATTTTCTGCTTCTGGGTATCGGACTTCCCATTGGAGTGGAATGCGGTCAGCAGCGTGTCGATGTCCGTGATGAGTGGATTGTTGCGAGAGTGGAGAACACTGCTCGTTTTGCGCTGCCAGTATGCGAGCGTGGGGATCGCCATTGTTGCTGGTTCCAGTCATCTGGTGATATCGCGACGTGCCCGGCGGTTCCGAGGGCGCTCAACGACTCGCACAGTGCCTGGCGTCTTCCAGGAAACATGCGCATCGACAATGGCAATCTGATCTCCACGTCACGGTTCGGCGATAGATTGGTGGAGGAGAGAGCCGAGATTCAGTACTCATGACAATCAACTTCCAGTTGAGCAGTCTCATCTGTTGCATCGTGGCCGTCCTCGCGATGTTCAGCGCCGCTGCGCTACCCGCGCAGCCGGTGTGGCCGCGCGGTACGGCGCGAGTCAGTGGTGTCGTCCTCGATTCGTCTACGAGGCGGCCGATCGTCAGAACAAAGATCTGTCGCGAGGTGGACCTCAGTCCTCCCCACGGGAAAGGCACTGTTTGTACCAGTCCCGACAGTGTCGGCCGGTACGTTCTCGCGGATCTTCCGGAAGGACAGCAGGCGGTGTCCTTCGTTTGCACCGGTGATCGGAAGCTCGGGTGCTATCTCCGCTTCGATACACTGATCGTTGGCGCCGGAGAGGAGGGTCGCGCGGGACAGCAGCCCACCGTGGCCGAAGCCAGACTCCTCCTCCGCGTACTATGTCTCCACGTACTACGTGGAATGGGAGGGTACCCTTCGAGGGCCGTGGATGAGCGCTTTCACCGGAGGCGCTTCCTACGAGATGCAAGTCGATCGGATTCGCATGGTCCGCAAGCCGACCCCGTCCGATTGCCTCTGACGCTCAGGTTGTTGCCTTTCGTCCCATCATGGCGGCGTCGTACGCTTTCGCCGCCGAGAACCCAGGATGGGCAGTAGAATAGAGCCATGACGGACATCATCCATTCTCAGGCATCCGACTTCCCGTACGACATGACCACCACGGCCTTCGACCTGCCCGGTTACCGGATCGTGGCATCGTTGGGCGTTGTGCGCGGGGTTGTGGTGCGCTCGCGGTCGCTGATCGGCACGTTCGGTGCCGGCATCCAGACCATCTTCGGTGGCAACATTTCCCTCTTTACGACGCTGGCCGAACGCACACGCCAGCAGGCGTTCGACACGATGCTCGTGCAGGCCCTGATGGCCAAAGCCGATGCTGTGATCGGCATACGGTACGACGCCACCGAGATCATGAGTGGCGCGACCGAGGTGCTCTGTTATGGGACTGCCGTGCGTGTCGTGTCACTCCCGGAGAGGTAGCCGCTTCCGCTTCGGCCACCGCGGCGTAACATGGTAGGGAGACCACCACACGCGGGCATCCAGGCGGCATCATGGGGCTGTCGACCGGGACCCGATTCACACTGCACACACTCGCCATGCTTCTGCGTTTCCGGCACCTGAGCACTCTCACCGTTCTGGCGCTCGCACTCACCACCAGTGCACTCCAGGCCCAGCAGCCCAGCGAACCCAAGACGCCGCTTGGCAAGCACATGGCGGCCATGAATGCCGCCTTCCGCACCATCGGCCAGCAGATCGCGGATTCGACCAAGAACGCGAGCACGATGGAGCAGCTCACGATCTTCGAAACCAACGCCAAGGAAGCCCTGGCGTTCGAGCCCGAAAAGAAGGCGCAGGTGCCCGAAGCCGATCAGGCGAAGTTCGTGGCCGACTACAAAGTCGGACTCCAAAAGCTGATCGATACGGCCGGCAAACTGCATGCGGCGCTGCACAGCGGAAAGAACACCGAAGCGGCCGCCATCGTGGAAGAGATGCGCGGGCTGCAGCGCAGCTCGCATGGGGAGTTCCGCATCCGCCGGCCTCCGCCAAGCCTGTAAGCGATATCATTCGCTTGACACCCGCCAAATGAAAACGCCCCGCCGATATCGGTGGGGCGTTTTGTCTACCACGTCATTGCGATCACGGCTTCGGCAACGTCGCCCGGTAGGCGTTGATCGCGTCGAGCGTGGTCTTCACACGCAAGTCTGCGATCTTGCGGCCGAGGTCCTGCAGCCAGGCGAGTGACTGGAACTTGATGCCATTGATCTCGTCCTGGCCAACTTTCTTGCGCTGCTCGTAGCGGATGGACACCGGGTCAGCGAGCGCCAGGGTGGCGTCGATGCTCAGTTCTTCGTGCAGACCGCTCGTGCCCGTGCTTGCCCCGATCTTGATCCCTTCGGGGATCTTGAGCTCGTTTTGGATATACGGCTGCACGACGCTGGTGTGGTTGTAGTACTCGGCGATGTGCTTGAAGTAGACCCGGTCCGGGCTGTCGGCGTAGACCTTCGTGAGTGAATCCGCCGCCGCCTGCTGACCGCGCATGTTTCCGCCGCTGTCACCCAGGTAGTAGATCTCCTTGAAACCCATGCTGCGCAGGTAGTTGCCCATGTCGTACAGCAGCGAGATAAACGTGGCCTGCGAGATCATTGGGCCCGCACGACCGGGCTGAATGGTATTGCCGGCATTGCCGGGTTCCAGTGTGACCAGCGGAGCGACCAGTGTCTTGCCCATCTTCCGGGCCAGCAGTTCGCCGTGCAGTCGGTTGTTGATGTTGTGCTTGTTCATCGAGAGGTTGCCGTCGTTGTTTTCGACGCCACCCGTCATGATCAGCACGGTGGTGTAGCCGTCCTTGAGCATGTCGCGGAATTCTGGCTGCGTGAGTTCCTCGAGCCAGACCGTGTTGATGCCCTCGATGGTGCGCGGTTTGTTGGCCGCGGCCGCCCGTGCCGCCGCAGCCTGCGCGTTGCCCGCTCCTCCGGCACCACCACCCGCGCCACCTGCTCCTGCCTGCGCTGAGGCACTCGCCGCGAGCAGCGGCATGGTCAACAGGGCCACCAGCATTCTCTTCATCTACGTCTCCAGCGGAGGGGAGGGGGGAGGGGCGTTGCACCTTGAATCTGGCCGATGGCGAGCAAGGCCGCCATTCGTTGGCGGATGGCGCATCGCGAGCACAACTCATACAAGCGGACCATGGTCGGGAGGGTATTGCCCTGCCATCGTTTGTCAGAATCTGCGCATCGCGTAATCACTATCATGTGTCGACCGGACCTGTTCTTATGGCGCTTCGCACCAGTTCTGTGATCCTTGTCCTGGTGGCAACGGCGGGTTGCGCACGTGCGCACGGCCTGTCGCAGGCCGCACGAGTTCGTCCGGTCATTGATGCTCCCGACCAGTTCGTTCCGCCGACCACTGGAGTGGAAGCATCCGAGGGAGTGTGCCGGAGCCCACTGCGCGATCCGCGAATTGGCGCTGACCTGCGATTGGTGCGCTCAATACCCGGACTTGGCGACTACGAAATACCCGCGCAGGCCTACGGCGCGCGCGCGAGCGAGCTGTTGCGAATCGATTGCCACACCTGGCGCGCCGTCGGGTTTGTGAGTCGCTGAACGGCACCGTCGCCCATCGACACCAGGCATTTCACTTTGCTTCTTTCGCCCGTTCGCGTAGTTCGTTCACGGGGATGGACCCAAACGGCTGCGTCGCTGGCACCACGAACAACCGTGTGGTGCTCTTCCCGGGGCCGAAGAACACCTCACCTTCCTGCCTCAGCACGTACAACGGCACATCGAACGGGCGCACGGTCGCCAGGCACAGTGTCGTTGTGGCTTCATCGACACCGGCCAGAAACTTGCCGTTGGCTTCCCCCGGATCGAAAGACGCAAGCACATTCGGCAGGATCTTCTCGCCGCGGGCAAGGCTGCGCAGTGCGAACAGGGCGGCGCGAACGGGTGCGACGAGAAAGCCGGCGACTTCGTGAGGAATGGGGTTCTCACCGGCGTAGAACGCCATGCCACCGGGAGCGTTCGCCTCCTGGACCACACGAAACGGCGATGTGGTCACGCCAGGACCGTCTGCCTGTTGGATGAATGGCACGACCAGTATGGTGTTCTCGTTTCGGACGACCCAAAGTGCGCGCACGTAGTCGACGGCGCTGGTGTTGTAGGCACTGGCCGCGGCAATCGATTCGAGTGGACTGAACTCGAAGATGACGTTCATCAGGTCGACAGCCCCCGCGGACTCGTCGCTGCCGAGTTGTTGTGTGTCGGCATTCGACGGGAGGTCGGACATCAGCAATGCCGAGTGCCACGAGCTGCTTCGCCGGGTCTGCAGCAGTGCCTGGAGTGCGGCTTCGCAGTAGATGACCGTGGCAGCATCGAAACGGGCCAGCGTTCCGGCGTCCGCTCCGCCATCAACCATCATCTCACGCATTCCACGTGAGGCCAGCGGTGGTTGTTCCATGTTCAGGCGCGCGATCAGATCGTTGCGCTCCGCAGGCGTGTCGTACAGGTAGAGTGCCACGGGTATCGGATGCGCGTACCGCACGGCATCGGTGGCGGTGGGCACGATCGTGAGGGGCTGACGCAGGAAGATCTCATACCAGGGATCGACTGTTGGCGGCGGGAAGATCTCCAGCGTTCCGTGTGAGAGGCGTTCCGCGCCTTCCATCGGCCAGGCCACCCGCAACGGTGGTGTGACGTAGAAGCTCGTGAGATCGCCGATATCACTGTCGGCATACAGCAGCGATGCACGTTGCACGGCCATGCGAGTGGAGTCGCTCACAAGGTGCGGTGCCTGTGCGGCGACGTCGATCAGGGTGCCATGTTCCAGCGGCCCCTTCCCGTCCCACGGCGGCACATCGAAGACATAGAGGTACGCGGGTTCTTCCCACCGTTCGTATCGCCAGAAGGTCTGTTTCACCGGGACATCATGCACCGGATCGGGCGCTGTTCCCGGTCCCAGCACGATGGTCCCTTCCTTGGATACCATCTGATACAGCGCAAACCAGAGCGCCGACTGGATATCGCTGGTAACATCGAGGTAGTTCGAGTCGCCACCGTAGTGCTGCGCGATGGCGTGAACCCAGTACGACAACATGTCGAGTGTCGATGGCACACCTTTCGCTTCGGCCAATGCCAGGTCGGACTCGAACGGGGCGACGAGCATGGCGTGGCGATGCCACAGGCTCCAGTATTCCCGCGTGCGACGTCGGACGCCGCTCGGGATCATCTGTGGATAGTCCTTGGTTTGCCCGCGGTAGACCCGCCGCCATCCCGGCGCCGGGGGTGGCAGGGTGTCCAGGTGCTGTTGCAGGGCTTCGAGCGAACGAAAGATCGGCGCGCTGGAGGTCATGGGAGGGTGTGCCAGGTGACGCGTGTTGACACGGGGTGATGCGGCGAGCGATTGGAACTTCCAATGCCCGGCGAGCTCACGCCAGCAAGCTGTTGTGTACGACGAACATTCTTCCATATGAAATTGCGCATTCCAGCCCAGCGCGTCGTGCTGTTGTTCCTGTGCGTCGTCGCCTCCACCGCCTGTGCGCCATCAAGCACGCCCGGGATCGTGAGCTGTCCGACCCTGGCGGGCGATTCGGTCGAGGTGGCCGTCATCGATAGCCTGTTCACAGATCTGGGCCGTGATACCACGCGCAACATCAAGGGTGTGGTCGTTCAGCGCCACGGCTGCACGGTTGCAGAGCGGTACTTCAACGGTGACGACTCGACGTCGCTGCACGACATCCGGTCGGCCACGAAGAGCATCACCTCCGCGCTGGTCCTTCTTGCGCTGCAGCAGGGGCTGATCAAGAACCTCGATCAGCCGATCAGCGAATTGCTCCCAGACAGCATGATCTCCGCGACGGCGCCTATCGCGGTCCGCCAGGTGCTCACGATGCGCACCGGTCTCGATTCGGATGATGAAGACTCGTTGTCCGTCGGCAACGAAGACCGCATGGACGAGAGTGTCGATTGGATCGCGTTTGCCCGCACGGTGCCCATGACGTCGCCGCCCGGGGAGCGATACGTGTACTCGTCGTTTACCGCCTTTCTGGCGGGGGCGATGGTGGAACATACCTCGCACCTGTCGCTTCAGGACTTCGCCGCCAAGCATCTCTTTGGCCCACTGGGTATCCACAGGTTCGCGTGGCGTCGCGGTCCCAAGGGCGAAGGCGTGGGGCAGGGCAATCTCTCCATGACCACTCGCGATATGACCCGAATTGGTGAGCTGTTCCTGCGAGGCGGTCGTGTGGCGGGCCGTCAGGTCATCGACAGTGCGTTGGTCCGGGACGCGCTGGCGCCGCATGTTGCGATCTCGGCCGTCGATCCGTTTGCCGACGCGTATGGCTATATGTGGTATTCGAAGTCGTACGAGATCGGGGGCAAGTCGATCACGGTGCACTTTGCATCCGGCAACGGCGGCAACAAAATCTACCTGGTGCCTGCGCATGATCTTGTCATTGCGATCACGTCCAGCGCCTATGGGCGAGGTTATGGACAGCGGCGTTCGGAACAGATTCTTCTGCGGATTCTCGCGGCCACGCAGCACTAGGCGACACCGGTCGCTTGCGTCGGTGGCCCTTGGCATGGCTTTGGCGGCATGTACCCCGGCGCAATCCAGCCCGTGGGTGGATCCGGCATCGCATCGTGTCACGATGGTATTCGTTGCGCCGCGCGTGCAGCTCGAAGTGCTGGATTGGGGTGACCCGACGCGCACGCCCATCGTCTTCCTGGCCGGGTTGGGCGATACCGGCCACGCCTTCGATCATTTTGCGGCTCGCTTTCGGGACGCGTTTCGGCCGATTGCTATTACCCGGCGTGGCTTTGGTGCGTCGAGTCGCCCGGATAGCGGCTATGACTCTGCCACGCGGTCACATGACATTCTGTCCGTGCTCGACAGCCTCGGCATTTCACGGGCGGTGCTGGTTGGTCATTCGATCGCCGGCGATGAGCTCAGTCACTTTGCGGTGGCGTATCCTGATCGAGTGATCGCGCTGGTCTACCTGGAGGCGTATTCGTACGGCAGCGATGCGCCTGGCGAATTCCCGCCGTATCCAGCACAGTCGGAACCGCCACCGATGACACGCGCTGATTCGGCGTCGGTGCAATCGGTGATGGCCTATTGGCCGCGGCGTTTCGAATACGAGCCCGTGGAAGCGGACGTACGTGCGGTCTGTCAATTCGGACCCACCGGACGGTTGGAGCTCCTCCCCGCGCCAAACGAGTCAGGTCGCGTCTACGAAGGCACGAATCGATCAGAGTACGCGCGTGTGAAAGCACCGGCACTGGCCATCTATGCCCCACATGCATCACTGCAGGATTTGTTTCCCGGCGCTGCAGGTTTTGATGAACCCAATCGTGTTGCCGCTCTTCGTGTTCTGACCGCACAACAAGAATACGAAACCCGACAGATGACGCGCTTTCAAACCGAAATGCGCCAAGGTGTGGTGATCACGATGCCGGGAGCAACACACTATCTCCACTATCGCCATGCAGATGCTGTGGAAGGGTCCATGCGTACCTTTCTGCGTGGGTTGGTTCTCGGTCCGGGTGGCGGCTAACGAGCACCACTGAGCACTCAATGCACATGTTCCCGTGATGAATCCTCTCCCTCCGGCTCCGACTATGCTCTCGCATCCCGCAGGTATCGCGGCCCGGCTCGGGCTCGGCGTTCTCACGTGGACGGCCATCGTGATCCAGTTCACGCGGCATTTCGACGCCGGCTTCCCGCTTCTCAATTTTTTCAGCTATTTCACAATTCTCGCCAACGGGATCGCAGGGAGCGTGTTGCTGATTGCCGCGTACTTCGGCGTGCGGCAGCAGGCGGTGTCTGTCTGGTACGACCGCGCACGAGGCGCGGCGACGCTGTACATGGCCGTGGTGGGCCTCGTCTTCGTGACACTGTTGCGCAATGTGGATCTGGGCGGGCTGTTGCCGTGGATCAACACGGTGCACCACTACCTGATGCCTGTGGTCATGGTGATGGACTGGCTGCTGACCCCACCAACGCGATCGCCAACGTCACGCGACCTGCTGGTCTTCTTTTCGTTCCCACTCGCGTATGTGGTGTACACGCTGCTGCGCGGCGCGCAGATCGGGTGGTATCCCTATCCATTCTTCAACCCTGCGCTGGTTGGCGGCTATGGTACGGTCATGCTCTATGTGCTGGGCATGCTGATCACGTTTGTCTTGGTGGGGTGGGCGCTCCGATGGACAGCGATGCGAGCCAACAGGCCAGCTTCTCCTGTTGCCTGATCCACATCATTCTGCGTGGAGCGCCAACCGCACACGGCGTACGCGTTCTACTTGCCCGAGATAGCGCGGGCCGCCGCGTCGATCGCGTCAGCCACGGCCTCTGGTTGCGACATGTAGACGGCATGGCTGCCCTTCACCCTGGTGACGACCGCGTTGGCGCGCGCTGCCATGCGTTCCTGCGCGGCGGGGGGAATGACACGATCGTCAGTGGCCAGCACGTAGAAGCTGCGCCGGGTCTTCCACGCCGGCTTGGAGATGGGCGTGCCGAACGCCACGCCCGCCGGCGGGATCTGCGCGGCAGCAAGGAAGGCGCCTTGTGCGGCTGGTAAGTCTGGCGCGAATGCCTGCGCAAAGATATTTGGATCGAAAAAAAGAAAACCGTCCGCCGAGGGTTGCAGCGGTGGGGGCGCTCCGCCTTCGGTGAGCGACGCTACCGATTCGCCGGCGTCTGGCACAAACGCCGCCACGTACACGAGCCCCGCCACATTGGCCGCGCCTCCGGCCTCGCTGATGACCGCCCCGCCGTACGAGTGGCCCACCAACAAGGCGGGGCCGTCCTGCCTGGCCAGCACGCGGTTCACGGCCGCCACATCGTCGGCGAGTGAGGTGAGCGGGTTTTGTACGATGCTCACGCGATGACCTTTCGCGCGCAGGATGTCGTGAATGCGTTGCCATCCTGAGCCGTCGGCCCAGGCACCGTGAACGAGGACGATGTTCATCGCGGCGTTGCTCCCTTGTGCATGAGTGGGTGTGGTGGCGACGAGCGTCCATGCCAGTGCGCCGAGAATTCGGAGGTACTTCGTCATCGCGCACGCTCCTGCTGGTCGTAGCGAGCCAGGGGGCGACGGACAGAGAGCCAATGGGACAGCAAGCCAATGGCCCATCCCGGTACCACCCATGCGACCCAGTACGGCGCACCGGTCAACACATTGATGATCAGCATCGCGGCGATACCGACAACAAAGGCGATAGCATGGACGCGGAGTCCAGTGCGCATGTGAGCCGGATCGAGGTGTTTCATATCGTGCTCTCGTGATTGCAGGTTCATCGTGTCTTCCACAGGCGCAGTGTGGCCACCGACGCCTGGGCATACCCTACCGGGTCCGTATCCCCACCGAATGGTGCGTTGCTGGTCAGTGTGTTGGTGGTGAGTAGGCCCCCCACATAGGGCGCTGGCAGATCACTGAGGATCAGGTGACACCGCACGGGGATAAGCCCACGCTCCGGCACGTCGATCGCCAGCGCGACACACTCACCGCGTCCCTTGAACGCGAGGCTCCCCAAGGCGATCTCGGCATAGAAGTGTTGCCGTACGCGATCCGGCGTCGCGCCAAAACAGCCGTGCAGTGTGGCCACACGCGAGGCACGCGCATTCCGCACCTGCCCATCGGTCGTATTCGTCTCCACGCTCCAGAAGGAGAAGTGACGCTCGCCGTCGGTGGCGGAAGGTTCGAAGCCTGCGCGCTGCGCCGTGCAGCCTCCCGGCGTGAACGCACGCGGTTCACGAATGCTGCGCAATACATAGAGCGTCTCACGATCGCGCTCGCTGACGACCCCGGAAGTGACAGGTGCCGACGGCGCGCCGAGTCTGGCGTGTTTCTTGTGCTTGCCGCAGGCCGCCAATGCTACGAACAAGGCGACGAAGGCGGTCTGCGTGAGCCGCATCGTGGGGCATCGCATCGAGTATAGACCATTCACGTGTGGTGTCATCGCGGGAGCCATCCGATCGTGGGGGCGTGCAAGCTGTGGATGTACAGACGATCTGCCGTCTCGGTCACGCCGGTGGTTTCGGGATAGGCTCCACTCGGATCCTGCAGGTCTTCCGTCACACGGCCCACTTCGTCGAAGGCAAAGACATGGCTGTACGGTTTGCCGACCGGAATGAGAAATCGCGGCAGGCGCAGCAGGATCGCACGCACGAACGGACGTTGCGCGGATCCATCGGCCGCCGGATTGCGCGGGCGGAACAGTCCGACCCAGATCCGGCCATCGCGACCTCGCATCAGGTTGTCGGGATAGCCGGGCAGGTTCTTGAACAGCGGGCGGGCGCGCAGCGTATCGGTGCGCACATCGAGTGCACGGGCCTGCGCGTCGATCTTCCAGATCCGATAGCGGCCGGTTTCGGACACGAACAGTGACTGATGGTCGGCCGAGAGTGCGATACCGTTGGCAAACGACAGGCCGTGCGCTACCACCTCGGTGCGCGACGTCGTCGGATCGTACACCAGCACCCGACCGGTGGAGGCCTGTTCAAGAATGTCGAGCAGGCTGGCTTCGTAGGTGTCACCCCAGTCACGTGGCGCGAATCGCCCGGACGCATCGGTGAAATACACCTTGCCGTCCGGCGCCACCACGATCGAGTTGGCATAACGAATGGGGTCGTCGGTGCTCACTCGGTCGGTCACCATCTCGACCCGTCCGCTGGAATCGATCGCGAGCACACCGCGCATGGCATCTGCTGCGAACATCCGCCCGGTCGAATCGAATGCAAATCCGAGAACACGGCCTTCGGTGTTGGCAAACACTTCCTGATGGCCGCCGTCAGGACCCATGCGCAACAGGGCGCCACTCGTCATGGCCGCGTACAGCTTGCCATCCGGTCCAATGACCATGTGCTCCGGACCGAATTCGTCACCTATCGCGATGTGCTGGAGCGCACGCAGTCGTGTATTGACCTGGTGCGGCCCCTCATAGCCTGGTGCGGTCGGTGGTGACCATGCCACCGGTTCTGCCGGAATGGGCCACGCAACGAGATAGGTCGCTGTTGCGGTCAGCAACAGTGCCGTGATACCGGCCGCCTTGCGCCATACGTGCACGTCAAACCTCCTTCGCCAAGCGTCGGATGTTGGCATTCTCGATCACACGGATGCCGGGCCTGTCCTCGATGGCAGCATCCACAAGGGTCTGCGCGACATCCACCACGTCCACCGCCCGATATGTGGCCGGCAATGCCCACGACATGCTCGCCGCGAGTCGTTCGGTCAGCCGGAATTCCCGGCGCGCACCTCGCGCGCAGAATAGGTGCGTGACGCCAAAATGCTCTGCTTGTGCTTCCAAATGATCGAAATCCACGACCACGGTACGAAGCTTCACGTGCTGCGCGTCGTCCGCATGGGGTCGACGAACCAACGCCGTGACGCTGGCAAACGCCGGCAGCGCGGCGAGCAACGAGAGACACTCACGACCCACGAGCCCCGTGGCACCCACCACGGCCGCGGACTTGAGCTCACTGAGAGGCGTCACCGTATGCCGGCGCGTCGCGCGGCAAGTGCGTCCTCGAACGTGCGCTTCACTGGACCGATGGCCTGAACGAACTCGAGCTGTTCTCCTTCCGGGCCCTTGCAGTAGATCAGCGTCCAGCCGTTTGACGGGCCTTCGGTGATGGCGTTGCTGTTGGCCTCGACGGGCGCGTCGCGTCGTGCCTGTTCGGTGTGCACGGTCACGATCCGATTCGCACGGACCTGCGTCATGCCGCGTCGTTCCGATTCAGCTTCGAGGTCGGCAATGAATTGGTTGAAGTCGACGTCGTCCCCTAGATGGAAACAGATGTGCATCATACGGGGGAACGCCGGACTCATATGATCGAGCGGTTCGGCAAAGCTCGACTGACCAGACGGTGAGTCCTCAGCGTCGCGGTAGCGCAGCAACTCGATGACCACGTTGTCGAACTGGATGAAGCGCACGTCGAGACGTTGCGCACCACCGCGTAGGTCGGGAATGCCCATCGACCCCGGGTTCACGCCGCGCACCCGGGCCTCGATGTCCTGGTCGGCGAGCAGCGTATTGTGAATGCGTTCGCCATGGAAGTCGCCATCGCGCATGACTTCGGTGCCGCCCAGTACCTCCGTGTAGAACGCAAATGCGCGCTCCATTTCCCGGACCGTCAGCCCGAAATGCTGCACACCCTGCAATCGCGCACCAATAGTCCCACTTCGTTCACCACTCATCGTCGACCGCTCCTCGTGCGTGGCCACATCGCCGGTACCCGGTACCGAATTGCCACCCACAGTAGGCCAGGCCACTGCGTGGCGCCTGAGGGAACGGTGGGGCCGGCTACCACCACGATCGTGGTGGTAGCGCTCCCTGGCGGTGACGACTATGGATTGTGCAGTCGGTCCCCTCAGCCCTCGGTCATGCGAGATGCGCGAACCTTGTTGATAGCCCTGCTGGCCGCCCTGACGCTGGCCGGGGCGCTCGGGATGGCATATCGTATGCGCGTGCGTCAACTGGAGAATGTGTACCATGCTCGACTGGAGGAGCGTTGGGCGGAGCGCAGTCGGATGGCACGGGAACTACACGACCGGCTGTTGCAGGAGTTCCAGGGGCTCATGTTTCACCTGCAAGCGGTGCGCGACTTGTTGCCCGATGAACCCGGGCGCGCGGTCCCGGTCCTCGATCTCACGCTGCTGAAGGGTGAAGAAGTGATTGACGAAGCGCGCAAGGCGGTCGGTGAGCTGCGCTCTTCGGAACAGGAAGTCGCGCCGTATGATTCCAGGCCGGCGGCCGTGGCCTACCGCCGCGGCGCACGACAGGCATGGTGGCGTTTCGGAGATCGCGACGGTGAACATGGCTGAACCGATCCGCGTCCTCATCGTCGACGATCATCCATTGCTGCGCGACGGAATCGCGGTGCTCATCGCCAATCGGGACGACATCGTGGTCGTCGGTCAGGCCGAAAGCGGCACTGAGGCCATTGCCGCACACCAACGATTGTGCCCCGATGTGACGCTGATGGATCTGCAGTTGCCTGACATGGACGGCGTGGATGCCATCAAAGCAATCCGAAGTCATGCCCCCCAGGCGCGCATCGTGGTGCTGACCACCTACTCCGGTGACGCGCGGGCACAGAAGGCCATGCAGGCCGGGGCGCGTGCCTACACGCTCAAGAACCACGTGCGGCGCGATCTGCTCGACACCATCCGTAAGGTGTTCGCTGGCTACAAGTACGTGGATCCTGAAGTCGCGGGGCAGATGGCCGAGCACTCCGGTGAGGAAGGCCTCACGTCACGGGAGTTGCAGATCCTGCACCTGGTGGCCGGTGGTTTGTCCAACAAGCGGATCACCAGCAGCCTCGCCATCTCGGAGGACACCGTGAAAGGACACGTGAGCAACATTCTGTCCAAGCTCGACGCCAACGATCGCACGCACGCGGTGACCCTGGCGATTCGCCGTGGGGTGATCCAGATCTGACGGTCGGTCTGTCGTCCGCCTCGAGCCGGAGCTTCTCAGGCTACCTGCGTTGAGAGTGTCTTCGCTATCCTTCAAATGGACGCACATCCATCGGTGGCGGATGTGCGGGAATGGGAAGGACGTTTCACGGCGTGCACCCGATACAGAGGGACAATGTTCTCATTCGTTGGCGGTTTGTTGCGAGCGATGTTGGTTGTCACCTTCGCGGCTGCACCTGCGGCATACGCGCAGTCATTGACCACCGTGGTGCCCGGCACGCGCGTGCGGCTCTCGCTGGACGATTCGCTCCGACAAGGACCGCTCCTTCCTGCCCGCCAGACGATCACTGGACGGCTGCTGCGCGCTACCACCGATTCCGTCTGGCTGCAGCCTGCTGGTGCCGCGTCATTCAGCGTATCGCATGACGCCATCGCGACGGCATGGGCCAGTCGGGGCGCCTCCCGATCGCGGAGCGCGATCGCGTCGGGTATAGGGCTCGGTCTTGCCGCCGCGGCCATTCAACTCACGCAGCAGGATCATCAGGATCGAGCGCTGGCCATGGGTGGTGGAGGGCTGGGCCTCGGCATCCTGATCGGCGCTTTTCGTCCATACGAACAATGGCGCCGACTGCGTAAGTAGGCACTGAGCATCGCGAGAGACCCGCGACGTTTCTGGTGGCATGGGGTACGATGTGAGCGATTCACTTTCGTGTCCTCTCCGGAGCTGCATCCGTGCCCCTGCTGACCATCACCGACCACGGCCTCTACTGCGCCGCCGGTGACTTCTACATCGATCCGTGGGCGCCCGTATCCCAGGCCGTGATCACCCATGCCCATGGTGATCACCTCACGTGGGGATGTGACCGCTATCTCGTTTCGCACGAGGGGGTGGGCATCACGAGAGAGCGATTGGGGCAGTGGGCGGGTGGACTCGAGTCCATCGCCTACGGTGAGCATCGCACGATCAATGGAGTGCGCATCTCCCTGCACCCAGCGGGTCACATCCTGGGTTCCGCACAGATTCGCGTGGAGTACCGGGGAGAAGTGTGGGTGGCGTCGGGTGACTACAAGACCGATCCTGATCCCACCTGTGCCCCGTGGGAGCCGGTGCGGTGCCATACGTTCATCACCGAAAGCACCTTCGGTCTGCCCATCTACCGATGGCCGTCGCAGCAGCAGGTATTCGACGACATCAACGCGTGGTGGGCGCAGAATGCGGAAGCTGGGCGCAATTCCTTGCTCTGCGGCTATGCGCTGGGGAAGGCGCAGCGATTGCTCGCCGGGTTGGATGCATCGATCGGTCCGATCCTCACTCATGGCGCGGTAGAACGGATGACGGCGTTGTACCGGAGCGCCGGTGTGACACTGCCAGGCACGCGCCATGCCTCGGATGCACTGCGCGACAAGGCCACTATTGGTGCCATGCTCATCGCGCCACCCAGCGCGGCAGGCACCAGTTGGCTGCGCCGATTCGGAGATATTCGCACGGCGTTTGCCAGCGGATGGATGCGTGTACGCGGTGCCCGTCGGCAGCGTGGTATGGACGCCGGTTTCACGCTGTCCGATCACGTCGACTGGCCACAGCTACTGGCCGCCATCGATGCGACCGGCGCTGAACAGGTATGGGTGACTCACGGCTTCACGAACACCGTGGTACAGTGGCTCACCGAACAGGGGCGTGATGCGCACGTGCTCCCCACTCGATGGGGTGACGAAGAGAAGGCGCGTGATGATGACGCCTCCGGCGGGGATGCGTCCAGCGACAATGCACCCGGCGGGGATGCGCCGACTGCGGAGCCGATTGCATGAAGCAGTTCGCCGCACTGTACGACGCCATCGATGCCACCACTGCCACCAGTGAGAAGGTTGCCGCATTGGTGGCCTATTTCAGAATCGCCAATCCGGCAGATGCTGCATGGGCGGTGTCCTTCCTGGTGGGTCGCCGTCCAAAGCGATTGGTGAAGGCTCCCGATCTGCGCCTGTGGGCGGCAGAGGCGGCCGACATTCCCGCGTGGTTGTTCGAGGAGAGCTACGCGCAGGCTGGTGATTTGGCCGAGGCCATATCTCTGCTCGTGCCGGAGCCGGCTGCCACCACTGATGAATCCCTCGCCTGGTGGGTGGAGCAGCGCCTGCTGCCACTCGCCACCATGGAGCCCATCGAGCAGCGCACCGCATTGCGTGCCGCCTGGTCCGAACTGGGGGGCACGGCGCGGTTTCTGTTCAACAAGCTCATCACCGGCGGGTTTCGCGTTGGTGTCGCTGAAGGCCTGGTGGTGCGCGCGCTGTCGCAGGCGAGTGGCGTGCCGGTGGACACCATTGCCCATCGACTGATGGGGCAGTGGGAACCGAGTGGTGCATGGTACGAGCAACTGGTGCATGCACACACCAGCGACGCTGACTGGAGCAAGCCGTATCCGTTTTTTCTCGCCTATCCCCTCGAAGCCGCGCCGGAGTCGCTCGGTGAGGTGCGCGATTGGCAGTGTGAGTGGAAGTGGGATGGCATTCGTTGCCAGCTGGTGCGTCGCAACGGACGCACGATGTTGTGGAGCCGTGGCGAAGAGTTGTTGGCGGGCCGCTTTCCCGAAGTGGAAGCCGTGGCCGAATGGTTGCCTGATGGCACGGTGCTGGATGGTGAGATGCTCGCCTGGCGCGACGGACAACCACTGCCTTTCAGCGAACTGCAGCGTCGCATCAATCGCAAGACGGTGGGCAAGGCGCTACTGGCCGACGTACCCTGTCACATGCTGGTGTACGACTGTCTCGAAGTGCGCGGGAACGACATCCGCAGCGAGCCACTGCGTGCGCGGCGTACGCAAGCTGAGCATATCGTTGGCGCGCTGCCTTCTGGTGGCAGCATGGGGCTCTCGCCCATCGTCGATGCACGCACATGGGCAGATGTCACCGAAGCACGTGACGCCGCGCGTGAGCGTCAAAGCGAAGGACTCATGCTCAAGCGCCTCGAGTCGCCCTATGGTGTTGGGCGAAAGGTGGGCGACTGGTGGAAGTGGAAGGTGAACCCGATGACCGTGGATGCGGTGCTGGTCTACGCACAGGCAGGTCATGGGCGTCGGGCAGGACTTTACACCGACTACACATTTGCCATCTGGGACGGGACAACTCTGGTGCCGTTCGCCAAAGCTTATAGCGGACTCACCGACGCCGAGATTCGTGACGTGGATCGATTCGTACGTGCCAACACACTGGAGAAATTCGGACCGGTGCGCACGGTGAAGCCGGAGCTGGTCTTCGAGCTGGCCTTCGAGGGCATCCAGCGCAGTACGCGGCACAAGAGCGGGCTCGCCGTGCGCTTTCCGCGTATGGCGCGCTGGCGCAAAGACAAACCGGCCGCAGAGGCGGACACGGTCGAAACCGTACGCGCGTTGCTTCCGGCATGAGTGGAGAAACCGGCCAGACGCAGGTGGAGGCATGGTTCCGCAACAGAGAGTGGGAACCCTTTGCGTTTCAGCGCGAGGTGTGGGATGCCTATACGCGCGGAGAATCGGGGCTCATTCATGCGGCCACTGGCACGGGCAAAACCTACGCCGCGTTTCTCGGGCCGGTGATCGAAGCGCTGTCAGAACCAATACGTCAGCGCACGCCACGCCGGCGTGCCGATGCCGCGCCGCTTCGGGTGTTATGGATCACACCCCTGCGTGCGCTGGCCGCAGACACCGAGCAGGCGTTGCAACAAGCCGTCGAAGGCATGGCCTTGCCGTGGCGAGTGGAGTCGCGCACCGGCGACACTTCAGCGGCGCAACGCGCCCGGCAGCGGACACGACTTCCCACCGTGCTGGTGACCACACCCGAGTCGTTGTCATTGCTGCTGTGTCGCGCCGATCACGCGTCGCTGTTCGCCGACCTGCGATGTGTGGTGGTGGACGAATGGCACGAGCTGCTCTCCACCAAACGTGGGGCGCAGGTGGAACTATGCCTCGCGCGGCTGCGTGCGCTCTGCCCCCATCTGCGCACCTGGGGCGTGTCAGCCACATTGGGCAACCTGCAGGTGGCCGCCGACACGCTCATGGGCTTGGATGCCACGGGCATGCCAAGGCCGGCGCGTGTGGTGCGTGGTGTCGTGCCCAAGGCGGTGGTGGTGGAGTCGCTGGTGCCGGAAACGATGGACCGCTTTCCGTGGGCCGGTCATCTCAACACCAAGCTACTCCCCGAGGTGATTCGCCGACTGGAGAACGCCGAAAGCGCGATCGTGTTCACCAATACACGCTCTCAGTGTGAGATCTGGTTTCAGAGCCTCATTGCTGCCAACCCGGACTGGTTCATCTTCACGGCCATTCACCATGGTTCGCTGTCTCGCGCGCAGCGTGAAGATGTGGAGGACGGTCTCAAGACTGGTCGCTATCGCATCGTGGTAGCCACCAGTTCACTCGATCTGGGCGTGGACTTTGCGCCCGTGGATGTGGTGATGCAGATCGGCAGCCCAAAGGGTGTGGCTCGTCTGCTGCAACGTGCCGGTCGCTCCGGGCACAGCCCCGGACGGGTGTCGCGCATTGTCTGTGTGCCCACCCACGCCTTCGAGCTGGTGGAGGTGGCAGCGGCGCGCGCGGCCATCGAAGCTGGTGCCATCGAAAGCCGTGAACCGTTGGATCGTCCACTCGATCTGCTCGCACAGCACCTGGTCACACTGGCGCTTGGTGGTGGATTCACCCGTGCTGGCGTGTTGGCCGAGGTGCGGACCACACGTGCCTACCATCGGCTGACTAAGGAAGAGCTGGACTGGGTGCTGGCCTTTGTCATGCACGGCGGTGACACGCTGCGCGCCTACCCGGAGTATGCCAAGGTACAGTACGAGGAGGGCACATACCGTGTGACGGACCGGCGTGTCGCGTTGCGGCACCGGCTCAGCATCGGTACCATCGTGAGCGATCACGCCATTGCCGTGCGGTATCTGACGGGCCGACGGCTCGGCACCATAGAAGAATCGTTCGTGAGCCGTCTCACGCCTGGTGACACGTTTATCTTTGCCGGAACACCGCTGGAGTTCGTGCGCTTGCGGGATCTCACGGCCTGGGTGCGCCGGGCCAAGAAGCGCGCGGGTGCGGTGCCGCGGTGGGCGGGGGCGCGGATGCCACTCAGCAGCGAGCTGTCGGCGGCCGTACGGGACATGCTTGAACAGGCGCGCATGGGTGTGTTTGTTTCGCCGGAAATGCAGGCCGTGAAGCCGGTACTCGATACCCAGGCCGACCGCAGTGTGATTCCGCGTCCTGATGAACTGCTCATCGAGCGCACGGAAACCCGCGACGGACATCATCTGTTCGTGTATCCGTTTGAAGGCCGGCTGGTGCACGAAGGATTGGCCGCGCTGTGGGCGTATCGCATCGCACAACTGGCGCCACTGTCCTTCACGTTCAGCAGCAACGACTACGGATTTGAGCTGTTGAGCCCTGACCGTGCGCCCCTGGAGGAGGCACTGGAGAGCGGGCTGTTGTCGACTGCACATCTGTTGCACGACATTACGAACAGCCTCAATGCCGCAGAGTTGGCGCGACGCCAGTTCCGCGAAATCGCACGCGTAGCCGGCCTCGTGTTCTCCGGATATCCCGGTCAGTCGAAGAGCGCGAAGCAGTTGCAGGCGTCCAGTGGCCTGCTGTACGATGTGTTTGCCAACCATGACCCGGACAACCTGCTCCTCGCCCAGGCGCGCCGCGAAGTGCTGGAGCGCCAGCTCGAAGCCAGCCGTCTCACGCGCGTGCTGGAACGTCTGTCCCGTAGTGATGTGCGCGTGGTCGAGGTGGAACGTCCCACACCGTTGGCCTTCCCGCTCATGGTGGACATGACACGCGCCTCGTTGAGCATGGAGAAGCTCGCCGATCGGGTGCGGCGCATGACCGTGTCGGCCGAGCGGCCGACGCGGTCCGGATCGGCGAGCGTGTTCCGGTTCGGGCCGAAGGATGCGCCGCCAGCCGGCAAGAAGCGCCGAGTGCGGAAGTGAGCACGCTGCCGGCAGGGGCGTTGGCGGTCGAGGTGGCGGGTGAGACGGTGGTACTGCTTCCCGAGCGCGCGCTGTGGATTCCGGCGCACCATGTGGTGGTGGTGGCCGACCTGCATTGGGGTAAGGCGGCCACGTTTCGTGCGGCGCGTGTGCCGGTCCCTACGGGAACCACGGCCCGCGATCTCACCAGGCTCTCGAAGGTGCTCTCTGACACCGGTGCGAAGCATCTGGCCATTCTCGGTGACTTGTTGCATGCCAAAGCCGGGCGCCATGACGAAACGCTTGCCACAATTGCCGGTTGGCGCGCGACGCACGCGGCCCTGCAGATCACGCTGGTGCGTGGCAATCACGACCGGCACGCCGGTGACCCGCCGGCAACGCTACGTATTGATTGCCAGGACGACCCATGGCGTTTGGGTCCGCTTGTTGGTGTGCACGAACCCGTGCCGGTCGACTCAGGCTATGTGCTGGCGGGACATCTGCATCCCAATGTCACCGTGCACGGGCGCGGGCGTTCCCATGTGCGACTCCCGGCGTTTGTATTTGGCGCTACCATTGGCATTCTGCCCGCATTTTCGGCGTTCACCGGGGGCGGCATGTACGTGCGGCAAGCCGGAGACACGCTCTATGGTATCGCCAGCGGCGAAGTGATCGAATTGCGTTGAACCACACGGCGGAGAGCTGATCATGAACTGGCTGCCTTTGGTGCTCCCCAAGTGCTTGTGAGGATTCTAGTCGAATTCTTGCGACATTCACCTTCGGGCATTGGTTCGCGGACTCTAACGCATCCTCATCGATGAAAATCAGCCAGCGTAGTGCATATGTGTGGGCAATTCGTCAATCGACGGGTTTGTTCGCGTGCGTCGTGTGTTGAGTGCACCTCCTGGCCTGGATGCAGCACGCCCACGAGGGGGACGTTGTTCTGATTTTCGTAGCCGAAAAGTGCGGTAGGCAAAGCACCCGGCGGTCTTTCGACATAGCTACTCGCCAAGTGGCTGCCCCACGTTTTCGATAGACCGGTGAGAGAATGGGTCCTGAGACGAGGCGGCCTCCAAGAATCGCACAATCTGTCGATGCACATTCACATACGAGGCTTGCGAGGCAATACGCTCGAGATAGGCCCATCTTTCAGCGATAAAGGACGCGTATGGCTTCACGGTCGCGTCGAAGTCCGTCGATTCAAGCATGCCATTCTCGTGCAAATAGGCCACTCGATCGAAATAATAAAGAAGCCAATCAAAACACCGACGCACATAGGCGACTTGCTCTCGCGTTAGAGCAGTCGACGTACCACAATGGAGAAAGGCATCAACCTCTGCGCTATCGACAGATCTCATGTCAACCAGTCCAGCTGGAGCGGTGTATACCTCCTTGAAGAAAATTGCGTCAGCCATATTTAAAGCTTCGATCGCGTATGCGTTCTTGTGAATATCAAAAAGAGCGTCACGCGACGCACAGATTTTTCTCCATTTGAGATCGGCGACCCTGACCTTCCAGGTCAGCAGAAGACTAGTCGCCGTAACGAGAACCCCAGCGGAGGTAATGATTCTCGCAATGAGGTCGACCAAATCCTTAGTTCCGGATTCCATTGGCGTCGAATTGGACGTGAGAACGCATCAAATCCCAGTGAGAAACCGCCGCAAATTTCGTCCGGTTAGCAGATTAGGTCAAGCTCTCCAAGAGAACTGACCACGATTTCGGTATCAAGCCATCCTTGGTGATAACCGATGTCTGATGTGCTCATCTATCTTGGCGGAGAGTCAAGTAAATCTCACACTATATGACGCACGCCTGCGTCTGTCATCCGTAGGCAAACGACCGACGATATGCGACGCATATGAGCACACGAGTGACAGATGCAGACACGACCAACTTCGATCAACGCAGCGGATTGCTGACCGCACTCCTCGACTCGTGGGACCGCAACAACACCATTCTCGTGAACCTGTTGCACGCTGTGCCGGATGGTGCGCTCGAATTGCGTCCGATCGCGACGAGTCCCTCCATCGGCGAGTTGTTCATGCACATTCACTACTGCCGACTGATCTTCGTCGAAGAAGATGCACCGGAATCAGCAACGGCAATGCCTGAAGGCGAGTGGCGGCAGGAATCCGACCGGGTGCGCATGGCACAGTGGCTCAACGAGAGCGCGGCCACCGTGCGTACCGCCGTGGTGCGGCGTCTGCAGGAGGGGCGCCAGATGGATCGGCACTACGACCATCCCATACTGCTGTTGCAGCACATGATCTGGCACGAGGGCTATCATCATGGACAGATCAAGCTGACGCTCAAGTTGGCCGGACAGGCCCTGGCAGACGAGGCCATTGGCGCCGGCACATGGGACGTTTGGATGGACAAGACCTGAGCACTATGGACAACGCACGCTGGGCCCGAATCAACGAGATCTTCGATCAGGTCGTCGCTGCGGATCGTGTACAGCGTCCGGCGTTGTTACGCGATCTCGCTGGCGGCGATCACGCGCTCGTGGCCGAGGTCGAAGAGCTGGTTGTAGCCGCCGATCGCACCAATGGCCTGCTCGACGAGTTACCGCTGGAGGTCCTCGGATCGGGCTGGTCGGCGCCGTTGCCGCCCGGGCGCACCTTGGTAGACCGCACCCTCGGCGCCTACCGTGTGACCCGAGAAATCGGACGCGGCGGGATGGGCGTGGTGTACGAAGGTGTCCGCGTGGACAACCAGTTCAACCAGCGCGTGGCCATCAAGAGCCTAGGCGTCGGTCTCGATCGTCCGGAGTTGCACTGGCGCTTCAAGCGCGAACGGCAGATCCTGGCCGGACTGTCGCATCCGAATATCGCAGCGTTGTACGACGGCGGTACCACCGAAGACGGCATTCCATATCTGGTGATGGAATTCGTGCCTGGCATGCCGATCGACGAATGGTGCGATACGCGACAACTCTTCATCGCGCAACGGCTCGATCTCTTCCGCCAGGTGTGCGACGCGATTCAGTTCGCGCATGGCAAATTGGTCGTGCATCGTGACCTCAAGCCAGGCAATGTGCTCGTGACGGCCGATGGTGTGGTCAAGGTGCTCGATTTCGGCATCGCCAAACTACTCACGCCCGATCCCGAATCCGGGCAGGCGTCCGATGTCACGCGCGAGGGGTTGGCGCCGCTCACCACGGGATACGCCAGCCCGGAGCAGGCGCGTGGTGAAGATGTCACCGTTGCGGCAGATGTCTATTCCCTCGGCGTGATTCTGTATCGCCTGCTGACCGGCGCGTCGCCGTACGATGTCACGGGCAAGTCCGCGGGCGAAGTGTTGTCCATTCTCAGTACGCGTCCCCCCCGGGCGCTGCGCGAAGTGATCACCGAAGGCAGCGCCCGCGAGCGTGGTCTGGACAACGCCCGACGATTGCAGGTGATGCTCTCTGGTGAGCTGGAGGCCATCGTGCTGATGACCCTGCGCAAGGAACCGGAGCGTCGATACGCGAGTGCAGAGGCGTTGTCGCAGGATCTGCTGCGCTATCTCAAGGGACAGCCGGTGCACGCCCAGCCGGATACACTGTCGTATCGTGTCAGGAAGTTCGTGCAACGCCAGCGCGCGATCGTGGCGGCGACAGCGGTGGCCATTCTCGCTCTCGTTGGCGCCACCGTGTTCTCGCTACAGTCGGCCAGTCGGGCTCGGGAGGAGGCACGCCGGGCCACGATCATGGCCGAATATCTGAGGGCGATTGTCGGCGCAGCCGATCCATCGCACTACAGCACGTTTCGCTCCGGGCGGAGTGATGTCATGCTGTCCGAGGTGCTCGACTCCACACTGGCGCGTGTAGAGCGCGATCTGGTGAACGAGCCACGGGTGCGGGCCGACATGTACTGGACACTCGGCAATGCATTCCGTGTGTTCAACAAACACGCCGTGGCGGCACAGTTGCTCGATTCCGCGCGCATCCTGCACAGCCAGACACTGGGCGATCAATCGCTCGACGTGGCTCGCGATATTCACTACGGGGCCCTGCTGTATCAGGAGACCGGACGGTCCGATTTGGCGATCGACGGGTTGCGGGATGCGCTGGCCCGCTATCGGCGGATGCCAGCTCCGCCCGATACGGAAGTCACCGATGTCCTGGTGTCACTGGGTCAGGTACTGGGCGTGGGCCTGCAGCAGCATCAAGAGGGGCTGGCGTTGCTGAGAGAAGCGGAAGGGCGTGAGCGGAGTCGTGTCGCACCACGATGGGCGTTGCTGGGCACGGCGCAGGCGGCTCAGGGTTCGACACTGCTTTCGGGAACCGATGTTGCGGCGACCGATTCGGCGTTCGCGCGTGCTGTGGAGAGTTACCGGCATGACTCGACGCGTACTCGTGGTGAGCTGGCCTTCACGCTCCTCAACTGGGGCACGGCCATCGGGCGCCGGGGTGACCATTGGCGTGCGGCTGCCCTGAAGCGCGAGGGGCTTCGCACCATGCAGCAGATCTATGGGCCGACCCACTCGCTGACCGCTGTCTTCCAACAGCGATTGGGTGAAGAGCTCGTGCAGTTGGACAGTCTGTCCGCTGCCCGTCAGGTGATGGATTCCGCCATCGCCATTCAGGAAACCCTCGCGCCACGCAACTATCTGGAGTTCGGCGTCGGTTTGCGTCTGCTGGGGGCCGTTGAACGGAAGGCGGGCAATCTTGCTGCGGCAGAGCGACATCTGACCCGAGCGCGCACGATGCTCGATAGTATGGGCAATGTGCGTACGGTACCGGAAATCGGGATTCACACGGAGTTCTCCCGTCTCTGGGAGGCGCACAACCGCACGGAACCGGCGCGTCAGGAGCTCGAACGGGCCTATGCAATGGCTCGTGAGCGCCTCGGACCAGGACATCTGCTGACACGGACGACTATTGGTCATCTGGCGGCCTTTGCGGCGCGACATGGCGATCCGGAACGAGCGGCCGCATTGCGGAAAGACTCGGCCGCGATGACAAGCAACTCCAAGTGACCGTGCCACGTGAACGCTGTCCGAGCGCCCACCTCGCTGGCAGATGAACACGAAACCCCGTATTCGCAGAAGCCGTATCGCTTCTTCATGCAGCCCACCCTGAATCTGCGGCCCCGGGAGCGCGCCGGTCTGGTCATCGCCATTGTGGCCCTGGCCGTCGCGCTCAATCCGCTCAATCGCCAGGTGCGTGTGTGGTTCCGCGACGAGGTCGTGAAGGGCGTGCCGTTCTGGCTCGATCATCTGCTGTTCATGGTTACGCTGATGGTCGTGGTGTGGGGGGCGATCGGATTTCTCGTGCTGGGTGCGCGTGCGCTGTCACTCGGACTGCCGGAGCGACGACGGGAAGCGTGGTTCGCCGGTGTGTTCTCCGGCCTTGGACTGACCGCGCTGGTGATTGGCGCGCTCGCGGCACTCGGTGCCCTCGTGTTTGCGCCGCATCCCGACTGGCCCGTGTTGCTCGCCAACTTCGTGAGCAACTTCTACGAAGAGTTCATCTTTCGCGGCGTCATACTCGGCCTGCTGCTCGCGGTGCTTGGCCGCGAGCGCGCGTGGTGGGCCACGATCATCTCTGCAGCACTTTTCTGTCAGGGGCACCTGCAGTATCCACCGCTGCTGCTGGCCACGGTGTTCGTGGCCGGTGTGGTGTGGGCCTGGCTCACCGTCCGTTACCGGAGTCTCTGGCCAGCCTGGATCAGCCACACGCTGGCCGACGTATTGGTGGACTCACTGTTCAAAACCTGAGGGACAAACAACAGCCTTGATGGCGACGTAAACCCTCCATGGGGAGGATGGGACCAAGGGGAGACACCTCATCCCCTCCTGATGAAATCCCTCCTCGCCGTCGCGCTCCTGTTCCTCGCAACGCCCCTTCAGGCACAATCCACGCTCGCCGTCGGTCGTCCGCAGCGCGCGCACATCGCCCGAGGCGATACGCTGAAGTACGGCGTCGATGCGGATTCTGCATTTGTCGTGCGTGTGATGGTCGACCAGCTATCGGCCAATGTCGGCGTGCGCATCCTTGGTCCCAAAGGCACGGCTATTCGCGGCGTCAATGCGGCGCCACGTGGCATGGAACGGCTGCAAGTGGAGACGCTCGAGAAGGGCGCCCATCAGGTGCACGTCATCGGTCTCGATTCGCTGGCCGGCGATATCGTGGTCACGCTGGTCGCGCGCGAGGCGCTCTCGGCTGACGCGAAAAAGTTCACCGATCAGTTGTTGGCGCCATGGGACCGTACCGATGGTCCGGGGGCTGTGGTCGCCGTCTGGCGTGGTGGTCGTACCCTGATGGCCAAAGGGTACGGGATGGCCAACCTCGCCTACGACATCCCGTTCACTGCGACCACACCAACCAATATCGGCTCGACCACGAAGCAGTTCACCGCCTTCGCGGTCATGCTGCTCGTGGAAGACGGGAAGCTCTCATTGGATGACGATGTGCGAAAGTACATCCCCGAACTGCCGGATTTTGGCAAGACGGTGACCGTTCGTCATCTGCTGACACACACCACGGGCTATCGCGAGATCTACAATGCACTCACGATTGCCGGCCGAAAGCTGGGCGAAGGCGACTACGTGAGCCGCGACGAGATGATCGCGCTGATCCAGCGCCAACCATCATTGCAGAATGCACCCGGTGCGGAGTTCAACTACAACAACACCTCGTTTGCCTTGGCGGCAATGATCGTCGAACGGATCGCCAAACAATCGTTTTCGGAGTTCATGACGCAGCGTGTGTTCGTGCCGCTGGGAATGACGCGCACCGTGATACGGACCGACCGGTCTTCCACCGTGCGAGGGGCAACGGTGGGGTACTCCCGTGCCCCCAATGGAGATTGGCGTGCACTTGGCGATCTGGCGTCGGCACTGGGCGCCGGTGGTGTCTACACCACGGTGGGCGACCTGCAGCGATGGGTGGAAAACCTTGCCAACCCTCGGGTGGGCCACAAGCAGAGTATCGCGCAGATGACGACGCCCTTCACACTGCCGAACGGCAAGTCCACGGGGTACGGACTCGGTCTGTATGTCGACTCGCAGGGGCCCGTGAAGCGCATCCAGCATGGTGGTGCTGATCTGTCGCATCGTTCGCAGCTCGTGTTTTATCCCGAGCTCGATGCCGGTGTCACGGTGCAGAGCAATGATGGCAGTTTCGACGCCAGCATTGCCTATCGCATCGCGAAGGCGTTTCTGCCAGAGCTCACGCCGCCTGTGACCGCGTCGGCGGCGTTTGACCCGAGATCATACGATGTCACACGATTCGACCAGTTCGTGGGTCGCTACGCGCTCGATGCGGCGCCGCAGATGGTGCTCACCTTCAGTCGTTCGGCGGATTCGCTCATCGTGCAACCCACGGGACAGCCACGCGTGCAACTGAGCCCCACGTCGGATTCAGCGTTTACGCTTCGTGGTTTGCCGGCATCGCTGACCTTTCATCGTGATGCGCAGGGGAAGGTGACGGGGCTGACCTGGCATCAGGGTAGCGATCAGAAGGCGTCGCCCGTGGTGGGAGAGCCCCAGAAGCCGTGGATGCCCACGGCCGCGGAGTTGACGACCTTCACAGGGCGATACTTCAGCGAGGAGCTCGAGACCTTCCACGATATCACGGAAAAGGGCGGACGACTCGTGCTTGCGCAGCGGCGACTCACGCCGGCGCCGCTCACCCCCCGTGCCCGCGAGACCTTCGGTGGCACGGGAGACTTTGCCGACGTCACGCTGGCGTTCGAGCGCGATCGAAACGGTCAGATCATCGCGTTTTACGCCAGCAATGGTCGTTCGCGAGACATCAGGTTCGCGCGGGTACGGTAACGTTTAGCTGGCAGGCATCGGGAATTGCTCCTGCATCCAGGCCTGCCATACCGGCGTCATGCGCGCGACGTTGTCGGCTGCACTACTGCCGTACATGAAGAAGGTGATGGTCGCCATGACGGTGTCACCAAATTCGATCGTGCCCAACGCGGCCACTCCGGGTCCCGGTGTGTCGAGTCGCAGCAGGGCGCCGAATGGACTATCGCTGAGGTACTCCACCACACCACCGAACTCCGGTGTGCCTGACGGCGCGACAAACTGTTGTCCGACGCGCACCTGGCTGATGCCGGCGGCGTTGGTCAATGTGGCCCACGCGTCCGCCTGTGTTCCTGCCACTGGTGCCATGAGCTGCAGGGTGGCCGAGGGCTGTCCGCGGAAGTGCGTCAGGTACAGCCGCAGGATACGGCCGATGCCCGGCCAGCCTTCTTCGGCGCCGGTGAGCTGTCCATCCCAGTCGTCGGTATCCGCAAACAGACTTTGCACCACACGTACCACGCACACACCACCGGCGCGTGTTTCCACACTGAATTCGGTGGCGATTGGCGGTGAACCCGGCACCCAGCCATCCGACGAACGGTTGAACTGACGTGGGGGATCCCATCCGGTGACCGTAGAGTGCACCACCATGCCGGGGCCAAATTCGAGGGTGCAGGTGACCGGCTTTCCGTTTTGCTCTTCGATCTGCGCTGGCACGAACCACGCCGAGATACCGGGACCCGTCGCGATGGCCTGCCAGACTTCTTCCGGCGTGCCGGGCACTTCGATTTCGACTTCGATGGAACGGCGACCGTTGGCGTCCAATTTCACGCTCATGCTGGCTCCTTGGGCTCGGATGACTGCGGGAGGGGATGGGCCACGATCACCAGGCGGTGCGCTCGGCCACCGGGGGCGGAATCATCGTGGTACTTCGACACGAGACGCGTGATCGCGTCAGTCAACTCGTTGCTGAACGCCGCGCGGTCGGACGGTGAGCGGAATCGCACTTCGGTGTCCACCGACAACGTGGCCAGGCGTTTGTCGTTGGCTTTCGCTCGACGCACCAGACCACCCACTTCGCGGACTATCCGCGCCCCAAGGGCGATGAGGTAGTTCGCCGACATGCGATCCGTCTCGCGGTCCGGATCGACGGCGATCGCACCCATCGCACTGGGTGACACCACATAGGACGACGCGGTCGCGACCAGTAGTCGCTCCGTGAGCCCGCCCCATTTGCGCTCCTCGGCCAAGCGCGCGAGTCCGTGAGTCTCCAGCGCGTTCAGATGGTAGTTCACCTTCTGCCGCGTCAGGCCCACCCGTGTCGCCAGTGTCGCGGCCGAAGCGGGCGTGGCGAGCTCGGACAGCAGCCGGCTGCGCATCGGCTCGAGGGCCACGGTGGCGATCGCGGGATCCTCAATGACGTGGATGTCGGACATAGGCAGATGGTAGTATTGACAAAAGATCTTGGCAAGGAGCCACCTGCCCATGGTATGCGGTCTGGCCGGGTATGGTCGGGGCGCCATAATTTCTGCCCCTGCGACAGATACCCACCCTCCGTCCTCCCCCACCCGATGAGAGTCCCGCCACAGGTTGCCACCGTACTGACCGTTGCGGCCGCGACACTCTTGGTCGTGCGGTCGGCGCACGGCCAGGTCAATGCCGCTCTGCATACGGCCGCCAAGCCCCAGGTCGTCCGTCCCGAAGACGGTGAGCGGCGCATCCTGCCCGATGGGCGGGCGATCCGGCTGAAGGTGGGCCCGTCGACCACGGGAGCGGGCTATCTCTTCCTCGGCGCGGAGGAACTCCCACCCGGGACTCGCGTGCCGCGACATCGTCATGAACTCGACGAAGAAGTGCTCATTGTCCAGCAGGGCGAGGTGACCTTCCTGTTGGACGACTCGGTGCACGTCGCGCCGGCGGGCAGTGTGGTGTATTTGCCTCCCCGGCATTGGATCACCGTCGAAAATCGCAGCCGGACGCCGGCGCGGATCATGTTCGTGTTCCCGCGCGGAGCGGTGGAGCGGTGCTTTCAGTTCATTGGCCGTTCGGTCAGCGACAGCGCGGCAGGCCGCATGCCGGTCCAAACGCCTACCGGTGCAGCGGAAGAACGGCATAGCTGTCAGATGACCTACGGCAATCCGTAACGTGCCGTGTAGGAGCGGAGGGGACGCGGGGCTTAGATTTTCACACTGATCTGCACGCCGCTTTGCACCCAGCAGCACGATCCCGTGACTGCCGCAGTGCCCCGGTCCTGTCCCCACTTCGCGTGACCCTGCTTTCTGTTTCCAACGTCGGCATCTCCTTCGGATCGACCGAACTGTTCAAGAACATCACGTTCACGGTGGGCGAAGGCGAGCGCTGGGGTATCATCGGGCGCAACGGCGCGGGCAAGACGTCGATTTTCAAAGTCATCACCGGCGAGATGCAGCCGAATGCGGGCAGTGTGGCTCGCAAGCCGGGGTTGCGTCACGCGCTGCTCGATCAGCACCGTGCGTTCGAAGGCGCTACGACGGTTTGGGAAGCGGGTGCCGCCGCGTGGCGTGAAGTGGTCGCGCTCGAGCAGCGCCTAGCGCAGCAAGCCATCGAACTGGGCGAAATGGGCGAGCATGTCACCGAGGAATTCCTCGAGCGCTTCGGACACGACCAGGAACGATTCGCGGACATGGGCGGCTACATCTACCATGCCCGCGTCGATGCGGTGTTGCAGGGCCTGGGTTTTGATGCGGAGGAGTCGAAGACACGCCTCATCTCGTCACTCTCCGGTGGTGAGCGCGGACGTGTGGGCCTGGCGGCGCAGCTCATCGCACCCGCCGACCTGCTATTGCTCGACGAACCCACCAATCACCTCGATCTCGACACCACGACCTGGCTGCAGGATTGGCTCAGGGAGGCGGACGAGACGGTGATTGTGGTATCACACGATCGCGCATTTCTCGATGCCGTCTGCACGCACATTCTGCATGTGGAGGCCAAATCGAGTGAGTGGTACAAGGGCAACTACAGTCAGTTCGTGCCCCAGCGCGCTGAACGGCGGCTCACGCGTGAGCGGGAGCTGGAGAAACAACGGGCGTACGTGAAGAAAGAAGAGGAGTACATCATGCGGAACATTGCCGGTGTGAACTCCTTTCAGGCGAAGGGCAAGCGGAAGCGTCTCGAACGGCTGCCCCGTCTCGCGCCACCGCCGGGTGATCCGGCCGCGATGTCACTGTCGTTCGAGCCGTCTGAACGTGGTGGCGATCAGGTGATCGCGATCGATGCGCTGCGTGTGGAAGTGCCCGGTCGTGTGTTGGTGGACGATTTCACGGCCGTACTGCGCCGCAATGACTTCGTGGCGCTCGTGGGACCCAACGGTGCCGGCAAGTCGTCGTTCATCTCCACTATCATGGGCGATCTGGAACCGGCGAGTGGCACCGCGCGCGTCGGTGGATCGATCACGGCGGCCTACTTCCGTCAGGATCTTGGCGACCTGCCACTGCGCAAGTCGCTGTACGACACCATTCAGGACAAGCGCCCGCTGTGGAATCGCGGGCAGATCCAGAACTGTCTCGGCGCCTTCGGCTTCAGTGGCGATTCGGTGCTGCGTGAAGTGGCCTCTCTGAGCGGTGGTGAGCGCGCCCGCATGGCACTGGCGCTCATGACGCTGGCACACGCCAACCTGCTGGTGCTCGACGAGCCCACCAACCACCTCGACGTCGAAAACATCGAAGTGCTGGAAGACGCGCTGGAGGACTACGATGGCACCGTACTCCTGGTGAGTCACGATCGTGCCTTCCTGCGCGAGGTGGCCACGCGCGTATGGTGGTTCGATGGAACACGCCTGGTGGACTTCGATGCCCCATTCACCGAGTGGGAGGAAGAGCAGGCCCGTCGGGCAGCACGCAAATAGCGCGAGCGCCATCCGGCTTGCACACGAGGCCCGCCTTTCGCGAGAAAGACGGGCCTCGGTGTCATTGTTCCCACCGGATCTACGTTGCCGCAATCGCGCACGCGACCGCGTACGTCACCTCGGGATTCGTGACATCGCTGTGATCCTTGATGAGCCCACCGCTGCCATCGAGGTTGTTCACGACCTTCAGCGTGAAGGCGTACTTGTCACCCACTTTGGCGAGCGTGCGGTTGGTGGCTTCTGCGTAACGCTGCGTGCCGTTGCGGCCAATGCCACCAAACTGATCGTCCTTGTCACCGATCGCCTTGACGTTGTCGTCGGCCAGCCGTGATGCGATGGAGTATGCCTTGCCCACCACCGTATCCTGATACGAATACGTGGAGATCAACGGCCCGCGTACCACCCCTTTGTCGATCACATCGCGGAAGAATCCGCGGGTGCCGTGTCCATTGTCCTTGCTGAATCCGTAGTGCGAAAACGCCGCCTCGAGCAATGAGAGGGAGTCGGCCTGGACCATCGGGGCGGCACTCAACGCCTTCGCGCAGGCGGCCATGCCGCGGCCGCCAAGACTATGGCCAATCAGATGCACCCGCACACCCGGAATGGTCTTGAGCGCACGCACGGCATCGGCCACGCCCGCACCACCCACCGTGCCCGAGCGGTTCTTCATCGTATACCACGTCGTCATGTTGAGCAGTTGCCCCACACGCCCGGCGGCCGACTTGATGTATCCGCCAATGAACAGCGGGCGACCCTCCTCGCCATCGTTGCCGCTGCGGGTGCCGATCGCGGCGGTGCCACCTTCGCCGTCCTGCGCCGTGGGCAGGATGACAGGGCGGCCGAGCTTGGCCAGCAGCTCCGATCCACTCTGCGCCTTCAGCAACTCCAGCCCTTCGGTGGGATCCTCGTCGGCCTCTTCGACCACCGACAGCAGCAACTTGACGAACGCATCCTGCTTGTCCGTATCGTCTTCGATGTCGTCAAACATGGCGATCGCCTTGGTGAGCGCCTTCTTCTGCGTCGCACTCAAGGTGCCGTCATCGATCGCCGCGAGCTGCTGACGCACGTCGTCGCGCGCATCATCACCGTCGAAGCTCTGCGTGCCTCCCTCATCCTTGTCCGGCTTTTCATAGAACGTCTTCGAAGGCCAGAACACACCGGCCGCGACAAACCGACGGTCCTTCATGGCCGCCGCGATATTCGCGTGGGTCAGGTGCGTGCGAAAATTGTCGAGGAACCGTTCGTACAGGCTGGAGGCCTCCTTTTCATCATTGCGGAAGCCATGTGCCAACAGCAGTACATCCGTGGCCTTCGTGGATTTGACCAGCGCCAGCAATTCGTTCAATGCCTTTGCCGATGTCGGCTTCCCTTCACCATCGTAGGGCAGGGCAACATAGTCGAAGCCTGACAGGGTACTCATATGCGACTCCGTTCGCTGAATGATCAGACTGCCTGAAGGACTTTCATGAGATCGAGCAGGCCGTGCCCCTGAAATGACGGTTCACGACCAAGGTCCACCGCGCCTTTGAGAAACAGTTCTTTGACACGTTCCGGTTGCCCGATGAATTCGGTGCGCACCGACAGGAAACCGGCAATGGCGCCTGACACGTGAGGCGCCGCCATGCTGGTTCCGGTCTGCTCGCAGTAGAGCACTTTGCCGTTTTCGGGAGCGCGATCGGCGTTCGGTTGCAGCGGCTGCGGTGGTCCCTCCACGGCATGCGCGAGTGTTCCCGGCTTCTTGGGTTTTGCCGCTTCCACCTTGGGCGATGGGTGAATCTCCGGATCTACGCCGTACCGTTCCTGCTCGATCCCGGCGGCACACGATCGGATGCGTTCACCGGGCGCGAGGAGGTCGGGCTTGCGCCGTCCATCGCCGGTGGGGCCGCGTGAGGAGAAGTACGACACACCGTACAGGTGCGGCATGTCTCGGTGCGTGGAGCCCACGGTGATGGCCAGCTCCGCGTTGCCTGGATCGGTGATGCTCAGATTGTTGTAGCTGTTCAACTCTGTGCCGCTGCCCGAGATGTACGACGAGTAGCCGCTGTTGCCGGCCGATACCACCACACACACGCCCGACTTCACGAGTCGATTCACTTCAGCACACAGCGGACTCTGGCCGCACGCAAACCAGCGTGGATCGAAGTCGTATCCGATACTCATGTTCACGCCGTGGATCAACAGACGTCGCCCGTTCTGGTTCCACTTCTGGATATCGTCGATGGCCCGGAGTACCCAGCTCACCTTGCCCTGTCCCCGCGTCTGTTTGAAGTCGTCGGTGCGGGTGACATCGGCGATGACCTTGAGGCTCACCACCTTGCTGAGCGGGGCCACGCCGCTGATGGACGTGAGTGTTTCGCGGGAGATCAGCGGCTTGCTGGTGCTGCCGGCACCGCTGTTCTCATCCCGCATTTCGGTGCCCACCACACGAAGACCACCCTTCTCCTCGGTGGTCCAGTACCCACTGATGATGCCGGCGACGTGCGTGCCATGTCCGAGACGATCGACCAGGGCACTGGCATGGCCGGTCCGCTGGGTCGCGTTGTCCCTGAGCGTCGCATCGCCCGGCGTTGGGTTCTGCGCATCGCCATCGGGTGTGTAGTCGCGGTGCTCGATCGGTGTCCGTACACCCAGTGAATCGATGCGCCCGTGCAGCGTCTGTTTCTCGGCGAAGTGGGCGTGCCGTCCGTCGACGCCCGAATCGAGCACGGCCCACACGATGCCTTCGCCGAGCGCGTGAAAGGCGCGCTGGGCGGCATCGGCCTTCACGGTGGTCAGCGACCGCGTGAGCGTGACGGCGATGTCACTGTCTTCCCAGATGCGATAGACCACCGTCTCGGCACGACGGTTCTCCGCCACCAGATCCTGCGTCTCCCGGGCCAGCTTCTGAATCTGCGCGGCCGTGAGTCGGGCAAAGACATAGCTGGAGACGGAGGAGTATTTGACGCCCCAGTCCACCGCGCGCCGTTGTACTTGCTCCAGGGCGCTTTCCAGACCTCCCTGATACAACTCGTTCAGGGAGATGATCACATCGAACTTGGCCCGCGGCTGCTCCTGGATCCGTGAAAGCAACGGTTCCGTGATGATGGAGCGCAGCATGTTTCGGCGCAGTTCCTCATGCTCCTTCTCCTTGGCGGAGCGGGCAGGCTGTGATGCCGCGTCCTTCCCGGCCGACTTGGAAGGCGCCTTCTTGCGTCGCTCGGCCATGATTCCTCTGTGGTGATAGCGGTGCAGCAGACGGCTGAGAATATTGCGTGCCTGCGAGCATCCGACCAGCAGGTTCGTCGTCAGGTGCGAGCTGAGCCTTGCGGCTTGCTGGCGTTGTTCACCGTTGCGTCACAGGATAGAAGCATGCGCACTGCGTTTTTCACCGGAGCTGGCGCGTCCTATGCGCTGGGGTATCCGCTCACCAACCAGCTATTGCCGTTGGTGCGGACTCAACTGCTGGATCATTCGCTGTTTCAGGGGCTGTGCGATGGCCGCAAGGAGGCCGCCGACCGCACCGCGTTGCAGGCCTTTCTGCGCACACTGTACCCGGGATTTGACGACTCGACGGATCAGAGCCTGCCTCTCATCACCGAGGCCTTCTCGCTGGTGGAGTATGCCCTGGCCAATGGTGAGTCGTTGTCGGTCGGCGGGCAGGGGGCGCTGCAACGATTCCGGGATCTGCTCAAGCAGGCGATCACCTATCTCATCCTCGACGACCACCGTAGTCGGCGTGGTGTCGCAGCGGATGTCGTCCAGCGACAGCGTCAGTTGGCCGATGGCATCTCCACCTGGTTTGCGCAGCGGAGCGACGCGGCGGCGCTGATCACCACCAACTACGACATCAGCATCGAGTCGACGCTGTACCGTCGCCTGGGGGAGTCGGAGGTCACGAAGCGTATCGATCTGGGCTTCGATTGGCGGCACGTGGGGGACGGCCGGGAGCGTAGTCGCCCCTCACAGGATCCGCGGCTGCGGGTGTACAAGCTGCACGGATCGGTGAACCAGTTGCGGTGCAGTAGCTGCGGGTACGTCTACTTCAATCCGCTGGGCAGCATTTCGTCATTGGCCTTTCGTGAAGAGCTGATCGATCCGAACACCTGCCACTGTCGACAGGATGTGCGTCTCGAGCTGCACATCGTGGCTCCATCGCATGTGCGAGAGGTCCGCGACGCCAATCTGCTGAGTGTATGGCGCACGACGCTGGAGTGGATGCGAACAGCGGATCGGTGGGTCATTGCGGGCTACTCGTTGCCTTCAGAGGATCTGGCCATCCGCTCTCTGCTCATGCGTGCCTACGCCACCGCTGAACGGAAGCCAGAGGTGACGGTGGTGCAGCGTGGTACGGAATCCAAGGCGCGATATGAACTCATCTTCCCCAAGTGTGACTTCCGCGACGATGGATTGGAGGCATTCCTGGCGCGCGAGCGCTGACGTTGGATACCGGATGTACTTTCTGCATTCCCATCTCTGAAGACCCGTCGCAACGGAGCCGCGATATGCCAACACCAGCCAAGAACACGATTTGTCTGTGGTACAATGGTGATGCGGAGGGTGCCGCACGGTTCTATGCGGAAACCTTCCCGGATTCGTCGGTCGGCAAGGTGCATCGGGCGCCGGGCGACTTTCCATCGGGGAAGCAGGGCGATGCTCTGACGGTGGAGTTCACCGTGATGGGCATCCCATGTATCGGGCTCAACGGCGGCCCCGGCTTTCCGCACACCTTCGCATTCTCGTTTCAGGTCGCCACGACCGACCAGGCGGAAACGGATCGGTATTGGGATGCAATTGTCGGCAACGGTGGCGAAGAGAGTCAGTGCGGGTGGTGTCGGGATCGGTGGGGGCTATGGTGGCAGATCACACCGGTCGCGTTGACGGCGGGCGTCGCGGATCCTGATCCGGTGGTCGCGAAGCGCGTGTTCGATGCGATGATGCAGATGAAGAAGATCGATGTGGCTGTCATCGAGGCGGCGCGGCGCGGGTGAGTCGGCGCTGTTCATGACGGGCCCCGCGCGGCAACCTGGACGGCCGCTTTCTTCAGTCGGTTGCTGTGATGAAGGCTGTCCAGGCATCCTCGGCCGTGCTACGTTCTCCGCCCATTCGTCCGGAGAGTCCGATGCGCCGCGCCACGCTTGCCGCAGTGTCCCTGCTGGCTGGTCTTGCTGCTTGTACGCCCAAAGTCGAATCCGACGCTGAGCTGGTCGCGCGCGCCGGAGCGCCCCTGTTCAAAGGCATGGAGGCTTTCCATCGGACCATCGATACCAAGGATCCGGGGGCACAGCGCTATTTCGATCAGGGCATGATGCTCGCCTTCGGCTTCAACCACGCCGAAGCGATCCGGTCGTTCCGTGCCGCGCAGAAACTCGATCCGGCGTGCGCGATGTGTTTCTGGGGTGAAGCCCTGGCCACCGGTCCGAATATCAATGTGACCTCCAAGGGCAAGGCCATCATGTCGCCCGAAGAGCAGCGGGCGGCATGGGCGGCGCTCACCAAAGCTCAGGCGCTGGCCAAATCGAAACCGGAAAAGGAGCAGGCACTGATCACCGCGCTTGCTGCGCGCTACGCCGCAGAGCCGGTGGAAGACCGTGAGGCACTGGACTTCGCCTATGCGGGCGCGATGGGAGAGCTCGTCGAGAGATATCCCAGCGATGACGACATGGCTGCGCTGTATGGCGAAGCCTGGATGAACACCATGCCGTGGAACTACTGGTCCGATGCGACCACACCACGGCCGGAGATTGTGCCGGTGATCGCGGCGCTGGAGAACACGTTGATGCGCAGCCCGAAACATCCGCTGGCGCTGCATCTCTACATCCACGCCATGGAAGCGTCGGCTACGCCGGAGAAAGCGGAAAAGGCAGCGGATCTGCTGCTGCCACTCGTGCCGGGATCGGGGCATCTCGTGCACATGCCGGCGCACATCTACTGGCGCGTCGGTCGATACAATGATGCGGCCCAGTCGAATGTGCAGGCCGCCAAGATCGACGAGGACTACATCAAGCAGTGCAATGCGCAGGGTTTTTATCCGGCGATGTACTACCCGCACAACATCCACTTCCTCTGGTCCGCGGCGTCGATGCAGGGGCAGAGCAAGGTCGCTATCGAAGCGGGGCGCAAGCTGGCCGACAATGTCAGCCTCGCGCAGATCGATCAGTTCCCGACCGTGGAGTTTTTCAAGACTATTCCATTGCTGTCGCTGATTCAGTTCGCGCACTGGGATGAGATCCTCGCCGAACCGCAACCACGCAGTGATCTCGGCTATTCCAACGCCATCTGGCACTATGCACGCGGTGTGGCGCTGGCGAACACCGGCGATGTGGCTGGTGCACGAAAGGAGCTGGCCGCGCTCACGCCACTGAAAGCCAATCCGAAAGTGATGGTGCTCGACGGCAACGACTATCCGGCCAGCAAGTTGCTGCAGATCGCCGAAGACCTGTTGCAGGGCGAGATCGCATTGGCGAGCAACAACACCGGCGCCGCCATCACGGAGTTCACGGCCGCTGTGGCTGGTCAGGATGCTCTGCCGTACACCGAGCCGCCGTTCTGGTACTATCCCACGCGACAGTCGCTGGGGGCCGCCCTGCTCAAGGCCGGGCGAGCCAGTGAGGCGCAACTGGTGTACGAGAAGGATCTGCAGCAGTATCCGCACAACGGCTGGTCCACACTCGGTCTCGCTCTGGCGCTCGAGGCACAGGGTAAAACTGCCGATGCTGCGACGCAGCGTGGGCATTTCAAGACCGCTTGGCAGTTTGCCGATGTGGAGCTGAAAGGCTCACGCCTCGGTGGAGCTTTCTAAGAGGAGGGATATGCGCACATCCCGATTTCGGGTATGGCATCGTGGGCTCTGGTACGGAGCCGTGTGGTGCCTGTTGCAACCGGTCATGGGCACCGCGCAGTCCACTGACTCCCTCGCGCCCGGCGCGAGGATGCGTGTCACGGAAGTCAGTGCCTATCAACCTGTAGTTCACGTTGGGCGTCTGGTGGCCGCCAGTCGCGATTCGATTTGGCTCGCGCAGGGTACACGAGGCAACGTCGCGGTGTTTGCGACACCGAATCTGTCCCGCGTGGAGATCAGTACGGGGCGGCGCAGGCACCCCGGAAAGGGCCTCGCATTCGGAGCGGTGGCAGGGGCCGGATTGTTCGGCGTCGTGGGAGGCTTGGGAATGGAAGAGTGTTGCTCGTCCGAGGACAACTGGAATACACACACCGCCCTAGTTGGAGGCCTGATCGGCGCCGGAGTCGGCCTTATTGTCGGCGTCATCGTCGGCAGCCTCATCGTCAGCGACCAGTGGCAACCTGTGCCGGATACCCGCTGGCGTCTTGGCACGAGACCAGGTGCCAGCCGAGGACTCGGAATGTCCTGGTCGTTCTAGTCGAAGCAGGAGACCGGCGCGAACTCATGGTGGAGCCTTCGAAAGGAGAGATATGCGCACGTTCCGATTTCGAGCATGGCATCGTTGGCTGTGGTGTGCGGCTGTGTGGTGTCTCCTACGGCCCGCTCTGAGCACCGCGCAATCTGCTGACTCCCTCGCGCCCGGCGCGAAACTTCGACTCACGGAAGTCAGTGCGTATCAGCCGATACGGCATGTGGGCCGCCTGGTGGCTATCAGTCGCGATTCGATCTGGCTCGCTCGCGGTTCACGAGATGGATCACCCGATCCCGTCTCGGCATTCTTCATACCGAGTGTGTCACGCGTAGAGATCAGCAGGGGCCAGTATCGCCGAGCGGGTGAAGGGTTGGGCTTCGGCGTGGGGATTGGGGCTAGCTTGGGCGCTGTCGTAGGGGGATCGGCAGGGGACGGCACCTCGGCGATAACGTTCGGCATCCTGGGTGCTGGCGTGGGGCTCGTGCTCGGCACGATCGTTGGCAGCTTCCTCACGACCGAGGAATGGAAGACCGTGCCGTCTTCACGTTGGCACCCCGGCGCTTCTCCCTGAGGGCGACATGAACTCGTCGAGGCATGGGATTTGGTATCGATCGCTGTGGTGCGCAGCCGCGTGGTTTCTGTTACGACCGGCCATAGGCACCGCGCAGTCCGCTGACTCGCTCGCGGCTGGTGTGAAGATTCAGGTCACCGAAGTCAGCGCCTATCAACCGGTGCGGCACGTTGGGCGCGCTTGCGGGCTTCTCCGGTGGCGTTATCGACCCCAATGGCAGGGGGAGTGCCCGCGATGCGTGGCACTTGGGCGGACTCGGCGCTGGTGTGGGGCTCATTGTCGGCATGATCTTCGGCAGCCTCATGATCAGCGATCGGTGGGAACCGGTGCCGGATTCGCGTTGGCGGCTTGGTGCATCATCGAGCTCTGGCCGCGGCCTCGCACTGTCGTGGACCTTCTAGACGAGACGTGAACGCGAAGTGAGTTCCATGATGGGCAGGAAGAACAAAGGCCCGCAGATCAGCAAGATCTGCGGGCCGTGTCTCATCATGTACAACCGCGCCGGTCGCCAGCGTCAGGAGCCAGCGTGTGACATCAGATCCAGAGGAACGAGCCGTCCGGGTTCCTGATGCGATAGCGGCCCTGTGAGTTCGGGTCATGCTTGAAATCGCCGGCATTCAAGCCGTGGTTACGCCCACCGACTTGGGACAACTGCAGCGTGGAGCAGGCCAGCCAGTGGATGGTGCAGGTGTCGCCGCGATTCATGGTCTTCGACAGCAGGTCGAAAAACTCCTGGAGCTTGCCATTCTGCCCTTCCGGCACACCAATGACCATCGATTTGTCGCCCCAGTACGCCTTATTGAGCTTGCTTTCGCTCTTCGTCGTCCAGGCAGCTTCCTGACCCGAGATCTGCATGTTGGGGCACTGTGAGTATTCACCGATGACCCGATCGACGGTCGTGTAGGAGCCGTCGAGAATCTTGTATTCCATGCCCGTGATCAGGTTCTTGGCGAAGTGCGTGTAGAACGCCACCGACACACCACGGGGAACTTGTACGTATCCAAACGCCGGCTTCCAACCACCATGCCCACTGAGAAACATGTTTGCCACTGTATACGGCTCCCAAATCTGATGAATGAAAACTGACCGTTGATGCGGCGCAGTACTGCGAAGAATCACATCGTCAAAAACATGACGGCATGCTCGCGCACTGCATTTCTCCTGTCAAGGAAGACGGGTCGTGACGACGTGTCCGGTGTGTATCGATACCACGGGTCGTGTTGCCATGATGCGTTCACGGGCTTCGCGCAAAGTGTCGCGGTGATTGTCCGACATGACGACTGAACGCCACGCTGAATGTGCTGGTCGAGCCGTATCCCACACGTTCTGCCACTTCGGACACCGACAGCACGTTGTCGCGCAGGAGACCCTTGGCGATCTCCATGCGCCACGCCATCACGTACTCCATCGGCGTCGCTCCCACCATGCGCGTGAAACGTTCGAAGAACGCGGAGCGGGAGAGCGCCGCGATGCGGGCCAGTTGCTCGATGGTCCAGGGGTGCTGCACGTGGGCGTGCACGGCCTTCAGCGCACGCGACAGGCGTTCATCGCCCAGGCCCCGCAACAATCCTGGAGGAGCACTACCGGTGGCGGTCGAACGCATCGCCTGCACCAGCAATAGCTCCACCAATCGGGAGAGCATGAACTCACTGCCTGGCTGCTGCTCGGTGGACTCTTCACTCACCATCTGCACCAGTTGTGACAAGCGCGGGGAGTCCTGGATGTGCACGACGGTAGGCAACAACGAAACGAGTAGCCCGGTATCGGTACTGTCGAACAGAAACGAGCCGCCCAGGGAACGCATGTCCGGGGCACCGTCCTGCTGGCCATACCGCAGTTCGCCGCGAAAGCTGGCCACCTGATTGGGGTCAAAATGCACCGGCGGCGCGGGCGCGAAGCTCGAGATCGTGAACGCCGGTGTCGTGGGCAGCAGAATGAAGTCTCCTGCGCGGATGGTGATAGGCGCGTGCCCGTCGACCGTCAGCAGGCAACTGCCGTCCAGCACGATGCAGAAGCTGGGCAACCCAAATTCGCCATAACGCACCGCCCAGTTTCCCTTGCCGCTGATGATGTTGGCAAAGGCGGCCCGTGGGTGCAGCAGTCGAACGACTTCGGACAGTGGGTCGTTCATGGCAGGACTCTGACTAAAAAAGAACGGACTTTATGTGGCTATAAGTCCGAAAATGCTGACCTATCGTTCTCTCCGAGTCAACCCTCACACCTCGGAGTCAAACATGAAGACCGTCCTGATCACTGGCTGTTCCTCCGGCTATGGCCTGGAGACCGCTCGTCACTTCCTCGCGCAGGGCTGGAAGGTGGTTGCCACCATGCGCACGCCGCGGCAGGAGCTGTTTCCGGCATCCCCGAACCTGCAGGTGTTGCCGCTCGATGTCACCAAGCCGGAGAGCATCGCCGCGGCGCTGGCTGCGGCCGGTCCGGTCGATGTGCTGGTGAACAACGCCGGTGTGGGTTTGTTCGGCGCGTTCGAGGTCACGCCCATGTCCACGGTGCGCGACATCTTCGAAACCAACACGTTTGGTGTCATGGCCATGTGTCAGGCCATCCTCCCCGCGTTTCGCGCGCGCGGCACGGGGACCATCGTGAATGTCACGTCCAGCACCACACTGGCACCGTTTCCGCTGGTGGCAGCGTATACCGCCAGCAAGACGGCCATCGAAGGATTCACTGCGTCATTGGAACTCGAACTCCGCGACCTGGGCGTGCGCGTCAAGCTGGTGGAGCCGGGGTACGGTCCGTCAACGAGTTTCACGGCCAACGGCCAGCAGCGCATGCAGGGATTGATTCCCGCCGCTTACGAGCCCTTCGCGCATCGTGTGTTTGCGGGATACGGGACGATCACGGCCACAACCCGTGAAATCGATGTGGCGGAAACGGTGCTGCAGGCGGCGAACGATGTCTCGGATCGGCTGCACTTCGCGGCCGGTGCAGACGCCGTGGCACTCGTGCAGGTGGCGTCATGAATACGCACACACACACGCACACGCCGTCTCCGCTCAACGCGGAATCGCGTCTGTTCATCGATGGTGCGTTGGTCGACGCCGAAGAGGGGCGTACCTACGATGTCATCAACCCCGCGACCGAAGCGGTGGCGGGCATGGTTGCCGCCGCATCCTTGGTCGATGCCGACCGCGCCCTGGCTGCCGCACGTCGTTGCTTCGATACATCGGATTGGTCGACCAATGTCCCTCGTCGCCTCCGCGCACTCACGCAGTTCCGTGACGGTCTGCTGGCGGTGGCCGACGAATGGCGTCGACAGATCGTCGCCGAAAGTGGATGCCCCATCACTTTCACGCACGGCCCGATGCTCGATAGTTCGGTGGCCGATATCAACTACTCGCTGTCGTTGCTCGAGAGTTATGCGTTCGAGCGGGAGATCGAAGACCTCGGCTCACCCATGGGTGGCCCAGCGCGACGCCTGGTGTGCCAGGAAGCCGCCGGCGTGGTGGTGGCCATCACCCCATGGAACGCCCCTGTGCAAACCAACCTGCAGAAGATCATTCCGGCGTTGGCGGCAGGATGCACCGTGGTGCTCAAGGCAGCGCATGACACGCCATGGTCGGCCACCATGCTGGGTCGCGTGGCATCGCAGTGCCCTGATCTGCCACCGGGGGCATTCAATGTGCTCACGTCCACTGCCAGCGGGGCCCTGGGCGCCATGCTCACGGCGGACCCGCGTGTGGATGTCATCTCCTTCACCGGATCGACGGCGACGGGACGTCGTGTCATGGAGAGTGCGTCGCACACCATCAAGCGCACGTTGCTGGAGTTGGGCGGCAAGTCGGCAATGGTGGTGCTCGACGATGCGGACTTTCCGCAGGCGTTGGCCGGAGCGGCCTATGTGTGCGCCAATGCAGGCCAGGGCTGTGTCCTGAACACGCGCTTGCTGGTGCCACGATCGCGCTACGACGAGGCCATTGCCATTCTCGAGTCCATCTATCGACAGGTGCCATACGGCGATCCGAACGACGCGAACAACATCATGGGCCCGATGATCAATGCCGCGCAGCGCGAGCGGGTGTTGGCCTATATCGAAAAGGGCAAGGCCGAAGGGGCGCGTGTGGTGGTGGGTGGTGGTACACCAGCGCATTTGACCACGGGGTACTACGTCGAGCCCACGCTCTTCGCCGATGTCGACAACTCGATGACGATTGCACAGGAGGAGATCTTCGGCCCGGTGCTCGTGGTGATTCCGTTCGACGACGATGATGACGCGATCCGGATCGCCAACGACTCCATCTACGGACTCTCGGGCTCCGTGATATCCGCGTCGCCGGAACGGGCCCTGCGCGTGGCGCGTAGCGTACGCACCGGTACGATGAATGTGAACGGGGCATTTTTCTTCTCTCCCAACGCACCATTCGGTGGCTACAAGCAGTCCGGTATCGGTCGGGAAATGGGTATCGAGGGGTTCGAGGAATACCTGCAGACGAAGACGATTGCGGTGCCGGCAGACTTTCCGCTGGCGCGCAATGCCAACCGGAGCGCCTGATCATGCGTTGGATCATGAAGCGCTCGGCCGTCTACACGATGACCCTGGTGATCGCCGCTTCGGCGGCGGTCATCGTGGGCTGCGCTTCGCAGCGTGAGGAGCCGCCGGCGAATCTCGTTCCGCATGATCTCGCCGAGATCCGGCGCGTCAGGGCAGCGTCGCAGCAGCACGGTACCATTGGGCGCGCTGCACAACGCACGGCGCATCCGGTGGTGGCCGTGGTCCTCGGCGGGGGTGGGCTGCGCGGGTTTGCGCATGTGGGCGTGCTGCGCGCGCTGGAGGAGCTGGGTGTACGCGCCGACATCATCGTGGGAACGTCAGCCGGAGCGGTGGTGGGCGCTGCCTACGCCAGTGGTCTGACACCGGATCAGATCGAGTCGGCAGCACGCGACATCAAGGTGTCGTCGCTGATCGATTTCACGGTGAGCACGAAAGGATTGATGCGCGGCGATCATCTGGCCGAGTGGATGGACGATGTCACCAGCGGTGTGCCGGTCGAACACTTTCCGCGGCGGTTTGCGGCCGTGGCGACCGATCTGGAGAGCGGGCAGGCCGTATTGCTCGATGCGGGATCCGCTGGACGGGTCGTTCAGGCGTCGGCGGCGGTGCCGGGCATCAATGTTCCCGTGTCGTATGACGGAGGGCATCTGATCGATGGCGGCGCCACCAGTCTCGTGCCCGTGCATTTCGCGCGCGCGATGGGCGCCGATATTGTGATCGCGGTGGATATCTATTGCCGAAGCCCGCGCCCGGGAGGAACGGGGGCGACCACCGTCATTGGCAACGTGATGCGCACGCAAAGTTGTCTCCTGGCCGAATCCGAAGTGGCACAAGCGGACTTGTTGATCGCACCGGAAATTGTCGTGCCCAGCATGTCCTCGAAGGAGGCGCAGGCACTGGTGATTCGCGCTGGCTACGAAGCCGCGTACGCCGTCATGGACGACTGTCGGCATGCGGCGAAGCGTCTCGCGGTGTGCCGATAGCGATGCGCGCGCGCATACCTCGGATGAGACGAGGGGAAACAACAACGGCCCGCCGACCAGATCGGTCAGCGGGCCGTGCGCAGCATGAGGCGCCGAGTGTTCAGTCGATGCGACGGCGACGACGCGCCAGCACCACCATGGCCAAACCACCGACGACCATCATCGACCAGGTCGACGGTTCCGGAACGACGGTGCTCGCCGCCGTTCCGCGGATGATGAACGGGAGTTCCACGCCCGAGGCATCACCGGCGTCGAGAAGGTTTCCGAAGTTCGCGCTGCCGAGCTTCTGCTGGGCGTTACCCACGGCGCCGTCGGAGGTGGGGGGCTGGAAGGGACCCGCGGCCAGGCTGCCGGCCACGCTCCACTGCAACCAGTACGAGCCAACGCCCAACGTAAAATCCGGCACGTCCGCATCGATCTGGAAAATTGCGCGGTCTTGGTTGCTGAGCGTCGATGCCGTGGTGCGATAGCCCACCAGGCCACCATTTGTGGGAACCACCGAGCCCGACGCCACTATCGATCCGGTATTCACATCACCGGCTACAATGCTCCAGCTCAGGCCGGTGAACGTGAACGCGCTGTTCGAGAAGGTCTGGTACCCAAAGAAGCTGAACCCTGTCACGTTCCAACCGCCGGCCACGGCGACCGTGAAATCGTCGGCCACCCGATTCGGCCCGTTGGTCTGCATCCCGGCGCCAAACATTGTGCCGCCTGCCCGGATCACCGAGGGGCCGGAGGGCGGGACGACCGGCCCATTGTCGTGCAGGACCTGCGCAGACGCAGTTCCAGCCAACGAGGCAGAGAGGGCGACAGCAGCGGCGGAACCGCGCAGGAAGTGGGCGAGTCGCATGGGGAGGGGGCTGGGATGGAGGGAGGGACAGACACTTTCCTGAAACAGCAATTTTTGGACCAGCGACTGGCATATGGATTGTCGCTGATCGCATGCGGGCGATGGGTCCTGTTGCCCGGAAACCGTCGGGCCAATGCAACGGCCCGCCGACCAGATCGGTCAGCGGGCCGTGCGCGGCAGGAGGCGCCGAGTGTTCAGTCGATGCGACGGCGACGACGGGAAAACGCCACCATGGCCAAACCACCGACGATCATCATCGACCAGGTCGACGGCTCCGGAACGACGGTACTCGCCGCCGTACCGCGGATGATGAAGGGGTATTCCATGCTCAGGCCGTCAAGATCATCCAAGCGAAGCGCGAAGTCCGTGCCATCCAGGCTCTGATGGGCGTTGCCTTCCACCCCGTCGGCGGTGGAGGTCTGCCAGGGGCCGGAAATCCCGGTGCCGGTCATGCTCCACTGCAGCCAGTATTGCCCCATGCCCAATACAAAATCGGGGACATCGGCGTCGATCTGAAAAATCGCACGGGTGGTGGATCCTTGATCCGTTCCACTCACGCGATAACCGACCAGGCCACCATTGGTGGGGACCACCGATCCCGACTGCACCACCGAGCCGGTGTTGACATCACCTGCCACAATGCTCCAGCTCAAACCGGTGAACGTGAAGGCGCCATTGACGCCACCGGTCTGATATCCGAAGAAGCTGAATCCCGTCACGTTCCATCCGCCTGCCACCGCGACCGTGAAGTCGTCGGCTACCGCATTGGGAACGTCGGTCTGCATACCGACACCGAAAATGGCGGCGCCGGGGCGAAGGACCGAAAGGCCGCCAATGACCGCTGGTCCATTGTCATGCAGCACCTGGCCGGATGCGGTGGTGGCCAGTGATGCCGTGAGCGCAACAACCACAGCCGAGTCGCGCAGAAAGTGAACAAGGCGCATTGGGGAGGGGCTTGGGATGGAAGGAGGGACCAGATCCTTACAGAAACTGCAACTATTGGACCAACGTCTTACATCCATATATTCACTTTTCATTGCTCAGAAACATCGGAAATGATCGGAAGTGTCGATTCGATGCCACGTATGGCTGAGCCACTCTGTGTGGAACCGCTCGTGGCGGAAGGCATGCGGTCGCCGTACAATCGATGACATGACCGAGCGTCGATACAGAGACGACGAAGTGCGCGAGATCTTCAGTCTCGCCACCGCGAACGATGCACGAGACCCATCGCTGTCGGCAGAATCAGGCGGCATGACACTCGGCGAGCTCAAGCATATTGGCCAGGAAGCGGGCATCGAGCCTGCGCGCGTGGCCGCAGCGGCCGCGCTGCTCGATGCGCAAATGAAAGTCGCGCCTGTGCGACGGTCGTTCGGATTGCCGATCGGTGTGTCGCGGGTGATCGATCTTCCGCGCGCTCCCTCTGACCGGGAGTGGGAGCAGTTGGTGTCGTTGTTTCGGACAACGTTCGACACACAGGGCCAGATGGCCACCTCGGGTGGCATGCGCGAGTGGTCGGAAGGCAATCTGCATATCACCGTCGAACCGACGGCACATGGTCAGCAGCTCAGGCTTCGTACTTTGAATGACAGCGCGATGGTGCTGAATGTGCTCGGATCGCTGTTCGGCGGTATGGCGTTGCTGATGGGTGGTGTGGTGGCGGCAGCCGGCAAGCCGGAGAAGGCGCTATTGGTTCTTGGTATGTTCGGCACGATGGCCATCGCCGCACTGGGTGCCAACGTGGTGCGTCTGCCCGGTTGGGCGCGGAAGCGCGAGCGGCAGATGGAAGCGATCGCTGAACAGGCCGTACGGCTGCTCTCCACATCGTAAGCGGCCTGCTACACGAACAGGGGTTGGTCGTGGCGAACAACCGGGTCTACAGCGACGAGGAGTTTGCCCTCATCCTGCGCACGGCGACCGAGATGTCCGGCCGCGCGGAGGTGCAGGGCTCTTCGCCTTCGGGGCTGACGCTGTCCGAGATGCAGGCCGCTGCTGCGCAGGTGGGAATCGATCCTGTCCTCGTGGCGCAGGCCGCGCGGCAGCATCTCGTCCGGAAGCCCCCTGCGCTGTTGGAACGGCTGATTGGCGGTCCGTTGCGACTGCAGCATGCGGCGCATTTCCCGGTGATGCTCGACGAGCCGATGGCGACGCGGTTGTTGTCGGCGGTGCGTATCGCTGAAGGGCACGCGGCCGGTATACACGCCGGGCATGCCAGCGCACTGGGCATGACATGGCATGATGGCGGCGAGCTGGAGGCACTCACCGTGACCGTGCATCCGGTTGCCGACGGCGTCGATGCGGCCATCGCCATGGATCGACGCGGCACCCTGACCACGGTAGCGGCGTTTGCCGGCTTTGGTGTGCTGATGGCTGCGTTGGCCGGCATGACATGGTCCGAAACCGCTCCGGTGCTCGGCGTCAGTGCGGGCATGGTCGGAGCCGGTGGTGTGCTGGCCATCGCGCGTCGCTATTGGGTGTCGTCCACGAACGCGGTGCGTGCGCGCATGGGCGCGGTCATGGACACGATTGGTCGTGCACTGCCGGCGTCTGGTGCATCAGACCGGTCGGAGTGAAGCGCCATGTTGTGCGTACTCGCCACAGGTTCGTCGGATCTCCGCCACGCGCCCGCAGATCGCAATGCTTGGGCTCGGCTTCGTGAACGACACTTTCGATGGCTATCGTTGGGCGGCGCTCCTGTGAAGCGAGCTGGAGTATTTCGATGAACTCGATGCACGGGTGTTTTCTCGACCCTGTGGATCCACGACGCCCTCTGCATCCACGACGCCCTCTGCATCCACGGCGGCGCGTCTTGCCGCGAAGATCTACCTCTTCATGATCGCGGAAGAACGCACACTCGGCGCAGACCGGCCTCAATGACACCAACACGCGCAGGTTTCATTCGGTTGGTGTGACATCGAGCGGTGCGTGTGCTGCAACAGTCGCGCGCGGTGTTGGCCGATGCGTCGCAATGCCAAGCCGCGCCATGCGGCGATACAGTGTGGAGCGGTGGATCCCCAGTTGGGCGCAGACACGTTTGGTATTCCAGTCGGCGGTGTCGAGCAGATGCCGAAGCCGCTGTCGCTCTTCGTCGATGCGTTCTGTGGCGTCGCCTTCCGCCACCGATGACGACATCGATTCCTGCACCGACCGCGGGGGCGGAAAGGCGCGATCATATGCCGTTGTGGTGAGCATGGCTTGTACGTCACTCATCGTCACCGTCGGATCATCGGCCAGCAGTGCGACTCGCTCGACAAAGAGCCGTAGCTCCCGAACGTTGCCGGGCCATGGATGTGCGACGAGCAACGCCAGCGCTCCCGGTGCAAACCGAATGACACGCGCTTTGGCATGTGAGCCAAAGTGTTCGGCGAGCAGCGCGATATCGTCAGGGCGCGCGCGAAGTGGTGGCAGGGCAATGACACATCCCGAGAGGCGGTAGGCTAGATCGGCCCGAAACGTACCGGCATCGACGCTGCGCATCAGGGATTGATTGGCCGCGGCGACGATGCGGAAATCGCTGCGGCGATCGAGTCGTGCACCGACCGGACGAAAGGCGCCCGTCTCGAGCGCGCGCAGCAGCTTACCCTGCGCCGCGGGCGCGAGCGTGCCGATCTCGTCGAAAAATGCCGTGCCACGATCCGCTTCGACGAGAAACCCGTCGGTGTCCTGCAATGCGCCGGCGAACACATCGCGACCGTCAATCGGCTCGATGATACCACGACGTTCGCGCGCACGGGCGGACGACTCTCTGGTATCACGCTGCCACGGGGTGGGCTGACCTACACGTTTGCCTACGACGGCAACCAGAAGCTCATGCAGGTCACGCCACCGGCGGTGTCGGGCACACCGCGCACGGTTGGTGCTTCGGTGAATAGTGGACGGCTTGTCTCCATCACCGATCCCGACGGTTTTGCCACCACCTTCGCATACAGCAGCACGGTGGCCAACCTGATGGTATCACGAAGCGACAAGCACGCGCGCACGCGTGCGTTCACGTTCGATGGTGCCATGCGACTTGCGGGCACGACGGTATATGCCGGCATGGGATCCACCGATCCGATCACCTGGTCGATGTGTGCCGCAGAGACGCGCGGAATACTGGGTGGCGGCCCCTGTGGCGCGTCGGTTCTGCCCCATACCTCGGAGGCGAGCACAACGATCGACGGCCCCCGCGCCGTGGCCGATACCTGGAATATCACGGTGAACCGGTACGGTGCGGTGGACAGTTTCCGCGACCCGCGCGGCAGTGTCTCCACATTTCAACGCACCGATACGCGGTTTCCCGGACTCGTCACCCAGGCGACCGATCCCACCGGATTCGTGCAGCAGTACACGTACACCGAGCGCGGCAACGTACAGACGCGCACCGATGTCGATGCCCTCGGGCCGGCGATGTCGAGTGTCTACAGCTACGTGTATGGCAGCACGCAGTGGCCCGATGGGGTGACGACGATGTTCCTGCCGATGGATGGCTGGATGCAGTTCACGTACGACACCCGCGGCAATGTGCTCACGCGCGAGGATTCCCGGGGAGCCGCGGGACGCGCGACACTCAACTACGGGTCGGCGGGCTCACCGGCGTCCGGATTGCTCGTTTCCGTGGTACAGCCCAACACCGTGGCGGGGCGGACAGACTTCGACTCGCTGCAGTACGATGCGCAGGGAAATGTCTCAGACGTGCGGACCGCGTCGCGGATTGGTGGGACGACCACTATCCATTCGGCTACGCACACGTCGAATGATGCGATCGGGCGCGTGGCACAGACCTGTGTCGACCTCAGTATCGGTGGCACGCCACCGCAGCAGTGCACCGCGACCACGTTCAATCGGATGGATCGTGATTCCATCGTCACCGTCACCGCGCCGCTGGGCGTGAGTACGCAGACGCTGACCACGCGAAGCCGATATGACCGTGAAGGGCGCCTCACGTGGTTGCAGCGACAGTCGTCATTGCCGGACGCGGGCATCGGCGCCATCACCACCCAGTGGCAGTACGACAGCGCGGGGCGGCGCATCGTGGAGACGGCCCCCGACAACGCTGTCGAGCGCACGTTCTACGATGCGGCGGGCAACGTGGAGCGCGTGATCACGCGCAAGAGTGACACGGTGTCGATGACGTATGGTCTGGCGAACGAATTGCTGACGCGTCGGTTGTCGGCGGTGCAGTACCCGACTGTGGCGGACACGACATACGATACGTTCGCTTTTCCCTGGAAGCCAAATAGTGGGAGCAACTATCTGATTCCGGTGGATACCCAGCGGTTCACCTATGACAGCGCGGGGCGTATTCTCACCGCCAACAACCGCGACGCGCGTGTCACGCGCACCTATCTCCGCAATGGATTGCTGGCCACGGAACGGCAGAACCTGCGTGCCTCCAATGCGGCAGCGGTCGACACCGCGAAGCACAACTATCTGCTGACGTTCCGCCACGACCTGCGAGGGCGACGCACCGTTGTGAAACTGCCTTCGCAGCTCGCGGCGGCTGGGCAGGACAGCCTGCTGCGCGTCTATCACCCGTATCGCGATGAGTTGCTGGCTGTTGCCGATCCACTCGGCAATACGTACACCTACAGCTACACGGACCGAGGCGAACCGGAATCGCTGAGTTTCCCAGGTGGCTACAATGAGTTTTGGACCTACGGTGCGGCGGGCTATGACAGCCTAAACGTCATCTCCAATCCTAGTACCACGAACGGGCGCATCGGCGTATCGCCAGTGCGTTCGGCGCGGTCCGCGTTCGACGCGCGTGGGTTTCGTCAATCGCGCTACGATGCGGCCGGCTTCCGGGACACCGCGCAGTTCATGTATACCGGATTCGGACACTTGGCATCGAGTCGTATGAGCCAGCAGGCTGCAATCCAAGGTGGCAGCGCGCGGGTCGAAAGCCGAGAAAGTTTGACCTACGATGCGCTGGGAAACATGCTGACCGACACGACGTCCACGTTCAACAGTTCGCGGACCGGTGGTGGCCTCAATAGCGGCGTGAGCCGTGCGTCACAGTCGTTCACCTATTCCGCAAGTTATCAGGCCAACGTAGGTCGGGTCCTCGGGCAGGTAGGCGGTACGGGCGGAGCGCGTACCTATGCGTACGATGCGGCAGGAAACACTCAGTCGTATCACCGTACCGAAGGCAGTGCGGACGACAGTCGATTTCGTGAACGACGCCAATCCTACTACGCGGCTGATGGCAAGCTTGCGGCAGCGGACTATCGGTGGCGTTCAACGACGCTGGACGATGATCGCCGGCGTGCGTTCGAGACCTATCGCTACGATGCACTGGGGCGCCGCGTCTGGGTGCGTGCGGATCGTCAGTGTGAACTTGCCAACGACAACGGACGCGATCGGCTCAATTGCGACATGAGCACGCTCCGGCGCACGGTGTGGGACGGGGACCGGGAGCTCATCGAAATCCAGGTGCCGGTCAAAGTACCGACGCGTAGCGCTGAGCCGGATAGCGTGCTGGACAACGACCTGTTTCTGCCGCGGTACCCACGGGTGCTCAACAGCCAGGATCCGAATCCGTTTTTCGGACGGGTGCTCTATACCTATGGATTGACGCTCGACCAGCCGGTAGCGCTCACCCGGTACAACTACGTCGATCGCTTCCAGGGCGACTCGAGCATCGTGTTCCCGCCCACGACGGTCTCACTGATGTGGACGGCGCTGGGGAAGGTGGGCGTGGCGGCGTGTGCCGATGGGAAGGCAGAGTGTAGTCGGACGATCAACCTGGCGGGTGGTGGTACGCGCACGGCGAATCTTCAGGTCGGGTTGCCGAACATGTGGTTCGCGTATGAGCGACCGAAGTACTTGCCGAGCGCGTTTGGCGGGACGCTGCTGGACGACAAGCAGACCGCGACGGGAACGCACTATCGACGGAATCGGTACTATGATCCGGGCGCCGGACGGTTCACGCAGGAAGATCCGATCGGGCTGGCGGGCGGGCTGAATCTGTACGGGTTTGCGGGGAGCAATCCGGCGAACTTTTCGGATCCGTTTGGATTGTGTCCGCCGCATAACGACAACCTATCCGATTGTACCGGATTCTGGACTGTTGCAGGTGCCGCAACAGGCGCTTTGCTCGGTGGCGTCGGCGGAGGAACCGGTGGATTTTTCTTGGGGGGCATCGGCACTGTCCCAGGTGTGAGTATAGGTGCCATGAAAGGAGCGTTTGTAGGCGCTGTCACTGGTGCGGCGGTTGATGGCTTGATCTTGGCCAGTAAGAGCCACACCACGGCCACCGTTGATATTCCGGGACTTGGCCGGACCCGAGTCGATTGGGAAGAACCGACAGGCAACACTCCCGGCAACGTGCATGTCCAGGGAAAAGGCCGAGGTGGAGTTCCAAAGACGAGGATCGGCGGTCCCGATGATATGAACAAACTACCCAAGGCCATTCGTGAGAACCCAACCATTCGTCGCGGAGTCGAGCGTGCACTCGAGCAACTGCGCAAACTCAAGGAGTCACCGTGAGTGATACGACCGCTAGGCCCGCCGAAATATTGCTTTCCTACTACGCAGGCGTGGACGATCCAGAACGTGGGATCTATACAGCGCGCCCCGTAGATCCTGAGTTTACGGATGAGCTTCGAGTAGCGGTCTACGTTGATGACGATGAGACTCTTGGCTTTCCACCGGAGCTGTTAGGGAAACGATTGCAAGTCCAACTTAGTGGCAGTGCGCGGGCGCTTGAGGCTTTTGGTATCTATCTCGTCGCTTTGGCGCGTTTGGACTCATCAGATCCTGATCCGCATGAGCATTTCGAGGATGTGTCCGATGAGCGAGGAGGAACCGTGCACTTGATCGTACGACGATCGAGCAGTTCATGATAGATGGGGTTCCGTATCCTCTAATTCGAAGAACCTGCCAAGGCACTATTTGATGTGTTAGTGCGAGATTTTCTGCAGTAATAAGAGAAATCCGATCAGATGTTTGATCGGATTTCTTCTATTGCCGGGCGCCACTGTTGGTCTGGCTCGAATTTCTTTGAGCTCTTTAGTTGAGATAGTGTTCGCAGCCTGCTGAGTACGGAGCCGGAGATACCAAACGAATCGTCTTCGCTGTGCACAGATAGTCTGAGTACTCAAAGCGCGGCTTTTACATGAGAGCATACTCATCACTTCACGCAGAGGGAACGATGCGTACGATAGGTCGATACGGTTTTGCCGCTGGCCTACTGCTGGCACTTGGGTTTTTCGCCTATCGTCTGGCCATCGCGCCCGTACACGCGGTGAGCAGTGCGAGTGCCTGTGACGGCGCCTACGCCAGGGCGCACACACGAGCGGATTCCATCGCGGTGGACCTCCTGTCGTATCCGGATCCAGCGGGGTATGGCGTGGATCGTCGGTGCGGGACGCGCGAATCGTCTGTCGCGGTTCGGCCATGAAAACAACATTGCCGGCGGCAGCACCCGAAATTCCGGTAGCTGATGTCGCCACGTCTTCGGCGTACTACCGTGACCAGTTGGGCTTCGACGTCGACTGGCATGCCACCGACATCGATCTGGCAGGCATCTCGCGTGATCAGTGCCGGCTTTTCCTCTCAGGGCCAGCCTTTCGCGAGCAACGTGGCAACACCAGCCCCGTCGTGATTTGGCTCAACCTGGACAGCATCGAGGCCGTGAATGATCTGCACAGCCTCTGGCACGCCGCCAACGCCATCGTGCTCGCGGTGCCCGAATCAAAGCCCTGGGGGCTGCATGAGTTCACGGCCGCCGATCCCGACGGCAATCGATTTCGGGTGTTCCACGACTTCGCGACGCCGGAACGCCTGACCGAATCATCGCAATGACCAGATAGACAAACGGGGGCGCCGTGTTCGGCGGCCCCGTTGTGCATCATCAATCGCCAGCCGGATTCAGCTCGCGATCTTCTTCTTCTGCTGATTGATCTTTTCCATTTACTTCTTGAAGAACTACTTGAGGGGCGGCGTGGAGGTGGGGTAGTAGCAACGTGGAACGAATGAAGAGCGGCCTAGCGGCGAGGGTTGATGGGAGGTCGGTCGAGTTGGGTGACACCTGAGCAGCACGCGCAGATGGATCCGCTCCGAAAGCTCGGCGGGTCTCCGCAAGAGTGATCAAACTCCTGAATACGGAAACACGTCGATGACTACTTTCACTGACCAGTTCGAGTCGACCAACGGAGCCCCCATCCAATACGACGGTCGGGAACTCCATGCGAAACTGGTCCTTGCGGCAGCGAACGGAGACACCATCGCGCTGCGGTTTCTTCGCTCCGCCGATCGTCCGGTGCAGGGTATCGGGATCACATGCGAGCACTGTGAGATCCGGGTCGCGGGAACAATGGCGAAGAGTATCGGGCTCTGGACCGATACGGCCCCCAAAGCTGTGACACTCGAAGTCGTGAAGGCCAAGACTGGTGCGCGTGTGATCTTCTTCAATCAGTGGCGGGACGAAAAGTACGGCTCTACGATGTACCGGCTGAACAATGCGGCTATGGAACTCGTACCTCAGCCGGATGGCTCGATCCTTGCGCGATGCAGCGACGGCTTTGGGGAGCCAGACTTCAACGATCTCGTCTTTCAACTGACACATCGGGAGCCGGGGAGGGAATACCTCGGTTCCCGCGACTATCCATGAGTTGGGCGCATGCGCCATTGGCCGCAAAGGGAGGCTCTATGGTTTCCCGTCGGAGCACATTGTGAGTAGAGATGCAGAACTCCGCGAGCGCGTTCGGAATGCGATCCACTCCGGTCAGTCACTCGATCAGGTCGTTGCGCTGCTACGTGATGCGGGCTGTTCCAAGGGACAGTCGATCATCGTCCTCGCCGACGCGACGTCCATGGACATGGCTGCCGCGACAGCAGCGGTGAACGGAGGCCAGGTGTGGAAAGAGCAGCGTGTGCAGGACGAGTCGCTCAATGCCGGCCTCTGGGACACGATGAGCCACCATGGCAAACCGCAATCTGATGGCTCGACTGACCTCACCGATTGGCTCGAGCGGCAGGACTGACGTTCACATAGTGGGCCGTAGCGCTATCCGCATCGTTCCTGTTGGTCTCGGACTCGCACTGTATGCCATCCTGGTTCGCCAGCCGATCGCTAAGCAAGCCGGCTACCCTGCGTGTAAGATGGTGGATTGTTCGTTTGACATTCCCCAGCAGCTCTCCTCATGCGAACCGCACTCTTCCTAGTCTCAGGCCTGTTGCTGATGGCCTCGCTGTTGATCGTGTCCAAGCTGTTCGGTGAACACTTTCCGTCGGCCCCGAACTGGGCATTGGGGCTCGGCATGGGTCTCTGGTTGGCCATCACTGCTGCCAACATGTGGGTGGGCGTCTCCAAGGCCGGATATTCAGTCGGGGAGGAGCTGCCGATCCTGTTTCTGCTCTTTGGGGTGCCGGCGGTCGTGGCGGTGCTGGTGCGTTGGAAGTTCATCTAGCCGATGCAACCGCTCTCCGCCGCAGTACCAGAGATCCCGGTGGGCAATGTGGCCACGTCCACGGCGTACTACCGTGACCAGTTGGGCTTCGACGTCGACTGGCATGCCACCGACATCGATCTGGCAGGCATCTCGCGTGATCAGTGCCGGCTTTTCCTCTCAGGGCCAGCCTTTCGCGAGCAACGTGGCAACACCAGCCCCGTCGTGATTTGGCTCAACCTGGACAGCATCGAGGCCGTGAATGATCTGCACAGCCTCTGGCACGCCGCCAACGCCATCGTGCTCGCGGTGCCCGAATCAAAGCCCTGGGGGCTGCATGAGTTCACGGCCGCCGATCCCGACGGCAATCGATTTCGGGTGTTCCACGACTTCGCGACGCCGGAACGCCTGACCGAATCATCGCAATGACCAGATAGACAAACGGGGGCGCCGTGTTCGGCGCCCCCGTTGTGCATCACCAATCGCCAGCCGGATTCAGCTCGCGATCTTCTTCTTCTGCTGGTTGATCTTCTCCATGTACTTCTTGAAGAACTGCTTCTGGATGTCGTTCATGTCGATCTCACGACCCTGGATGTACGACTGGATGATGTTCGACGTCATATCCAGCGGCGTTCCGGTCGTGATCAGCAACGTGGCTTCCTTGCCCACTTCCAGCGAACCCACCTTGTCGGACACACCCATGAATTCGGCGGCGTTGATCGTCACCGCCTTGAGCGCTTCCTCCTCTGGCAGGCCAAACGCCACCGCCACACCGGCGTCCCACGGCAGGCGATAGCTGTACAGCGCGTTGCCGTCGCCGGCGATCGCGAACTTCACACCGGCCTTGTACAACGCGGCCGGCGAGCTGTACGCGCCGTCGTAGCCATCGTCTTCGCGCGGCGGTGCGGACATGGTGGACGTGAGGATCACCGGGATCTGCTCGGCCTTGAGCCGCGGCGCCACGTGGATGGCGTCACGTCCTCCACGAATCACCAGCTTCACCCCTTCTTCCTTGCCCCACGTGATGGCGTCGTTGATCTGCGCCACACCTTCTGCCGCCACCACCACCGGAATCTCGCCGTTGAGCGCCGGAATCATCGCGGCATAGCGTGAGTCGGTACGCACAGACTGCTTGCTCTTCAGTGCATCCCGATACGCGCGCGCTTCGGCGAAGAAGCCGCGAATGGCTTCCACCTGTTCGGCGTAGGTCTTGGGCGCCGGCTGTCCGGCACGACCGCCAGGGCCACCCGGCGGGCCGCCAAACGGGCCACGCGGACGGGCGTTGGGGTCGGGCCAGTTCACGTTGAGCGCGGCCGCGCCCTTCATCGACATCTCTTCCCACGTCCAGCCTTCGAGTGAGATGGCCGACGACAGACCGGAGATCACACCACCACCGGGTGTCGCAAATGCCACCAGCACACCGGCGTTGCGTGTCGTGCCGATGTGCCGGCTTTCAGCATTCACCGCCACTTCAGGCCGCACGTTGGGATTGAAATCGCCACGCTCGTTCACGTCGTTCGACATGTCGACCGCACCGATTTCCGAGATACCCACCGTGCTGTAGGCGTCGATGAGGCCGGGGTAGATGTGCTTGCCCGCCACATCCACCACCTTGGCGCCGCGTGGCACTTCGGTGTCTGCGCCGCCAATCGCGATGATCTTGCCACGATCCATCACGATGGTGCCGTTGGTGATCGTGCCCTTCGTGACCGTATGAATCGTCGCGCCCTTGAGCGCGACCGGCTGGGACTGTGCGGCGGTGGGAATGACCACCTGCGCATGCGCCGCGGCGGGAGCGATGATGCCGGCTGCCCCAAGGGCGAGGGAGAGCGCAGCCAGGCGTGCGGCAGTGTGCATGATCCGTGTCCCGAAAGGAGTCGTAGTGTG